>NZ_JBHZBG010000001.1:0-588846 GCF_042754695.1 Nocardia sp. NPDC059195 | reverse complement strand
GGGGGGGTTTTGTGTCGGGGGCGGGTTTTTGTGGTGCCGGGGGGGTGTTTGGTCGGCTCAGTGGCACACCGGGTTGTCGGGGTTTTGCCTCCGGCCCGGTTCTCGTGATCGTTCGATGTCATCCTCGGCGAGATCGCCTCGGGTGGACGGTGTTCAGGCGCGGGCGAAGCCGTGGGCGCAGAAGTTCCAGACCTCGGTGGCCGTGATGGGGTACTGGGTCTCCTCGTCGACCGCGCCGGTGGACTGCGCGGTGAACATGACCGTCTGCATCACCATGGCCGCGGTCCGGCGGGTGTTCATATCGGCGGTGATCTCGCCCGCCTCCTTGGCTTGGTCCATCAGCTCGGTGAACAGCGCCAATACCGGTGCGTGCGCGACCTTGACGTGCCCGGGATGCGACACCAGCAGTTGCGGTGCGAAATCGGTGAACAGCGGGCGCTGGGCGGCAGGATCCGGACGGCACAGCTCGAACAGCAATTCGACGGTGACCTGGAGCTTGTCCATCGGATCGGTCTGTCCGTCCGCGGCCGCGCGTAGCTGTTCGGAGGTACGCGCGAGCGCGTCCTCGAACAGGGCGAGCAGCAGTTCGTGCTTGCCGTCGAACTGCAGATAGAAGCTACGCAGCGACTGGCGGGAGCGGTCGACGACCTCCTGCACGGTGAAGTCGGTACTGCCCTTCTCCGTGATGATGGCCTGGGCGGCGTCGAGGAATCGCTGTACCCGCTCCTCGGCGCGCAGCGTCGCGGTGCGTAGCGATCGTTCGACCGCGCGCTGTTTCCACGCCGGCTTCTCGCTCGGGCTGGTCACGGGCACCTCGATCCCCGGTCAT
Source organism: Nocardia sp. NPDC059195 (assembly GCF_042754695.1). Lineage (NCBI taxonomy): Bacteria > Bacillati > Actinomycetota > Actinomycetes > Mycobacteriales > Nocardiaceae > Nocardia > Nocardia sp. NPDC059195. Next base: position 588,017 of record NZ_JBHZBG010000001.1, on the reverse strand, counting down.
GCGAAGAGAACATGAATGCACTGTACCGGAGAACCCCGTTTAACTGTGTAGCCATGTGCCGCATTTCGCAACATCGGTGAGACTGTTACTTCCGGGAGTGAGAATGGTATTCTCAGCCGACCGCCACCAGCCCGGCAAGGAGCATCGATTTGTACATTCGTTACGAAGTCGCCGATCGCATCGCGACGATCACCCTCGACCGGCCGGATGCCGCCAATGCACAGAACGGTGAGCTGCTCGACGAGCTGGATGCCGCCTGGACGCGCGCCGCCGCCGCCGAGGATGTCGCGGTGATCGTGCTCAGGGCCGAGGGCAAGCATTTCTCGGCCGGGCACGACCTCAAGGACAAGTCCTGGCCCGATCCGAGCACCATCACCCTCGACCGGATCTACGGCCTGGAATCGCGCCGCTACCTGGAGTACTCGCTGCGCTGGCGCAACGTGCCCAAACCGTCCATCGCGGCCGTGCAGGGCCGGTGTATCGCGGGCGCGCTGCTGCTGTGCTGGCCGTGCGATCTGATCGTCGCCGCCGAGGACGCCCTGTTCTCCGATCCGGTGGTCCTGATGGGCATCGGCGGCGTCGAATACCACGGCCACACCTGGGAACTCGGCGCCCGCAAGGCCAAGGAGATCCTGTTCACCGGGCGCCCGGTGACGGCCGAGGAGGCCCACCAGGTCGGCATGGTGAACGCGGTCGTCCCGCGCGCCGAACTCGACGAGCACACCCGGCAGCTGGCCACCCGGATCGCGGGCATGCCCGCGTTCGGTCTGCGGCAGGCCAAGCGGGCGGTCAACCAGACCCTGGATGTGCAGGGCTTCTACGCCGCCATCCAGTCGGTCTTCGACATCCATCAGACGGGGCACGGAAACGCGTTGAGCGTCAACGGATATCCGATCCTGATCGACATGGACGAAATGAAAGCCAACATCAAGTGAGACAAGGAAGTTTCATGCGCACCTCTCTGTTCCGTACCGCCGCGCTCTGTTGCGGGCTCGTTGTCGCCACAGCGCTCACCGGCTGTGGTTCCGACGACGAGACCGCCGCCCCGGCCACCACCTCGGCCGCCGCGACCGTCGCCGCCGCGGGCGCCGCCGATGCGGCAACCACCCAGGCGGTCACCAAGGCCTACACGACCTTCTTCAACGGCAAGGCGCCGACGAACGACCGTGTCGCGCTGGTCGAGGGGGGTGAGAGCTTCCGCTCGATCTTCGACGGCCAGGCTCAGAACCCTCAGGCCCAGGGCACATCCGTCACGGTGAGCGCGGTGAAACTCACCGGCGCCACCACCGCCGACGTCACCTACTCCCTCCTGATGGGCGGCAATCCGGTGCTGCCGGATCAGACCGGACAGGCCGTCAAGGACGGCCAGGACTGGAAGGTCGCCAAGGCCACGTTCTGCGCACTACAGGCAATCCAGGGGCAAACTCCAGCGACCTGCTGAACCTGACCCTCGGCGGCCCGATACCGAACCCCGGTACCGGGCCGTGTCGTGTCCGCGAACAGGCTGCGGTTCGGTGCCGTGAGTGCCATCCGGACGTGCGTTCAGAGTTGCGCGATGCGGATCGCGGTACCCGACCGCCGGATCGTCGCACCGGCCTGCTGCGTGAGTTCCCTTGTACTGCCGAGCAGTCCGTCGAGGATCAGCACGCGCCGCAGGTGTCGATGCATGGCGTGCTCGGCGGTGAAACCGATACCGCCGAGCACCTGCTGGCAGTGCCGCGCGGCGGTGAGCGCCGCCTGACCTGCGGCAGCCTTGGCCAGTAGTGCCGCGATGACGTGGTTGTCGGTCGATCCCGTCGCGGTGCCGCCGTGCTGGGCATCGGCGACCAGGAGCGCGGCCTCGGCGCCGTCGAGCGCGACGAGTGTTTCGGCCAGACGGTGCCGGACGGCCTGGAAAGAGGCAAGCGGGCGGCCGAATTGGGCGCGTTCGATAGCGTGCGTGCGCGCGAGAGCGAGCATGGCGTGCCCGGAACCCAGCAACCACCAGCCGAGCAGGCGCCTGCCGTCGGCGAGGACGCGGGCGGGTGGCGTCGAACCTGTCGGCACGGCCCGCACCGGGAGATCGGTGCGGTGGATCGACGAAGCGGGCGTACCCACCGCCGGTGCGTCTGCCTCGTCGCGGTCCCAGCGCACCCACCGTTCACCCGCGAACGGCAGCGTCACGGCATCGGCTCCGGCCGGGTCGAGCACGTCCAGGAGCAGGGGAGCGTGCGCGCCGGTCTCGCCGAGCAGCCGGAAGAACACCGGTCCGGCGAGTTCGGGTGCGGCCGTGAGTATTTCGGGCCAGCCGAGTTCGGTCAGTGCGGCGGCGAGTGCGGCGCCGGTGTGGTCGGTCATCGTCCGGCGCACCGCGGTGGTGAGCAGGGACCGTTCGGTGGCGTCGAGGCCGGAGTCCGCGGTCATGCTCCTTCCTTTCCGAGATCGAGGAGTCGGCGGGCGATGATGTTGCGCTGGATCTCGGCGGTGCCGCCGTAGATCGTGGCCGCCCGGGAGTACAGGAATTCGGTGCGCCACGGGCCGTCGTCGAGTTCGACGGCGCCCGGCAGCAGGTCGCGGGCGAGGTCGAAGAGCTGCTGTTCGGCGCCGGCGAGCAAGACCTTGTCGACGGAGGTCTCCGGGCCGAGCCGGGTGCCTTCGGCGAGCCGGTGCTGGGTGGCCAGCGATCGGCAGCGCACGGTGTGCAGGGCCAGGTAGGCGGCGCCGAGGACCCGGTCGTCCTCGGCGTGGTGATCAGCCTGTGCGAGCAGGTTCTCCAGTCGAGTGAACAGGTACGCGATCCGGTGCCAGAAGCAGGTGGAGCGTTCGTAGGGCAGCAGATCCATGGCGATCCGCCATCCGTCACCCGGCGCGCCGAGCAGACGATCGCCGGACACCACCACGTCATCGAAGAACACCTCGGCGAATTCGTCCACCCCGTGCATCGTCTGGAGTGGGCGCACCGTGATTCCCGGCGTGTCCATGTCGACGAAGAACGCGGTGATGCCGTCATGGCCCGGCCCGGTCCGGGTGAGCAGGACACAGCGAGCCGCGTACTGCGCCAGACTGGTCCACACCTTCTGGCCGGAGATCACCCAGTCCCTGCCGCGCGGTGTCGCCGTGGTGCTCAGCGAGGCGAGGTCGCTGCCCGAGCCGGGCTCGGAGAACCCCTGGCACCATTGCTCGCGGCCCGACAGCAACAGCGGCACCATCCGCGCGGCCAGCGCGGGCGGCGCGTAGGAGATCATCGTCGGCGCCAGTACCTCGATCATCGACCAGATGCCTGGCTCGGCCAGGTCACGGGTGGCGACCTCCTCGCCGAGTACGGCGCGCAACGCGGCAGGCCCGCCGAGACCACCGATCCCGGCGGGCCAGCCGTAGCGCATCCAATCCGCGTCGAACAGCGCACGCCGTACTCGCGACAGCTGCGCCACCTGGCCGTCGAGGGATTCGTCGGGTGCCGGAGTCAGATCGTTGTCGTCGAGCCACGCGCGTAAACGGTCCCGGAATCCGGAGATCTCGTGCAGGGCAGGCACTTCCGGGCCGGTGTGCACTGTCATGCCTTGGAACGCTCGAAGGCGTGCGGGATACCGGAGTCGTGGTCGCCGTTGCGCCGGATGAAGGTCATCCGGCGGGTCCGCAGCCGCCAGCCGTCGTCGGTCCGCACGAGCGTGTCGGTGTAGTAGCCGATGCGCAGGTCGTGGGTGCTGTGGTCGACGAAGCACAGCGGCTGCGTGCCGGTCGCGCTGTCACCGTCGATCTCGAGCACCGGAATCCCGGTGAGGAACAGCCCTTTCGGTGCGGCGGCGACGAGGTCGGGGAACAGATCGAGGGTGTAGGTGTCGCCGAACGCGCTGTAGGTGCCGTCGGGGGTGAACACCGCGACCACTCCGTCGATGTCGCCCTGGGTGATGGTCACCGCGTAGCGGGCGAGCACCTGCTGGATCTCGAGCAGGTCGTCACTTCTTGACATGAATTCTTCCGCCTTTCATCACGAATCGCACGTCCCTGGTGCAGGTGATGTCCGCCAGGGGATCACCGGGAACGGCGATGACATCGGCCAGCAGCCCGGGGGCCAGCCGTCCACGATCGGAGACCCCGATCAGCTCGGCGGCCCGCACGGTGGCCGCACGCAACACGTCGATCGGGGTCATCCCGCGCTCGACCAGGGCGACGAGCTCGTCGGCGTTGCGGCCGTGTGGAATCGCGGGCGCGTCGGTGCCGACGGCGATCCGGACGCCGGCCTTGTAGGCGGCCAGCACCGAGGTGCGGGCCTTGGGGAACATCTCGGCGGCCTTGGCCTGCAACGCCGGATCGGCCTTGGAGACGTCCATCGCGTCGGCCAGTCTGGTGGTGGGTACCAGCCAGGTGCCGTGCTCGACCATCAGCGCGATCGCCTCGTCATCGATGAGGAAGCCGTGCTCTATGCAGTCGATCCCGGCGGCCACCGCGTGCTTGACCGCGTCGGCGCCGTGCGTGTGCGCGGCCACCCGCAGCCCACGACGATGGGCCTCGTCCACGATCGCGCGCAGTTCCTCGTCCGAATAGTGCTGTGCCCCTGGTGCTCCGGTGAGGGACATGACGCCACCGGAGACGCAGATCTTGATCAGCTGCGCGCCGTGCTTGATCTGGTAGCGCACCGCCTTGCGTACCTCGTCGACGCCGTTGGCGATGCCCTCCTCGATCGTCAGGTGCAGCACGTCCGGGGCGAAGGCGGCGAACATGGTCGGGTCGAGGTGCCCGCCGGTCGGGGTGATCGCATGGCCCGCGGGCACGATGCGTGGCCCCTCGATCCAGCCCGCGTCGATCGCCTTGCCCAGCGCGACGTCGAGCAGATAGCCGCCGGTCTTGACGAACAGGCCGAGGTTGCGGACGGTGGTGAAACCGGCCCGCAGGGTGCGGCGGGCATTGCCCACCGCACGTAACACCCGCAGGGCCGGATCGTCGGTGACGCTGGAAGCGAGTCCGGTCTCGCCGCGTCCGCCCATCAGCAGGTTGACTTCCATGTCCATCAGCCCGGGCAGCAGCACGAGGTCGCCGAGATCGACGACCTCGCCGTCCTCGGTGCCGCCGACACCGACGATCCGATCGTCCTCGATCCGCAGCAAGCCCGGCCGCACGATCGTGCCGGTGTCGACATCGAGCAGCCCGGCGGCCTTCAGTGTCAGTGTCGCCATGGGTCAGACCAGGGGCTCGTGGACGATGTCGAGATAGGCCGCGCCGGAGTCCGGCACCCGGGGCTGCTTCCAGCACTCGATCGGGAACGACACCATCACCACCGACTGCAGCAGGTTGAACAGGTTACGCACCTCATCGGGCAGATCGTTGATGTCGTACTTGTCGCAGTAGTCCAGCGCGGCGTCGAGTCGTTGCATCCCGGCGTCGTAGAGCTCCTGCATCTGCGCCATCGAGGAGGCCAGGCGCTTGGTGTAGCGCTCGGGTTCGGTCGGCAGGATCCAGTCGGAGAACCGCGCGAGATCGGTGAACTCGGCGGGCAGTTGCTGCTCGGTCACGGTCGCGGCCTCACTTGTCGGCGTTGTCATTGCGGTATTCCTTCACGATGCGCTGGACGGTGGTGTGCAGGTGGCGCAGCAGGACTTCCTGGTCGTTGAGCGGGAAGTCGCTGATCTCGCGGGTGGCGATCATGGTCTGGGTGGCTTCGAGGGTGTTCGCGTCCTGCAGCGCGTACTCCTTGAAGGTCACCGCGGCCAGCTCCTGGGCCAGCCGCTCGCGCGCGGTCTTGGCGGGCACGAAGTAGAGGTTGGCCTCGAAGATGTGCTTGTTCACCGCGGTCGGCCAGTAGTGGTAGGTGAGGTACCAGCCCGGCGCCCAGAACAGCAACGACATGTTCGGGAAGATCTCGAATTCGTCGATGCCCCAGGCGCGATGGCGGGCCGGGTTGATGCCCTCGGGCAGTGGGTCCAGGCCCTCGATATCGGGCCGATCCCACGGCCCGAACAGCCCGCTGCGCAGAGCGCGCTCGATCGGCTTGACCATGTTCGGGTCCTTGGGCGGAGCCATGCCACCCCAGGACGACACCATCGAGTGGGGCGCCTCGATCTCATAGTGCAGCGCCTCGAAACCGCTGGTGACCAGCTTGTCGGCCTCGTTCTGGACCGCCTGCTTCTGATGCAGGATCGGTGCGTGGTAGAACTCGGCGAAGGCGTCGATGAACAGCTTCCAGTTGCTGCCGATCTCGGCCTTGTAGCTGTAGACCTCGGTCATCTCGTGGAACGGGTAGCCCCCGAGGCTCTTGATCATCGGGCCGAGGTAGTCGATCAGCGGCTTGGCGTTCGGGTCGAGGTTGATGAAGATGAACCCCTCCCACACCTCGCAGCGGATCGTCTTGAGGCCGTACTTGCTCTTGTCCAGGTCGAAGAACTCCTTCTCCTGCTGGACGAAGTTCAGATCACCGTTGAGGTCGTAGCGCCACGCGTGGTACTTGCAGGTGAACTGGCGGCACGAGCCGGCGGTCTCCTCGTTGGGGTAGTCGTCCCACACCAGCTTGTTGCCGCGGTGGCGGCAGATGTTGTGGAAGGCGTGGATCTGGCCGTCGCGGTCCTTGTTGATCACGACCGACGAGCCGATGCAGGGCAGTTCTTTGGTGAAGTAGCTGCCGATCCGGGGCAGCCGCTCTATCCGGCCGACGTTGAGCCACGTCCTGCGGAAGATCGCCTGGCGCTCGTCCTCGTAGAAGGCGGGGTCGATGGAGTCGGTGTAGTCCACCGGATCGGTGCCCAGCTCGGGGTAGTTCTGTGTCCAGCTCCCCGCCGCTGGTTTGGTGAAGTGTGCCAAGGGACTCCCTCTCGTGAGAATGTAATTCTCCAAAACTGACTACTAGATTTCCATGCAGGTCGAGCGCTGTCAAACGCGACTTCGGCCGCCCGGTGTCGGTGCCGGGCGAGCGGCCTCGGCCGACCTGGAAGATTCATACTCTCCGGAAACTCGATATTGATTATCCGATTCTGAGAAGATAGTTTCCGTTGCAGCGGGCGCCATGCCGCGGCTGCTCACGGAGGAGGATTTACGGTGAAACCACAGCGAACAGTCATCGCCCTGATGGCGGTCGCTCTCCTGGTGGCAGGGTGCGGCCGGGAGAGCGGAGCGCGCGAGGACGGTGCGAGCGGTCCGGCCCCTGCCGTGTCCGGCGATTTCGGCACGCTCAGCGATGTCTGCAAGTCGGGCACGCTGGGCAGCACGCAGGCGCAGGGCGTGACGGCGACCGAGGTCGAAGTGGGTGTCTTCTCCGACATCGGCTTCACCAAGAATCCCGACTTCGTCGACGCGGCGAAGGTCTTCACGTCCTGGTGCAACGCGGCGGGCGGTATCAACGGCCGCAAGATCGTCGCCAACCTGCGCGATACCAAGCTCATGGAGGTCCGCCAGCGCACGCTCGAGGCCTGTCGGGAGGACTTCGTCCTGGTCGGCGGTAGCGCCGCGCTCGACGGTCTCGGCGTCAAGGACCGCCTCAGCTGCTTGCTGCCGGAGTTCCCGGCGCAGGTCTCCCAGACCGCCAACACCGGTTCGGACCTGCAACTGGGTGCGGGCTCGTCGATGTCGGAGAACGTGAATCCCTACACCGGATTCCAGGATTGGCTCATCAACGAGGCCTTCCCCGATTCCAAGAACGCCATCGGCATGATCAACGGCGACTCGCCGATCACCAAGGTCATGGGCGACAAGCTCACCGAGTCGTTCGCCGCCGCCGGGGCGAAGATCGCCTACAGCGACCTGTACCCGATCTCGGGCGTCTCGGACTGGACGCCTTACGCCCAGGCCATCAAGGCCGCCGGGGTGAAGGGCCTCATCTTCTACGGTGACTTCCGCTATCTGGCGAAGCTGCAGGACGTGCTGACCAGCATGAACTACAAGCTGGACTGGATCGACGCCAACGCCAACTCCTACAACCAGGTGTTCCTGGACTCGGCGAAAAGCTCACTCGGACAGCAGAACAACGTGCTCGACATGAGCGGCACCGCACCGCTGGACGCGGCCGACCGAGTGCCTGCGGTACAGCAGGTGAAGGACCTCTTCGAGCAGTACGCCCCCGACAGCACCATCACCTTCCAGGTGCTGCGCGCCTTCCAGTCCTGGCTGTTGTTCGCCAAATCCGCCACCGCGTGCGGTGACGAACTGACCCGCGCCTGCGTCTACAAGACCGCGGCGAAGGAGACGGCCTGGACCGCGGGCGGGCTGCAGGCACCGGTCGACCTGTCCAAGCCGCTGGCCGAGCAGACCCGCTGCTTCAACGTGCAGCAGGCGGGCCCCGATGGGTGGAAGTCCGCGCAGTTCTCGCCCAATACCGACGGGCTGTACCGCTGTGGCTTCACCCCCTACCGATACACGGCGGACTTCGGTCAGCCGGCGACGCTGGCCTCGGTCGGCAAGAGTCTCGCGGATCTGAAGTGACGGAGCGCGTCCGCTGATGGAGCAATTTCTCGCCTTCGGCATCGTCGGCCTGAGTACCGCCGCGATCTACGCCGTGATCGGCAGTGGCCTGGTACTCACCTACACCACCACCGGGGTGTTCAACTTCGCGCACGGTGCGGCGGGCATGGTCTCGGCCTTCGTCTACTGGCAGTTGTCAGTGGGCTGGGGCTGGCCCGTCCCGCTCGCGCTGGCCGCGGTGCTGCTGGTCTTCGCCCCGGCCTTCGGGTTGTTCTTCGGCCGGACCCTGGCACCGACCCAGGGCTTGGGCGACGCCGAGAAATTGGTGATGACCATCGCGCTGCTCAGCGGGTTGATCGTGCTCGCGCGCTGGGTCTGGAATCCGAACGAATCGCGGTCGCTGCCACGGTTCTTCCCCGACCAGCCGTCGATCGATCTGGGCGTGGTGACGCTGACCTGGCACCAGGCGCTGACCATCGCCGTCGCGATCGCGGTGGCGATCGCGCTGCGGATCCTGCTGTACCGCACCCGAACCGGGGTGGAGATGCGGGCAACGGTCGACGACCGCGCCCTGGTGGGGCTCACCGGCGCCGACCCGCAGCGGGCCAACCGGATCGCCTGGATCCTCGGCATCGAACTGGCCGCGATCGGCGGCATCCTGATCGCGCCGATGGTCACCCTGGACGCGGCACAGCTGTCACTGCTCATCGTGAGTGCCTACACCGCCGCCATTTTCGGGCGGTTGCGCAATCTGCCGATGGTGTTCGTCGGCGCGGTGGTCGTCGGCCTGCTGGAGAGTTACCTGACCGGGTATCTGCCGCAGAACGAGTATCTGCCCGGCCTGCGGCTCGCGGCGCCCGCGCTGCTGCTGTTCGTCGCGCTGCTGCTGTTCCCGCACGGCCGGTTGCGCGGACGAGACCGGCGGGTGGGCGCGGTGCCGCTGCCCACCCTCGGCGGCTCGGCGGCCTTCGCGGCGGTGATCGTCACCCTCGGTTTGATGCTGGCCACCATGCTGAGCGAGCCGGATCTGATCACCTACGGTGCCATGTTCGCCTGGGGTGTCATCGCGCTGTCATATGTGCCGCTGCTCGGTTTCGCGGGACAGATCTCGCTGTGCCAGCTCGGTCTGGCAGGCATCGGCGCGGTGGCCTACGGGCACCTGGGACCGGACGGTCAATGGTGGGCGCTGCTCGCGGCCATGGGCATCGCGGGACTCGTCGGCGCGGTGATAGCGATTCCGGCACTGCGGCTTTCGGGCGTCTACATGGCGCTGGCCACCGCCGCCTTCGCGGTCGTGCTCGACCGGTGGATCTTCACGCTGCCCGCCTTCGAGATCCTCGGGGTGCGCATCGCGCTGTTCGATCAGGGGTCGGTGTCGATCGCCGGACCGGACCTGTTCGGGCTGAAGGTGGAGACCACCGCGGGCATCACCGTGTTCGCGGCGGTCTGCCTCGCGGTGGCCGGTTTCGGTGTCGCGCTGTTGCGGCGCAGCCGATTCGGCCGCAGGCTGATCGCGCTGCGCGACAGCGAGGCCGCCTACGCGACCCTCGGCGGCAGCCTGCTGCTGGCGCGGGTGACGGTGTTCACGCTCTCGGCGGCCATCGCCGGACTGGGTGGCGCGCTGTACGGGATGCAGCTGCAGGCAGTGGCACCGGATCAGTTCAACCTGGTGGCCGGCCTGCCGATCTTCCTGATCGTCACCATCGCCGGGCTCGGCGCGATCGGCGCGGGCATGTTCACCGGCCTGGTGTTCGCCGGTCCGCTGAACGTGATTCCGGTGCTGTGGCCCGGCCTGCTGAATCTCTCGCAGGTGCTGCCCTCGCTGGGCGGCATCCTCTTCGGCGGTGGCGTGCTCAAGGACGGGGCCATCGCCCCGTTGCGCCGGGAATGGTTCCCGATGCTGCGCGACCGGGTGGTGGCACCGCTGCTGGTGCTCGTCGTGCTCGGGCTGTGGGGCCTGCGCCTGCTCGAGTCGATCGACGGCTGGGCCTTCACCGGCGGTCTCGTCGTCGCGACCGTGGCGGCGCGGATCTGGAGTTCGGTGCGCCACCGGCCCGTGGCCGATCCGTCGGAAGTGCCGGTCGAATGGTGGGGCATCCGGCGGCCCTGGACACCCGAGGACGAGGAGGTGCTCGATCGTGCCGTCACTACTGGAAGTTGACGATGTCACCGTCGTGTTCGGCGGCAACCGGGCACTGGACGCCGCGACCCTGCGCGCCGAAGCCGGCACGATCACCGGCTTGATCGGACCGAACGGCGCGGGCAAGAGCACGTTGTTCGACGTGATCTGCGGCCTGCGCACTCCGGTGCACGGGCGGGTGACCCTCTCCGGTCGCGATGTCACCCGGGCCGGGCCCGCCCGCCGCGCCCGGCACGGGATGGCGCGCACCTTCCAGCGGCTCGAACTGTTCGGCAGGCTCAGCGTGCGCGACAACCTCCTGGTAGCCGCCGAACTCGGGCCGGACCGGCGCCGGGCCGGACAGCTCGTCGACGACATCATCGACCGGTTCGGCCTCGGCGCCGTAGCTGACGCCTGCGCCGACGAATTACCCACCGGCACCGGACGATTGGTCGAGGTGGGCCGGGCGGTGGCGGCCCGGCCGAGCGTGATCCTGCTCGACGAACCCGCCGCCGGGCAGGACCACACCGAGACCGAGCGCTTCGGCGATCTGCTGCGCGCACTCGCCGAGGAGGGCACCGCCGTGCTGCTGGTCGAACACGACATGGGCTTGGTGATGAACGTCTGCGACGAGGTCTACGTGCTCGACCTCGGCCGGATGATCGCCTCCGGCCCGCCCGCGACCATCCGTACCGACGAAGCCGTCCTCGCCGCCTACCTGGGGGACCTGTGACCACCGTGCAGCCGGCCGCCACGGCGGCCTCGACCGAGACGACCGGCCCGGCGCCCCTGCTGGCATTGCGGGGCGTGCGCGCCGCCTACGGTGCGATCACCGTGCTGCACGGCGTCGACCTCGAGGTCACGGCCGGGCGGGTCGTCGCGCTGCTCGGGCCCAACGGCGCGGGCAAGACGACGGCACTGCACGTGGTCGCGGGCACCCATCCGCTGACGGCGGGCAGCCTGGAACTGGGCGGGCGCGATGTCACCGGGGCCGCGGGCCGCGATCTGGCCGGTGCCGGAGTCTGCCTGATCCCCGAAGGCCGTGGCGTTTTCCCCAATCTCACTGTGCGCGAGAACCTCTGGATGATGACCTGCACCGGCCGCACCCGCGCGCAGATCGAGGAGATCGCCTTCGACCGGTTCCCGATCCTGCACACCCGCGCCGGACAGGTGGCAGGCACCATGTCCGGCGGTGAGCAGCAGATGCTCGCCCTGGCCAGGGGGCTGGCCACCGACCCGGCGGTGCTGCTGCTCGACGAACTGTCCATGGGCCTGGCCCCGCTGGTGGTCGAGCGGCTCTACGAACAGGTCGCCGAGATCGCCCGCCACGGCGTGGCGGTGCTCGTCGTCGAACAATTCGCCGCCGCCGTCCTCGACATCGCCGATCACGCGGCCGTGCTGGTGCGCGGACGCGTGGTGCGCCAAGGACATCCGGACAGCGGACTCCGCAACGAATTGGCTGCCCTCTATCTAGGAAGTGATCCATCATGACCGAATCCCGCGCGGACCGTTTCACCCGTGACCTGCGAGAACTCAAGATCCCCGACCCTGCGGCCGGCCGTTCCGGACTATGGCTGCGCACCGGCGTCGTCCTGATGGTGGCCGGGCCGGTGCTCGCCGCGCTGGCCTACCTGATGTCGCATGGCACCACCGACCCACTGGCCCAACGCGACGCCATCGTGCTGGCGCTGGGCGGGGTGGCCCTCGCTGTCACCGGTGCCGCGGTGTTCCTGCGCTACTCGCTGACCAACTTCCTGCGGTTCTGGCTGGCCAGGCAGGCCTACGAGCTGGACGGGCTCGCCGAACGGGCGATCCGGGAGCCGGTGCCGTCCGGATCGGCCGACTGAGGAGAGGAGACCGAACAATGCCCGAAGGCATGCATTTCGACCTGTCCGAGGATCAGGAACTCATCCGCTCCTCGGTCGCCCAGCTGTGCCGCAAGTTCGACGATCAGTACTGGCTGGAACACGATCGGGACCACGAATTCCCCACCGAGTTCTACCGGGCGATCGCCGACGGTGGCTGGCTCGGCATCACCATCCCCGAGGAATACGGCGGGCACGGCCTCGGCATCACCGAGGCCACCCTGCTGGCCGAGGAGGTCTCGCGCTCCGGCGGCGGGATGAACGCCGCGAGCTCGATCCACATGTCCATCTTCGGGATGCAGCCGGTGGTGGTGCACGGTTCCACCGAACTCAAGCAGCGCACCCTGCCGCGCATCGCCGCCGGTGAGCTGCACGTGTGCTTCGGCGTCACCGAACCCGGTGCGGGACTGGACACTCCGCGCATCACCACTTCGGCTCGGCGCGACGGTGACCACTACGTGGTGAACGGCCGCAAGGTGTGGATCTCCAAGGCGCTCGAGTCGGAGAAGATCCTGTTGCTGACCCGGACCACGCCCTACGGCGAGGTCGAGAAGAAGACCGACGGCATGACCCTGTTCCTGACGGATCTGGACCGTGCCCACGTCGACATCCGCCCGATCGCCAAGATGGGCCGCAACGCGGTGAGCTCGAACGAGCTGTTCATCGATGACCTGCGGGTGCCGGTCGAGGACCGGGTCGGCGAGGAGGGGCAGGGCTTCCGCTACCTGCTCGACGGGCTGAACCCCGAACGCATGCTGATCGCGGCCGAGGCGCTCGGCCTCGGCCGGGTCGCGCTGGACCGGGCGGTGCGCTACGCCAAGGAGCGGGTCGTCTTCGACCGGCCGATCGGCATGAACCAAGGTATTCAGTTCCCTTTGGCCGACTCGCTGGCCAGGCTCGACGCCGCCGAACTGGTGCTGCGCCAGGCGACTTGGCGTTACGACAACGGCAAATCCTGTGGGCGCGAGGCGAATACGGCCAAATACCTGTGCGCCGATGCCGGCTTCACCGCGGCCGACCGCGCCCTGCAGACCCACGGCGGAATGGGGTACGCGGAGGAATACCACGTTGCCCGGTATTTCCGGGAGTCGCGGGTGATGAAGATCGCGCCGGTCAGCCAGGAAATGATCTTGAACTTTTTGGGCACCCACGCCCTTGGCCTACCGAGGAGCTACTGATGGCGCCGCAGACACTGTTCGACCTCACCGGGCGTTCGGCGCTGGTGACCGGGGCGGCGGGTGGCATCGGCGCCGCGGTCGCCCAAGCGCTCGCTACCGCGGGTGCCGCCGTACTGGTGACCGATCTGGACGGTGCGGCCGCGGCGGCCGTCGCGGAGAAGATCACCGGAAACGGCGGCACCGCGGCGAGTTTCGCCTTCGACGTCACCGACGCCGACGCGGCGGCCGAGGCCGCCGAGCGAGCGGCCGCGCTCACCGGCGGCGCGCTGCACATCGTGGTCAACAATGCCGGGGTGACCGCGCCGGCGATGCTGAACAAGACCACCGGGGAATCGGTGCGGCTCCTGTTCGACATCCACGCGCTCGGGGCCATCCAGTGTGTCCAGGCGGCGCTGCCGTACCTGCCCACCGACGGCACCGGGCGGATCATCAATGTCACCTCCGCGGCGGGCATCGTCGGCACGCTCGGCCAGGTGAACTACTCCGCGGCCAAGGCGGCGGTCATCGGCATCACCAAGTCGATGGCGAAAGAGCTGGCGCGCAAACAGATCCTGGTGAACGCGGTGGCGCCGCTGGCCGCGACCACGATGACGCAAGCCATCCGTACCGACGACCGGTTCGCGCCGCAGATGCTGGACCGGATCCTGTTGCGCCGCTGGGCCGAACCGGACGAGGTGGCGGGCGCGTTCGTGTTCCTGGCCTCCGATGCGGCCTCTTTCGTCACCGGGCAGGTGCTGCCGGTGGACGGCGGCACGGTGATCTGATGACACCGGTCGACCCACCCGCGGCCGCGCCGCTGGCCGGGATCACCGTGATCGCGTTGGAACAGGCCGTCTCGGCGCCCATGTGTACCAGGGTGCTTGCCGATTTCGGTGCGCGGGTGATCAAGATCGAGAACCCGGTGGGCGGTGATTTCGCCCGGCATTACGACGATGTGGTGCTCGGGCAGGCCGCCCACTTCGTCTGGGTGAACCGGGGCAAGGAATCGGTGGCGCTCGACCTGAAAACCGATGCGGGGCTGGATATTCTGCATCGACTGCTGGGCGGTGCCGATGTGCTGGTGTCCAACCTCGCGCCGGGCGCTACCGCCCGGCTCGGTCTGTCGCCGGACGAGCTCGCCGCCCGCTATCCCTCGCTTGTCGCGGTCGAGATCGACGGGTTCGGTCGCGACGGGCCGCTGTCGCACAAACGCGCCTACGACCTGCTGGTGCAAGCCGAGGCGGGAGTTTGCGCGGTAACCGGGACAGCTGGGCAACCCGCCAAACCCGGTCCGCCGGTGGCGGATGCGACCACCGGGCTGTACGCCGCGCTCTCGATCATGATGTGTCTGTACCGTCGCGACGCCGGGGCGGCCGCAGGAGGGCCTGTGCCCATCGGCCACCTGGTGCGCAGCGAGGGCGCAACGATCGGCATCAGCCTGTTCGACACCATGGCCGAACTGATGGGATACCACCTCACCTACGCCCGGCACGCCGGTGTGGATCAGGAACCCCTCGGCATGAGCTCACCCGCCGTCGCCCCCTACGGCGCCTACCCGACCGCCGACGGCCACACCGTCGTCCTCGGCACCACCAACGACCGCGAATGGCAGCGACTGGCGACCACCGTCCTGCAACGCCCGGACCTGGCCGCCGACACCCGATTCCGCACCAACACCGGCCGCACCAGCCACCGCGCCGAACTCGACGCCGCCATCACCGCCTGGTGCACCCGCCACGACCTGGCCGACATCCAGCGCATCGCCGACGAAGCGGGAATCGGCAACGCCCGCTACAACCGCCCCAGCGAAGTCATCGCCCACCCACAACTGACACAGCGCGACCGCTGGCGCGACATCGAAACCCCAGCGGGCCCCATCCCGTCTCTCCTGCCGCCGGCGGTGATCGCCGACTACGAGGCGCCCATGGGTCCGGTACCTGCACTCGGAGCCGACACCGAACACATCCTCGGTGAAATAGGCTGCACTGCAAGCGAAATCGAGCAGATGCGTCACGTCGCCGTGATCGGCGGACCAGTCCGCACCGAGGTCGCGACATGACCGCCGAAGCGACCTCGGGCACAGACGCAGCACGATCGGTCTCGTGCGACAGCCAGTCTGTACCGGGGTCGTGCGCGGCGCGCTGCTGCAGTGACCAGCGGCCGCAGGCGTGCGTGCGCGCTGCCACCCGTCGAAGGTCCCCTTGTCGGGCGGTCAACAGCGGCGTCAGATCATGGTCGGCGCCGACGCCCCGGCCCCGGTGTCGCCGCCCAGTGCCGGACGAGGCGTTAGTGCCTGTGCGCCAGCAGGATCGCAGCGTGGCGAGGTGGCGACATGACCGGTGACGGCTCCGCTGGTCCTGTACTCCTGGTCTCCGACCGCGACGGCGTACGCACACTGACCCTGAATCGCCCCCACCGGCGCAACGCCATCGACGCCGAACTCTTCACCACCCTGGCCGATGCGTTGCGCGTAGTCGCGACCGATCGCAGTGTGCGGGCGCTCGTCCTCACCGGAGCGGGCAGCGCTTTCTGTTCCGGGGCCGACATCTCGGTGCCGGACAACGCGCACCCGATCTACCGCATGCGTCCACTCACCGATGTGGCGACATTGCTGCACGAGTTGCCGCTGCCCACGGTCGCCAAGGTCGCAGGACCCGCGATCGGGGCCGGGTGGAATCTGGCGCTGGGATGCGATCTGGTGGTCGCGACCCCGGAATCGACCTTCGCGCAGGTGTTCACGGCCCGCGGGCTCACCCTCGATCTGGGTGGTTCGTGGTTGCTGCCCCGGCTGGTCGGGATGCAGCAGGCCAAACGGCTGACGCTGCTGGCCGAAACCATCGATGCCGCCGAGGCGCACGCACTGAGTCTGGTCACCTGGGTTCGTCCCGCGGACGAGATCGACGCGTTCACCGACGATCTCGCTGCCCGGCTGGCCGCGGGCCCACCGGTCGCGCTGGCCCAGACCAAGACACTGCTGCACGAGGGCGCCGACGCCACCCTGCGCCAAGCACTCGCCGCCGAGTCCCGCGCACAGGGATTGAACTTCGCCACGGCCGACGCGCCGGAAGCCTTCGCCGCGTTCGCCGAACGGCGCGAACCACGCTTCACCGGGCGGTGGACGGTGCATCGTCCACCGATCCGTCCCACGAGCTCCGAGAACGGGAGATAGACATGCCCGAGGTAGTCATCGCAGGCGCGGTCCGCACCGCGGTCGGCAAACGCAACGGCGGTCTGGCCGGGGTGCACCCGGCGGACCTGTCCGCCCAGGTACTCACCGCACTGGCCGCACGCACCGGCCTCGACCCGGCCGTCGTCGACGACGTGGTGTGGGGCTGTGTCTCCCAGGTGGGCGACCAGTCGAGCAATATCGGCCGGTACGCGGTGCTGGCCGCCGGCTGGCCGGAGAGCGTGCCCGGCACGACCGTGAACCGTGCCTGCGGGTCCAGCCAGCAGGCCGTCGACTTCGCCGCCCAGGCGGTCATGTCCGGCATGGTCGATGTCGTCGTCGCCGGCGGGGTCGAGGTGATGAGCCGGGTGCCCCTCGGCGCAGCCAAAGTCGGTGGCGCACCGTACGGTCCGCGGGCATTGGCCCGCTACGACGGCTTCTCCTTCAACCAGGGCGTCTCCGCCGAACTCATCGCCGGGAAGTGGGGCCTGAACCGGACCCGCCTCGACGAATTCTCGGTGCTCTCCCACGAACGCGCCGCCGCCGCCCAGGACGCGGGCGCCTTCACCGAGCAGATCGTGCCCGTGACCACCGAAGACGGTGTGGTCGAGGTCGACGAGGGCATCCGGCGGGGGAGCAGCGTGGCGAAGCTGGCGAAGCTGAAGCCTGCATTCCGCGACGACGGAGTCATCCACGCGGGCAACTCTTCCCAGATCTCCGACGGCGCGGCCGCCCTGCTGCTCACCACGCCGGAGAAGGCGCGCGAACTCGGGCTCACCCCGCTGGCTCGCTATCGCGCGGGCGCGGTGGCCGGTTCGGATCCGGTGCTTATGCTCACCGGTCCGATCCCCGCCACCGAGAAGGTGCTGCGCCGCGCCGGGCTCGCACTGTCCGAGATCGGGGTGTACGAGGTGAACGAGGCGTTCGCGCCCGTGCCGCTGGCCTGGCTGGCCGAGACCGGCGCCGACCCGACCCGGCTCAACCCGCTCGGCGGGGCGATCGCACTCGGCCATCCGCTCGGCGGCTCGGGCGCGGTCCTGCTGACCCGCATGCTGCACCACATGCGCGACAACGGGATTCGCTACGGCCTGCAAACCATGTGCGAAGGCGGCGGCACCGCCAACGCCACCGTCGTCGAGCTCGTCTGAGATCAGGGAGATCACGTGCGTCGCGAATTGTTCACGCCCGATCACGAGGCATTCCGGGAACTGGTGCGCGGTTTCGTCGAGAAACGCATCGCACCGAACTACGCGGACTGGGAACGCGCCGGGCGGATGCCCCGCGAGATCTTCACCGAGATGGGCGAACTCGGCCTGCTCGGCATCGCGCTGCCCGAGGAGTTCGGCGGCGCGGGCCTGCGCGACTACCGCTACAACGTGGTCCTGCAGGAAGAGGCCGCCCGCGCCCTGGTGACACTCGGGACCGTCCGCACCCAGCTCGACGTCATCCTGCCGTACTTCCTCGAATACGCCGACGCCGCGCAGCGCGAGCGCTGGTTCCCCGGCCTCGCCGCCGGATCACTGCTCACCGCGATCGCCATGACCGAACCCGGCACCGGCTCCGACCTGGCAGGCATGCGCACCAGCGCGGTCCGCGACGGCGACCACTACGTCCTCAACGGCGCCAAGACCTTCATCACCGGCGGACTGCTCGCCGATCTGGTGATCGTCGTGGCGCGCACCGCCACCGACCCGGACAATCGCAGGGCGGGGCTCACGCTGTTGGTCGTCGAGGACGGGATGCCCGGCTTCGAACGCGGCCGGGAACTGGAGAAGATGGGCTGCAAGGTGCAGGACACCATGGAACTGTCGTTCACCGATGTGCGGGTACCGGTGGCCAACCGGCTGGGGGAGGAGGGCGCGGCCTTCGGCTATCTCGGCCACAACCTGCCCCAGGAACGGCTCACCGTCGCGGTCGGCTCGGTCGCCCAGGCGCGCGCGGCGATCGGCGCCACCGTCGAATACACCAGGGAGCGTACGGCTTTCGGCACACCGGTCGCCTCGTTCCAGAACACCAAGTTCGAGCTGGCGGCACTGTCCACCGAAGTCGAGGCCGCGCAGACCATGATCGACCGGGCCGTCACGGACTTGGTGGACGGCGTGCTCTCCGGCGCCGACGCCGCCCGGGTGAAACTGTTCTGCACCGAGGTCCAGGCCCGCACCGTCGACCGATGCCTGCAACTGTTCGGCGGCTACGGCTACATGACGGAATACCCGATCGCCCGCCTCTACACCGACGCCCGCGTGGCCCGCATCTACGCCGGAACCAGCGAGGTGATGAAGATGATCGTCGCCAGAGACCTCGGCCTTTCCTGACCCGGGACTGGTACACCCGCAGCGGGGCCGGGCGCGCTGATCGAAATCCCTACGACATCATGCCCATACCTCGCCGCTGCGGACTCCACGCACCAGGATTGGGGCCGGCCACGGCGGTGCCGCCGGGACCAGCGATCTATCCGGCCACGCCGTTGGACGTAGTTGCGCAGAGGGGGTTCGCCACCAACATGGCAGCTTTTCGGGCCTTCGCCTGAACTGCCCTGTGCTACAGTGCGATTCGGAACACGTGTCGAAACAAGCTGCTTTGACGGGGGTCGCCGGAATTTCAATCTCGTCGAATCGGCGAACGATCCAACTAATTGCATGCATAGCACCGAAGCTGACGGTTCAAGATCCACGCAACAGGCTGCTATTATTGCGCACCTACTTACACGAAGCAGGGTGAAGTACCCATGTCACTTCGATCGCTGGCGACGGCCGCCGGCATTGTCGCGATAATTTTGGCAATAACCATCACGTACGTCGCTCTGCAGCGCGACAATGTCGGTTACTCCATCAGCCTGCGTCAGCTAGGCGAGTTTCGAGGGGACAGCGACTTTTCATTCAGCACGGACGGTGAAACAATCTTTGCTACGACGACACCGCCGGGCAGTAATTTCTACAATATTGTAGCCGAATGGGGTGCGCGAACACAAGTTAGATCCGGAGATATGGTCTGCGACAACCTGGAGCGAGACTATATTCCATTTCAATCGGGCTTTGTAACCGCTATTTCCGCCAGTCCAGATGGTAAGATCATTGCAGTCGCAGGACCGTGCGGCAACTACCCGGAAGGTTATACGGGCGGAACTTCGATTCAGTTTTGGGATATCAAATCTCGCGAGCTGGTGAAAACCATACGAACAGTACACTCTGCGCACTATCTAGAATTGACATACAGTCCCGACGGAAAAGTCCTCTACGCATCTGGCACAGTTGGTGCAAATGTTACCTCAACCGCGGCCGGGGTGGATGTGTGGGATATCGAACAATCTCGCCTGATCACAACCCTGAAAACCGGCCGGAGCGGAATTGTCACGGGCACCACGGTGTCACCGAGCGGCGAAACGATTGCCGTAGCAGTTGAATCTGCAAATGGGTTTGATGACGGCCGGGTGATGCTGTGGAACACGCATGGGTATGCCCCTGTAGGCCTAGATCTCACTAATGTTCGTCAGATAGAATTTCACCCAGAGGGCGAGCTGCTTGTTGCGGGGGGAAATGATTCCTCGGTGCGTTTAGTTGATGTGACTTCCTCCGAAGTTATTCGCACGATGCACGTCCCTCTATTGTGCGAGCACCGTCGAATCGACTACCTGTCCGTGAGCCCCGATGGGCGGATGATCGTTGGATCCGGATACAACATGCCAGCGATATTCTGGAAGATCGATGACGGGAGCGTGTCGAACTCCCTTCCACGCGAATGCACAGACAGCAATCGGGTTGAGTCTGGATGGGGAGAGGTTCTGTTCAGCCCCACAGGTGACCTATTTGCGATGCGCAAGGGTCTGCGGATAACCGTATGGTCGATAGAACGATCATCCTGAGGGCCGGATGGTTCTCCTCGCATCAACTAGCCGCATTCTCAGACATTGCAGCCGAAACCGAGAAAACTCCACTTGACGACGGAGGGGCATGCCCAATACCAATCAACCGACTCGGCCACGTCGCCCGAATCGAGTATCGCGCCTGAAGCCACAGCGTAAGCCGAGTACACGAGAACGCTTTACCAAGCGTTGGCTGGACGCGATTTCCGGACTTGGGCGAACATCCAAACTTGCGATCGGACTCGCACTTACGGCTGCCCTGTCCGGAGTAATAGGTATTGTTGGAACAACCTACGGTCCAGACCTAGGGGATCAGATTCGCCTGGGTCCTCCACTAAAATCTGTCGTCCAGCATGAAATCGGGGAAAAAGGGCATACATATGCGCTACCTGGAATAATTCCCGACAATCCGGCCAGCGTCCCGCTTGCAAACCTCCGCGACATTATTTCGCAGCATCGGGGGGTTACGGTCAGTCCGCTGCGTTTAAAACTGATCGTCGAGGGTGCGAGGAACAGCACCGTGACGATTGCCGATATCGTCCTTCGTGTAACCAAACGATCCGCTCCCCATGCTGGGACCCTGATCGTCGCCAAAGGTCAGGGTTCTGAGCAGAATTTGCGGGGCTGCGTCGACATATCGAGCCAGTTGCCGAAGGTAATTCAGCGGGAAGACGGTGGAAGCTGTGCAGAATCGGCTAAGCCATACTTCGACGGGAATCGGGTTGAATTAAAACTTGGCGAACAGTATGTAATAGATCTCGAGATATACGCACCGTCGGAATCTGATCATTCGGGATACTACGAATTCGAACTAGTGCTCCGAACAATTGTTTCCGGACAAGCGGTGGATATCACAGTCAAGGATGGCGATTCGCCTTTTGCTGTGAGCTCTTACGCCGGCGCCTACTCTGACATCTTTGGTCGCCTGACATCGACTAAAGATGGTGTGCAGCGGTCTGATTCGGTAGATGCGTGTGATCCGTTGTGTCACCCCGTGCCTCGAAAGTGATAACGATCTGCTATTGACCTGCTGAAACCCGACTATGATGGAGCCCCGGGGGTGTAGCCGAGGATTCCCTTGATCTCGAGGTAGTCGTCGAAACCGAAAGCGCCCCATTCGCGGCCGTTGCCGCTCTTGCGGAACCCGCCGAACGGGCAGTGGAAATCGAATCCGTCGTTGATCGAGACGAATCCGGCCCGGATGCGGTGGGCTACTGCTCGGGCCTGTTCGAGGTCGGCGCCGGCGACATTGCCGGCGAGTCCGTACTCGGTGTCGTTGGCGATCTCGACCGCGTGGTCGATGCTGTCGTAGGCCAAGATCGTCAGCACCGGGCCGAAGATCTCCTCGCGCGCGACCGTCATGTCGTTGGTGACGTTCGCGAACACCGTCGGTTTGACGTAGTAGCCCTTGGTCAGCCCGTCCGGGCGGCCGGTGCCGCCCACGACCAGGGTCGCGCCCTCGTCGATACCGCGCTGAATGAGACCCTGCACCTTGTCGAACTGCGCCTTCGACACCACCGGGCCCAGGGTGACCTCGGTGGTCGGATCGCCGACGGTCAGCTGCTCGGCGGCCGACTTCGCCGCCGCGATCGCCTCGTCCATCCGCGCGCGCGGCACGAGCATCCGGGTCAGCGCGCTACAGGTCTGGCCGGAGTTCATCATCAGCGGACCGATGCCCGCCGCGACATTCGCCGCGAACTGCTCGTCGTCGAGCACGATATTGGGACTCTTGCCGCCGAGTTCCTGGGTAACCCGCTTGACGCTGGGCGCGGCGGCGCGGGCCACCTCGATCCCGGCCCGGGTGGAGCCGGTGAAGGAGATGACGTCGACATCCGGGTGCGCGGCCAGTGGTGCGCCCACCCCCGGACCGTCACCGTGGACCAGGTTGAACACCCCGGCCGGCACCGCGGCGGCGTCGAGTACCTCGGCGAAGATCTGCGCGCTGAACGGCGACTGCTCCGAGGGTTTGAGCACGACGGTGCAGCCTGCGGCCAACGCCGGGAACACCTTTACCGCGATCAGGCTCAACGGCCAGTTCCACGGCGTGATCAGTCCCGCGACGCCGATCGGCTCGCGCGCGATCAGCGTGGCACCCCGTTGCTCGGTGAACGGGTAGTCCCGCAGCACCTGGATCGCCGTATCGAGATGTCCGGCAACCAGATTCAGCTGGAATCCGTTGGCCAGCGCAGCCGGTGCGCCCATCTCGGCGGTCAGCGCGGTCGCGATGTCGCCGCGACGGCGCTCGAACTCGACACCGATCGCGGTCAGCACGGCGAGGCGCTCGTCGACCGAACTCGCCGACCAGCTCGCGAACGCGCCGCGCGCGGCGGCCACCGCCCGGTCGACATCGGCCGCGGTGCCCGCGGTGACGGTGCCGTAGACCTCCTCGGTGGCCGGGTCGACGACCTCGAAGCTTGCGGTGCCGGCGGGCTCGATCCACTTGCCGCCGACATAGAACGTGGAGATATCTGGCATGACTACTGGGTTCCTTCCGCGTACCAGGTGCGGAACTCGTCGTAGGAGGGCATCTCCTCGGAGTTCGCCTTGGGGTCGACGGCCACGTGGATCACGCCCGGTCTGCCACTGGCGTAGGCCCGTTTGATCGCAGGCGCGATGTCCTCCTCGCGCTCGACGTACTCGCCGTAGCAGCCGAAGCCCTCGGCCACCTTGTCCAGCCGGGTTCCGGTACCCCAGTGCACGCCGGTCTCGAGCGAGCCCTGCCCGAAGGTGCGTTTGTACACGCCGACCTCGAGACCCCACGCGTAGTCCACCGCGACCACCGACACCAGCGGAAGATTCAGGCGCACAGCGGTTTCCAGCTCAGCGATCTGGAACTGGAACGAGGAGTCGCCGGAGATCAGCATCACCGGGCGCTTGCGGCCCTCAGCGACGGATGCGCCGACCGCGTAGGGCAGGCCGGTACCGAGGTGGCCGAAGTTCTGGTTCCAGATCACGTCGTGCGGCTTGGCCTGGGAGTAGGTCCAGCCGAAGATCGTGGTGGCGCCGCCGTCGCGCACCATGATGCCGTCGGCGGGAAAAGCCTTGGTGGCCTCCACGATCAGCCGCGCCGGATGCACCGGGGTACGCCCCGACGGTGCGGTCTCGGCGAGTTCGGCCAGCCGTGCGGCGTCCTGTTCGATCCAGCCCGCCAGCTCCGGGGTGGCCGTGCGCGGGGTGTCGCGCAGCGCATCGACCAGCTGCGGCACGATCGCGCGCAGATCGCCGACCAGCGGCACGTCGATGGATCGGTTGACCCCGATCGCGGTCGGATCCTGTTCGACCAGAATCCATTTCCGGTTCGCCTCGTTCGCCACCCAGTGCCTGCCGCGCCCGTAGTGCACCGGCTCACCCAGCTCGGTGCCGATCGCCAGACACAGATCCGACTGCACCACGGCCTCGACCGCCGACGGGGAGAAGCCGTAGGGGAATGTGCGGTCCTCGATGCCCTCGATATACGAAGTGCCACCGGAGGTCTGGATCACCGGCACCGCCAGCAGTTCGGCCAGTTCCCGCACCGATGCACCGGCACGGGCGGTATGCGCACCGTGACCCACCAGCAGAATCGGCTGCTTCGCCGCCCGCAGCAGCTCGACCGCCTCGGCGATCTTGTCCGCACCCGCCGTCTGGCCGACCAGGCGATACGCCGAGGGTGGCAAGGGCGCGGGCACATCCAGTTCTTCCAGGATGACGTGCGAGGGGTATTCGATGTAGACCGGTCCGGGTGTTCCGGTGAGTGCCTTGCGCAGGCCCTCGCGGATGATCTCGTCGGTCTGGTCGGCGTATTCGATGCTGGCGCTGTACTTCACCGAATTCTCGAACAGCGCAGCCTGTTTGACGAATTGGATGCGCCCGCGCCGCACCCGCTGCTCGGTGATCCTGGCACGCTGACCGCCCAGGAAGATCACCGGCGAGTTCTCCACCAGCGCGCACATCATCGCGCCGGCGAGATTGGCGACACCGGGCCCGAGGGTGCCGATACAGACCGCCGCCTTGCCCGTCATCCGGGAGACGGCCTCGGCCATGAAACCGGCCGATTCCTCGTGATGCGGTGCGATGACGTTCCAGCCGCGTTCCTCCGCGAGATGGAACATGTGCACGAAATTCGGATCGGGAATACCGAAAATCGTGTTGATACCTTCGGCTTCGAAGAGCTGAAGGATCCGTTCATAGACTTTGACCGACATGCCGGTGTGCCTCCGTCACTAGCGCGAAACTCTTCCTGAGGTGATCTGTGTGACCGGCCGGAACCGGCGGCAGGATCCACGAATCCGTGGTGTCGCGGATCGCGTCGATCTGCTCGCCGACCTGCTCGATCGTCCACGAGGGCCGATGGACCCCCGGGGTTTCGGCGATATAGGCCCGGCCCACCCGGCCTGCGACGGCCACCAGCATCTCGCCGGTGATCGAGCAGGACTCGTGGGCGAGCCACCCGACCGCCGGGGCGGTGAGCTCGGGTCCCATCGGCGGATAGGCGGAGGTGTCAAGGCCGTCCGCCAGCCGGGTCACCGCGGCGGGCACGATGACATTGCTCGTGATGCCCGCGTCCGCGCCCTCGAGCGCGACGACATTGGACAGCCCGATCATCCCGGCCTTGGCCACCGCGTAGTTGGCGACGCCCTTGTTGCCGTAGAGCCCACCGATCGAGGAGGTGAGTACGACGCGGCCGTATCCGGCCTGGGCCATGATCGGAAAGGCCGGGCGCACCACGTGGAACGCGCCGCGCAGGTGCACATCGAGCACCGACTCGAAATCCTCGTAACTCAGCTCGCTGAGCGAGCCGTAGCGGACATTGCCCGCGTTGTGCACCAGGATGTCGAGCCGCCCGAAGTGCGACAGCGCGGCATCGACGATCGCGCGCCCGCCTTCCGGCGTCGCGACCGACTCGCCGCACGCGACGGCTTCGCCACCCGCCGCGCGGATCTCGGCCACCACCGCGGCGGCGGGATCACCCTCGACGGTGTCGCCGCGAACACTGCTGCCCAGATCGTTGACCACGACCTTGGCGCCACGCTCGGCCAGCAGCAGCGCGTAGGCGCGGCCCAGACCGCGGCCCGCGCCGGTGATGACGGCGACGCGATCGTCGAATCGCAATGTCATCTGCTCAGCTCCAGGCCGGGCAGGTCGCCGCTGTCGCGCCAGGCCCGCAGGAGGTCGCCGAAGGCGTAGAAGCCGGGCCAGTACGGTTCACCGAGGTGCGAGCGGATGTTCTTCTCGCCCTCGTTGTTGTAGTAACCCGGCGTGCATTCGCGCTGGAAAGTGCTGTTGTCGACGGCCGTCTCGCGCACCGTGGTCACCCACTCCTGCACCGCCTCGACGGTGGGCTCGATCGTGGCGACTCCGGTGTCGACGGCCTGCTTCAGGATGTAGGCGATGTGCTCGGCCTGCTGGTCGAACATGTCGGTGGTGCTCGCGGTGACCCCGCCCTGCAGGAACCCGGTGAAGAACAGATTCGGGAAACCACGGGTGGTGAGGCCGTGCAGGGTCTGGTACCCCTCGCCCCAGTGCGCATAGAGCGAGACGCCGTCGCGGCCGGCGAACGGCGCGATCCCGAAGCGGCGGTCCAGGTCGGTGGTGATCTCGAAACCGCTGGCGAAGATGATGCAGTCCAGCTCGTGCTCGACACCGTCGGCGACGATTCCCCTGGCCGTGATCCGTTCCACACCTTTGGTTTTCGCGACATCGACCAGGGTCACGTTGTCGCGGTTGAAAGTGGGCAGGTACTGGTCGTTGAAACACGGCCGCTTGCACAGGAACCGGTAGTACGGCTTGAGCGCGGCCGCGGTGGCCGGGTCGGTGACGATCTCGTCGACGCGCCCGCGCACCCGCTCCATCGCCTTGTAGTCCTCGAGCTCACGCAACTCCATGAACTTCTCCGGCGTCAGCGTCGCCCACCCACCGGTGGCGCTGAGATGTGCCTCGAGATTACGGCTGACCTCGGTCCAGCCGTCACAGATCAGATCGGCCTGGCCAGGAGTGAACGCCTCGAACGCGGCGGTGTGGAAGTTGCGCTTGCGCTCGCGGGTCCAGCCCGGCTGCACCGAG
Source organism: Nocardia sp. NPDC059195 (assembly GCF_042754695.1). Lineage (NCBI taxonomy): Bacteria > Bacillati > Actinomycetota > Actinomycetes > Mycobacteriales > Nocardiaceae > Nocardia > Nocardia sp. NPDC059195. The sequence continues at coordinate 561,442 of NZ_JBHZBG010000001.1, read as the reverse complement.
GCCGCCCACTCCGGATCGGTCGGCACGTCACCACGCTCGTAGACATAGGAGGGCGTGCGCTGGAAGACAGAGAGGTGCTCGGCGGATTCGGCGAGATGCGGCACGATCTGGATGCCGCTGGCGCCGGTGCCGATCACCGCGACCTTCTTGCCCGCGAGTTTGTCCAGCCCGCCGCGCATACCGCCACCGGTGTACTCGTAGTCCCAGCGCGCGCTGTGGAAGGTGTGACCGGTGAACTCCGAGATGCCAGGGATGCCAGGCAGTTTGGGCTTGTTGAACGGGCCCTGGGCCATGATCACGAAGCGGGCGCGCAGGTCGTCGCCGCGGTTGGTGCCGATGCGCCAGCGGTCGAGCTCGTCGTCCCAGCGCAGCGACTGCACCAGCGTGCTGAAGATCGAACGGCCGTACAGGTTGTAGTGTTTGCCGATGCGCTGCGCGTGCTCGAAACACTCGTCGCCGCGCGCGTATTTCTCGGTCGGCATGTAGCCGGTTTCCTCGAGCAGCGGCAGGTAGGCGTAGCTGTCGGTGTCGCACTGGATGCCGGGATACCGGTTCCAGTACCACGCGCCACCGAAATCGCCTGCCAGCTCGATGATCCGGAAATCGGTGACCCCGGCCTCCTCGAGCCGGGCGGCGGCGAGCAGGCCCGCCCAGCCGCCGCCGAGGATCGCGATGCCGATCTCGTCGGCGATCGGTTCTCGTGGCACCACTCTCGTGTACGGATCGCCCTCGTAGAAGTCGGTGAAGTCGTCGTCGGTGACCAGGTACTGCCCCTGGCCCTCGGTGCGCACGCGCTTGTCGCGTTCGGCGAGGTAGGTGGCCCGGAGTTCCTCGACATCGATGTCGGGGGTCTGCGTGGATGCGCAGTCGCTCATGCGGATTTCCTTGCTGGAGAGTGATTCAGGCGAGATCGCGGGGCGCGCCGGTGTCCATGTACCGGGCCAGGTTGTGGTGCAGGTTGACCACGCTGCGTTCGCGATAGGGGTTGGGCTTGGGACCGGAGAAGCCGCGTGACTTCATGCCCTGCTGGACCGCGGCCATATTGTCGAAGTCCTGCGGCAGCACGGTGCGCCAGCCGGGGTCGCCGACCGGGGTGTACTCCCATTCGGTCTGCGGCTCTTGCCCTTCCGGGAACAGCTCGAAGACCGCGGCCTCGAAGACGCACTTGTCCGGATCGGTGCCGTAGGGGCGGAACCGGTAGCAGAGCATGTTGTTGACCGCGTGCCCGATCTGGAAGTTCGGGAAGATCTGCCAGGCGGTGCCGCTGCGGGCGACGATGTCGGGTTCGACCTTGGGCCAGTCGACCCCGCGCGCCTGGTCCTCGGCCCGCGCGGTCTCGAGCCAGTAGCGCAGCACCTGGTCCGACGGGGTGCCCTCGGGCAGTTCGTCGACGAGCCGGTTGGCCACATCCACCAGCGTGCGGGTGGTGTTGGTGTTGGCGTTGTCCCAGGTGAAGTTCTGCAGCTGGGCGGTGGAGATCCTGGCGTCGGCGCCGCCGCCGACCCGCAGCTTGGCCTGGTTCTCCTCCATGCCCTTCGGCGCGTCATAGCCGATATTGCTGTGCTTGCCCTGCGCGCGGGCCCAGCCGAGGAAGGAGCCGAAGTTCGAGAACTCCGGATGGGTGTAGGGGACGTGGTAGGTCTCCATGAACGCCTCGAAGGCGACCTTCCAATTGCAGTCGAACGTCAGCCATTTGCGCCACCGGTAGCGCATCTTCTCCAGCTCGAAGTGCTCGAGCAGGCTCGCGGCGGGTTCGAGGTAGTCGCGCAGGGGCTCGCAGTCGGGGTCCATGTTGATCCAGACCCAGCCACCCCAGGTGTCGATCTGGACTTTCTGGAGTCCGTCGTTGCGCTCGGTGAGACCGCACGGCCAGTCCTCGCGTTCGGCGACGAAGGTGTTGCGGCCGTCCAGGTCGTAGCGCCAGCCGTGGAAGCTGCAGGTGAACTGGCGGGCCTGGCCGCGCCCGTCGTGCGCGCCGGGGGGAGTGTCGACGAGGCGGCGGCCGCGGTGGGCGCACACATTGTGGTAAGCGCGCAGCGTCTCGGGCGTGGTCCGGACGACGATGATCGAGTCGGCGCCGATCTCGTAGGTCAGGTAGTCGCCGGCCCGGGGAATCTCCTCGACCCGGCAGACCTGCTGCCACACTTTGGCCCACAGCCGGTCGCCTTCGGCCTTGGCGTATTCGGGGGAGATGTAGGCCTCGACGCCGATGGTCATGGGGGTCGACAGCGGATCGGTGGCGGTTTCGGCGGTTTCGGTCATCTCGAGAGCTCCGAGGAAACCCTCGGCTTCAGCCGTGGGGAGGAATCGGAGCTAAGCGTTTTTCTGGTTCTCGACATAGCGTTTCACTACCTCCAAAGTTGCGCCGCCGACTGTGGCGACGAAGTACGAGTTGGTCCACAGGGTGGGCAAGCGGGACTTGAGGGCGGGGAACTCGGCACGCAGGACGCGGGAGGAGCGGCCCTTGATCTGTTTGACCAGGCGGTGAATCCCGAACTGCGGATCGCATGAGACGAGCAGGTGCACCTGGTCGGGCATGGTTTCCAGCTCGATGATGTGTGCGTCTCGTTCGGTGCAGACTTCCCGGATGAGTTGCTCGAGACGGTCTTCGATGCTTCCGCCGATGACTCGCCGCCGGTATTTCGGGCACCATACGACGTGGTAGGTGCAGCGGTAGACGACGTTGTTGTTAGATCGGATCTCGTCCATGCAAACAGTATATTGCTCTGTGCTGTATAATCTTTGGAGTGGAAGAGACCGTGCGCTACACCTACCGCTTGCGCCCCGGTGCGCAGGCGGTGCGCGCACTGGAATCCGAATGGCATCGCTGCCGGTTCCTGTGGAACGAAGCCGTCCACCAGCAACGTGGGGAAGAGAAACCCACCTTCGCGCGGCTGTCGAAGATGCTCACCGAAGCACGCGCCCGCACCGCGTGGTTGCGGGCAGGTTCGCAGGTCGCCCAGCAGCAGATGCTGCGCACCTACTCCCGGGCGTTGGACCATTCGTTCACGGTGAAGGGACGCGGCCGACCGACCGTTAAGCGGCGCAGGACTTCTCTGCCGTCGCTGGAATACACCACACGCGGGTTTGGTATCGCCCACCGCATGCTTGCCTTGCCGAAGGGTGTCACCATCCCGGTCGTGTGGTCGCGGGAATTGCCGTCGGAGCCGTCGTCGGTCCGTGTCTACCAGGATTCGCTCGGCCACTGGTACGCCGCGTTCGTCGTCCGCCGCGAAGTCGAACCCGCTCCCGCCGCGACGGGCAGCATCGGTATCGACTGGGGTGTCTCCACCACGGCAACCGCCACCAGCCCCGCCCATGACCTGCCGTATGCAGGGCATCGTCGCCGTTGCGCCGCTGAACTCGCACGCGCCCAACGGAAGATGGCCCGCCGACGCCGCCCCAAAGGACAGACACCCAGCAACGGCTACCAGCAGGCGCGGCGTGAAGCTGCCCGCTTGCACAAGAAAGCAGCCCGGCAGAACACCCATGCCGCACGAGTATGGGCGCGTCGTGTCGTCGCCGATCACCACCTGATTGCGGTTGAAGACTTCAAACCGAAGTTCCTCACCCGGTCCACGATGGCGCGGAAGGCGGCTGATGCTGCGATCGGTGCAGCGAAACGAGAACTGATCGAATGTGCCACGCGGGCGGGGCGAAAGGTGGTGCTGGTTCCGCCCGCGTACACGACGATGACCTGCGCGAGCTGTGGAGCGAGAGCCAAGCAGCGGCTTGCCTTGCAGGTGAGGATATTCAGTTGCGACACCTGCGGGCACACCGCAGATCGTGACCGGAACGCCGCCACCGTAATTCTGGCGGCCGCGGTAGAACTCGACCGTGCCAGTGCAGAAGACATAAGACATTGCGGGCCTCCCTCCGGGGCGGTCAATGGTGCAGTCCGAGTTGGAAATCCCCCGGCTTCAGCCGTGGGGAAGGGTTAAGACATCCTCCTGATGCGTTCGTCAGTGGGTGATGGCGGCGCGGAAGTCCTCGTTCTCGAGGAACAGCGAGGTGTGGTCACCGCCCAGATGGGTCCAGCGCAGATTCAGGCCGCCGTCCACCAGCAGCGTCTGGCCGGTGAGATAGGTCGACAGGTCCGAGAGCAGGAACAGGATCGGCCCGGCCTGTTCGGCGGGCTGTCCGCGCCTGCCCATGGTGATGGCGCGCCGGTCGCGGTCGGGGTCGGCGCCGACATAGGCCCGCGAGGCCGGGGTCTCGGTGACGCCGGGCGCGACCGCGTTGACCCGGATGCCGTCCTGGGCCAGCTCCACGGCCAGCGTCCGGGTGGCCGCCACGAGGGCGGCCTTGGCGGTGCCGTAAGCGATGTGGAAGGGCGCGGTGTTCATCCCGCTGATCGAGGAGACCGAGACGATCGACCCCGGGTTGCCCTGTTCTCGCAGTGCGTTGGCCACGCCCTGGCTCATGAAGAACATGGTTTCCAGGTTCTGGGCGAACAGCGCGCGCCAGTCCTCCCGGGTGACGCGGGTGGCGGGCATCCAGGTGGCGGGGTCGGCGCCGCCGGCCACGTTCACCAGTCCGTGCAGGCTGCCCGGCAGGTCGGCGACCCGCTCCAGTACCTTCGCGATCCCCTCGTCGGTGCCGGCGTCGGCGGCGACCGGGATCACCGAAAGTCCTTCGGCTGCCAGGGGATTGATGTGGGAGTCGAGATTCTCCTTGGACCGGCTCACCGCCACCACGGTTGCCCCGGCGGTGGCGACCAGGCGGGTGACCGCCGTACCGATGCCACCGCCGCCCGCGCCCGAGACGATGACGATCCGTCCGCCCAGCCCCAGGCCCGCGAAGCCCGCCGCCGCGCTCATGCCTGCACCTGCAGTGCGAGCACACTGCCCTCGGCGTCGGCGGAGACGTAGACGGTGCCGTCGGGCCCGGCGGTGATGCCCGCGAACGGGCCCATCGGACCGGAGAACGGCGGCGTGCCCAGCAGTGGCTTGGCGACCACGCCCTCGGGCACACCCACCGGCAGGTTCGCCGCGACCACGCCGCGGACCTTGGTCGCGAGGTCGAACTCGATCAGTGCCTTGAGCCCGACATCGACGATGAGAAGTTGATTGCCACGCACCAGGATTCCGTGCGGGGTGTCCAGACCGTCGACGACGGTGTCCACCCCGCCGCTGCCGATCGAGACGATCCGCCCGCTGCCGGACTCCGAGACCAGCACGGTGTCGTCGGGGCCGACGGCCACCCCGAGTGGGCGGTCCAGACCGCTCGCCAGCACCTCGACCGAGCCGCCGCGCAGCGAAAGCACCCGGCCCGCACCGAATTCGGCGACCACAACGGTGCGATCCGCGGTGGCGGCGACGCCATAGAGCTGGTCGTAGCCCTCCGCCAGCACCTCGGTGACGGGCTCGGGTCCCGGTCGGTAGGAGGCGATCTCGCCCGAGGAGGTCGCGACCACGAGCTCGCCGGGGCCGACGGCCGTGACGCCGCGGACATAGCCGGGAGTGTGGAGGCTGAACAATGAGGCGACCTGGGTGAGCCCGGTGTCACCGAATGCGTAGAGGTAGGTGCCGTCGGCGACGTAGAGGGTGCCGTCGGGAGTCACGGTGAGATCCAGCGGCCACATCAGACCGCCTTCCAGAACGGCTTTCGTGGCGCCGCCGGTGAGGATTTCGGTGATCTCGCCGGTGAAGCTCGACACGAACAGCCGATTGCCGACGAAGGTGCAGTTGTCCAGACCGGGCGCGAGCGCGGCCAGTACCTGCCGCTCGCCGGTGCGCGGATCGATCCGCAGCACCTCGCCGGTGCCGACCTGGGTCGAGACGAGGTAACCCTGGGCATCGAACTTGACCGAGTCGGGCACGCCGAGATCGCCGACGACCCGTTCGGGTTCGCCGCCGTCGGGATCGATGCGCCAGATGTCGTTGGTGCCCATGACCGGGTAGTAGAGAAGCCCGTCGGGACCGAATTCCATCGCATTGGGCATCGGCAGGTTGTCCTGCAGGACGCGCGGGGCGCTGCCGTCGAGCGGCAGTTCCAGCAGGCGGCCGCCGACCCGGCACTCGTTGACGAACAGCCTGCCGTTGTGGAAGGTGATGCCGTTCGCGCCGGGCAGGTCGGCACGCAGTACGCGCGAGGTGCCGTCGGGGCTGCGCACGCTGACACGGGCGTCCATGTACTCGGTGGCGATGAGATTGCCCTCGGTGTCGAAGGCGAGATCGTCGGGGGCGACGATGTCGCCGCCTTTGGCGCTGACGGTCTCGAGTTCGCCGGTGGTGACGTCGAGCGCGCTGATCTGGCTGCCTGCCACCTGCGCGACGTAGACGCGGTTGTCCGCGCCGGTGCGTAGGCCGTTGGCGCCGAAGAGGCGGCTCGGTGGTGTGAGTCGGCGCAGGCTCCAGCCCTCGGCGACGGTGAATGGTGTCTCGCTGCGGTAGCGCGCCCCTCGGGTCACTGTGGGGCCCTCCCCTACGGTCGGATCAGTGGGTGTTGCGGGTCACGGTACGTCAATCCTCACAATGATTGCAATACTGGATTTCCCGGGCGGAACCCCTGGTCAGCGCGCATTCTGCGAGTGCGGGCATGGCTGTATGACGAGGCGCTCCGAGGGGTGATGCGGGGCCGCGAGAGCGGCGATCGAGGTCGGGCGACTCGTCGAAAAGGCAAGGGAACTAGATATGCAAGAACGTGAGAATTAGATTATCCAAGACCGGGTATCGATGGGCCGGTATCCGTGAATCCGCTGGTGCAGAGGGATATCCGGGCTCAGATCCGGGTGCTCGGCCGCATCCGCGTCGTCGGCCGGGCGCCCTGGGGCGACGCGCTGATCATGTCGGCGTCGTACCGTTCGAGCACCAGGCTCTGGGTGGCCGCGAGGTGGCTGCGGTAGAGCCGCTCGGCCTCGGCGGCGCGACCTGCCTCGATCTCGCCCGCGATCCGGCGGTGCGTGCGCACGGCGGCGTCGGCCTGCTCGCGGGAGGGGTACTTGCCCTCCTGGGTGAGTTCCACCGCCCATGCCTGCTCCTGCGCGGACCACAGTGTCACCAGCGAACTCACCATGTAGCGCACGGTGAGATTGGGGGTGTGGGCCACGATCAGATCGTGGAATTCTCTTGCGGTGTGGGTGAATTCGGCACCGTCGTCGAGCAGCTCCGCGGACTTCTCGACATTCTTCAGCAGGGCAGGCACCACAGTTGTCGCCCGGTCGGCCCGGCCCGCACAGGCGGCCGCGCACAGAGGTTCGAACATGCGCAGGCCGACGGCCAGATCGCCGAGCGTCACCCGGGCGCCCTGCAGGGCGAGGCCGAGATGGTAAGCGGCCGAGGACTCGTCGGGCCGGTGCACCTCGGCGCCACCGACATTGCCGCGGCGGACGGTTACCAGGCCCTCGGTCTCCAGGATGCGCAGCGCCTCACGGATCGACGGGTAACTGACACCGAAGTCCTGGACCAGCTGGTCCTGGGTGGGCAGCCGGTAGTCCGCGTCGCCGGTGAGGATGCGGGCGCGCAATTCGGCGGCGACGGTCTCGGCGATCCGGCGCTGCGGCACCCGCCCCCGGCGTGGGCCGGTCATGCGGCTCGCCTGTCGCGCACTGCATCCCGGGTCGTCGTCTCCGCCATGGGCGGCAGTCTAGTCGTGGCGCTGTTGACCCCACAAATATTGCTATCCTTATGAGGATTGACGTACGGTGCGTCGTATGGACTTCACCATGGGCGAAGCCGCAGCGGGTCTTCGCAGCGAGCTCCGGCGGTTGATCGCCGCGGAGGTTCCGGACGATTTTCTCGGTGCGTTCACCGACGACCCCGCCGATCTGGCGACGGCTCAGAAATTCTGTGGCGTGCTCGCCGAGCGTGGATTGCTCTGTGCGGCATGGCCGGAGCGTTTCGGCGGACAGGGCGCTTCGGTGTGGGAGCAGACTGTGGTGCGCGAGGAGATGTGGGCACACCATGAACCGCGCGGCGCGCAGTACATGGGTGTCAACTGGGTCGGGCCCACTCTGATGCGGCACGGCACCACCGAGCAGCAGCGCCTGCACCTGCCGCCCATCGCGGCGGGCGAGGTGATCTGGTGCCAAGGCTTCTCCGAGCCGGATGCCGGGTCGGATCTGGCCTCGCTGCGCACCACGGCCCGCCCTGACGGCGACGGCTGGCGGATCTCCGGGCAGAAGATCTGGACCTCCTACGCCACCATGGCGCAGTGGTGCTTCCTGCTCGCCCGTACCTCGTCCGGTGGCCGTAAACAGCAGGGGCTCACGGTGTTCCTGCTGCCCATGACGGCACCCGGCATCGAGGTCCGCCCGATCCGCTCCATGCTCGGGCCGCACCACCTCAACGAGGTCTTCTTCGACGACGTGCCCGTCGGCCCGGCCGATGTGCTCGGCACCGTGGACGAGGGCTGGGCCGTGGTCCAGGAGGTGCTGGCCTTCGAACGGGTCGGCATCGCCCGCTACGCCCGCTGCGAACGGCTGCTGCAGCTCGCGCCGACCGCACTCGGCGAACGCTGGGATACCTTGCCGTCGGCCCTGCGCGGCCGATGGGCAAGGGCGCTGACCCGGGCTCGGCGGGCTCGGCTGCTGGCGTATCAGGTTGTCGCCATGCAGAACACGGGTCGGGTGGCACCCGGCGACGCCGCCGCCTACCGGATCGCGGTCACCCGGCTGGATCAGGAGAGCGCCGCGCTGCTCACCGAATTGGCCGCCCACGTGGCCGACGAAAAGGGCACCCGTCGGCAGTTCCGCCGCGCCGTCGAGGACCACTGGCGCTACGCGAACGCCGCGACCGTGGCCTCGGGCAGCGTCGAGATACAGCAGATCCTGCTGGCCAGGTCGCTGCTGTCCGGAACCCGACGATCAGGGGCGGCGGCGTGAGTTCGGCGGCGATACCACCAGGGGGCCACATGTTTCTCGAATTATCCAGCGAGGCCGCCGAATTCGGTCTCCAAGCCTCGCGCGCCCTGCGTGCCGCGGGCGGTGACGACCTGGTCCAGCTGGCCGAGGCCGACCCGACGATCCGGCGCACGACGATCGCGGCCGTCCTGGAGCGCCTCGGCGCGTGGGACCTGAGCCCGCGTCGCGACCCCATCGAATTGGAAGCAGCTGCGGCACTGTGCCGCAGCGCGGGCTACTGGGCCATCCCGTATCCGGTGGCGGAGCGCCTGTCCCGGCCGGACGACCTCGACGTCGACGCCATCGTCGTGGTGGCCGGGCCCGAGCCCGCCGCCGCGATCGACGGCCTCGACCTGCGGGTCGTCGCTGTCGATCCCGATGGTCGGCGGGGCACGGTCACCGCTCGTCGCGCCGGAAGGCTCACCGGGCTCGACGCGGAAGTCGATGAGGAAACCGCTACCCGGCCTGACACACGGATGGGCGGGGAGCCCGCTGCGCGTCTCGGACATGGGGTCGATCGCGAGTCTGTCGTCCGGCCTGATGTGGAAGCCAACGGCGGCACCGCTATTGAGCCTGACGAATGGACCGGCGGGGCGTCGGATGGCGGGATCACGGTCGAAGCCGGTGCGGGGGCCGGTCGGGGTACCGTCGCACGGCCTGGCGCCGGAACGGGTGGGGAGTTCGCTGTCTGCCTGGGTGGGGGGTCTGGCGGGGAGTTCGCTGTGCGGCTCGGCGGGGGAGTCGGTGGGGAGTCCGTCGGACGAGCCGGTGGGGGAACGGTGGAGGGGACCGTTGCCCCGGCCGACGGGAGGACCGCGCGGGAGACCGTATTCGTGACGCCGATTGCTGTGCGGCCCTTGGATACTCGCGGTGCGGATGATCTGGCCTTGGCGTTGGTACTGCCGTGTTGGACGTTGCTGGGAATGTTGGACCGTGCGATGGAACTGGCCGGGGATCACGTGCTGGTGCGGGAGCAGTTCGGGCGGCGGCTGGCGGATTTCCAGTCGGTGCAGTTCCAGCTGACCGATGCCGAAGTGGAGCGCAAGGGGGTAGAGGTGCTGGCCCGATACGCGCTGTGGAGCATCCAGACCGGACAGCCCGACGCGGTCGCCGACGCGCTCGCCTTGCGGCTGGCCGTGCTGGAAGCCGCCGAGATCGTCTTCCGGGTCGCGCATCAGGTGCACGGCGCGGTCGGGTTCTGTGACGAGACGACGCTGTCGTGGCTGTCGCGGCACAGTCTGCCGCTGCGGCGGCTGCCGCTGGGCATCACCGGCACCGAGGACCTGCTCACCCGTCGGATCGGTGCCCGCGGGCTGGCCGGTCCGTTCTCCGATCCGCGAGGAGCGTGACAGGCGTGAACCCGCTGCCACCCGGACTCACCGTGACCGCCGACGGTCCGGTGCGGACCGTGCTGATCGACCGGCCCGACGCGCTCAATGCCGTGAACGCCGACCTGCACCGCGCGCTGGCCGAGGTCTGGCGGCATCTGGCCGCCGACACCGCGGCCAGGGTGGTCGTACTCACCGGTGCCGGAAGGACTTTCAGCGCAGGCGGCGACCTTGACTGGATCACCTCCTTCCTCGATGACCCGGCCGCCCGCGACGAGAGCATCCGGGAAGGCGCGCAGATCATCGAGGAGATGCTGCGCTTCCCGCTGCCGGTGATCGCCGCGGTCAACGGTGCCGCAGTCGGCCTCGGCGCGAGCATCGCCGTGCTGTGCGATGTGGTGCTGATGTCGGAGCGGGCCTACCTGGCCGATCCACACGTCGCGGTCGGACTGGTCGCCGGAGACGGCGGCGCCGCCTTCTGGCCGCTGCTCACCCCGATCCTGCGCACCCGCGAATACCTCTACACCGGCGACCGCATCGACGCCGCCACCGCTGTCGACGTCGGCCTGGCCAGCCGCGTAGTCGCCCCGGACCAGCTCATGACCGAGGCACTCGCCCTCGCCCACCGAATCGCCGCTCAGCCACCCGAAGCGGTTCGCGGCACCAAGCGTGTCGTGAACATGTACCTCAGCCAGGCACTGGCCGGCCCGATGCAGGCCGGCTTCGCCGCCGAGATCGTCTCCATGCAAACCACCGAGCACCGCGACCGCCTGCTCGCCCTGCGCCGAAGCGCCCGATGACACCGGCGGATGAGGCGCGCTCGGGCCCGACGGCACCGGCAGATGCCATGCACGACAACCCGATAACTCCGGCGGATGTGCTGGGCGCCCAGTCGACGGGCCTGGCGGATTCGGCGGAAGCTCGCTCGATGGCGTCGACCGATGGGGTGGGCGTGGGGGAGCGTTGGCCCGCTGACCTTTCCGCGTTCCGTGCGCATGTCCGCCACTGGTGCCGCACACAGATCCCCGGCGATTGGCGGCAGACCCAGTTGGGTGCCTCCGACGCGGAATTCGCGCGGTTCCAGCAGGATTGGTTCCAGCGGCTGCGTACCGCCGGTTTCGCGGTGCCGCACTGGCCCGTCGAGTACGGCGGTGGGATGCCGGTCGGGCATCAGATCGTGCTGTATCAGGAACTCGCCGCCCATGATGCGCCCCGGCTCGTGCTCGCCTTCGTCGCCATCCATCACGCGGCCGCCACCTTGCTCGCGGCGGGGAACCCCGAACAACGCGCACGACATCTGCCCGCCATTCTCGACGGGGAGATCTGGGTGCAGGGCTTCTCCGAACCCGACGCGGGCTCGGACCTGGCCGCGTTGCGGACCGCCGCCCACCGCGACGGCGACGACTGGGTCATCACCGGCCAGAAGGTGTGGGCCAGCGGCGCGCAATATGCCGACTGGTGCCTGTTGCTCGCCCGGTCCGACCCGTCCGCGCCTGCGCGACAGGGGATTTCGTACTTCCTGCTCGACATGCGCAGCCCCGGCATCGAGGTGCGGCCCATCCGGCAGGCCACCGGCGAATCCCACTTCTGCGAGATCTTCCTCGATCACGTGCGGGTGCCCGCGAGCGGGCTGATCGGCGCGGAGAACGCGGGCTGGCAGCTTGCCCAGCGCACGCTCGGTGCCGAACGCGGCCTGACCATGCTCGAACTGGCCGAGCGGCTCGGCAATGCGGGGTTCCGGATGCTGCTGGCCGATGCCGCGCGCCCCGGTCCCGGCGGCCGCGCACTGGACGACCCTGTGGTGGCCGATCGCCTCGCCGAACTCGAGATCGAGATCACCGGCCTGCGCGCGCTGTGTCGCGACCTGGTCGAACGACACGTTGCGGGCACGGTCGGTCCGGCCGACGCGTCCGTGGTGAAGCTGTACTACAGCGAACTCCTCCAGCGGATGACCGATTTCGGCGCCGAGCTGGGTGGGGTGGACGCGCACACAGTACTGCGCAAACCGATGTCGGGCGGCTGGGAGTCCGGCGCCTGGGTCCTGGACTTCCTCGGCTCCTGGGAGTGGACCATTCCCGGCGGCACCAGCGAGATCCAGCGAACCATCATCGCCGAACGCGGCCTCGGGCTGCCCCGCGAACCGTCGGGAGACAAGAGATGACCGACTTCGCCGAATTCCACGACGAACTACGCGCCCTCGCCCGGGACCTGCTGGCGAAATCGGCGGGCGAGCCGGTGCCGTGGGCCACCATCACCGAAGCCGGCTGGCCGGGGCTGGCCGCGCCGTCCGAATTCGACGGTGCGGGAGCCACTTTCGCCGAGGTGGCGGTGTTGCTCGGCGAGGTGGGCCGTGCCGCCGCCGTCACGGCGCTGCCCACGGTGCTGGCACTGTCGGTCCCGGCACTCGCCGAGGTCGCCGCGGACGACCTGCGCGACACTATTTTCCGCGAGACGGTCGCCGGCCGCGCGGTGCCGGTGCTGGTCCTCGACACGGGCGATACGGACCCGGCCTTCGTCCTGGAATCCGGTCCCGCCGGATCCGTGCTGACCGGATCGGCGGCCTTCGTTCTGGACGCACCGGTCGCAGACCTGCTGCTCGTCCCGGTCCGGGCGAGCGACGCGCTCGTCGCGGTGGTCCCCGGCACCACCGGATTGACCATCACCCCGACACCGCTGGTCGACGCCACTCGCTCGGCCGCCGCGGTGACCGCCGATCGAGTAGCCGTTCATGCCGTGTGGCGCTTCCCCGACCACAAGGCACCGGAAACGCTCCGCGCACGAGCCGCCGTCGCGGTGGCCTGTGACTCGCTGGGTTCCGCCGAGGCCATGCTGGCGGCGACCGTCGCCTATGTGCGCGTGCGCGAACAATTCGGGCGACCGGTCGGCTCGTTCCAAGCGGTCAAGCACTCCTGTGCCGACATGCTGGTGCAGGTCACCGTCGCACGGCACCTCGTCGCCGCCGCCGTCCAGGCGATCGCCGAGGGTTCGGCCGAGGCGACGTTCGCCGCCGCGCGAGCGAAGTCGTACACGACCACCGCCGCGGTGCGGGTGGTCGGCGCCGCACTCCAACTACACGGCGGATTCGGCTACACCTGGGACAGCGGCATCCACGTCCACCTCAAACGGGCGACCTTGAACCGCGCGCTCTTCGGCACGCCGTCCGAGCATCGGCGAATGCTGGCTGCCCGGTATCGCTGAGTCCGTCGCGATCCCGCGACACCAGAACCGCACACCCGCGGATCACCCCGCCGCGCGAATGGCGTCAGGCGCGGTGATCCACGCCACGATCCCTATGCAACTGGTTGCATAGGGCCCTGCCTGCGTCCTACCGTGCTGGTACTGACGTAACCGCCCGGCGGCTCAGCCGCTGGTCCGTCCTGTTTCGGAGGATTCAATGGCACTGCCCCAGTGGCTCTCCAGCCGCCTGTCCCTGCCCGTGGTCGCCTCGCCGATGTTCATCGCGTCGGGCCCCGAGCTCGTCCTCGCCCAGTGTCAGGCCGGAATCGTCGGATCGTTTCCGGCGCTGAACGCGCGGCCCGCCTCGCTGCTCGGTGACTGGCTCGATCGCATCGTCGAGGAGAACGTGGCGTACGCGGCCGCGAATCCGGAGGCGGTGGTGGCGCCGTTCGCGGTGAATCAGATCGTGCACCGCTCCAACGACCGGCTCGAGCAGGACATGGCGGTCATCGTCGAGCACAAGGTGCCGATCGTGATCAGCTCGCTGGGCGCGCGGACCGAGATCAACGACGCCGTGCACTCCTACGGCGGTCTCGTGCTGCACGATGTGGTCAACAACCACTTCGCGCGCAAGGCGATCGAGAAGGGCGCCGACGGGCTCATCGCGGTCGCCGCGGGGGCGGGCGGGCACGCCGGAACCCAGTCGCCGTTCGCGCTGATCCAGGAGATCCGCACCTGGTTCGACGGTCCGCTGCTGCTGTCGGGTTCGATCGCGCACGGCCGGTCGATCCTGGCCGCGCAGGCCGCCGGCGCCGACCTGGCCTATGTAGGCTCGGCGTTCCTGTCCACCGCGGAGGCCAATGTGGCGCCCGACTACCGGCAGATGGTGGTCGACTCGTCCGCGTCCGACATCGTCTACAGCAACCTGTTCACCGGCGTGCACGGCAATTACCTGCGCGGCAGCATCGTCGCCGCGGGCCTCGACCCGGACAACCTGCCCGAGTCGGACCCTTCGAGGATGAACTTCGGCTCCTCCGGCACCGACGCCAAGGCCTGGCGTGATGTCTGGGGCGCGGGCCAGGGCATCGGCGCCATCACCGAAGCCGGAACCACCGCCGAACTCGTCGCGACCCTGCGCGGACAGTACGAGCAGGCCTGCGGTGACCTCGCGTCCACCGTCGGCCACCTCGCCGGTGCGATGGCGCCTGCGCGCTAGGGCGAAGGTTCCGGCGGTATCGGCACCGCCGGAACCTCCGTGCGCTTGGCCGTGTTGATCAAGTCGGCCTTGATCCAGATCCAGTGCCCACCCGCACCCGTATAATGAACAAGAGTTCATTCTATCGGAGCAGGGTTGACGAGAACACCAGAGCAGAACGCGGCGATGCGCGACGCGACGCGCGAGTCCATCGAGGGCGCGGCCGTCCGTGTCTTCGCGAATCGCGGATTCACCGCGTCGAGCATCAGGCACATCGCGGAAGAGGCCAGTCTCAGCACGGGGTCGATCTACCGCCACTATGCGAGCAAGGAAGCGCTGTTCGACGCGCTGCTCGAGCAGGCCGCGTCCGGTCTGGTCGCAGCGTCTGCTGCGCTCTTGAGTGACGCGGATCCGCTCACCCTGGTGCGCGACTTCACGTGCGTTTTCCTGACCGACCTCGCGAACGGGAACGGCGAGGCCGAGTTCTTCCTGGTTATCAACCAGGGGTTTCTGACGGATACCCCGGTCGGAACCGCGGAGCGGCTGGCGACCGCCCAGCGCCCACTGTGGGACGCCTTCGCAGCTCTCGTGCGTCGCGGTCAAGCGGCCGGTCAATTCGAGGACGGCGAGCCTGCTCAGCTGACGGCCTACTACTTCGCGATGTTGTCCGGCATCGCCGGCATGCGAACGGTCATCCCGGGCGTGATGACCGAGACAGGCGTCGACCTCGTGCTTCGCCTGCTGATACGAAAAGGAGCCTCGTGACCATCGAGCTCGAGCGCGGCGACGCGCTGGGCGAGGGATACCGCCGGCGTATCACCGAGGTCCTCGTTCAGGGATTCGCCGAGGACTTCGAGTATTTTTCGAAGGACCCACGGGCCCTCGCGGACGCATTCGAGCACATGATCATCCTCGAGCGCTTCTACGTGGCGCTGGTCGACGGGGAACCCGCCGCGATCGCATCCGTCACGGAAGGCAGTCAGGAGTGCTTCGAGCCCAACCGTCGAGAGATGCAGCGCGGACTCGGCGGGCTGCACGGCCTGATCAGCTACTTCATCGTGCGGAGTCAGTTCCTCGGAGCGTACGACGGTGCGTGTCCCGGTCTGGCCGAGATCGGCTTCGTCACCACCGCACCGCAGCACCAGGGGAAGGGCGTCGCGACGGCGCTGATGGGGCACCTGCTGCAGCTGCCGTACGACGAATTCGTGCTTCGCGACATAAAGGACAGGAACGCACCCGCGCTCGGCCTCTATCGGAAACTCGGTTTCAGCGAATCGAGCACTCGTCCGGTGAGGTTCGCCGCCCGTGCCGGGTTCTCCGCGTACGTATCGATGACTCTGAAGACGACTGCTCGCTAGGCCGTGTTGGACACCTCGTCAGAGATCTCCTGTCGCGTCACGGTTCAAGGCTCACCCAGCCGACAGCGAAACCGGTTGATCAACGCGGCCTAGGTCGCGAGCCGGGCCGCGGCCAGTTCGCGCAGCTCGGCGGACTTGATCTTGGCGCTGCCGGTGAGGGTGAGATCGTCCTCGCTGTAGAGCAGCACGTGCCGGGGCACCTTGTAGCTGGCCAGCCGTTCCCGCAGGAACGCCCGGATCGCCTCGCCGTCGAGGGTGGTGTCGGCGTGCGGAACGACGCAGGCCACCACGACCTCGCCGAGGGTGTCGTGCGGAATGCCCACGGTGCGGCCGACTTTCACACCCGGATAGCGGTTGAGCTCCTCGTCGACCTCGAGTGGGGAGACATTCGCGCCGCCGGTCTTGATGATGTCGGTGAGCCTGCCCTCCCAGTACAGCCTGCCGACTTCGTCGAGGTATCCGCCGTCGCCGGTGTGGAAATAGCCGTCGGCGTCGAGGGTTTCGTCGAGGGGGATGCCGACGTAGCCGAGCATCAGGGTGGGGCCCTTGACGCAGATCTCACCGCGTTCACCGCGCGCCAGGACGGCCCCGGTGAGCGGGTCGACGATCTTGATCGTATTGCCGGGTAGCGGTTCGCCGCTGCTGCCCGCGATCGTGTCTTCGGGGGTGTTGGCGGGGAAACACGTGGTGATGGTGAAGGTTTCGGTATTGCCGTAGGCGTGTCCCGGCTCGGTCCAGGTGGTGGTCACCGTGGGATGACGGGCGGCCGGATAGTCGACGTCGACGAACCGCAGGGTGCTCAGATCCACGGTCGCCCAGTTGTGCGCGCCTTCGAGCTGGGCCCACTGATGGGGCCAGGCGACCGGGAAGTTCACCCGTTCGGACTGCATCAGTTCCAGTGCCGCCGCGCCGTCGAAGGTCGATTGGAGGATCAGCGACCCGCCCGCGGCCAGGGTCGAACCCAGTGCCTGCCCGAAATTGCCGGACCAGAAGAAGCCGTTGGCGGTCCAGCAGCGGACGTGGTCGTCGGGTCCGAAACCGAACATCCGCCGGAACCGCCACATCTGGATCGTGACACCGCGATGCGCGCTCCGAACTCCCTTGGGCTTGCTCGTGGTTCCGGAGGAGAAGAACAGCACGGCGGTATCGCTGGGTGACACGGTGGCCGCGGCGGCCTCGACGAGTTCGACCGGTTCGGAATTCCCGGCGGCCACGAACGCGTCCCAGGTCTCGATCGCGCCACCGTCCACCGGTGCGCCGACCGCGGCGAGGCGGCGCAGGAACGGGTAGGCCGACGACCGCACCGCCCCGGGAGCCGCCGTACCGATCTCCGGTTCCAGTCCGGTGAGAACTGCCGCGAAATCCTTACCGGCGACGGCACGTTCGAACAGCAGCACCGAAACACCGGACAACCCCAGCAGGTGCTCCAGTTCCGCGGGCGTGGAGAACGTGCTCAGCGCCACCGCCACGCCACCGGCCAGTGCGGTCCCGAAAACGGCAGCCAGCCATTCCGGTCGATTCGTCATGAGCACGCCGACCCGGCTGTCCTTGCCGACCCCGGTGGCGCGCAGCGCGCGCGCCACCGCGACGGACTGTTCCCACAGCTCGTCATAGGTCCAGCGGGTGACATCGGTGCCGTCGTGGAAGACGAGCGCTTCCCGCTCGCTGTAGAGCCGAGTCACCTCCCGCAGGAAACCGGGCAGGGTGAGTGCGCCGAGCCCGGATTCCTCGGCCAGTGGTGGACCGGACGCGACGGCCCGGTCCGAAACTTCCTCGGTCATCGTCGACCTTTCTCAGAACGGCAGTTCGACCTCGGCCACGCATTTCACGAGCGTGCCGAAGTTCTGGTCGGTGAGCTTCAGTTCCACCTCGACCAGCGGGGCACCCCAGGTCGAATGGGCTTGTTTGCCGATGATCTCGGCATCGAAATAGGTGACGTCGCCCTCGAAGGCGGGTAGCCGGAAATCGGCCTTGGTGTGGCGCACCATGCCGTCGTTGCCCGCCCAGTACGCCAGATAATCGGTGCACCAGGCGCCCATCGTCGCGCCGTAGCCGTAGGCGCGCGCCATGCCGACCTCGCCGGCCTTGTCGGCATCGATATGACCGCGGGAGGGGCCGACATAGAGCCCGTCACGCAACCGCGGATCGATCTTGGCGCCCTCTTCGTCGAATCCGAAACCCTCGGTCCAGCCCGGATCCTGATACACCCACGGATCCGCGATCCCCTCGGGCGCGACCCAGCCGAACGTGCCCCAGATATTGAAGAGGAAGGCGCGGTATTCGGTGGTGAAACTCGCGATGGAATGCGGGCCGATCACCCGGCGCGGCAATTTGTCGCCGACTTTCACCTCGTCGAAATGCGGGGAGACGCCGAGGCGATTGGAATGCAGCCACTCGGTGCGTAGTGTGTCGACTTCGGCCAGTTCGGCGGCCGTCCAGCGCTTGATCTCACCGACCTGGTTGTCGTACATACCGCGCTTGGTCGCCTCCTCGGCGAGGTAGCGAATAGCGGTCGAACGCTCGCGCGCGACGAGCGCGCCATGCTGATTGCGATGGGTGGTGTCCCCGCGCGAGAACATGGTCGGCCCCGCGAATTTCGTCTCCGCGACCTTGTAGTCGTGGAAACGGCGCTCCTGGAACAGGGTGTCGCCGGGACGCACCGGCGTTCCGTAGAACCACCACTCCTCGCCACCGAAGATCAGGTGACTGCCGGGGATGCGGCCGACGCACGCCGGTGCCGCGCCGTGCCCGTAATCCAGTGCGACCGCAATGGATTGGGGTGCGATCAACCCGCCGTAGCGGGACTCCCCGGCGAGTTCCTGATCCCAGTGCAGCGGATTGGGATAGTCCATCGCCATCACCCAGCGGCGGATGTCGGAGGTGCTGCACGGATCCCACAGCTGCCCGCCGCCGATCGGTTGCCCGACTCGGTGCTCGACATCGCTGAGGTCGAGTTCGACTGCGGCGCTGCGCTTTTTCGTTGGCACGGATACTCCTGTTCAGCGGTTGACGTCGACGACGAGACGGCCACGCACGGTGCCGTCGATGAACCGGTTCGCGGCGGCGATCGCCTCGCTCAGCGGGACCTCGGTGGCGATGGTGTCCAGGGTGGCGGGATCGAGGTCGCGGGCCAGCCGCTCCCAGGCCCGGATCCGGCGCGGTGCCGGCGCCATGACGCTGTCGACGCCGTAGAGGGTGACCCCGCGCAGGATGAACGGGGCGACGGTGCCCGGCAGGTCCATGCCCTGGGCCAGACCGCACGCGGCGACAGCGCCGCCGTAGCGGACCTGCGCGCTCGCGTTCACCAGCGTGTGGCTGCCCGCGGCGTCGACCACACCCGCCCAGCGTTCCTTCTGCAGCGGCTTGCCGCGCTCGGCCAGTTCGGCCCGGTCGATCACCGTGCTCGCACCGAGATCCTTCAGATAGCCTGCCTCGGCGGGCTTTCCGGTGGCCGCGGCCACCGTGTACCCGGCGGCGGCGAGCAGGGCGATCGCGACACTGCCGACGCCGCCGGTCGCGCCGGTCACCAGGATCTCACCGTCGGCCGGGAGCAGCCCGTGACCCGCCAGTGCCTCGACGCACAGGCTCGCGGTGTACCCGGCGGTGCCGATCGCCATCGCCTGGCGGGCGGTGAAAGCCGCAGGCTGGGCGATCAGCCAGTCGCCGCGGACGCGGGCGCGCTGGGCGAGGCCACCCCAGTGGGTCTCGCCGACGCCCCAGCCGTTGAGCACGACCTTGTCACCGGCCGACCAGTCCGGATGACTGCTCTCGGCCACGACCCCGGCCAGGTCGATGCCCGGCACCATCGGGAACGAACGGACCACCGGTGATGTTCCGGTAATGGCCAGTGCGTCTTTGTAATTGAGCGTGGAGTACGCGATGTCGACGGTGACGTCGCCCTCGGGTAGCGCGTCGTCGGACACGGTGGTCGCGCTGACTTCGGGTGGCGTTCCGCTCTTCTCGATAAGGATGGCCGAGAACATGGGGATTACCCCTCTCTCCTGCGAGAATATAATTCTCGCGTTGGTATGGATATGTTTTCATCGGGAGTGTTCGGTGTCAATCGCCCGGAACGGGCGGTGTCGTCAGCGGGCGGTCCAGCCGCCGTCGACCACAATCGTCTGCCCCGTGACGTAGCGGGCGGCGTCACCGGCCAGCCAGGTGATGGCGCCGAGCATGTCCTGGGCGGTGCCCTCCTGGGGGAGGGGGGTGTTGCGGCGCAGGTACTCCGCGCCGCGCTCGCTGTCGTAGAGGCTGTCGGTGATCTCGCTGCGAAAGAAGCCGGGCGCGACGGTATTCACCCGGATGGAATGCCGGGCCCACTGGACCGCGAGTTCGGTGGTGAGCCCGGACAATCCGGCCTTGCTCGCCGCGTAGGACGCCTGCGGAATGCCGGGGACGCCGACCCGGCCGCTGATCGAGGAGACATTGACCACCGACCCGCCGCCCGCGTCGCGCATATGCGGAAACAGCGCCTTCGCCAACAGGAACGGCGCAACGAGGTTCAGGCCGAGGGTGTGCTGCACGGCATCGAGTGGTTCGTCCTCGGCGCGTGCCGTCGTGAAGCGGTTGCCTGCCGCGTTCACCAGGATCGTCGGCGCGCCGAGCCGGTCGGCGACCCGCGGTGCCACGGTGGCGATCTGCGCCGGGTCGGCCAGATCGCAGACGACGGCGAGTCCGTCGACGCGGTCGGCGAGTTCGGTGAGCCGATCGGCGCGCCGGGCCACCACCGCGACCCGGGCGCCCAGGCCTGCGAGGGTCTCGGCCACGGCGGCGCCGAGTCCCGAGGACGCGCCGGTGACCACGGCGACGCGGCCGGTGAGATCGAACAGTTCGAGTGCCTTGTCGCGCTTGTCGCTCATCGGTTCTCCTGCTGGGCGGTGACGAGTGCGGTGAGCCCGGTCCGCTCCACCTTGCCCATGGCGTTCACCGGTAGTGCGTCCACCCTGGCCCAGATCTCGGGGACCTTGTACCCGGCCAGCTCGCGTCGGCACAGCCTGGCCAGCTCATCGAAATCCACGGTGCCGCTGTCGCTTTCGACGACAGCGGCGACCTTCTGGCCGAGCCTTTCGTCCGGGACAGGGCAGACCGCGACCTTGGTGACCCGGGGGTGGGTGGCGAGCACCCGTTCGACCTCGAGGGGGTACACGTTCGCGCCGCCGCGGATGATGACCATCTTCTTGCGGTCCAGCACCGACAGGCGGCCCTCATCGTCGACGGTGCCGATGTCGCCGGTGGCGAACGGGCCCGGTTCCGGTGGATGTACGGCGCCGTCGGACCAGTACCCGAGGGTGGGGCGCCAGAGTCCTGCCCAGGGTCCGTGCGTGGCGGCGGCCAGGCGGAGTTCGCCGAGGGAACCCGGTGGCAGTCGCCGGTTCTCGTCGTCGTAGGCGGCGACATCGAGGTGGGGGAGGACCCGGCCGCTGCTGCCCGGCGTCCAGTCGGTGCCCGGCGGATCGATGGCGACGACCGTTGGTGCCTCGGTGAGGCCGTAGGTGGTGCGCGGGACGAGGCCGTGGTGGGCGGCGGCGAAGGTGGTGCGGACCGTGTCTGGGGTATCGCTGCCGCCACTCCAGACCTCTTGCAGTGAAGCGAGATTCGCGTCGGGCTTGCGGGCCAGGTCGTAGAGCTGGGCGGGGGCGCCGTTCCACACCGTCACCCGATGAGCGGCGATCCACTCGGCGACTCCGTCGACATCCCGGCGGTCCATGATCACCGCGCACCCGCCGACCTGAGCCGTGGTCAGGGTGGACAGCACCATCATGTTCAAGATGGTGAGCGGGAAACTGTCGCCGCGGCGCAGGTCAGGGCCCCAGCCGCGGGTGGCCGACACGACCGCGCCGGGCAGTAGCAGATTGCGCTGACTGTGGACCACGGCCTTCGGTCGCCCGGAGGTGCCACTGGTGAAGGCGATGCCCGCGGGCGCGTCGATGTCGTGGGTGCGGGTGGGTGCGGGGTCGGCTTTCGGGACCAGGTCTGCCCAGTGGTCGGGGTGTACGGCGTGCGGTGAGCTCGCGCCCCAGCGGGGACCGGCCAGCACGACAGCGGGATCGCACAGGTCGTGGAGGTACTGTTGCTCAGCAGGAGAATTCGCTTCTCCGATGCCGGTCCAGATCGCTCCGATGCGCTGCGCGCCGTGGAACGCGGCGACGACGGCGAGGTCGTTGGGCAGGCAGGCGGCGACCCGGTCGCCGGGCCGGACACCGAGCGACCACAGCGCTCCCGCAGCGCGAGCGGCCTGTTCGTCGAGGTCGGCGTAACTCCACGTCCCCGAGGCGGCGATGATCGCGGGCGCGCCGGGGCGCTCCCGCAGCGGATCGTCGAGCACGGTCGCGATGGGGCGCGGGGCACGGATATTGCCGGTGAAGCTGTCCACGACTTCCTTGATAGCACTATCCTTGCAAAGATTCACCAGATAGCCCGATCGGGTGGTGGTCGAAAGGGGACGCGATGGAACACACAGGTCCGCTCGCAGGGATTCGGGTCGTCGACCTGACCGCGATGGTGATGGGCCCGTACTGCACGCAGATCATGGCCGACATGGGCGCCGAGGTGATCAAGATCGAACCGCCGCGCGGTGACGACACCCGCTACATCTCCGTGGGTCCGGAGCCGGGAATGAGCGGGGTCTTCGTCAATGTCAACCGGGGTAAACGCAGTGTGGTCCTCGACCTGCGGACCGAGGACGGCGCGGCGGCCCTGCGCGAACTGATCGCCGGGGCCGACGTTTTCGTGCACTCCATGCGGGCGGCGGCGATCGAGCGGCTCGGTTTCGGGTACGCCGAGGTGGCCGCGCTGAATCCGGCCATCGTCTACACGAACTGCTACGGCTACGGCCGCGGCGGGCCGGACTCCGGGCTGCCCGCCTACGACGACACCGTTCAGGCCGCGTGCGGGCTGCCCTACGTGCAGGAAATGCTCACCGGCACACCGGGATACGTGGGCAGCATCATCGCCGACAAGGTCGCCGGGCTGACCGCGGTGTACGCCACCACGATGGCGTTGCTGCATCGGGAGCGGACCGGCGATGGCCAGGAGGTCGAGGTCGCCATGTTCGAGACGATGGCGGCGTTCATGCTGGTCGAACACGGCAACGGCGCCATGTTCACCCCACCGCTCGGCCCCGCGGCCTACCCGCGAGCGGTGACCCCGGACCGCAGGCCCTACCGGACCGCCGACGGTTATCTGGCTGCCCTGGTCTACAACGACAAACAGTGGACCGCGTTCGTGGCGGCCGTCCAACCGCCCTGGGCCGGACCGGAATTCGCCACCCTGGCCCAGCGCGCGGCCCGGATCGATGTGGTCTACGCCCGCCTCGCCGAGACCTTCGCCGAACGCACCACGGAGGAATGGTTGACGATCCTGCGCTCCCTCGAGATCCCGGCGGCACCGGTGCGTTCCCTCGACGACCTCTTCGACAACGACCACCTCGCCGCCGTCGGCTTCTTCCAGACCGTCGACACCCCCGACGGCCCCGTCCGCTTCCCCGGCCCACCCGCCCGCTTCTCCCGCACCCCGGGCCGAATCGCCGGTCCCGCACCACGACTCGGCGCCGACACCGAAGCGGTCCTCGACCAGCTCCGCTCGGCCGTCCCGGGGACAGCGCGGATATCAACCACCGAGTCGCGCACGCGTTCCGACTCGGCCGTTCCGGGCGGGTGGGCCCGATGACCGCCCGCCGCACCGACGGTGTTCCTGCGGGCAGGCTCGGCTGTCCCTGGCAGGTGGGTCCGATTGGCCGGGGTGTGGCATCGGTGCTGCCCCGGTTCAGCTTTCCAGGTGCAGGCACTGCTGATCTCTGGGGCGCGTCCCCGGTGCGATTCGGCGTTCTCGCGCGGGTGGCCGAATGACCGCCTTGCTGTCGGCCGCCGAAATCGACCTGCGGAGGATTCTGCGGCCCGGCGACCGGATCGTTGCCGGGCAGGCGTGTGGTGAGCCGACCACTTTGATCGAGGCGCTCATCGCACAGGGTGGCGAGATCGCGGACCTGTCGCTGTTCATCGCGACCAGCTTCTCCGGCTTGCTGACGCCGGCCGCGGCGGCGGTGTTCGAGCCGGTGAGCATGGGGGCGATCGGTGCGCTGCGGGGGCTCACGGCGGAGCATCTGCTCAGTGTGGTGCCGTGCCATGTCAGCCGGGTCGGGCCGATGATCGAGGCCGGTGAGTTGCGCTGTGATGTCGCGTTCGTTCAGGTAGCGCCTGCCGACGCGGACGGCACGCACAGCCTGGGCCTCATCAGTGACCATGTGCAGTCGGCGATCCGCGCGGCGCGGGTGGTAGTCGCAGAGGTCAACGACCGGGTGCCGCGCACCGCGGGTGAGCGGATCCACGCGACCGACATCGACTACGCGATCCGGGCCTCGCTGGATCCGGTGCGGGTCACCGCCGCCGCGATCGGGCCGGTGGACGAGGCGATCGCCCGCAACGTCGCCGAGTTCGTCGAAGACGGCACGGTGCTGCAGGTCGGGATCGGCGCCGTGCCGGACGCGGTGCTGCGGCTGCTGCGCGACCGTACCGATCTCGGTGTGCACTCCGGCATGATCGGCGACGCCCTGGTCGATCTGGTGCAGACCGGAGTGGTGACCAACGCGCGCAAGGAGATCGATCGCGGGGTCTCGGTGACCGGCGCGCTGATCGGCACCGAGCGGCTCTACCGGTTCGCCGATCGCAATCCGCTGATCCGCATGTGCACCAGCGCCTATACCCACGACCCGGCGGTGCTCGGGCAACTCAGCCGCCTGGTCACGGTGAACTCGGCCGTGGAGGTGGACCTCACCGGGCAGGTCAATGCCGAGCAGAGCGGCACGGCGTATTTCGGTGGTACCGGCGGGCAGGTGGACTTCGTGCGTGCGGGTCTGCGGTCGCCGGGTGGGCGGTCGGTGATCGCGCTGCAGTCCACCGCCCGGCGCGGGACGGTGAGCCGGATCTGCGCGGCATTGTCGGGGCCGGTCACCACCGCGCGCAGCGATGTCGACGTGATCGTCACCGAATACGGTGCTGCCGCGCTGGCCGGGCGGACCCTGGCCGAACGCGCCCGCGCGCTGATCGCGGTGGCGCACCCCGACTTTCGCGACGAGCTGGACCGTGCGGCCCACGAGATCCAGCGGAGAGGATTCTGATGTCCGAGGACGCGGTGCTGTTCGAGGCCAGGCCGGACGGGATCGCGGTCATCACCCTGAACCGTCCCGACACCCGCAACTGCCTGGCCCGTGACGTACGGGCCGGGTTGTTCGCGGCGTGGGAACGTTTCGAGACGGACCCGACGCTGCGGGTCGCGGTGCTCACGGGTGCGGGCCGGGCCTTCTGCGCCGGTGGGGACCTCAAGGAGATGGTCGCCACGGGTATGACGGTCCCGCCCCGCGACATGTTCCCGGTGCCCTACGACACCGTGGAACTGAGCAAACCGACGATCGCCGCGGTCAACGGTGCCGCCTTCGCCGGCGGGTGGATGATCGCCCAGGCCTGCGATCTGTGTGTCGCCTCGACCGAAGCGAGCTTCGCCGTCACCGAGGTGAAGGTGGGCCGCAGCTCGCCATGGGCCGCACCGCTGATCCACATGATTCCGCAGCGGATCATGATGGAGATCCTGCTGACCGGCAAGCCGATCGACGCCCGCCGCGCCTACGAGATCGGCCTGGTGAACCGCCTCACCGAACCGGCCGACCTGCTCCCCGTCGCACTGGAACTGGCCCGCGAGATCGCCGAGGCGGCACCACTGTCGGTGCGCGCGGCCCGCGACACGGTCATGCTCGCCACCGAGATGGGCCGCGCTGCCGCGCTCCAGGCGGCCCGGCACGCCTCGGTGCCCTGCTACCAGAGCGCTGACGCACAGGAAGGGCCACTTGCCTTCGCGGAGAAGCGAACTCCGCGCTGGACCGGCCACTGACCCAGCGCCCGTGAGCGGCTCCGCATCGGAAACGCGGAGCCGCTCACCCGGACCTCATCGACCGTGGGGCACCTGATCGAAGGGCACATCACGGTCGGCGCTGTCCTCGCGTGGCATGCCGAGAACCCGTTCGCTGATGACATTGCGCGCCATCTCGGTGCTGCCGCCCGCCAGGCTCCACGCGGCGCGGAACAGGTAGTCCAAGCCGACGGTTTCGGTGTCGGCCTCGGCGCCCGCGGTGTAGGTCGCGCCGTCGGATCCCGCGATGCGCAGGGCGGTGTCGGTTTGTAGCCAGGCGTTCTCGGCGGAGAACAGGCGGGGGATCGCGCCTGCGGTGGGTGGCAGGGTGCCGGTGGTGATGGCGCGGGTGACATGGGCGATGAGCTGGTCGCGGACCACGTTCATGGCGCGTGCCGCACCGATGTCCTCGCGCACGCGCGCGTCCGCCGACTGGCCGGTCGCCTTCGCCAAGCGCAGCAGCTGGTCGGCCTCGCCGCCGAGGTGCGGGCGGGCGCCGCTGGTGTAGGGCGAGGTGCCGCCGAGGGCCGCCCGTTCGTGGAAGAGCAAGCGCGAGGCCGCTTCCCAGCCGCCGTCGACCCGCCCGACCACCGCGTCCGCGGGCAGCACCACGTCGTCGAAGAACTCCTGGCAGAACTCGGTGGAACCGGTGACCTGCTTGATCCGCTGCACCGTGACGCCCGCGGCGTGTACCGGCACCAGGAACAGGGTCAGCCCTTGATGTTTGGGCACCGACCAGTCGGTGCGGGCCAGGCACAGGCCGTAGTCGGCGGCGTAGGCGCCCGAACTCCAGATCTTGGAGCCGTTGAGAATCCACTGGTCGCCGTCGCGGTCGGCGCGGGAGGTGAGCCCCGCCAGATCCGAGCCACCTCGCGGCTCGGACAGGAACTGCACCATGATCTCGTCACCACGCAGCACAGCGGGCAGATGAGCTCGCTTCTGCTCGTCGGTGCCGAGATCGAGCAGGCTGGCCGCGCAGATGGCCAGCGTCGGCACGTTCAGCAGCAGCGGCATCTCGTAGGGGAGTGACTCCTCGGTGAAGGCCTCCTGATGCTCGGGACTCAGGCCGAGACCGCCGTATTCGGTGGGGAAGCAGATCCCCGCGAACCCGCCGTCGTGGAGCAGGCGCTGCAACCGGCGAGCCCGCTGCCACGCCTCCTCGGTATCGGCGGGGGCGGTCGTCGGCGGTGCCGCGGACATGTTCGCTTGCAGCCAGTTCCGTGCCCGGAGCCGGAATTCCTCGACGGTCTCGATGTCGGTGGTCATACGACGATGCCTTCCTGAGGTGACGCGGTCATGCCGCGGAGTCGAGCAGATCGGTGATGTGGCGGCGGTGTTCCTCTGGCGTGCCGTACAGCGCGCGACCGAGGGTGATCCGGCGGAGGAACAGGTGCAGATCGTGCTCCCAGGTGACGCCGATCCCGCCGTGCAACTGCACGCAGTCCTGGGCGATCACCGGAGCCTTCGCGCCCACATACGATTTCGCGATGCTGATGTACTCGTCGGTCTCCGGCGCCTCGGCGTCCCAGGCGGCGGCCGCGGCGAACACGGTGGCGCGGCAGGCCTCCAGCCAGGTCTTGTTGTCGGCCATGCGGTGCTTGAGCGACTGGTACGAGGCCAGCGGTCGCCCGAAGGTGTAGCGCTCGAACAGCCAGGTCAGCGTGCGAGTGAGGGCGTGCTCGGCCGCACCGGCGGACTCCGCTGCCGTGACGAGCGCGGCGGCGCCCGCCTGCGCGCGCACCGCGGCCACTGCCGCGGCGCCGGAGTGGGTCACCGCGTCGGTGCCGACGACGACGTCGTCGAACACGACCTTGCCGGTGCGCCGGCTGAGATCGATGGTCCAGGTCGGGCTGACGGTCACGCCCGGCGTTTCGGCGGGCACCAGCAGCTGGATCGGGCCGTCGGGACCGGTCGCGGTGACCAGGAACAGGTCGGCCTGATCGGCCGCCTCCACCCGATCCTTGACCCCGGTCAGCCGGTAGCCGGAACCGGCGGGCACCGCCCGGGTGCCGCCGGCCTCGCCGGTGAGCACACCGAAACCCGCACCGGGCTCGTACACCGCCCAGGTCACCAGGAGCGTCCCGGCCACGATCGCGGCGACCGTCTCGGCGAGGTGATCGGCGGTGGCCCGCAGGCCTGCCAGCGCCGCGGTGGTGGTGACGAACGGGCCGGGCGCGGCGGCCCGGCCGAGTTCCTCGGCGACCAGGGCCAGCTCGGTCATCGGATGCCCGGAAACCGAACCGCCGCCGAGACTTTCGGGTACCAGCATCGCCGTCCAGCCGAGTTCGGCGCCGCGTCGCCACCAGTCCCGATCGAAGCCGGTTCCGGCGTCGGCGAGCGCGCGCACGGTCTCGGTCGGGACCGTGCTCGCGAGGAATTCGCGGGTGGTCATCTGAAAAAACCGCTGGTCCGCGGTGGGATCGTGGGGCATGAGGTCGGTCCTCCGGTTGACGCGCAGCGAGCAGTGTGGAAATCTCATACTCACATGTGAGAGGCTTATTCTCAATCACGGAAGTCGACTGGCACCAACATTCGCTGGGTGGCGTCGACCGGAATCTCGAAGGGACCCGTCGCGTGGTGAACAACTTCCAGGATCTGGACTTCTTCCTAGGACAGGAGCTGGTCGCAGATCCGTACCCCTACTTCGATTCGCTGCGCGAGCAATGCCCGGTGACCCGCGAGCGCCATCACGACGTGATGATGGTGACCGGCTACGACGAGGCACTCGAGGTCTACAACGACGTCGACCGGTTCTCCTCGTGCATCGCCGTCACCGGTCCGTTCCCCGGATTCCCGGTTCCGCTGGACGAGAACAGCGATGTCGACGCGGTGATCGCCGAGCATCGCGACAGCCTGCCGATGAGCGATCAGCTGCCGACGCTGGATCCACCGACCCACACCGACCACCGTGCGCTGCTCATGCGGCTGATCACGCCGAAGCGGTTGAAGGAGAACGAGGAGGCGATGTGGTCGATCGCCGACCGCATGCTCGACCACTACCTGGTCACCGGCGGCGACTGCATGCGCGAATTCGCCGGTCCCTTCACGCTGTACGTGATCGCCGACCTGCTCGGCGTGCCGAGGGACGACCAGGACGAGTTCCTGCACACCCTGCAGCGCGACCCGCACCGCGAAGGTGCCAGCGTGGGCTCCACACAGGGTGAAGGCATGTCGCACAACCCGATCGAGTTCCTGTACAGCAAGTTCTCGGCCTACATCGAGGACCGCCGCCGCAACCCGCGCAACGACGTGCTCACCAGCCTGGCCACCGCGACGTTCCCGGACGGGTCGCAGCCGGAGGTCCTCGATGTCGTGCGGGTGGCCGCGAACGTCTTCTCGGCCGGTCAGGAGACCACGGTCCGGCTGCTGAGCTCGGCACTGAAACTGATCGCCGAACGGCCCGATATCCAGGAGTACCTGCGCGCGGACAAGAGCCACATCCAGAACTTCATCGAGGAGTCGCTGCGGATGGAGAGCCCGGTGAAGGGCGACTTCCGGCTCGCCAAGACGACCTCGACGGTGGGTGGGACCGAGGTGCCGGTGGGGACCGTGCTGATGGTCGTCAACGGTGCGGCCAATCGCGACCCGCGCCGCTTCGACGATCCGACCACTTTCGATCCGGCGCGCTCGAATGCCCGCCAGCACATCGCCTTCGGGCGTGGCACGCACACCTGCCCCGGTGCGCCGCTGGCGCGCGCGGAGGCCAGGATCGCCATCGAGCGCTTGCTGGACCGCACCACCGATCTGCGGATCGACGAGACGGTGCACGGGCCCGTGGAGGAGCGGCGGTACAACTACCTGCCGACCTTCATCCTGCGTGGGCTCACCTCGCTGCACCTGGAATTCGACACCGAGGAGGCCTGATGAAGGTGACCGTCGACGCGGACCGTTGCCGTGGCCACGGCGCGTGTCTGGGGTTGTGCCCTGAGGTCTTCACGCTGAACGTGGACGGCTATGCAGAGACGGCCGCGGGTGCGGTGCCGGACCATCTGGTCGGCGCGGTGGAGGAAGCGGTATCGGCCTGCCCGGAGCAGGCCATCGTCGTCGAGTGAGGTGGAGGGGTTCCGTTGCGGTGCGGCGGAACCCCTCACTGCGTCCCGGGGTACCCGGGCATGGACGGCGGGGCGTGAGCGGCGTCGACAGCGTCAGGCCGGCGCGGAGGGTGTCAGACCGGCGCGGATCGCGGCTTCGAGGAGGCCGAGGTCCGCGCCGAGTGCTGTGGCGACCTCGGTGGCGACCGCGATGTCCTTGCGCAGGAATTCGCCTGCGGTGGTGCGGAACTGGTCCACCGAGCCCCGGCCGGCGATCCGGGTGATCGCGTTGCCGCTGCTGCTCGCGTGGGGCAGCGCGGCCAGGAGGGCAGGCTCGGACAGGCCGAGGACGGTGCCCAGCCGCACCGCGTCGGCGACGAGGCCGATCTGCGCCGCGAACAGGACATTGTTGACCAGCTTCACGCGCTGACCGTCGCCGACCCCACCGACGTGCAGGACCGGATCGGCATAGGCGCCGAGAACGTCGGTCGCGCGGTGGGCATCGGCGCCGGACCCACCGAGGAAGACGGTGAGTGTGCCTGCGGCGATATCGTGCGGGCCGCCGCTCACCGGGGCGTCGACCACGCCGATAACCAGGTCGGCGGCCGCGGTCGCAATGGCTGCGGCGGTCTCCGGGCTGCCGGTGGTGTGCACGACGACGAGTGCGCCGGCGGGCAGATCAGTGAGAAGGGTTGCGCCCAGACAGATCTCGCGCACCTGGTCGTCGCTGAACACGCAGACGATCAGCACTTCGGCATCGCGGGCCGCCTCGGCGACGGACGAGACAGGGGAAGCGCCGACAGCGGCCACCCCCGCGTGCGCCTCGGCAGTCCTCGCAACAGCCAGTACGGTGTGCCCAGCGTCGACGAGCCGGGCGATCATCGGTAGGCCCATCCGTCCCGCGCCCACGAATCCCACACGCATCCTGTTCTCTTTCTCGGTCGGTTGAGAGTCGATCGGGCAATAGGAGTTCCGGTGTCCTCCGCCCAGTGCGGGCCGGGCTGGTGAGCCCGCCGATCACCGCGCAATTGGTGAGGCAGCGCGGTGATCGGCTGGACTGGTGTATCGGTCGCCCCGACGCCTGAGGTGGGTAGCCGGGCAGGCGACCCGGTCGATCACCGAACCGTCGGTGCGCCAGCAGGTGGGGTAGCCGGACAGACGACGCGGTCGATCATCGAATCGTCGGTGCGCGAGCAGGTGGGCAGCCGGTCAGGGGAGTCAGTTGACCACCGGGTCGTCAGCGCGGCAGTGCGGCGCGTTCCCGTTTCATCACTGTCAGGGCGGCATCGGCTGCGTCGAGTTCGATTCCCGGTTCCGCGTCCGCGGCGGCGGCGAGGGCGGCGAGCAGGCCGACATCCTTGCGCAGGAGGTCGCCCGCGCGTTCGGCCAAGCCGTCGAGGGTGCCGCCCGAGGCCACGACGCGGCCGAGGGCGAAGCTGTCGGCGGTGCCGTGGGTGATGACCTCCCCGAGCCGCGCGATATCGAGGCCGAGGTCGGCGCCGAGGCGCAGCGTGCCCTGTGCGGTGGCGAGATTCGCGGTGAAAAGCAGGTTGTTGAGCAGCTTGGCGAACTGTCCGGCGCCCACGTCGCCCAGGTGCACGATCGGGTTCGCGTAGGTCGCGAACACCGGCCTGGCGGCCTCGACCGCGTCGCCGGGCCCACCCACCATCACCAGCAACCGGCCATCGGCGGCGGCCGGACCACCGCCGCTCACCGGTGCGTCGACGACCGAGACACCCTGGCGCGCGGCGATTTCCGACAAGTGGCGGCAGGTGTCCGGATGCACGGTGGAGTGCACGGCCAGTACCGAGCCGGCGGCCATGCCCGCCAGCACGCCGTGCTCGCCGGTGACTACCTCGCGGACATCGGCGTCACCGACCACGCACACGCACACCAGGTCGGCGGCCGCACCGAGGGCAGCGGGGGAGTCGGCGGCACTCGCCGCGGTGTCGGCATAGGGCTCGAGCGAGGCAGACCTGCGCGCCCACAACGTGGTCGGGAAGCCGGCCTCGACGATGCGCCGCGCCATGGGCCCGCCCTGACTGCCCAATCCGATGAATCCGACGCGCATCAGCGCGCCTCCTCTCTGTCGACTTCCCTGTCGGCGACGTGCGCCGGTGCCGGGCGATAGAACGCCGCCAGCAAGCCGATGGTCGCGGCGACACCGAGTCCGAGTGCGAGCAGTCCGCCCGCCCAACCGGTGACGGTGCTGTCGAAGGCGTGATCGAGGGAGGCACGGCCGGGCCCGAGCGCGCCCAGCGCGATCGCCGCCACGGCGAGCACCAGGACGTACTCGTACCCCTCCTTGAACACGAAGAACCCGTTCTTCCGGTGCGCGAGCAGCCCGGCCACCAGCATGACGCCGACTACCGCGCCCGCGCCCAGTGGTGTGCCGAGCCCGAGCACCAGCAGCACGCCCGCGCCGATCTCGGTCACCACGCTGGCCCATGCCTGCAGCACACCGTTGCGCAGGCCGAGCCCGGTGAACCACCCGGCGGTACCGGCGATCTTTCCGCCGCCGAGCCAGTGGTTGACCCCGTGCGCGATCATGGTCGCGCCCACCACAACTCGCAGCAGGAGCAGGGCAGTATCGGTCGCGTCCATCGCATTCACCTCTCCGGCGGCACCGTGCCGCCGTCCAATTGTGGTGTAGGACCGGTGAACTCGCCGTGCTCGGCGGAGACCAGGCATTCCTCGGCGAAGGCGAGCAGACCCAGGTGATAGGCCGCGGCGGTATTGCCCACGCTGATGTTGTGCGCGGTGTTGGGCTGGAGGTTGAGCACGACCCGCGGCGCGGCGGTGAACAGCGCGCCCACCTCGGCCAGTGCGGCAACATCATTGCGCCAGACCCGCTCGTGATCGCCCGCGGAGAACCGCACCGGCACCCCGATTCCGGCGGCCAGCGCCGGGAAGACCTGGGTCGCCCAGTCGGCGACGGCTTCGGTCTCGGACGGCGGGGCAGGCACCGCGATCGACGCGCCGCGGCGCGCGTCGGCGGGATAGAGCCGCGGCGGATTCCAGATCAGGTCACCGACACCCGGCGGTCGCGGGGAATCGGGGCCGACAGTGCGCAGAATGCCCGCGCCGTCGGGGTGATAGCGGTAGCCGGTGCCGGCCAGCTCCACCCCGAGCAGATCGCTGAACCGGGAATCGCCCGCCATCCGCATCGCCAGCTCCGCGCCGGCCGAATGAGCGGTGAGGAACACCCCGGCACCGCGCGGGCGGTCACCCAGGATGGCCGCCACTGCCTCGAACATCAGGTCCACCCGGACCGCCGCCGGGATCAGCCGGTCGGCGAAGGGCGCGGAAGCGCCGTAGCCGGGGCGATCCGGTGCGAGCACGGTGTAGCCGAGCCGGTGCGCGGCCCGGATCAGCGACAGCTCGGGATGTCCGGGGCAGTCGAAGTAGGCCGAGGTCGTCGATCCGCCGTGCAGGGCGATGAGTGTCGCGCGCGGCGTGGGCGACTCGGCGAACAGCGCGGACACCGCGATGCCGTCGACCTCGGTGACGACGGTCGCGGGCGCGTCGTCGTCGCCGACGGCACGGAGTTCGGAGTGGGTGAGGGTCACGTCGTCTCGCTTTCCTTCGCGCTCGTCACCGGGCGCGCAGCAACATCGCACCGCCGGGGGTGAGCCCGCCGCTGGACACCACCGCGACCCGGGCGCCGGGCACCTGTCGTGGACCGGCATCGCCACGCAACTGCGCGATGGCCTCATGGAGCAGACCCATGCCGTGGGTGCGGCCGTGGGAGAGCTGCCCGCCGTGGGTATTCACCGGGATCAGCCCGTCGCGGGCGATGTTCTTGCCGCCGTCGAGGAAATCCGCGGCCTCGCCGATTCCGCAGAACCCGAGTGCCTCGATCCAGGACAGGCAGTTGAAGGTGAAGCCGTCGTAGAGTTCGGCCACGTCGACATCGCGCGGCCGCAGGTCGGTGCGCGTCCACAGGTGCGCGGCCGGGCCGAGGACCTGTGGTTCGTGGGTGAGCGTGCTCTGGTCCCATTCGATGCGCTCGACGATCTGGGTGCCGACCGCCTCGACGAACACCGGGGTGCTCGCCAGATCGGCGACGGTGTCGACCGCGGAGACGATCACCGCAACCGCGCCGTCGCACGGGACATCGCAGTCGTAGAGCCCGAACGGGCTGGTGACGGGCCGGGCCGCGAGATAGTCGTCCATGGTCATCGGGTCGCGGTAGACCGCGGTCGGGTCGAGTTCGGCGTTGGCGCGCTGGTTGAGCGCGATCCAGCCCAGCGTCTCGCGGGTGGTGCCGTAGTCGTGGAAGTGCCGCTGCGCCTTCTGCGCGAGGGTGTGCGCGGCGGAGGTGGCGCCGAAGGGGGTCAGCCAGCTGGCGGTGCGGCCTGCGCTCGCGGTGATCCGGCCCGCCTTCATGTGCTCGGCGAAGGTGGACTCCCAGACCGTGCGGAAACACAGCACGTGCCTTGCCAGCCCGGCGGCCACCGCGGTCATCGCGGCGATCACCGAACCACCGGGGCCGAAGGTCTCGATACCGCCGTTGTGCCAGGTCGGCCGGATGCCGAGCGCGGCTTCGAGCGCGGTCACCCCACCCTCGCCGAATCCGCCGAGATTGCCGCCACCGGGATAGGACGACAGCCCGTCGATATCGTCGAAGGTGAGTCCGGCGTCGGCGACCGCGCGTTCGCAGGCCGTCACGGTCAGCGACAGCGGCGGCACCATCAGCCTGCGGCCGATCTGCGACATCCCGATGCCGGTGAGCGCGACCCGGTCCTCGAACTTGTCGCTGCGCACCATCGGACGGATACGCGCGGCATAGGCGTCGGGAGCGATCTCGTCCACCGGCAGCGGGACCGGATCGCCCGCGACCGGGCGGAACAGCGGCAGCCACACGTCACCGTCGGGCTGGAAGGTCACCTCGACCGGCATGCCGAGTTCGAGCGAATCCGGTTCGGCCGCCACGATATTGGTGGTCAGCCGAACCCGGGTGTCCTCGACCGGCGCGACGGTGGCCACCACGTAGGGCGGGTCGAGGCCGGGCACGGCGAAGCGGTGGTTCACCGTGAACGCGATCAGCGTCGCGCGACCGGAGAGCTCACGGACCCCGAGTTCGCGACCGCGGCAGTAGCGGCACACCGGTTGCGGCGGGTGCAGCAGGGCGGCACAGGATCGGCACTCCTGCACCCGCAGGACACCGTCGGCGCCTGCGGTCCAGAAGAATTCGTTGTCCGGGCCGAGCTGCGGCAGCGGCCGCCCGGACGCGGGCGTGCTCTCCGCCGCCACAGGTTTCCTCCTCGATCAGATCTGCGCGCTGGCGCGATTCTTGGTGACGTTTTACTGTTCGGCCAGCGAGATCGCCCGCTCGGGGCACGAGTGCGCGGCTTCGCGCACCTGTTCCTGCTGATCGGCGGGCACCTGCTCGTCGACCGGTGCGGAATGGCCGTCGATATCACTGAGTTCGAACGCCTGCGGGGCGATCATGGCGCACAGCGTGTGCCCCTGGCAGCGCTGCGCATCGACCTGGACCTTCACGATGAATCTTCCTCTCAGATGTGGTACTCGTACCACTTCAGATAGCCGCCGCCGTCGACGCGCAGCTGCGTTCCGGTGATGAACCGCGACTCGTCCGACGCCAGGAACAGCACGGCGTCGCTGATGTCACGGGTCTCGACGAAGGGAATCGGCATCGCCTGCTGGACACCGAAAGCCGGCTCGGCGTCCGCGCGGGTCGGGTGCTCGAGATCGGGGCGGAACGAGCGGTACATCGGCTCGCTCTGCAACATCGGGGTGTCGCAGTTGGTCGGGTGGATCACGTTGGCGCGGATGCGCTGTGCCGCGATGTGCAGGGCCAGGTGGTGCACGTACTCCGAGAGGCCGCGCTTGGCGACGACGTAGGCGATGCCGCCCGGATCGCGGCCGGGCTGGTCGACCTTGGCGATATCCATCAGCGCCGCGACCGAGCCGGTCGCGATGATGGAGGCACCTTCGCGCAGATGCGGCAGTGCGGCCTGGATGGTGTTGATGACGCCGATCAGGTTGGTGTCGATGACATCGGACCAGGCCTGCCACTGCGGCGTGCCCTTCATCCCGGCGATGCCCGCCTGGGCGATCACGATGTCGAGGTGGCCGAATTCGGCGACGCCGTCGGCGACGACCGTCTTCAGGGCGGTGGCGTCGCGGACGTCGACCTGCCTGGTCAGGATCCGGCGCCCGGCCTTCTCCACCAGTCGCGCCGTCTCCTCGAGGTCCTCGGGCCGCGCGAGCGCGTAACCGATGGTGTCGATGTCGTGACAGATGTCCACGGCGATGATGTCGGCGCCCTCTTCGGCCAGCCGGACCGCGTGACTGCGGCCCTGGCCGCGTGCCGCTCCGGTGACGAAGGCGACTTTGCCTGCTACGCGTCCCATGGGAGTTCCTCTCGTTCGGGGTGTTCGATGCTCATGTGTTGCGTCCGCCGTTGACCCCGAAGATCTGCCCGGTGATGTAGGAGGCTTCCTCGGAGATCAGAAAGGCGCACGCCGCGGCGATGTCGGCCGGCGTGCCGACCCGGCGGACGGGCGTGCGCTGGATGTGGTCCTCGACGGTGCCGCCGAGGCGCTGTGCCTGTTCGTTCTTGCGCAGCATCGGGGTGTCGATGAACCCGGGCGGCACCGCGTTGACGGTGATGCCGGACGGACCCAGTTCCAGCGCAAGGGCTTTGGTGAGGCCGTTGACCGCCGACTTGGCCGCGACATAGTGCGCCATGAACGGCTGGCCCGAGTGCGTGCTCGATGAGGAGATGTTCACGATGCGGCCCCAGCCGGCCTCGACCATGTCCGGCAGCACGGCCTGGATGGTGTGGAAGACGCCGTGCAGGTTCACATCGATCACCCGCTGCCACTCCGCGAACGACAGCTTCCCGAAGCGTTTGAAGCCGTCCAGTCCGGCCGAGTTCACCAGCACCGCGATCGGGCCGAACTTCGCGCGGACCGCGTCGAGGGCGGCCGCGATCTGTTCGGGATCGGTGACATCGGCCCGGAAGGCGAAGTCGTCCTCGGTCGACGGGTTCAGATCCAGGGTGGCGACGTGGAACCCGTCGCCGCGCAACCGTTCGGCGATGCCGAGCCCGATCCCGGACGCGCCCCCGGTGACCACCGCTGTTTTCACAAGAATCTCCCTTCCGAATGCGAGAACCGTACTCTCGCTCGGATTCGAATAGCAAGGGCTGCGCCTGAATTCGCGCTTTCGATGGCGATGTCGGCGAATTGCGACGATTCGGTCGCCGATCCCTGCTACCGTCCGGCCTGTTGCATGTAGCATTCTCGATTGAGAGAATGAGATTTCCACGGGACGCGGGTCCCAGCTAGGAGGCGGGATGTCAACGCAGGAAGTGGCGGGCACGGTGACACGTCGATTGCTCGTCGACGGGCAGCTGCGCGAAACCGGGCAGACGCTCGCTTCGCTCGATCCCGCGACCGGCGAGGTGTACGGCTACGCGCCCGAAGCGACGGTGGCCGATGTGGACGATGCCGTCGCCGCCGCGCGCCGCGCGTTCGACGAGACCACCTGGGCGACCAATCCCCGGTTCCGTGCGCGCTGCCTGCGCCAGCTCTACCGCGCGCTGCGCGACAACGTCGAGGAACTGCGCGCGCTGACGATCGCCGAGGTCGGCGCGACGCGCGCACTGACCGCGGGCAATCAGCTCGAGACCCCGTTCGAGATCGTGCGCTACTACACCGACCTGCTCGACAGCTACGCCTTCACCGAGGACCTCGGCAATGTCGAGATCCGCGGGCAGCAGCATCACCGGTGGGTCGAGAAGGAAGCGGCCGGCGTGGTCGCCGCGATCGCCGCCTACAACTATCCGCACCAGCTCGCCCTGGCCAAGCTCGCGCCCGCGCTGGCCGCCGGCTGCACGGTGGTGCTCAAGGGCGCGCCGGACACCCCACTGACCACCCTGGCGCTGGGCGAGCTCATCGCCGAGCACACCGAGATCCCGGCCGGCGTGGTGAACGTCCTCGCGTCCTCCGACATCGAGGTGGGCAAGCGGATGACCACGCATCCGGACGTGGACGTGGTCACCTTCACCGGGTCGACGCCGGTGGGACGCCAGATCATGGCGGCCGCGAGCGCCACCCTCAAGAAGGTGTTCCTCGAGCTGGGCGGCAAGTCGGCGATGATCCTGCTCGACGACGCGGACTACACCCAGGCGGCGGTGTTCGCGGCGTTCAGCGTCGTCACCCACGCCGGGCAGGGCTGCGCGCTCACCACCCGGTTGCTGGTGCCCGCCGCCGATCACGACCGGGTCGCCGAGCTGGTCGCGGCCAACTTCGCCCATGTGCGCCATGGTGATCCGAACGAACCGACGACCTATATGGGACCGCTGATCAGCGCCACCCAGCGCGACAAGGTGCACGCGATGGTCGAGCGCGCGGTCGTGGCGGGCGCCACCCTGGTCACCGGCGGGAAGAAACTGGATCCCGGCTTCTTCTACGCACCGACCCTGCTGGCGAATGTCGACCCCGACAGCGAGATCGCCCAGGAGGAGGTGTTCGGCCCGGTGCTGGCGCTGATCCCGTACTCCGACGACGAGGAGGCGGTCCGCATCGCCAACAACTCGATCTACGGGCTGTCCGGCGCGGTCTTCAGCGCCGACGCCGACCGGGCAAAGGCGGTGGCGCGGCGGGTACGCACCGGCACCTTCAGCATCAACGGCGGCAACTACTTCCACCCCGACGCGCCGTTCGGCGGCTACAAGCAGTCCGGTATCGGCCGGGAGATGGGCGTGGCCGGGTTCGAGGAGTTCCTCGAGCACAAGACCCTCGCGGAAGTCCTCGCGTGAGCGGGCCGCTGACGGGCATCACGGTGCTCGAGGTCGCGATGTACGGGTTCGTGCCGTCGGCCGGGGCGGTGCTGTCGGACTGGGGCGCCGATGTGGTGAAGGTGGAGCACGCCAGCGGTGGCGATCCGCAGCGCGGGTTGCGCCGGGTGGGCGCCTTCACCGTCGAGGGCGACCCGAATCCCAATGTGGAGCACGCGAATCGGGGCAAGCGCAGTATCGGCGTCGACATGTCGGTGCCGGAGGGTCGTGAGGTGATCCTGGCGCTGGCGAAGAACGCCGATGTGTTCCTCACCAGCTTCCTGCCGTCCGCGCGGACCAAGTTCGGCATCGACGTCGACGACATCCGCGCGGTCAACCCCGAGATCGTTTACGCCAGGGGCAGTGCGCTCGGTCCCCGCGGTACCGAGTCCGTTCGCGGCGGGTACGACATGACCGCCTTCTGGTGCCGCGGCGGGATCGCCGCGACCATCACCCCGGAGGGCACCGAAGGGCTGATCCAGCCACCCGGCCCGGCCTTCGGCGACACCATCTCCGGGACCAACCTGGCCGGCGGGATCGCCGCCGCGCTGCTCAAACGCGAACGCACCGGCGAGACCTCGGTGGTCGACGTGTCACTACTCGGCAGCGGACTGTGGGCGCTCGGGCACACGATCGCGCTGTCGGCCTCCCAGCAGCAGCCGATGCGCGCCCCGCGACCGGGTGCCCACGGCGCGCCGACCAATCCGCTCTCGGGCCTCTACGCCACCTCCGACGATCGCTACCTGTCGTTCGTGATGTTGCAGCCCGCCAAGTTCTGGTCCGACGTGTGCCGCCACCTCGACCGGCCCGAGCTGGCCGATGATCCGCGCTTCGCCGATGCCGCCTCGATCGCGGAGCACACCGCCGACGCGGTGGCGATCCTGCGCGAGGTGATCGGCGCGCGCACCCTCGCCGAGTGGACCGAACGGTTCGCCACGCTGGCGGGTCCCTGGGCACCGGTACAGGATTCGGTCCAGCTGCTCGCCGACGCCCAGATCAGGGCGAACGACTATCTGCTGCCCGCAGGCGAGCTAGAGCTGGTCTCCAGCCCGGTGCAGTTCGACGTGGCGCCGCCGCAGTTGCGGCCCGGGCCGGAGTTCGCCGCGCAGACCGAGGAGATCCTGCTCGAACTGGGACTCGACTGGGATCGCATCATCACGCTCAAGACCGCGGGCGCGGTCACCTGAGTCGTCCGGAAGGAGCCGACATGCCGCATGTTGCGTCGATGGGGACGTATCTACCGTGTTGGGGGGACCGGCATCACCGTGTCGTCGGAGACGACGAAGACGCGGTCACCCTCGCGGTGGAGGCAGGCCGGGCCGCGCTCGTCGGCGGCGAACCGGTGGAACGGGTAGTGCTGGTCAGCCGCGATCTGCCACTGGTGGAGAGCAGCAACACCGCGGTGCTGCTGGCCGGACTCGGTCTCGACCCCGAGCTCGAGGTGACCGAGCGGCTCGGTGGCGCCCCGGCCACCCTGGACGCGCTGAGTTCGGCCCGGCCGCGCACGTTGGTGATCGGCGTCGATCTCGAGCCCGCCGGTGCGGCCGCCGCGTGGATCTCCGACCGCAACGGTACGCAGGTGCGCACCACAGCCCGGGTCGCGCGCAGTCTGCCGGTGCGGACCCGCCATGCCGACGGTGTCCACGACTACGGCGATCCCCGGCTGCTGCGCGAGCGCGGTCTGGTGGCGTCGCTGTCGGCGGCCTGGCTCGACACTCCGGTCGCGGTCGCGGGGGTGGAGCACAAACAAGCGGCCGCGCTGTGCGGGACGCCACCGCAGCTGCCGACCACCGGCGCGTCCTCGGCGCTGTTCGCGCTGGCCGCGATGGCGGAGTGGGACACGGCCGGGCTGCTGGTGGGGGTGGAGCAGGCGAGTTTGTCCGGTGTCACGGTGGTGCCGGGGCCGCTGTCGCTGCTGCGGCTCGAGCCGCCCGCCCGCCCGCCGCTGGACGGGATCGTCGAACCCGGGACAGATCTGCCGCTCTCGCTGGCCGCCTACGAGCGCGCCTTCGAAGCCAAGGTGCGCTGGGAGGCGGGCCGACACGAGGGCACCGACGAACTGGACTTCCCCCCGCGCTATCGGCTGGGCGAGGACGGCAGCCTCGCCACCACCTACACCCTGGTGCCGCTGCCGCGCACCGGCACCGTCTACGCCGCCACCACCGTGCGCATGCCGGTGCCCGGCCAGAAGAGCCCGTACACGCTGGTGATCGTCGAACTCGACGACATCGGCGTGCGCGCACTGGCGAAGGTGACCGGCGCCGACGCGGGCACCGCCGGGATCGGGGTACGTGGCCGAATGGTGTTGCGCCGGGTGGCGATACGTTCGGGCGTGCCGGACTACGGATACGCGTTCGAGCCGGAAAGGGAAACGGTATGAGAAGAGTCGCCGTCGTCGGCGCGGGGATGACCCCGTTCGCCGAACACTTCGCCTTCGGCCTGAGCGATCTGCTGCCGATGGCCTTCGCCGAATGCGCCGCCTCCGTTGACAAGGGCCTGCACATCGGCGACATCGAGGCCGCCTGGTTCGGCGCGTTGCGGACCACCGACGGGTTCCCGTCCGGGATCCTCGCCGAAGCGCTCGGCCTGCCCGACCTGCCGGTGACCCATATCGAGAACTCGTGCGC
Organism: Nocardia sp. NPDC059195; assembly: GCF_042754695.1. Classification (NCBI taxonomy): domain Bacteria; kingdom Bacillati; phylum Actinomycetota; class Actinomycetes; order Mycobacteriales; family Nocardiaceae; genus Nocardia; species Nocardia sp. NPDC059195. Next base: position 520,169 of record NZ_JBHZBG010000001.1, on the reverse strand, counting down.
CACCGGCAACGACGCGGTGCGTAATGCCTTGTACGCCATCGCTTCCGGTGCGGTGGACGTCGCGCTGGTGATCGGCGCGGACAAGCTACGCGAGACCGCGGAGAAGGACATGCTCCGCGAATGGGAATCGATGACCAGGCATCGCGCCTGGGACTACGAGCTGGGCTTGTTCGCGCCCGCGGGCTTCGCCCTGCACGTGAGCCGCTACCTGCACGAGTCGCCGGCCACCCGCGAGCACCTGGCCATGGTGGCGGTGAAGAACCACCGGCATGGTGCGCGCAATCCCAAGGTGCGCTTGCCTTTCGAGATCACCATGGAGCAGGCGCTGCAGGCACCGATCGTGGCCGACCCGTTCGGCGTCTACGACTGCGCGCCGCAGAGCGACGGTGCCGCGGCGCTGGTGCTCGTCGCCGAGGACGTGGTCGACCGCTACACCGACGCGCCGGTGTGGGTGCGCGGGGTGGGGCTGGGACTGGACTCGATCATGGTGCAGCACAGACCGGATCTGACCACCTTCCCGGCCACCCTGCGCGCGGCCCGTCGCGCGTTCACGATGGCCGGTCTCAGTCCGGCCGACATCGACGTGGCCGAGGTGCACGACTACTTCACCGGCATCGAGCTGATGAGTTACGAGGATCTCGGCTTCGCCGAGAAATTCGAGGCCCACAAGCTCGTCGAGACCGGGGCGACCTCGGTCGGTGGTGCGCTGCCGGTCAATCCCAGCGGTGGTCTCAAAACCAAGGGGCACCCGCCCGGCGCCACCGGCATCGCCCAGTGCGTGGAGCTGTTCGAGCAATTGCGCGGTAGCGCGGTGAACCAGGTCGAAGGCGCGCGTTTCGGGTTGGCGCACAACCTGGGTGGGCCGACCGCGGTCGCCGGGGTGACGATTCTCGAGGGCCCTGCCCGCTGAGTCCGGCGCGACACACGAGAGCCCGGTCCCCGCACCGGGGACCGGGCTCTCGTGCTGGTCAGAGGGAGTGCCAAACCGTGAGCCGGGTGCGGGCGGAGTCGGCCGCCGCCGACACGGTCATCCGTCCGTCCGCGGCGCGGGCACCGAGTTCGGCGAGCACAGTGGACGGTTCGCCGTCGAGCACGAACACCGACAGGTAGCGTGCCTCGTCCGGTCCGCCCCTGGCCAACTTGTGCCTTTCGCACGAGGCCACGCCGGGAATGGTGAGCATCTCCGGGATGTGCACGTCGGTGTACCAGCGGTTGTACTCGTCGTCCATCCCGTCGTGCGGGGTGGCGAAGACCATCAGTCGAGCTGTCATGGCGTCCTCAGCCGTGCAGGCGGGTGTAGGCGGCCGCGTAGTCGGCGCGCGAGCGGGTGGAGACGTCCACGTCGGTGGCGGTGGCGCGCAGCGCGCCAACGGTGGCCCGCTCGCGCGGGATGTGCCCGAACGGATTCCAGTTGAAATGCCTGCAGGCGTTAGCCCAGGTGATCTTGTGGATGTCGTCGTCGTCGGCACCCGCCGCCAGGAGTTCCTCGAGTACGAACTCCGGCGCGTTGGGCCAGATCGAATCCGAGTGCGGGTAGTCGCATTCCCACGCGATGTTGTCGATGCCGATGTCGTGGCGGAACTTCAGCGCGGTCCGGTCGGTGACATAGCAGGCGAGCACGTGCTCGCGGAAGACGTCGCTGGGCATCTTGCCGCCGAAGTCGCGGCGCAGCCAGCGCTGGTTGGTGTAGTGCCGGTCCGAGCGGTCCAGGAAGAACGGGATCCAGCCGACACCGCCCTCGGACAGTGCGACCTTCAGCTTCGGGAATTGCCGGAAAGCCGGTCCCCACAGCAGATCCTGGGCCGCGATCAGCGAAATGCTCGGCGCCAGCACCATGAGGTTGTCGATCGGTGCGTCCGGGGCAAGGCGCAGCACGCCGAAGCCCTGGCCGATGTGCAGGTTCATCACGGTGTCGTTGTCCTGCAGCGCATGGAACACCGGCGCCCAGTAGTCGATGTCGTGATAGCTGGGCAGACCGTCGATGTGCGGCAGCTCGGGCATGGTCACCGAGTGGCAGCCGCGGGCGGCGAGGCGTTCGATCTCGGCGACCGCCAGCTGCGGATCCCACATGGGCAGAATGCCGATCGGGATGAAGCGGCCCGGATAGGCGCCCGCCCAGTCCTCGAGGTGCCAGTCGTTGTAGGCCGAGATCATCGCGACGGTGATCTCGTCCTGGCCGCCGCGGCTCAGATGACCCGCGCTGAAACCGGTGAAGGTGGGGAAACACATGGAGGTGAGCACCCCGTTGGCGTCCATGTCGCGCACGCGATCGTGCACGTTGTAGACAGCGGGGCGCATCTCCGCGTAACCGGCCGGGTCGCGGCCCCACTCCTCGGCCGGCCAGGTGACGACGGCGTTGAGTCCGGCGACGCCGGTCGGCCGATCCCGGTAGATCCAGTGGTCGATGCCCTTCTCGTCGGCGACCACCCGGGGTGCGTAGTCGGCCCATTTGCGGGGGACGTGGTGGTCGAACATGTCGAGTGGCTCGACCACATGGTCGTCGATGCTCACGAGTATCAGGTCGTCGGTATTCACGGGGCTCCTCGCTCTGTCAGGTGCTGCGCCGGGATCGCACGATCGAAATAGGCGACCCACCTGGCGAGAATGGAATTCTCGCAACGGGAAAAGCATACCGCACAAGAAGGGTGGTCGGACTCAAAGGTGGGGAGGATCAGAGGGTTGGTAATGGCCTTTTTGCGGCACGGATAGGGAACATGGTCGACAAGAATGGCATTCTCATATGGAGATTGCATGACCGTTCGCCGGTATCTGTCCGGCGCGGGTTCGGTGCCGCTCGAGCTGCCGGTGCGTGATGCCGGCTCGGTTGACGAGGGAAACACGCGCTGTCCGCATTCCGGTAGTTTGCCAAGAGTTGTCCAGTACGGTGAGCTCGTTCATCCGATGACAGTTGGGAATCGAAATGCGCAAATGTCTCGCTACCGTCGCAGTCGCCGGCACTCTGACCGCGGGAGCCGTGCTCACCGGCGCTGGAGCCGCAGGGGCTACGCCTGCGCCGCCCTCGCCGCAGTGCTCCCTGGTCTCTTGGCCGCTGGTAGTGCTGATCGAGGTCACCGGCGGCACGTCGAGCCCGCTGCTTCCACTGGCCGATTCCATCCAGGCGGCTGTCTGCCCGTGACTCCCTGCTGTCCGCGACCGAAGCGTGCGATGCCGGTCGCGGACAATACGCTGCGCCAGCGAACGCAGCGCTAACCCTCGCAGTAGTGGAAACTCCACGTCTGCTTCGAAAGGTATGACCAGATGAAGCGTTTACTGATCGCGGTCGCGGGTGCGGCCATGATTTGCGGTCTTGGGGCATGTTCGAACGATTCGGACCCGGCGCCGGCGACGAGCAGCACCAGCACGCCGGCGACGACGACCTCGACGACCGCCCCCGCGGGCTCGACGACGGCGCCCGTGCAGCCCACCACCGGCGGGCGTGGCGCCGACGGCTCCACCGGCAACAATCTGTCCTCTGAATACTGTGCCAAGAACCAGGATCCTGGATGCCCGGCGGGCTCCTACATCGGCCCGAACGCCATCCCGAGCCCCAACGGCGACGGCACCTGGGTGCCCTGTGAGGGCACTGTGTGCACCAACCCCAACCACGGGGCGGGCCCCGACGGCACCGTCCCGCCAGTCGAGCCCACCACCACGGTCCCGCCCGCCACCACCACCCAGCCCGCCGCCGAGCGAGTCGAGGGCGCTCCCTGCGAAGGCGACGGCCGTTGGGTCCATCTCGAGGGCGGCAACGCCGACCACTACGGCACCGAATGGCTCTGTCAGCACTGAATCCGGCAGCGGCGGCGAGATCCTGTGTCAGCAGTGCCGCGCCCGCCATGACCGACCGTGATGAATTGCGTCGGTCATGGCGGGGCTCACCGGGCGGCGGCGCGCAGCGGGGTGAGCTTCTTGTTGAAGAGCGTGTCGGACCGGGATGTGCACCCTGACAGTTCCGGTGGGCGGTGTGCTCGCGGCCGAAGTCGGTGGTCTCGCGGAGGCGGTCAGGTCAGCTGGTCCTTCATCACCTTCCCGGTCGCGTTGAGCGGCAAGGCATCCAGGAATCGCACCGAACGCGGCACCTTGTAGCCCGCCATCCGGTCGCGGCTCCAGGCGATGAGTTCATCCTCGGTGACCTCGGCCTTCGCCACCACGTACGCCCGGCCCACCTGGCCGAGACGCTCGTCGGGTACCCCGACCACCGCGGCCTGGGTGACCGCGGGATGTTCGAGCAGGAAGCCTTCGATCTCCGCGGGGTAGGCGTTGAATCCGCCGACGATGAACATGTCCTTCTTCCGTCCGACGATGCGTAGCCTGCCGTCGATGTCGAGCTCGCCGAGATCGCCGGTGTGCAGCCACCCGTCCGGATCGATGGTCGCGGCCGTCGCGTCGGGATCGTCGAGATAGCCCAGCATGACCGAGTATCCGCGCACGAGGACCTCGCTGTCCTCGGCGATCCTGACCTCGACCCCGTCGCAGGGTTGCCCGACGGTGGTCGCGATCTGCTCGAAGCTGTCACCGGGCCGGGAGGCGGTGGCCGTGCCCGCTTCGGTGAGGCCGTAGCCGGTCATGATGGACCGGAACGGCAACTCCTGGGCGATCCGGCGGATGAGCTCCACCGGGATGTCGGCGGCACCGGTCACCGCCGCGCGCAGCGAGGACAGATCGCGGGAGCCTTTCGCTTCCAGCAGTGCGTGATACAGGGTGGGCGGTCCGGGCAGCATCGTCACCCGTTCGCGTTCCACCAAGTCCAGGACGGTCTCGACATCGAAGACCGGCACCGGCAGGACGGTCGCGCCGCGGATGAGCGCGGCCACCAGTCCCGCCTTGTAGCCGAAGGTGTGGAAGAACGGGTTGACGATCAGATAGCGGTCGCCCTGGCGTAAATCGGCCAGGTCGCACCACTCCGCGTAGAGCCGCAGGGTCTGCCGGTGGTTCATCGTGACGCCCTTGGGCCGTCCGGTGGTCCCCGAGGTGAAGATGATGTCGGCGACATCGGTTCCCGCGACGGCACATTCGAACGGCTCGCCCGAATCGAGGAACCCGGATTTCAGATCGAACACCGGCACCTCGGTGACACCGGTGTAGTCGGTTCCGAGGAACCCCTGCTCCACCAGGACTGCCTTCGCCCCGCTGCGCCGGATGACATCGGCCGCTTCGCCTGCCTTGAACCGCGTATTCACCGGCACCAGCACGGCGCCCGCGGTGAGCACGCCGAACGCCGCGATCATCCACTCCGCGGAGTTGGGCGCCCACAGCGCGACCCGGTCGCCCTTGCCGATACCCGCGGCCGCGAGTGCCCCCGCGGCCCGGCGTACCCGGGCCGCGAGTTCGGTGAAGCTCAGGCGCAGTGCGCCGTCGACGACCGCTTCGGCGTCCCCGAAGCGGTCGGCGGCGCTCGTCACCAGCTGCGGGAGGGTTTCCCAGCTCATACCTTCAGCAACCGTGCGAGGTTGCCGCCCATGATCTTGGCCTGGTTGGCCATGGGCATGTCCTTGATCTCGTGGATGTAGCGGGCGGGCTCGGCCAGCCCCTCCGGATGCGGCCAGTCCGAACCGAACAGCACATGATCGGCGCCCATCACATCGGAGAGCCGCACCAGGTCTTCCTCCCAGAACGGGCTGACGTAGAGGCTCTGCTTGATGGCCTCGATCGGGTCGCGGAAGCCGAAGCCCTCCGGCGCCTTCTTGTAGACATCGGAGAGCTGCCCCAGCAGCGGCTCGAGCCAGGCCGAACCGTTCTCGATGACCGCGATCTTCAAGTCGGGGAACCGATTCAGCGCACCGTGACACACCCACGAGGCGACCGCGTCGGTGACCGGCCGCCACTGATTGGTCATCGCGAAGGTGTTGGTCTGGAACGGCAGCATCTCCAGGCTGTTGCCCTCCCACTCGGCATCGAAGCGGGAGTAGCCGCTGTCGGAGGAGTGCATGGTGACGAGCACGTCGAGTTCGACGACCCGCTTCCAGAACGGATCGAACTCCGGCATCGCGAACGAGCGCATCCCCTTGAACCCGGGCACCGGGGCAGGCCGGACCAGGATCGCCTTGGCGCCGTGTTCGACGACCGCCCAGTTCAGCTCCTCGATCGCCTTCTCGACGATCGGCAGCGTGATCACCGGAACGGTGAAGATCCGGCCCGAATGCACGAAACTGCCGTCCTGGCCCCAGTCTTCGAGCATCCACTGGTTGAGTGAGTGGACCACCGCGTGGATCAGCTCGGGGTGGTGGCGCATGCGCTCCTCGACCAGGCTGGCCAGTGTCGGGAACATCAGCGCGCGCTGCAGCTGCAGGTCGTCCATGACCTGCAGCCGGGCCACGGGATCGCGGAAGGCGTCGATCGCCTTCATCGACTTGCCGAAGATCTCGCGCCGGCTCTTGCCCTCGGGATTGCCGTGCTTGAAGTAGTCCTCCATGGCGCCGGGGCGCGCGACCACATCGAAGGTCGGGTTCGGGATGTACTCGCTGATCTGGCCGAGTACCGCGATCTTGGTGCGGCCGTTGATCTCGACGTACTGGATGGCGCCTTCGTACTGCTTGGGCAGGTACCGGGTGAGCGCTTCCTTGGTTTCGTAGAGATGGTTGTCCGCGTCGAAGAGCTGATAAGGCAGCTCGATCTTCGTCATGTGGATCCTCCTTACCGATTTATGAGAATCATATTCTCTTCAGGATTGAACGGCAATATCCTCGTGCTGAGTGGCCAGATCGCGGCGCACCACGAACTTCTGCACCTTGCCGCTGGCGGTGCGTGGGAAATCGGCGACGACGTGCACCTCTTCGGGCCACTTCTGCTTGGCCATCCCGGCCGCGGCGAAGTGCGTTCGCAGCTGGTCGAGGGTGGGATCGACGTGTCCGGGCAACAGCCGCAGGACCGCGGCGGTCCGCTCGCCGAGCCGGGGATCGGGCACCGCGACGGCGATCGCCTCGGCGACACCGGGCAGCCCGAGCAGAACCTCTTCGACTTCGAGCGCGCTGATGTTCTCGCCGCCGCGGATGATCATGTCCGACTTGCGGTCGGTGATGGTGAGATAGCCGTCGTCGTCGAGCACGCCGATGTCGCCGGTGTGGTACCAGCCGTCGGCGTCGAACGCGGCGGCGGTGAGGTCGGGGTCGGTGTAGCCCAGGCACAGATCCGGTCCGCGGCTGAGGATCTCGCCGTCGTCGGCCAGGCGGAGCTCCACGCCGGGCAGGGCGTTACCGTCGGTGAAGAGCCGCTTGTCCGTCGGCGCGGTATGGCGCGATCCGGTGATCGACGGGTGTTCGGTGCTGCCGTAGGAGCGGTAGACGGTGATCCCGGTGTCGTCCAGGCGCCGGGTGAGCGCGGCAGGCACGGCGGCGCCGCCGAGCCCGGCATAGCGCAGGTACGGCAGGTGCGCCTCGGTCCAGTCCGGATGATCGAGCAGGCTGGTGACGTAATACGGCACGCCGCCGCCGATCGCGAGCCGCTCACCGGTCATCAGCGCGAGAATCCGCGCCGGATCCCACACGTCGACCAGGTTGATCGGCGCCCGGTCGAGGACCGGGATGAGGAAGGCGTTGACCATGCCGATGAAGTGACCGACCGGCGCCGCGGTGATCTGGTCACCGCGGTCGGCGGGGTAGATCCCGGCCAGCTGCCGCGTCTCGTGACCGAGCGTGTGATGGCTGTGGACCACGCCTTTGGGGGCCCGGGTGGTGCCGGAGGTGAAGGCGATCAGCGCGGGGCGCTCCGGATCGACCGGCAGCACGCCCGGCAGGGGCGCGTCATCGAGCAATTCCTCGAAGTCGCGGCCGACGACGCCGGTGACGGGCACCTCGCGATAGACCTCCGGCGCGAACTCCAGGCTGCCGAACCGGTCGGCGGTGACGAAGACCTCGGGCCGCACCGTCTCGAGGATGTGGGTCAGTTCCCGTCGGCCGTAGAAATGCACCACCGGGACGACGGTCGCGCCGAGGAACGTCGAGGCCCAGAACACCGCCGCGGCCTCCATCCAGTTCGGTAGCTGGAAGGCGACGACATCGCCCGGGCCGACCCCGCGCCGGTGCAGGCCTGCCGCGAGCCGTCGGGCGAGGTGTTCCACCTCGGCGACGGTGCCCGACCACGGCCGGGTGGCGGAATGGACCCGGAAGGGCGTTTCGGGCGCGGCGCGAAGTCCTTCGCTCAGTAGATCGCCGAGTGTCTGGGAGGTCCACCAGCCCTGTTCGCGGTAGCGGCGGGCCAAGTCGGGTGGGATCGTGCGCATCGGCGACTCCTTCGTCGGCGGGCCGAGCAGGGGGCGGCACGGCGAGCATATGATTCTCATTCAAAGAGAATCATATTTGCGGGAGTGCGTTCAAGTACGCGGATCGGATACGCGGCACCATCGGTCGCCACCCGCTTCCGAGGCTCCTGCGTCAATGTAATTTAGATCACACTATGTGGTTCTTCGAGAACCTTCCTCGCGCTGGTGAGAATCAAATTACGGTGTGTTCGGCAGTTGCGTTCCGCGGGTTCGGTGACACTGCGCAGCCCAGCTCGGGCGCCCGCCGGGGACTCGCAACGGACCGTTTCGGCTTCTCGCGTGCGAAAACGGGGACGAAGATATGGCGACTGGTCAGGGTGTTCATTCGGTCATTCGGTGGCGCGCACACGCGCACCGGCACCCCCTACGGCACCGGCTGGCCGTGGTCGGGCCGAATTCCGCCGACATCGTCCGGCACGCGGGTGGCTGGCTGTTCGACCGGGCGGCCGCGGGGTGGGAGGTGACCGCGCTGGTCGCCGACCCCGAGAATGTCGGCCCGCTGCAGATTCTCGGTGCCACTGTGCTGGATCTGCGCCAGTCGCTGTCGGTCTCGCGGCACGACCTCTGGCCGACCGCCGTCGCCGTCTCGGTCCGTAGCTATCTCGCCGAACCTCAGGTGCGCGAGGGCGTGCTCGACTGTCTGGACCGAGGTCTGACGGAGGTCGCCGTGTGGGGCGACGATCTGCCCGCTGAACTGGAAGAGCGGGTCGGCGTGTCGTGTCATCGGGTGAGTGTTGCCGCCCGGGCCTTCAAGTCCTGTGCCCTGACCGCGGCCGGATTGCCCGGTGCGACTGTGCCGCCGGTGGAATCCTTCCGGTCCGGGACTCTGCTGCCGCCCTCGTTCCGCGGGGAGATGCGCGACCTCGTTCCTCTTGGGTAGTCGATCGCCGACGTCATAGGGATGGCGTCGGCACCGTCATGTCTTCGTCCGGCGCCACGCCCTTTTGTGCGCCGGCGTGCTTCGATGGCGGTCTAGGAGAATGTAATTCTCTCAAATGGGTTGTTTGACTCTTGACGTGAGCGCGAGACGTAGCTCACGATGGAGAAGTTCATTTCCGGGAGCAACCCGAAAGATCACCTATGACGATCCCCCGCGAAGCTGCGGTCCGGGACAGCCCGCAGGGCGAGGCCCGTCTCTCGCAGACGAAGCCGGCTACCCGGGAGATCTCCGCCTGGTGGCGTGGCTATCTGCGGCGGCACCCGGTGGCCGCGCTGGAGACCGTCGGCGGGCAGTTCGTGCTCGGTGTCCATGCCGTGCAGTACCTCGTCGTCGACATCGTCACCGGTCGTTTCGCCTTCGGCGAGTTCGTCCGGCAGTCGGCGTTCATGTCCTCGGCGGCGGTGCTGCCCACCATCTTCGTCTCGCTCCCGATCGGGGTGACGCTGTCCATCCAGTTCGGTCTGCTCGCTGGTCAGGTGGGCGCGACCTCGCTGGCCGGTGCGGCCAGTGGGCTCGCGGTGATCCGTCAGGGCGCGCCGATGGTGGCCGCGCTGTTGATGGCCTCGGCGGTGGGGTCGGCGATCTGCGCCGACCTGGGCTCGCGCAAGATCCGCGACGAACTCGACGCGATGGAGGTCATGGGGGTCTCGGTCGTGCGGCGCTTGGTGGTTCCCCGGGTCGCCGCGGCGGTGCTGGTCGGCGTCTCGCTCACCGGCGTAGTGTGCTTCGTCGGCTTCCTGGCCGGCTACCTGTTCAATGTCTTCGCCCAGAACGGCGCGCCGGGCAGTTTCGTCGCCACCTTCGCCTCGTTCGCCACCGTCGGGGACCTGTGGCTGACGCTGGTCAAGGCGGTGGTCTACGGGATGATCGTCGCGGTGGTGGCCTGTGAGAAAGGGCTGCACACCGAAGGCGGTCCGGCCGGGGTCGCCAACTCCGTCAACTCGACGGTGGTCTCCTCGATTCTGCTGCTGATGCTGGTGAATGTCGTGTTCACACAGCTGTTCATGATCCTGTTCCCGCGGCAGGGTCTGTGATGGCGACGCCGTATCGCCCGCCGGGTACCCGCACCATCGCGCGGCTGTCGCGGCGAGCGGGCATCTCGGTCATGCGCCTAGGGCACATGCTCACCTTCCTGCTGCGCGCGTTGTTCTCCATCCCGGTGATGCTGCGGCACTACCGGACCGAGTTCCTGCGCATCCTGTCCGATATCACCTGGGGCAACGGCTCGATCGTGGTGGGCGGCGGTACCGCCGGGGTGATCATCGTGCTCGGTGCGGCAGGCGGGGCGATCGTCGGGCTGGAGGGCTACAACGCCCTGCACCTGCTCGGGATGGAACCGACCATCGGCTTGATCGCCTCCACGGCCTCGACCAGGGAGCTCGCGCCGATCATGGCCTCGCTGGCCTTCGCGGCGCAGGCGGGCTGCCGGTTCACCGCCCAGCTGGGCGCGATGGGCATCGCCGAGGAGATCGACGCGATGGAGTCGATGGCCATCCGGTCGGTGCCCTACCTGGTGAGCACCCGGCTGCTGGCGTCGATGGTGGCGATCGTGCCGCTGTATCTGGTCTGCCTGGCCGCCAACTACCTGGCCGTGCAGGTCGTCGTCGGGATGTCGGGCGGGCTCTCGGCGGGCACCTACGAGCACTATTTCCAGCTCGTGCTCAACGGTCCCGACATCGCGTACTCCCTGGGGAAGGCCGTCGTCTTCGTGATCATCACCTCGACCGTGCAGTGCTACTACGGCTACTACGCCGCGGGCGGACCACAGGGCGTCGGCATCGCCGCCGGACGCGCGATGCGCGCGGCGATCTCGTTGATGATCATTGTCAATCTGCTGCTCACAGTGGCGATCTGGGGCATCGGCGCCAGTGCACGGCTGGGTGGGTGAGCGCGTGTCGGTGCTCTTCGAGAAAGACGGACGCGGCCCGGCGGGCTGGCTGCTGCTGCTGCGCGGGGTCGTGGTGCTGGTGGCGGTCACGGCGTTGGTCACCGTGCTGCTGATGAAGTCGACCGGGCGTTTCGACGAGAAGGTCGAGGTCACCGCCGTACTGGAGCAGCTCGGCGACGGCCTGCCCGCCCGTTCGGATGTGAAGTTTCGCGGGATGCTGGTCGGCATCGTCGACGGGGTGACCCCGGCGAACGGCGGCACGGCCAACCGGGTCCGGCTGCTGCTGGACCCTGTTGCGGCCCAGGGTGTTCCGCGTACCGTGACGGCACGGGTGGTGCCGAGCAACGTCTTCGCCGTCTCCTCGGTCCAGCTGGTCGACAACGGCCCCGGCCCCGCGCTCACCGCGCACAGCGAGATCCATCAGGACACCAGTCTTTCCACCGTGCAGTTGCAGACCGCGCTGACCAAGCTGCGCGAGATCATCGCCGCTACCGCGCGCATCGGCAACGCCGACACGATCGGTGTGCTGGCCGCCGTGGCCGAGGCGACCGACCGGCGTGGTGGCGATCTGGTCGGCGCCGGTGCCCGGCTCGACCGCATCACCAAGGAATTCGATGCGCTGCTCACCCCCGACGGTGGCCCGCCCACGCTGACCATGCTGGCCGATTCGGTCCGTGGGCTCAGCGCCGCCGCACCCGAACTGCTCGACGCGCTGCACCAGGCCGTCGTGCCGATGCGCACCTTCGCCGAACAGCACGACGAGCTGGCCGGCCTGCTCACCGCGAGCGGGACCACGCTCGGCACCGTCGGTGCGACCCTGGATCGCCGCACCGACCAGCTCACCGGGATCGTGCACCAGATGGGCCCGGTGCTGGACGTGTTCGCGGCGGGCTCGCCGTCGTTCAGTCAGATCGTGGTGAGTATCCGCAAGCTCTCGGACCTGTGGTACGCCGAGTTCTGGAACGCCGACAGTCCGCGTGGCCGTGGCAAATTCCAGTTTCGCCTCACCCCGCACACCCCGTACACCCGGGCCGATTGCCCGCGCTACGGGGAACTGGCCGGTCCGAGTTGCGCGACCGCGCCCACCTCGGTGCCGATCGAGGAGGTACCCCCGGTCATGGACCCGCGGACGTATCCGACCCCGCCCGAGCTCGCCGGCGAATTGCCGTCGGAGATCAAGACATTGATCGAGCAGGCGCTGGGTGGCACCCACAACGGTGCCGAAGCCCTGCTGGCGCCGTTGCTGGCCGACGGTCCGCTACCGATGGGAGTCCCGCGATGAGTTACCGCAAGCCGCTCATCGGGGTGAGCCTGTTCGTGACGGTCGCGATGGCGCTGATCTGGGTGACGTATGTGACCCTCGATCGCGGCATCAACGGCGACACCAAGCCGTACTCCGCGGTGTTCGGCGACGTCAGCGGCCTGCGGGTCGGCGACGACGTGCGGATGGCCGGGGTCAGGGTCGGTCGGGTCGACGGCATCGAACTGGCCGGTGTGCAGGCCCGCGTGCGGTTCCGGGTGGCCGAGGACCAGGTGCTCTACGGCAACACCAAGGCCTCGATCACCTACCAGAACGTCATCGGCCAGCGCTATCTCGGCCTCGCGCTCGCCGAGTTCGGCGACGCGCGGCCGCTGGCGGCGGGGACCGAGATCCCGCTGGCACACACCGAGCCGTCCTTCGACATCTCCGGTCTGCTCAACGGATTCGAGCCGTTGTTCGGTGGGCTCGATCCCGCGCAGGTGGACAACGTCACCGGCGCGCTGATCAAAGCCCTGCAGGGCGATCAGACCTCGCTCGTGCTGCTGGTCGAACAGGTGTCGTCGCTGGCGGAGTCGCTGGCGGGCCCCGATCAGGTGCTCGGTGCGGTGATCACCAATCTGAGCCGGGTGGTCGGCGACCTCGCGCACCGCAGTGGCGAGGTGAGCGGGCTGATCAGCCAGTCGCGGGCGATCATCGGCGGCCTGGCCGAACACCGTGACGAACTGCTGGGCACGCTGGATTCGGCGGCGCTGGTCACCGGCCGGATGGCCGGGCTGCTCGAGGACATGGAACCGGATCTGAACGCGATGCTCTACCGCGAGCCCGGTTTCACCCGGCACTTCGAGGAGAACAAGGAGAACTTCGCCTACCTCGGCTTCAATCTGCCCGCGCTGATGAAGGGCCTGGCGCGGGTCAGCCAGGAGGGCTCGTATCTGAGCACCTACCTGTGCAACTTCAACATCACCCTGCTGCCCTCGCTCGTGGCGCTGGTACCGACGGTGGTCGGTCTCGCCACGCCGAGCGGGCAACCCGAGTATTCACCGATCTGTAGGTGAGGCGACCATGAAAGAAACTGTCCGACAATGGATCCGGCTGGCCGGACGACCGATCGAGGAGCACCGCAAGGTGGTGCTCGGAGTGGGTGCGGTCGCGGTCCTGGTCGCGGTGACCCTCGGCGCGGTCGGTGTGCACGCGCTCGGCGTCGGCACCACGCGCTACGAGGCGGAGTTCGCCCAGGCCGCGGGCATCAGCAGCGGTGACGCAGTGACCGTCGCGGGTGTCTCGGTCGGCACCGTCGGCGGCACCCGGCTGGCCGGCGACCGGGTTGTGGTCGACCTCGACATCGACTCCTCGGTGCCGCTGGGTGCCGCGACCGGGGCGGCGGTCAAGCTCACCACCCTGCTCGGTGCCCGCTATGTGGAACTGCGGCCCGCGGGGGAGGGCGCGCTGCCGGATCGGCGGATCACCTTGGAGCACACCGAAGTTCCCTACGATCTGCAGACCGCGTTGGACAACGCCACCGTCACCTTCGACCAGATCGACGCCGCCCGGATCGGCGACTCGCTGACCGCGCTGGCCACTCAGCTGGACGGCGTACCGTCGGTCCTGCCCGCCATGCTGGCCAACCTGCGCACGCTGGCCGCCGTGGTCGGCGATCGGCGCGGGGAGATGAGCGCGCTGCTGACGAGCACCGCGGACCTCACCGCCGTGATCAACCGCCAGCAGGCCGACCTGGCCGCCGTGATGGTCCAGGGCCGTGACCTGCTCACCGAGATCGTCGCCCGCCGGGACGCGGTGGTCGGCTTGATGAACGCCACCCGCGACCTCGCCGATCAGGTACGCGCGCTGGTGGTCGAGGACCGCCCGGCGGTGGACAGCCTGCTGGCCGGACTCGACGGCCTGCTCGGCAGTCTCGCCCGCAACGACGAACTGCTGCGCAACACCCTCGAGATCCTGCCCATCCCGATCCGCAACTTCGCCAACGCCTCCGGCACCGGCAACGAGGTCGACTTCACCGCACCGGCCGGACCGCTCATCGATTCGTGGATGTGCGCGCTGGGTGGGCGCGCGCAGATGGTCAACCTTCCCCCCTACTTCGAGGACTGCCGATGAGAGCCGCACGTGCACTGCTCGGCGCCGCTGTCGTGCTGGCGATCGGCGCGGCGGCCGGATTCGCCGACAGCCCGATCCAGGGCGAACGCCGGACCACGGTGACCGCCCTGTTCGACAACGCCGCCGGGCTCTACGTAGGCAACGCGGTAGCGGTACTCGGGATGTCGGTAGGAGAGGTGACCGCCGTGCAGCCGCGTGGGTCGCACGTGGAGGTCACCCTGGCGGTGGACCGCGATGTCGAGATACCCGCCGATGTCAGGGCGGTGACCCTGTCGACGTCGGTGCTCACCGACCGGCACGTCGAACTCACCCCGGCCTACCGGGGCGGACCCACCCTGGCCGACGGCGCGCGCCTCGGCCTGGACCGCACCCGCACCCCGATGGAGTTCGACCGGCTGCTCGGCGCCGCCGACCGGATGGCCGGTGAGCTCGAAGGCGAACGGCCGGGCGACGGGCCGGTCGCGCGGCTGCTCAGCGCGTCGTCGGCGATCGCCACCGGCAGCGGCCCGCAACTGCGCGACACCCTCGATCAGCTCGCGGCGGCGGTGAAGCTCGGCGAGGACGGCGGCGACGCCACCCGCGAGACCCTCACCCACCTGGTCGACCAGCTCGCCGCCCTGATGCGTGCCGCCGCCGCCAACGAGCAGACCATCCACGAATTCGGTACCGCCACCGGGCAACTCGGCGACGTCGTCGCCGATCTCGGGATCGGCACCGGCGGCACCGGCGCCCAGCTCGTCGAGATCCTGCGCCGGACCGACACTCTGCTCGCCGAGAACGCCGGTGTCCTGCAGACGACGGTGGCCAACACCGCCACGGTGACCAAGGCGCTGGCCGACTATCGCGGTCAGCTCGCCGAGTTCATCGATGTGACGCCGCTGCTGCTCAACAACGCCTACGGAGCCGTCGATTTCGAGTACCGCGGGGTGCGCGTGCACGCGCTGCTGGACAAGGTCTTTTTCGACGGTCAGCTGGTCAAGGAGGTCTGCAATATCCTCGGGTTGCGCCAATTGGGATGCGCGACCGGGACATTGCAAGACTTCGGCCCCGACTTCGGGATCACCGACATGCTCGAGGCGATGTCGAGGATGCCCCGATGACGCCCCCGCGTGGCTCCCGTATCGCGGCGCTCGCGCTCGCGGCCCTGTGTTCGGGCACCGGCTGTGCGGTCGGGCTCGGCGACCTGCCGCTGCCCGCACCCGGCGGCGGCAGCGAGAACTACACCGTCCGAGCCGATTTCGCGAACGCGCTGAACCTGCCCGCGAAGGCGAAGGTCCGGCTCTCGGGCGCCGAGATCGGCGAGGTGACCGAGATGGCGGTGCGCGACTACACCGCCGTGGTGTCCCTGAGCATCCGTCCCGATGTGCGGCTGCCGCTGGGGACCACCGCCGAACTGCGAACCGCCACCCCGCTGGGCGATGTGTTCGTGGCGCTGACCGCACCGGCGGAAGCCACGGCGGACACCCCGGCGCTGGCCGACGGCGACCGCATCGCCCGCGAGCACACCTCCGCCGCGGCCACCGTCGAGGAACTGCTCACCACGGCCTCGCTGTTGGTGAACGGCGGCGCCATCCGCAATCTCACGACCATCGTCAACGGGCTCGGCCGCGCCGTCGGCGATCGCGGTGACCGGATGGCCGAGCTGATCGCGCAATCGACCAATGTGGTCCACGCGCTCGCGGCCCGATCCGACGACATCCGCGCCACCCTGTCCGAGGTCGACCGGCTCGCACGCACTCTCGACGAGCAGACCGGCACCATCGACGATGTCCTCACCTCGGCCGGGCCCGCGCTGACCACCCTGCGCGCCAACTCCACCCAGGCGCTCTCGCTGGTAGGCGAGGTCGACCGCCTCTCGCGACAGCTCGCGAAGTTCCCCGGTCTCGACGGTACCGAGACCACCGGCATGATCGCCGACATCAACCGCATCGCCGAGCAACTCAACACCGCGGCGACCAACCCGAATGCCAGTGTGGCGGCGATGAATTCGCTGCTCGGCCCGGTGATCGCGGTCACCACCAGCACCGCGGCCAGCACCGACGCCGACTTCCAGGATCTGGCGCTGGGCATGCTGCCCGATGTCAACCATCCCGGTGATCCGGAGAGCAGGCTGCCCGACGCGCGGGACTGGACGAACTTCATCGGCACGCTCACCTACACCCTGCTGCGCCTGCAGGGCCGCATCACCGGAGCGGGCCGATGAGCGCGGGGGAGACGGTGGCCCGTGTCATGGTCGCGACGGTGCGGGCGGTCCGGGCGCGGCGTGCGACGGCCTCGGTCCTGTCACTGGTGCTGATCCTGGTGATCGGCATCGGCTACTTGGCTTTCGGCGCACTGGGCGTGAATCCGGCCGCCGCGACCTACCGCGTGCGAGTCCACCTCGCCGATTCCGGTGGGCTGTTGGCCGGTCGCACCGTCGCGCTGCGTGGGGTACCGATCGGCACCGTGGAGTCGGTCACGCTCACCGAGCGCGGGCTCGTCGCGGTCGCGGTGATCGACGCGGGGACCGCCGTCCCCGCCGACGGTGCGGTGCGGGTGGCGAGCCTGTCGCTGGCCGGCGAGCAGTACCTGGACTTCCGGCCCACCCGCGACGACGGTCCCTTCCTGTCCGACGGCGCGGAGGTGGCGGTGGAACGGACCAGCACACCGACGCCACTGTGGCAGACCCTCGGACAGCTGGATTCCACACTGGCGCAGGTGGATCCGGTACAACTGGCGGCCCTCGTCGACGAGTTCGGGGTCGGGCCACAGGGTGCGCAGAAGCTGTCCGACCTCATCGACGGTGGCGTCTTCCTGATCTCCACCCTGGACTCGGTGCTGCCGCAGACCGTCGGCCTGATCCGCGACAGCAGGCAGGTGCTCGGGACCGTGCGCGATCTCACGCCGGGACTCGGCGAATTCGCCACCGACCTGAACCAGGTGCTGACCGGGGCGAGCGCGAAATCCGGTGGCTACGTGGCACTGCTGGACGCGGCGCCGGGAACGCTGCGCGCGTTGGACGCGGTCCTCGCGCAGAACGTGGGCACCGGCGGGGATCTCCTCGACAACCTCGCGGTGGTCGCCGATGTCACCGGCGCCCGGGTGCCCGCGTTCCAGGAGTTCTTCTTCCCGACCGAGCGCGGCGGTTCCACCCTGGACGCGATCGCGGTCGCCTTCCACGACGGCGGTGTCTGGGGCCTGGTGAACCTGTACCCCCGCTATTCCTGCGACTACGACCTGCCTCGCAGAGCGCCGTCGCTGCCCGATTTCCCCGAGCCGTACGTGTACACGTACTGCCCGAACACCGATCCCTCGGTGCTGATCCGCGGCGCCGCCAACGCGCCCCGCCCGCCCGGCACCGCGATACCTGGCATTCCGCCGCCCGGCGAGAGCCCCACCCGGCAGACGGTGTCGACGCCGATCGGACCACTGTCGCTGCCGCTCACCTTCGCCGGCCCGCCATTGCCCGATCCACCCCCGGCACCGACGCGATGACCGGACCAGACCACAGCCCCAGCCCGATCTCTACCGCGAGGAACGACACCATGAGTGACACCGACACAGTAGTAGCCGACCGGAAGACCGACGAGACCACCGACGACGAACCTAAAGAGATTGTCGAGGAGGGTGGTTCGTCGTCGACGCCCGAACGGCCCACGCGCTCGGGGGGTTTCGTACGCCGGCTACCTTCGGTACGCGGCGCACTGCTGCCCGTGCTCGGACTCGTCGCGGTCGTAGCCCTCGCCGCTGCCGCGATCCTGGGCTGGCAGCTGCGCGAGGAGCGTGCGGTGGACGCCGCCGCCGCCGCGGCACTGCAGGCCGCTCGCGCCTACGCGGTGACACTGACCAGCGTCGACTCCGGCCGCATCGACGCCGATTTCGCCGCCGTGCTCGACGGGTCGACCGGCGAATTCCGCGACATGTACACCCGTTCCAGCGGCCAGCTGCGTGAACTGCTGCAGGAGAACAAGGCGACCGGGCAGGGCGCGGTGCTGGAGTCGGCGGTGAAGTCGGCGACCGAGACCGAGGTCGAGGTGCTGCTGTTCATCGACCAGACCGTCACCAACGCCGCCTCCACCGACCCCCGGGTCGATCGCAGCCGGGTCCTGATGACCATGCAGCTCGTCGACGGCCGCTGGCTCGCGAGCCGGGTCTATCTGCCCTGATCTCGGCGGGCATCCGGCCCGTGCCCTTTCCCCCTGTTGTTTGCGAGGAGTATCCGAATGACCGATTTCGACACCGTCGACTACTTCACCGATCCGGCCCTGGTGCCCGATCCCCACCCCTACTTCGATCACCTGCGCGCGAAATGCCCGGTGACGAAGGAGTCGCAGTACGGGGTGTACGCGGTGACCGGCTACGCCGAGTCGGTGGAGGTGCTGCGCGACGCGAACCTGTTCTCCTCGGCCATCGCCGTCGGCGGCCCGTTCCCGCCGCTGCCCTTCGCCATCGAGGGCGACGACATCAGTGAGCTGCTCGAACAGCACCGCTCGAAACTGCCGATGTACGAGCACATGGTCACGATGGACCCGCCGCAGCACACCTACGCGCGGTCGCTGCTCAACCGGCTGCTCACCCCGGCACGGCTGAAGGAGAACGAGGAGTTCATGTGGCGGCTGGCCGACCGCCAGCTCGACGAGTTCCTGTCGGAGGGCAAGTCGGAGTTCCTCGTCGACTACGCCAAGCCGTTCTCGCTGCTGGTGGTGGCCGACATGCTCGGGGTGCCAGAGGAGGATCACGAGCAGTTCCGGATCGTGCTCGGCGCCGAGCGCCCCGGCACCAGGGTCGGCGCGCTCGACAACGAGATCGTCGCGTCCAATCCGCTGGAATGGCTCGACGAGAAGTTCGTCGGCTACATCTCCGAGCGCCGCGAGAACCCGCGCGACGACGTGCTGACCTCGCTCGCACTGGCGAAGTACCCGGACGGCTCCACCCCCGAGGTGATCGACGTGGTCCGCTCGGCCACCTTCCTCTTCGGTGCGGGCCAGGAGACGACCGCCAAACTGCTCAGCGCCGCCATGCGGATTCTCGGCGATCATCTCGAGGTGCAACAGGCATTGCGCGAGGATCGCAGCCTGATTCCCGCGTTCATCGAGGAGACCCTGCGGATGGACGCGCCGGTGAAGTCCGGCTTCCGGCTCGCCAAGCGCGCCACCACCGTCGGTGACGTGGACATCCCGGTCGGCTCGACGGTGATGGTGTGTCCCGGTGCGGCCAACCGCGATCCGCGCCGCTTCGAGAACCCGCACGAATTCCAGCTGGGCCGCACCAACTTCCGCGAGCACATGGCCTTCGGGCGTGGCGTGCACTCCTGCCCCGGCGCCCCGCTCGCGCGCGTCGAGGGACGGGTGTCGATCGAGCGGATCCTGGACCGGATGCTCGACATCGGCATCGACGAGAGCCGGCACGGCCCCGCAGGCGACCGGAACTACACCTACGAGCCGACGTTCATCCTGCGCGGCTTGTCGAACCTGCACATCACCTTCACCCCCAATCCCTGAAAAGCCCACGGACGCTGGGTTTCCGAGAAGAAGAGAGGTTCACGATGACCGGACGAGTAGAGGGCAAAGTCGCTTTCATCACCGGCGCGGCGCGCGGCCAAGGCCGCAGCCACGCGGTACGGCTGGCCCAGGAGGGTGCCGACATCATCGCCATCGATGTCTGCAAGCAGCTCGACAACGTGCCCTTCCCCATGTCAACGCCCGAGGATCTGGCCGAGACCGCGGAACTGGTGAAGGCCGAAGGCCGACGGGTGGTGACCGCCGAGGTCGACGTGCGCGACTACGACGCGCTCAAAGCAGCGGTGGACAGCGGTGTCGAGCAGCTGGGCAAGCTCGACATCATCGTCGCCAACGCCGGCATCGGTAACGAGGGTGGTGCGCTGGCCGACCTCGACGAGACGCTGTGGGACGACATGATCGCCGTCAACCTCGGTGGCGTGTGGAAGACCGTGAAAGCCGGTGTCGGGCACCTGGTCGCGAACGGTGGTGGCGCGGTCGTGCTGACCGGTTCGGTGGGCGGGCTCAAGGCCTACCCGAACGTCGGGCACTACGTGGCGGCCAAGCACGGTGTGGTCGGGCTGATGCGCACCTTCGCCGTGGAGCACGGGCATCAGTCCATTCGCGTCAACTCGGTGCACCCCACCCACGTGAGCACCTCCATGCTGCTCAACGAGGGCACCTACAAGCTGTTCCGCCCCGATCTGGAGAGCCCGGGCCCGGATGATCTGAAGCCGATCTGCCAGATGTTCCACACGCTGCCCACGCCGTGGGTGGATCCGGTGGATGTCAGCAACGCGATCCTGTATCTGGTCTCCGACGAGGCGCGGTTCATCACCGGTGTCTCGCTGCCGGTCGACGCCGGCAGCATGCTGAAGTAGCGGAGCGGCGATGCTGTTCGAGTTCGACTCCGAGCAGCGGCTTCTACGCGAGATCGTGCGTGAGGTCGCGGCCAAACAGTGCCCGCCGTCCCTGATCCGGGACATCGCGGACAAGGGCGCTGACCCGGGCGCGCTGTGGCAGACCTATGTCGGTCTCGGCTGGACCGAACTCACCGACCCGGGTGCCGCGGTCGAGCTGGGCATCGTCTGCGAGGAGCTGGGCCGGGCCACCGACCCGACGCCGTTCCTCGCGACGATGACACAGTTCGCGCCGCTGGTGCCGGGCGCCGCCCACCTCGACCGGCCGGGCGCGGCGGTGTACCGCGGGGTCACCGCCGCCCGCGACGGCGCGGGCTGGCGCCTGTCGGGCACCGCCCATCAGGTGCTCGACGGTGACCGGGCCGAGCAGCTCGCGGTGGTCACCGACGCGGGGGTCTTCGTGGTCGGCGCCGAGGCGGTGAACGCCCGCCGCACACCGGTTTTCGACCCGGTGCTGCATCTGGCCGAGGTCACCTTCGACGGGGTCGCGGTGGGTCGGGCCGACCGGGTCGAGGTCGAGGTGGCGCGGGCCCGTCAGGTCGCGCTCACCGGGCTCGCGCTGACCACGGTCGGCGCCTGCCACCGGATTCTGGACCTGGCACTCGACCATGTGCGGGGCCGCAAGCAGTTCGGGGTGCCGATCGGGTCGTTCCAGGCGGTGCAGCACAAGGCCGCCGACATGCATGTCGCGATCGAACGGGCCAGGGCACTCGGCTTCTTCGCCGCGCTGTGCCTGGCCGCCGACGACCCCCGGCGGTGGCTGGCGGCGTCGATGGCCAAAGCCGCTGCGGGAGAATGCCAGTCGCTGGTGTTCCGGCACGGTGTCCAGCTCTTCGGCGCCATGGGCTTCACCTGGGAGAACGACCTGCAGTTCGCGCTCAAACGCGCGAAGGCGGGCGAACTGCTGCTCGGTGGCGCCGCCGAGCACCGCGCACTCGTCACGGAGGAATATCGTGCAACTCAGCTTTGATCACGACGTCGAGGCCTTCCGCGCGGAGTTCGTCGCCTTCCTCGCCGAGCATCTGCCCGGCGAGGAGGAGGCGGCGCAACGCTCGGAATCCAGTGCGCACGTACCGGACTGGGCCCGGCGCTGGCAGCGGCTGCTCTTCGACAACGGGTGGCTGCTGCCCGGCAACACCCCGGAATTCGGTGGCCGCAACGCCTCGGTGCTGCAGCAGTACGTTTTCCACGAGGAGCTGTCCAAGCGGCGGATCTATCACAGTTTCAATCCGCAGGGCGTCGGCATCATCGCCGCCTCGCTGCTGTCGTTCGGCACCGCCGAACAGCAGCGGCAGTGGGCGATCCCGATCCTGCGCGCCGAGATCACCGCCGCGCTCGGGATGAGCGAGCCGGGCGCCGGTTCGGATCTGGCCGGACTGCGGACCAAGGCGGTCCGCGACGGTGACCACTACGTGGTGGACGGGCAGAAGGTCTGGACCTCCGGCGCCCATCACGCCGATGTGCTGCTCACCTTCGTGCGCACCGACCCGGATGCCCCCAAGCACAAGGGGATCAGCGTGCTGCTGATCCCGACCGGCGCCCCTGGCGTGACCCGGCGGCCGTTCCCGTCGGCCTGCTCGCCTGACGACCTGGATTTCAACGAGGTCTACTTCGACGGTGTCCGGGTGCCGGTGGCCAACCGGGTCGGGCCCGAGAACGAGGGCTGGTCGGTGGCCAATGGCTCGCTCGGGCACGAACGCACCCTGCTGTGGCTGGGATTCGCCGATCGCCTCCAGGATCTGCTCGGCGACTTCCGGCCGCGCACCGAGCTCGACCGTGACGCCTACGCGGGCCTGGTGATGGACAGCTACGCGCTTCGGCTGCTCGGTTCGGCCGCCTTGGCCAGGGAGTCGCGCGGCGAACAGGATGTGCCCGCACTCTCGGTGCTCAAGGTGCTCGGCTCCGAGGCGGTGCAGTCGGCCGCCGAACGGGCGCTCGACGCCGTCGGTACGGACGGGCTGGCGCACCCGGCGGTGACCTCGCCGCCGAATCCGCTGAATCTGGAGCACTTCTCCGGCGGCTGGTTCGAGCGCTACCTGCGCAGTTTCTCCGGGACCATCGCCGGTGGCACCTCGGAGATCCAGCGCAATATCATCGCGCAACGAGTACTCGGCCTGCCACGAGCCTGAACCGGGCCGGGCCCGAGCTGTGGGCTCGGGCCCGGCTCAGGGATCCGCGCGGGCCGGTGGGCCCGCGCGAATCCTCGTCAGTGCTGTGGCCGTCCCGCGGTCTCGTCCTGTGCGACACCGAAGGTGTTGAACGCCATGGCCAATGTCGTGTAGCAGCCGACGGTGAAGACGAAATCCATGCGCTGGCGGTCGTCGAGCCGGGCGCCGAGCGCGGTCCACGTCTCGTCGGACAGTGCCGACTTCTCGTCCAGTTCATCGACCGCGTCGAGGACGAGGCGATCGAACTCGTCGGGCGCCGCGCCGACCCGACGGGCCGCGTCGATCTCGGCATCGGAAAGACCGGCCGACCTGCCCATTTCGGCGTGATGCTGCCATTCATAGGCACACTCGCGGCGGTGGGCCACGCGCAGGACGGCCAGCTCGCGCAACCGGGGTTCGAGGGTGGAGCCGAACAGCAGGTGGGTGTTGAACCCGAGGAAGGCGCGGGTCAGCCGGGGATGGCGGACCAGGACCGACAGCGCGTTGCCCGCCTGCGCCGGGTTGCGCCGCTCCTTGGGCAGCATGCGCGACAGTGCCGCGTCGACCTCGTCGTCCCACTGGTCCTCGGGAAGCGGGGGCAGGGCCATGGCGGCCTCCTCTCCGGCGCAGGCACAACCACACGCCATTGGCAGTTCAATTCTTCTCAGATGAGAATATACTTCTCCAATGACTGCACAGGACTTTCGCGGAGCTGCGACCCGATCGGCGCCGCGGCGGCGGGCCGAGATCCGGCGCAACCATCTGCGCTATCGCCTCGCCGTGGTCGCGGGCACCGCCGCCGATGTGGTGCGGCACGCGGGCGGCTGGCTGTGTGACCGCACGATGGCGGGCTGGGAAGTCACGGTGGTGCTGGCCGATTCCCGCGATGCCGACGCGGTGGAGATCCTCGGCGCGAGCGTGCTCGATCTGGACACCTCGCTCGGCGCGGCGGTGCACGATCCGTGGCCGCACGCGCTGGCCGTCGCGACGGATCTGTTCACCGCGGATCCCCGAGTCCGCGCCGGCCTGCTCGACTGCCTGGACAACGGCCGGGCCGAAGTCGTGATGTGGGGCGAAGTGGTCCCGCCGAGCCTGGACGACCGGCTCGACACCGTGCACCACCGAATCAGCGTGGCAGCGCAGACCTTCAAGGACTGCGCGCTGGCCGCAGTGGGGTTGCCCGTGGTCACGGGGGAGGTGAGCGAGCAGTTCCGTTGCGGTGAACTCCTGGTCACAGGAGCTTGGGGCGCAACGGATCTCGTCTCGATCGGGTGAGTCGCCGGTCCTGTTGCCCGCGCGGTGGCAGCAGCTATGAATATGATATTCTCCCAAGAGGAGAATGCAATATCGCAGTACCGGCCGCGTGGACAGCCATCGGCATGCCGTCGGGCGGTACGCGTGGAGAGGGTGCGACGTGAGCATTTCGCTGCTGCTGGACATGGCCACATCGAGCGATCCGGACCGCTGTGCGGTGGCTTGCGGCGAGACCCAGTGGACGGCAGCCGAATTGAGCGGGCTGGTCGGGGGTGGCGCCGCGGTGCTGACCGGTTCCGGGGCCCGCAGCCTCGCCTATGTGGGCACCGGCGGGCATCTGCTGCCACTGCTGTTGTTCGCGGCCGCCGGTGCGGCGGTGCCCTTCACGCCGTTGAACTACCGCCTCAGCGCCGAAGCGCTCGGTGCGCTCATCGCCCGGCTGGATACGCCGCTGCTCGTCTGCGACGACGAGTACCACGACATCGTCGCGCGCGAAGTCTCCGGTGTCACCGTGCTGCGTGCGGAGGAGTTCCTGGCGCAGGCCACGACCGCCGAATCCGCCACTGCGGTCGCGGATCCCGACCAGGTGGCGGTCGTGCTGTTCACCTCCGGCACCACCTCGACGCCCAAGGCAGTCGAACTCACCCATAACAACCTGTTCAGCTACATCACCGGCACCGTCGAATTCGCCTCCGCCGCACCGCGGGACGCGGCCCTGGTGTGCGTGCCGCCGTACCACGTCGCCGGCGTCGGCGCCGCCATGTCGCACCTGTACGCGGGCCGAAAAGTGGTGTACCTGCGAACCTTCGACGCAGCGGAATGGATCGCCGCGGTGCGCCGGGAATCGGTGACCACGGCCACCGTCGTGCCCACCATGCTCGCCCGCATCGTCGCCGAGCTCGAGCGCACCGGCGCGACGCTGCCCTCGCTGCGGACCCTCGCCTACGGCGGTTCCAAAGTCGCTCTGCCGCTGCTGCGGACCGCCCTGCGGCTGCTGCCCGATGTCGGCTTCGTCAATGCCTACGGCCTGACTGAAACCAGTTCCACCATCGCCGTTCTCGGGCCGGAGGAGCACCGCGCGGCCCTGGCCGCCGACGACCCGGTACTCGCCCACCGGCTGGCGTCGGTCGGCACCCCCGTCCCCGGCATCGAACTGCAGATCCGGGACGAGCACGGCACCGTGTTGCCGGCCGGCGCGACCGGCGAACTCTATGTGCGCGGGCCGCAGGTGTCAGGCCGCTACACCGGCATCGGTTCGGTTCTCGACGCGAACGGCTGGTTCCCGACCAGGGACGTGGCCGTGCTCGACAGCGACGGATTCCTGTACCTCGGCGGACGTTCCGACGACACCATCATCCGCGGTGGCGAGAACATCGCGCCCGCCGAGATCGAGGACGTGCTGGCGGAACATCCACAGGTCCGCGAGGTCGCGGTGATCGGCATCGACGACGTGCAGTGGGGCCAGATCATCGTGGCGGTCGTCGTGCCCGGCGGTGACCACACGCCGGACCCGGAGGAGCTGCGCGGGTTCGCCCGCGCGGGCCTGCGCGGCTCGCGCACCCCGGACCGGGTCGTCTTCCGTGACTCGCTGCCCGCCACGCCCACCGGAAAGATCCTGCGGCGCGATCTGGTCGTGGAGTACAGCGGGCAGTGAGGGCGTGCCCGGGCCGGGGCCGCCCTCACGACCGCAGCCGGAACATCGCTTCCTGGGCATAGGAGGCCACCAGCTGTCCGTCCTCGGTGAGAATGTCGCCGCGGCCGAAGATGCGGCCACCGGCCAGGATCGGGCTGTGCTGGCGCAGTACCTGCCAGCCGTCGCTGCGGACGGGGCGGTGGAACCACAGGGTGTGGGTGGTGACCGCCGACAGGAAGTCGGTGCCGTTGCCGGTGTGGCTGATTCCCTCCTCTGCCCGCAGCGCGGTGCCGATCAGTGTCAGATCGGTGGCGTAGGCGGTGAGTGCCGCGCCCAGCTCCGGCTCGATCGGGGGAGTGCGCATCCACAGGGTGTAGTCGGGTGCCGAGACCTCGGGGCTGTCGAGGTCGTCGGTCGCGCGTGCCTCCCAGGGCAACAGGGGCATTTCCACCCGGTGCTCGGGGCCGGGGAGCGGCCCCACCTCGGGCAGGCTCTGGCGCTGGGAGCCATCCTCGGGAGCATGAAGTGAGGCGACGGCTGTCGCGATCACCTGCTCGCCCTGGCAAGCGAGGAGTGAGACGGTGGCGAACGAGCGGCCTGCATGCAGGATGTTCACGTGATAGCGAATCGGGGTGTCGGAGCGCCCTTCTCGCGGGAACGCGGTGTGCAGCGACTTCACCGTCTTGTCCGGACAGGCGAGATGGGCCGCCACCATCAGTTGTCCCAGGACCTGGCCGCCGAAGACCCGGTGATACGGGAGGGTTTGGTTCCCGCCTTCCAGGGCGATGTTGTCGATACCGACCACCGGTTTCAGTTCGAGGCAGGCGAGCAGGTCGTTCCACATGTCAGACATCGCCTCAGTGTAATTCAAATTCCGTTAGAGGAGAATGCGATTCTCATCCGGTCGGCGCGGTGATGCCACGCGCGCAGAAGGTCCAGATCTCCTCGGCGGTGAGTGGTCGTCCTTCGCCCACGGAGGCTCCGGGGGTCATGGCCATGTGCATCGTCATGGCGGCCATTCGTCGCGGGTGCAGGTCGCCGCGCAGGCAGGCGGCCTCGCCTGCCTCGGTCACCAATTCGGCGAACATCGTGAACAGCGCGGCATGCGCCGAGCGGACCTCGGCCGGATCTGAACCGGTCAGCTGCGGTGCGAATTCGGCGAACAACGGCCGGTGCGCATCGGGGTCGGGGCGGCACAGCTGGAACAGCAATACCACTGCGGTGCGCAGCTTTTCGAGCGGATCGGTACGACTCGCGGTGGCCGCGCGGATCTGCGCTGTCGTCCTGCCGACGGCATCCTCGTAGAGCGCGAGCAGCAGCTCGTGCTTGCCGTCGAACTGCAGGTAGAAACTGCGCAGCGACTGCCGTGAGCGGTCGACCACCTCCTGCACTGTGAAGTCGGTGGTGCCGCGCTCGGTGATAATGGCCTGGGCGGCGTCCAGGAAGCGCTGCACCCGCTCGCCTGCCCGCTGGGTCGCGGTGCGCAGTGACCGCTCGACGGCGCGCTGCTTCCAGGCGGGCTGCTCGCCGCGGCTGCCTGTGGCGCCGTGGGGTGGGTTATGACGGATCGACACGAGGTGCCTCCGTTCGCGTCTGGCGACTGTATGGAGTATCCATTACCGTATTGTAAGAATGACATTCTCGCCGGACAACTGGGATAGCAGAGGGGGCGATATGACGATCATGCCTGAGCAGGAGACGTCGTCGGTGGCGCGGATGCTGCGCATCTTCGATGTCGAGCCGGACGGCCCGGACTGTTTCACCGGCGTCAGCGACGGTGGTTCGCGACAGGTGGTGGACGGTACCCAGCTGCTGGCCCAATCGCTGGTCGCGACCGCGAAGACGGTGCCGGAGAAGGTGCTTCGATCCGCACACGCGGTGTTCACCCGTGCCGTCGACCCCGCCGTCCCGGTGCGGTTCGTGGTCGAGGTGACACATCGTGGCCGGAGCATGGCCGCAGCCGTGGTCTCGGTCGAGCAGGCGGGCAGGCGGTGCGCCACCGTCTCGGTCCTGGCCGATGTACCCGCGGCCGATGTCGTGCGCCACTACGTTCCGCGTCCCGCGGTCGTGGGGCCGGCCGCCGCGCTCCCCGCGGACATGGCGATGACCGGCCGGGAACTGCGCATCGTCGGGGTCGCGGACGTCAACGATCCCGACGAGGTCGGGCCGCCGGAACTGCATGCCTGGCTGCGCTACGACCCGGTGCCCGGGCGCGACGACCTGGCCAAGGCGCTGCTGGCCCACTTCACCGGGCACCTGTCGGTCTCTACCACCTTGCGCGCGCATTCCGGAATCGGCACCGCGCAGGCGCATCACAGTCTGTCGACGGCGGTGCTGACGGTCGCGGTCCGCTTTCATGAACCGGTCGACTGGAGCGGCTGGCTACTGTATTCCCACGAGAGCATCCAGGTCGGTGCCGGCATGTCGTGCGTGCGTGGGCTGGTACACACCGAGGACGGCCGACTGCTCGCCTCCTTCACTCAGGAGGCGATGATTCGCGGCCTGCGAATCGACGACGACGCCGTGCCCGCCGCGGCCCGGCTCTGAGGAGGAGAACGCCGATGACCGCTCACCGAGGGTTCCTCGAGCGCCCCGACTACCGGGTCGATATCCACGCCCGCCGCAATCTCGTCACCGTGCGACTCGACGGCACACTGCTCGCGGAATCGACCCGAACTCTCCTGGTCGACGAGCAGGACCACGGCCTCGTCTTCTATGTGCCGCGGGCCGACATTCGGGTGCCGCTGTCCCGCGCGGAGGGGTTCACCAGCACCTGTCCGTTCAAGGGCGTGGCGACCTACTGGCGGTTCGAGGGTGACGGCGGTGAACCGCTGGTGTGGAGCTATGAAGATCCGGCCCCGCAGGTGGCGCGGTTGCAGGGCCATGTGGCGTTCTATCAGGATCGGGTGACCCTGCGAGTCGGTGTTGCCACCCCCGCGGTGAGCGGACGCTGACCGACCGGAGCGTCGGTCCCGGTCTGCTCGCCGGAAGTGTTGCGCGGACGTGGCGTTCCACGCCAGCCGCACGGCAGCCCGCATGTCGGCAGCAGGGTCGTGGCGACACGTCCGTCCCCGAGGGCGACGACGGTCTCGGTGGCCTCCGCGGGGTAATCGCACGCCGGGCACCGTTCGAAGAAGTCGAGGGCTTGGCGCACCAGTACCCGTGTGCGGGGCTCGGCCTGTTCGATGAGGGCGGGTGCCGACCGAGGGCGGCGACTGCGGGGTGGACCCGAGCGCCCGGTGACATCGCGGGGATCGATTCGAGTGCGCATGATCGTTCCGTATCTCTCGATCGAGTGAGAATGACATTTCCACTATAGACATGACTCTCTTGCACGTATCGAGGATTACGGCTGAGAACTATTGCGATAGCTGCGAGAATGGCATTATCGTACGAGGTATGGAACGATCTGTCGAAGCCGATCGGTGGGAACCCGCGGGGCCCGTGTGGCTGTTCTGTCCGGCGGATCGCCCGGAACGGTTCGCCAAGGCGGCGGCCTGCGCCGACATTGTGATCCTGGACCTGGAGGACGGCGTTGGCGCGGACGCGAAAGCCGCGGCACGCGAGGCGATCCGGGACAGCCGCCTCGATCCGGCGCGCACGGTGATCCGGATCAACCCCCTCGATTCGCCACAGGTCGACCTCGATCTGCGTCTGCTCGAGCAGACGCCCTACCGCATGCTCATGCTCCCGAAGGCCGAGACCGGTGACCTGCCCGCGGTGCTCGACGGCTACGCCGTGATCGCGCTGGTCGAAACACCGGCCGGTGTCCGGCGGGTCGACGAGATCGCCGGAGCCCCGCGCGTGGTCGCGGTGATGTGGGGCGCCGAGGACCTGGTCGCCGCCCTGGGCGGCAGCTCGTCGCGGCGGGCCGACGGCACCTACCGCGATGTCGCCCGTCAGCTGCGGTCGACGACGCTGCTCGCCGCCAAGGCGCAGGGCAAACTCGCCGTCGACGGTGTCTACCTCGACATCCCCGATCTCGACGGACTGGCCGCCGAAGCCGAGGACGCTGTCGCCTCCGGCTACGACATCAAGGTCGCCCTGCATCCCACGCAGGTCCCGGTCATCGCCGGCGCCTTCCGCCCCACGGCGGACGAGCTGGAGTGGGCGCGGCGCGTACTGGCCGCGGCGGAGCATTCGCGGGGAGTCTTCGCGGTCGACGGCCGGATGGTCGACGCGCCCATCCTGAGCCACGCAAGCCGGATCGTCGCCCGGGCGGACTCGACCCGCGTCACGGGGTGACCACCCGGCTGGGAATCAGCCGGTGGTCACCGCCGACGGTGGCAGATCGAGGCCGGTGCGGATACCGGGCGGCGCCGTGCACAGGGCAGGGATCGTGCGGGCCGCGTGCTGGGCGGTGTGGGCGGGGGAGAGCCCGGTGGGTGACCGATCGGGGGCGGGCGTGCGCACCATGATCTCGACGGGCCCGCCCTCGCCCGTGAGCGTGGCGCGCCAGCCGTTGTGTTCGAGCGGCCACGCGGGGTCGAGGTCCGGCACGCGGTACCAGGTCGCCCGGTAGACGACGCGCGGGACCGCGGCGTGACTGCCTACCAGTGACAACCGGTACGCGCCGACGGTTCCGGCGGATATCGGTCCACAGTTGGTTTCCGTCGGGCGCGCGGCGACGGCGTAGTCGCCACCGACCTCGATCGTGTCGATCGCGAGCCCGAGACCATCGGCGACCAGGCGCAGCGACGGGCCGAAGCTCTGCTGGAAACGGATCAGCGCCCGCTGATCCAGGTGGCTCGGGCAGCGAGTGCCGAAGCCGGCGATATCGGGAACCGGTGCGGCCGGGTCGCTGTGGGTGAGGTCGGTGTACTCCTCGATCGTCACGGTGTCGACGCGGCGCTGGACCGCGCCGATCGTGATCGGCATCAGCTCGGTCACGAAACCCGGGCCGACACCGGTGCTGTGCAGCGAGGCACGGCCCGCCCAGCAGGCGGATTCCAGGCGGGCGCACAGCGTGCGCTCCATGCTGTCGGGATGGTGCAGGTCGCTGCGGGTGGTGATCACGTTGATCCCGGCCATCAGCATCCGGCACACCGTGTCGGCGTCGAACACGCGCGGCATATAGAGCACGCAGTCCGGGGCGAGCGTCAGTACGTCCTGGGCGGTGCGCAGGGCAGGGGCGTCCTCGCCGTGAGCGCCCGCGCCCGGGTGTGGGTCGGTGCGGACCGCGAGCAGGTCGAGACCCGGGTGCTCGCCGACCGCGGCAGCGAGATGGCGCGCGAGCCGCCCGGCGGACCACACGACAACCGTGTAGCGGCGTGGGGTCGGTCGTATCGCGGTGCGGTACAAGGTATCCGGTTCCACGGCAGTGCCTTTCGGTAGTGCGCCGCCCGCGTCAGACGGGTTCGAACGAGGAGATGCGCCAGTTCTTGTCGACCTTGGTCAAGGTGACCCGGACACTGCTTGCCGTGATCGCCGGATCGGGCTTCTCGGCACTGGTGGTGGTCTGGTTGACGAACACCAGGACCACCGCCCGGTCGGGGGTGATCTCCGCGGCCGCGGCCCGCACGACGGCCGCGGCGGTGGCCACCGACTTCTCCTTGGCCGCCGGCGCGACGACCTGCTGGGTGAACTGGCTGTAGTAGGCCAGGAAGTCGCCGGTGAGATGAGTTCTGGCGGAGGCGAAGTCCTCGTCGATGGTGTCCGGTTCGTAGGAGAGCAGGGCGACGGTTCCGGTCGTGGCGGCCTCGACCGCGGTCTGCTCGGCGGCGGTGTCCACGGCACTGTCCGGGCGGTACTGCACCGACCACAGGGTCACGGCCACGATCGCCGCCGCCGTGGTCAGCGCGAGCAGCGCCGCGATCCGTGCTTCGGCGCGGAGCAAGCCGATGGCACCGCGCACTCCGGCGGTGAACCGGCTGCGGCGGGAGTTCTGCTGGGGTGCGGGGGATTCGGTGCTCATGGGACGAACTCGACCTTCGACATCTTGAGCTGGTCGCCGTCGCGTGTCACCGTGACGCTCAGGCGCCACGTGCGCGGTTCCTGCTGGGCGCCGGCGGAATTGGTGACCTGCGAGGTGGCCGCGACGAGCACCACCGCGGAGTCCTCGGTCATGGACTCCACAGCCGCGGCGGTCACCCGGCCCGCGGTGGCGACCTTGGACTGCTGGATCACGGTGGTGAAATCCGTTGCCCTGCCCTCGAAGTCGCTGCGGAAGGCGCCGGTCGAGAGGTCGAGGACGCGGCGGACATCCTGATCGGCGTGGCTGAAATCGAGTGAGGTCAGCGCGACGACACCCTGTTCGGCCGCCGCGGCGAATTCCGCGGTCCGGTCGGCTTCGCCTGCTGTCCGCTGGTGGTGCCAGGTGAGATAGCCGCTCGCGGCGACGGCGGTGATCAATACGAGAGTGGCTGCCGCCGTGAGTATTCGGCGCCGTCGTCTGCGGGTCGGGACCGGGGGTTCGGCCGCGGGTGGGTCGTCCGGCGCCGGCTCGGGCGGCGGATCGTCGGGCGGCGTGGAGACCGTGGCTCGGTCGTTGATGGTGGCGCGGCGGCGTAGCCGGGCGGCGCGGGCCCTGGCCCGGGCGGCCTCGGCGATCGCTTCGGCGGCGATCGCCTCCTGTTCGGCTTCCAGTGCCTCCAGGCGCAGGGTGTCGGTGTCGTGCTCGTCGAGTTCCATTGTGTCGCGTCCGCTTTCGGTCGATCGGGTCAACACCTCACACCTGCTCCAGCAGTGCGAACGACATTATCAGAATCCGGATGAGCAGAAAGTGAATATGATATTCTCGCTCATGAAGAACGCCGATATCGCAGGTCGGCGTGGGTAGGGAGGTCGAAAGATGGTCACCAGCGGGACGCGGCTTCGCAGTCAGGTCTGTGACACCGAGGTCATCGTGGTCCGTCCGGCGGACAGTCTCGACGACCTGCGGGCCGGTGGCGTGCCGATGGTGCCGCTGGGGACCGCGGTCACCGCCGGGGCCACCCCGCACGTCGACTTCGCCGACGGGAACGTGCTCGGCAAGCGCTACGTCGACGGCGCCGGCGCCGAGATCCTGGTGACCAAGCCGGGCGCCGGGGCGCTCAGTATCGGCACGGTCCGGCTGACCCTCAAGGGCGCCGCGCCGTTGCCCGCGAGCGACTGACATGGGTACCGGCGCGGTCGCCCGGCGCATCGCGCGCACTCAGTGGGTCCAGGTGGTGCTGACGCAGACCGTGGTCGCACTACAGCATCTGGCGATCTCCCTGTGTCCGGTCGAAGACCAGCGCCTCGACTATCCGGTGCGATGTGCCACAGGTCCGTTCGCCACCGATGATCGGCACCGGCCAACACCCCACACACCAGGTACCCGATGAGTTCGGGCGGTTCCCGTTGGGGACGCACGCTGGCCGCCCGGGCGGCCGGGCCGCTGACGGCGGTGGGTGGCTTGTTCGCGATGACGGCCGACGCGGTGCGTTTCGCCTTCCGGCGGCCGTTCCAGACGCGGGAGTTCCTCGAACAGGCCTGGTTCATCGTGCGCGTGTCGATGCTGCCGACCGTGCTGGTGGCGATCCCGTTCACCGTGCTGGTGAGCTTCACCCTCAATATCCTGCTGCGCGAACTCGGCGCCGCCGATCTCAGCGGCGCAGGCGCGGCCTTCGGCGCGGTGACCCAGGTGGGGCCGATGGTGACGGTGCTGATCGTGGCGGGCTCCGGGGCGACCGCCATGTGCGCCGACCTGGGCTCGCGCACCATCCGCGAGGAGATCGACGCCATGCAGGTACTCGGCATCGATCCGGTCCAGCGCCTGGTGACCCCGCGCATGCTCGCCTCCGGGCTGGTCGCGCTGCTGCTCAACAGCCTGGTCTGCCTGATCGGGATCCTCGGCGGCTACACGTTCTCGGTGTTCGTCCAGGACGTGAACCCCGGCGCGTTCGCCGCGGGCATCACGCTGCTCACCGGGCTCGGTGAACTGCTGATCTCCTCAGTGAAGGCGCTGCTGTTCGGCTTCGTCGCCGGGCTGGTGGCGTGTTATCGCGGGCTGATCGTGACCGGCGGGGCCAAGGCGGTGGGCAATGCCGTCAACGAGACGGTGGTCTACGCGTTCATGTTGCTGTTTGTGATCAATGTCGTGGTCACCGCGGTCGGAATCCAGCTGACCGGGCGATGAGCGAGAGGGATCTATGACACTGATCGCACGTTATCCACTGGCCTTGCGGCGGCTACGCCGACCGTTTCTGAGCCTGGCCCGGGTCGGCGACCACGCCATCTTCTACCTCAAGGCGCTGGCCTTCGCGCCCTTCGCGGCGATCCATCACCGGCGCGAGACCATCCGGCTCATCGCCGAGATC
Organism: Nocardia sp. NPDC059195; assembly: GCF_042754695.1. Classification (NCBI taxonomy): domain Bacteria; kingdom Bacillati; phylum Actinomycetota; class Actinomycetes; order Mycobacteriales; family Nocardiaceae; genus Nocardia; species Nocardia sp. NPDC059195. Next base: position 486,001 of record NZ_JBHZBG010000001.1, on the reverse strand, counting down.
AGCATGGGCGCAGGTGCTCTCGCGGTCTTCGGCGGCACGGTCGTGATCGTCGGGTTCCTGACCCTCGCCACCGGCGGCGTTCTGGCGGTGCAGGGCTACAGCTCCCTCGGTGACATCGGGATCGAGGCGCTCACCGGATTCCTGGCCGCCTTCATCAATGTCCGGATCTCCGCGCCGGTGGTGGCCGGGATCGGGCTGGCAGCCACCTTCGGCGCCGGGACCACCGCCCAACTGGGCGCGATGCGCATCAACGAGGAGATCGACGCGCTGGAATCCATGGCGATCGAACCGGTTTCGTATCTGGTGGGTACACGGATCGTGGCCGGGATGATCGCCATCACCCCGCTGTACGCGCTCGCGGTGGTGGCCTCGTTCGTAGCGAGCCGGTTCACCACGGTGGTCCTGCTCGGCCAGTCATCCGGTCTCTACGACCATTACTTCACGACCTTTCTCAACCCCGTCGACCTGGCCTGGTCGTTCGCGCAGGCCCTGCTGATGGCGTTGACGGTGCTGCTCATCCACACCTATTTCGGATTCCACGCCGCCGGCGGTCCGGCCGGTGTCGGTCTCGCGGTGGGCAATGCGGTGCGCACCTCGCTGATCGCGGTGGTCTCGGTGACGCTGCTGATCTCGCTGGCCGTCTACGGCGCCAACGGCAACTTCGATCTCTCGGGTTAGGGGAGGACCGATGCTACGCACCCTGGGGCGGGTCCTCGCCGGGCTGATCGCGATCGGCTGCGGCTGCGCCGTGCTGGCGGGCAGCATCGTGCTGTTCCGCGGCGGGCTCACCGACACCGCCAAAGTGACGGTGATCGCGCAGCGCGCGGGACTGGTGATGAACCCGGACGCGGACGTGAAGATGCGCGGGGTCACCGTCGGCCGGGTCACCACCATCCGGGAGCGCTCCGACGGCACCGCGGCACTGGAACTGGCGGTGGACACCGACACCCTCGCGCTGATCCCCGCGGACGTGCGGGTCGCCATCGCCTCGACTACGGTGTTCGGCGCCAAATTCGTCCAGCTGAGTCCGCCAGAACGGCCGGTGGCCGGTTCGTTGCGGGCCGGTCAGGTGCTCACCGCTGACAGGGTGACGGTCGAGATCAATACCGTCTTCGAACAATTGACCACGGTGCTGGCGGCCGTCGAGCCGGCGAAACTGAACGCCACCCTCGGCGCGATCGCCACCGCCACCCGCGGTCGCGGCGCCGAAGTGGGCGCGATGCTCGGCGACCTCGAGCGGTTCCTGGCGACGCTCGAACCGGCCCTGCCCGCGCTGCGCACCGACCTCGCCCTGGCGCCGCCGGTCCTGAACGCCTACGCGAATTCCGCTGGCGCACTGGTGGATACCGCGCGCAATGCCACCGCGATCAGCCGCACACTGATCGACGAGCAGCGCAATCTCGACGCCCTGCTGGTGTCGCTGATCGGGTTCGCCGACACCGGCAACCGGGTCATCGACACCAATGCCTCCGCACTCGCCCGGTCTCTGGATCTGCTGGTGCCCACCACCGCGCTCACCAGCGAATACCGTGAGGCGCTGTACTGCTCGCTCGACGGCTTCGGCCTGCTTGCCCACTCCAAGCCCGTCGACGTACCCGGTCTGGGGCTCTCGGCGAACTTCCTGTGGGGCATCGACCCGTACAAGTACCCGGAGAACCTGCCCAAGGTGGCCGCGACCGGTGGGTCGCAGTGTTCGGTGCTGCCGGTCGGCTACGAGGAGAAACCACCGTTCGTGGTGGCCGATGTCGGGGCCAACCCGTTCGCGCGCGGCAACGAGTCGCTGATCCTCAACGTGGACAACCTGTCCCAGCTGCTGTTCGGTGGTGCGCGATGAGCCGCCGCAACGCGCCACTGATGAAATTCGGGATCTTCGCGGTCGTGATGATGGTGCTGTCCGGTTTCCTGGTGATGGAGTTCGGGCAATACCGCGGCGGCGAAACCGACTCCTACACCGCGCTGTTCACCGATGTTTCCCGGCTGCGCACCGGTGACTCGGTGCGGGTCGCGGGCGTACAGGTGGGCAAAGTGCACAGCATCGAACTGCTCGCCGACCACACTGTGCGGGTCGGCTTCGACGCCGACACCACCCTGCACCTGAGCACCGGCACCGCCGCCGCGGTGCGCTACCTCAATCTCGTCGGCGACCGCTACCTGGAACTGACCGATGCCGCCGGCGTGCACGAGCGGCTCGGGCCCGGAACGGAGATTCCCCGCGAACGTACCGCCGGCGCACTGGATCTCGACCTGCTGCTCGGCGGGCTGAAGCCGGTGGTGCAAGGTCTCAGCGCCCAGGAGGTCAACGCGCTGACCTGGTCGCTGCTCGAGATCGTGCAGGGCAGACAGGGCAGCTTGAATTCGCTGACCGCCGGGACCGCGGCGTTCACCACGACCCTGGCGCGCAACAACGCCGTGGTCGAGCAGCTCATCGACCACCTGAACACCGTGATGACCACGCTGGCCGACGAAGGCGGCCAGTTCGCGGGCACCCTCGACAGACTGCAGAGCCTCACCACCGAACTCGCGCGCGAACGCGAGCCGGTCGGTGCCGCGATCGACGCACTCGACCGCGGCACCGCCTCGGTCGCGGATCTGCTCCTGCAGGCGCGAACGCCGTTGGCGGGCACGGTGAACGAACTGGCGAGGCTGGCACCGCTGGTCGACGACGACAAAGCCACCCTCGACGCGGCCCTGCGACGCGCGCCGGAGAACTTCCGCAAACTCGTGCGCACCGGCGCCTACGGCAATTTCATCCAGTACTACATCTGCGCGATCACCGTCCGGGTGACCGACGCGAACGGTGAAGTGCTCGTGATGCCATGGATCGAACAGACGACAGGACGGTGTAGCCCGTGAGCATGGCACAGTATCGCGGTGCGCACCTGGCGCTGCCGGGCGTGATCGGTCTCATGCTGGCCGTGTGCGTGATCGCCATCGGTCTGCAATCCCACCAGTTCATCCTGCTGGCGACCACTGTCCGCTACGGCGCGGTCTTCCAGGAGGCCGGTGGGTTGGCGGTGGGCGATGAGGTGGTCCTGTCCGGGGTCACCGTCGGCCAGGTCGTCGGGGTGCGCCTCGACGACGGTGACGCCCGGGTCGACTTCGCCGTCAAGGACGCCATCGTGCTCGGCGCCGAGACCGAGGCAAGGATCAAAACCGGCTCGCTGCTCGGTCAGCGAATACTCGAACTCACCTCGCGCGGCGACGCCACCCTGCGGCCGAACCGGGTGATCCCGGTGGAACAGACCTCCTCGCCCTATTCGCTGACCGACGCCGTGGGCGACCTGACCACCAATGTGCGCGAGATCGACACCGCGGCCCTCGACCGTTCGCTGACCCTGCTCGCGCAGACTCTCGACCAGATCGCCCCGCACCTCGGCCCCGCGCTGACCGGGCTCACCGACGTGTCCCGGTCGGTCAACAGCCGTGACCAGTCGCTGCGCGGGCTGCTCGCCGCCACCGCCGAGGTGTCGGGCATCATCGGCGAACGCAGCAGCAGGCTGAACACGATGCTGCTGGACGCGAATTCACTGCTGCAGGTCCTTGCCCAGCGACGGCAGGCGATCGTGGATCTGCTCGCGAACGTCTCGGCCGTGGCCACCCAGCTGTCGGGGGTGGTGGCCGACAACGAAGCCGAACTCGCGCCGACGCTGGACCGGCTCAACTCAATCGTGGCCATGCTCGAAAAGAACCGCGACAATATCGCGGCCGCGCTGCCCGGCCTGGCGAAAGTCTCACTGACACAAGGCGAAGCGGTCTCCGGCGGCCCGTTCTACAACGCGTTCGTGGTGAACCTGCTCGACGGCCATCTGCTCCAGCCCTTCATCGATCAGGCCTTCGGCGTGCAGCCGCCGAGCCAGATCCCGGTGCCGACGCCGGCGGCTCCCCGATGACCCGCCGCGATGTCCTGCGCGTCGGCGCCGCCCTGGTCGTGGTCGTGGCGCTGCTCGCGGGCGGTCTGGTCGGCTGGCGAGAGCTGTTCGGGCCGTACACCGTTCGGGCGGTATTCACGTCCGCCACCGCGATCTACCCCGGCGACGACGTCCGGGTGTCCGGGGTGAAGGTGGGTTCGATCGTGTCGATCGAACCGCACGGCACCAGCACCGAACTGGTGCTCGAGGTCGACCGCGAGGTGCCGGTACCCGCCGACGCCCGCGCGGTGATCATCGCGCAGAGCCTGGTCGACTCCCGCTACGTGCAGCTCACCCCCGCCTACCGCGACACCGGCCCGCGGCTGGCACACGGCGCGACGATTCCGCTGGAACGCACCGCGGTACCGGTCGAATGGGACGAGATCAAAACCCAGCTCACCCGCCTGGCCACCGATCTCGGCCCGGGCCACGAGCTCTCGTCCAGTTCGCTCGGGCAGTTCGTCGACAGCGCCGCGAACGCGATGGAGGGCAACGGCGACACGCTGCGCCAGGCACTCACCGAGCTGTCCGGGATCGGGCGGATCCTCGCCGACGGCAGCGGCGACATCGTCGCGATCGTCCGCAATCTCCAGCGTTTCGTGACCGCCCTGCGCGACAGCAATGTCCAGGTCGTCGAATTCCAGAACCGGCTGGCCTCGCTGACCAGCGTGCTCGACGACAGCCGGACCGTCTTGGACTCCGCCCTCACCGAACTCGCGCACGCGGTCACCGAGGTGCAGCGTTTCGTGCGGGCCAACCGCGACCGGGCCGGACAGCAGTTGCAGGGACTCGTGAACGTCACGCAGAACCTCGTCGACCATCGCGACGATCTCGAACAGTTGCTGCACATCTTCCCGACGAGCATGGCCAACTTCTACAACATCTACAACCCGGACACCGGCACGGAAGCGGGCGTGTTCGGGCTCAACAACTTCTCCAACCCGGTGCAGCTGGTGTGCTCGGCGATCGCGGCTATCGAGAACACCACCTCGGCGGAGTCGGCCCAGAAATGCCACCAGTACCTCGGCCCGGTCCTGCCCCTGCTGAACACGGCCGAGCTGAACAACCTGCCGATCCCGATCACGCCGCTGCTCAGCCCGGCCGCCCAACCGGAGAACCTCATCTACACCGAACCCGACCTCGTGCCGCAGGCCGTCGGAGCGCCGGCGACCCCGGCGTCGCCGTTGCCGACGCTGGCCGAGATCCTGTTCCCGGGAGGACCCCGATGACCGCATGGACGCGAATCGCGCACCAGCGCAAGCGGATCGGCGCACTGGCCGCCGCGACCGTCCTGCTGACGCTGACCGGTTGTGGCTGGCAGGGCGTGAATTCGCTGCCGCTGCCCGGCGCGGAGGGTGGTTCAGGGTCGACGAGACTGTCGGTCGAGATCGCCGATGCCGGGACGCTGGTGGCCAATTCGCCGGTGCTGGTCGACGACGTGGTGGTCGGCAGCGTGCGCCGGATCCGGCTGGCAGGCTGGCACGCCGTGGTCGACGTCGATATCCGGCCCGAGACCACCGTGCCGGGCAACGTGGTCGCCACGATCGGCCAGACCAGCCTGCTCGGGTCCAGCCATCTCGCCCTCAATACCCCGAACGGTGGCGCCCCCGTCGGTGCGCTGGTGCCGGGCAGCACGATCGGGCTCAACCAGGCCTCGACCTATCCGTCGACCGAGCAGACCCTGGCCTCGCTGTCGGTGGTGCTCAACGGCGGCGGACTCGGTCAGCTCGATGACATCGTCTCCGGCCTCGGCGATGCCTTCGACGGCCGTCAGCAGCAGATCGGCACCCTGATCACCCGGCTGGACACCGTCATGGGCACGCTCGCCGACCAGCGCGACGACATCGTCGCCGCCATCCACGGCCTCGAACGGTTGTCCGCCACCTTCGCCGGCCAGCGTGATGTGCTCACCGACGCACTGCGGGAACTGCCCGCCGCCCTCGATGTGCTGCTGGCCGAACAGCCCGCCCTGACCACCGCGCTGGACCGGCTGCGGGTCTTCAGCGACACCGCGAATTCGGTGGTGACCGAGGTGCAGTCGGATCTGGTGACCAACCTGCGCAATCTCGAACCGACCCTGCGCGCGCTCGCCGACGTCGGCCCGCGCATCGACGCCGCGCTGGCCTACGCCACGGTGTATCCCTACGGGCAGTCGGTGATCGATCGTGCGGTGCGCGGCGACTATCTCAATCTGCACGCCACGGTCGACCTCACCGTGCCGCGCCTGCGCCGGGAGCTGCTGCTCGGGACACCGTGGGGTGACCCGACCGCCGTCGTCCAAGCGGCGGTGGGCGATCCCGGCTATGCCCGGCCGACGACCAACCCGCTCGGGGTCGGCGTGGAACCTGTTCCGGGAGAACGCTGATGCTGCTGTCGAGACTCGTCCGCGCCCAGCTGGTGATGTTCGCGGTGCTGTCGGTGATCGGGTTGACGCTGATGCTGACGGTGTACGTGCGCCTGCCCGCGCTGCTGGGGGTCGGCACGCACACCGTGTACCTCGAACTGCCCGAATCCGGTGGCCTGTACCGGTTCGGCAATGTCACCTATCGCGGCGTGCAGGTCGGCAAGGTGACCGCCGTCGAGCTGACCGCGACCGGGGTCAGGGCGACCATGACCGTGGATGCCGGGCGGCCGATTCCGGCCGATCTCGAGGCGCAGGTGCGCAGTGTTTCGGCGGTGGGGGAGCAGTACGTCGACCTGCGGCCACGCACCGACGCCGGTCCCTACCTGCGGGACGGGTCGGTGATAACCGCCGCCGACGCGACCGTGCCCCAGCAGGTCGGTCCGATGCTGGACCGGCTCAGCGCCCTGGTCGGGACCATTCCCGTCGAACGGCTGCACGACCTGCTCGACCGGTTGTTCCAGGGTGTCAACGGCGCAGGACCGGAACTGGACTCGCTGCTCGCCTCGGCCGCGACCATCACGAAAAGCCTGAACTCCGTGTCGGATTCGACCGCGACGCTGATCACCGACAGTGTGCCGCTGCTGGACGCGCAGGCCCGAACCACCGATGCCATCCAGGTGTGGACGCGCAGTCTGGCCGGTGTCACCGGACAGCTCGTCGCCGACGATCCGCAGGTCCGGTCGCTGCTACAGACCGGCCCCGGCTTCGCGAACGAGGTCGGCGCGCTGTTCGAGTCCGTCGAGCTGACGCTGCCGGTACTGCTGGCGAACCTCACCTCGATCGGGCAGCTGGCGGTGACCTACAACGCGGGCCTCGAACAGATCCTGGTCCTGCTGCCACCGTCGATCTCGATGATCCAGGCGGTCCAGCCCTCCCGGAACGCCTCGGGCCTCGGCCTGGGTGACTTCCGCTTCGGCAACCTGTCCGATCCGGTGACCTGCACCGTCGGCTTCCTGCCGCCTGCTCTCTGGCGTTCCCCGGAGGACACCGAGACCATCGATACCCCCGACGGCATGTACTGCAAGCTGCCCCAGGACTCCGATATCGCGGTCCGCGGCGCCCGCAACATTCCGTGTGCCGCGCGCCCGGGCAAGCGGGCGGCCACGGCGGCGCTGTGCAACAGTGACGAGGAGTACGTCCCGCTGGCCACCACCCAGCCGGAAACCGGTCCCTATCCCCGTGATCCGGGCCTCGAGGAGCAGGGGGTGCCCTCGGATACCCGGCCGGTGCCGCAGCCGGGCGATCGGCCCGCCAACGCCGTGCCGTCGCGGATCGGGGCCGGACTGGCCGAATACGACCCGCGGACCGGCAACTACGTCGGTCCCGACGGCAAGCTGTACCGGCAGGGCGATCTCGCCGAGCCGCCCGCCGGGCAGTGGCAGCGACTGCTCCCGACGGGCTGACGAGCTCAGCGGTTCTGCCCTGGTCATGATCAACTCCTTGTGAGACGCTGGTTCTCGCAGTGCAAAATTTCAATTCTCGACCCTGAAGGGGAACGGCGATGGCCCGATCGAAGATGCTCGTGTTCTCGAATCCGACGGCAGGTCAGGAGGCCGAGTTCAACGAGTGGTACGACACCGTGCACCTCGGTGAGGTGCTCGCGGTCCCCGGCGTGGTGGCCGGCGAGCGCTACGGGCGGGTGCCCGCGCAGCTGCCGGGTGCCGGTTCCGCCGGGCAGAGCTACCTGGCCGTCTACGAACTCGACGACGACCCGGACAAGGTCGTCCAGGCCTTCCAGGAGCACGCGGCCTCGGGCAAGGTCGGGCTCAGCCCGGCGCTGGATCTCGCCTCCCTCGTCGTCACCGTGTGGCGGGCCCGCGAGTAACTAGGCCAGCAGCTGGGGTCGGCGGCGCGCGGTATCGAGGAGTTCGGCGACCGAGACGAGTTTGACCCGCGGGCGCGACCGCGCCGCCCCGCGTTCCCGCTCGGCGGCATCGATCGCGCGCCAGCCCGGCCAGTCCACCGGTGTCAGTCCCCGGTCGGTCATCAGCTCGAGCAAGGCCTGACGATCCGCGACGGGTCGATCCAGGTCGCCGTTCGAGTGATCGGCCAGCAGGCCCGCGACGGTCTCGGCGGCGCAGCCCCGATTGGTCCCGATGACACCGCGCGGTCCGCGCTTGATCCAGCCGGTCACATACACCCCGGGCACCGAGGCGCCGTCGGTGTCGACCACCCGGCCCTCGCGGTGCGGGACGGTGCCGGTGCGCGTGTCGTAGGGCAGGCCGTCGACAGGCCTGCCCCGATAGCCGATCGAACGGAAGACCAGGGTGGTCTCGATCGGCTCCGGATCGCCGCTCACCCGCAGTGCCTCGACGTGCTCGGTGCCGACCAATTCTGTTGGTGCGGCATGGAATCGGAAGACGATGCGCTTGTTGCCCGGCGTCGGTGGGCGGTCGGCGTATTCACGGGCCAGTTCCAGCTTCGCCGCGGTCTCGACGTCGTCGTCGGGATGTGGTGACAGATCCCCGGCCTCGATGACGACATCGACCCCGCCGAGATGGCCGAGCGCGCTGAACTCACCGACGGAGAAGGCCGCCTCGCGCGGCCCGCGCCTGCCCAGGATCACCACCTCTTCGATTCGCTGTGCCGACAAGGCCGCCAGCGCGTGGTCGGCGATATCGGTCGCGGCGAGCGCGGCCGGTGTGGCCAGCAGCATCCGGGCGACATCCAGTGCCACATTGCCGTTGCCGATCAGGACTGCCCGCCGGGTTGTCAGGTCGAATCGGTGGGCGGCGTGGTCGGGATGGCCGTTGTACCAGCCGACGAAATCGGCGGCGGCGTGATGTCCGGGCAGCTGCTCGCCGGGGATGCCGAGCTCACGGCTGTCCGGGGCGCCGACGGCGTAGATCACCGCGTGATGGTGGTCGAGCAGATCCCGGTGGGTCAGCGCGGCGCCGATCTCCACGGCGAGATGGCAGCCGAAACGCTCGGTGCGAAAGGCGTTGTCGAACATCCGGACCACCGATTTCGTGCGCTGATGGTCCGGCGCGACCCCGAATCGCACGAGACCGTAGGGCGTGGGTAACCGGTCGAACATGTCGACCTCGATGCCGTCGGCGCCGAGCAACTCGGTGGCCGCGTAGCAGGCCGCGGGACCGGCCCCGACGATCGCTACCCGCAGGGTGCCGTGCGCCACGGCGGCGCGCTGCGCCGGGGCCGTGATGTCGCCGACCTCGAGCGGATGTCGCCGGAAATAGGCGGCATTGAGCTCCCGGAACCGCTCCTGGTCCGGCGGCAGATCGTATTCGGAGTAGATCGCGTCGACCGGGCACTCGTCCGCGCACGCGCCGCAGTCGATGCAGGTCTCGGGATCGATGAACAGCATCTGGGTGCCGTCATCGCCCTCGCTCGGGCGGATGCAGTCCACCGGGCAGGCCGCGATGCACGAGGCGTCCTTGCAGCAGTTCTGGGTGATGACGTAGGCCACGGCGGTTCCTCGGAGTCTGGAAATCAGCTTCTTATCTGAAGAGTACATACTATCCTTGAAATAAGAATGACGTTCTCATCGTGGATGGGAGCAGAGGAGGCGGGTCGGATGTTGCTCGAGTTCGACGACGACCAGCGGTTGTGGCAGCACACCGTGCGCGAGGTCGTCGCGAAGCACTGTCCGCCCACACTGGTCCGGGCCGTCGCGGACCAGGGGGCGGACCCGGGGTCGCTGTGGAAGCGCTATGTCGAGCACGGCTGGACGGCGATGACCGATCAGGAGAACGCTGTCGAATTGACCATCGTGCACGAGGAGCTGGGCCGGGCCTGCGATCCGACGCCGTATCTGGCCACCACCAGCCAGTTCGCGCCGCTCGTGCCGCAGGCGCCCGCCGAGGTGGCCGGAGCCGCGGTGTTCGCCGGCATCACGCCCCGGCGCGAGGGTGCCGAGTGGGTGCTGCACGGCTCGGCCGAGGTGCTCGACGGTGATCGTGCCGAGTTGCTCGCCGTCGTCACCGGCGCGGGGGTCTTCGTGGTCGAGGCCGGACAGGTGCACACGCGCCGCTCGGCGATCTTCGATCCGGTCCTGCACCTGGCCACCGTCACCTTCGATCACGTGCGGGTCGCGGCCGACAGCGCCACCGGCGGTGACGTCGCGCGGGCCCGCGCGAGCGCGCTGACGGGGCTGGCCGCGACCATCGTCGGCGCGTGTCAGCGCGTGCTCGACCTGGTCGTGGCACACGTGCGCGAGCGCCACCAATTCGGTGCTCCCCTCGGCTCTTTCCAAGCGGTGGCACACAAAGCCGCCGATATGCACGTCGCCGTCGAGCGGGCACGCGCGCTCACCTACTGGGCCGCGCTGACCCTGGCCGAGGCCGACGAGCGCGCCGGGCTCGCGGCGGTCATGGCCAAGGCGGCCGCGGGCGAGTGCCAGGAACTGGTCTTCCGGCACGGACTGCAGTTGTTCGGCGCGATGGGCTACACGTGGGAGAACGACCTGCAGTTCGCGCTGAAGCGGGCCAAAGCGGGGGAGATGCTGCTCGGCGGAACTGACGAGCACCGGGCGACGATTGCGAGGCACTACCGTGCAGCTGCGCTTTGACCAGGACGTGGAGGACTTCCGCGCCGATCTGATCGCGTTCCTCGACGAGCACCTGCCCACCGATGCGGGCGCGGCGCCGCGTCCGCGCTCCAGCGCGCACCTGCCGGACTGGGCGCGCAGATGGCAGCGGGTGCAATTCGACGCGGGCTGGCTGGTGCCGGGATATCCGCCGGAGTTCGGCGGTCGCGACGCAGGCATCGTGCAGCAGTACGTGCACCGCGAGGAGCTGGCCCGGCGCGGCATCCACGAGAGCTTCAATCCGCAGGGTGTCGGCATCGTAGCCGCCTCGCTCATCACCTTCGGCACGCCCGAACAGCAACGGCGATGGGCGATTCCGGTGCTGCGCGGCGACCTCACCGCGGCGCTGGGCATGAGCGAGCCCGGCGCGGGCTCGGATCTGGCCGGGCTGAGCACGCGGGCCGTCCGCGACGGCGACCACTTCGTCGTCACCGGTCAGAAGGTGTGGACCTCGGGTGCCCACGACGCCGACGTCCTGCTGGCCTTCGTGCGTACCGACCCGGACGCGCCGAAACACCGTGGCATCTCGGCGATCCTGATCCCCACCGACCTGCCCGGAGTCGAGCGCAGACCGTTCGCCTCGGTGGCCGACCCCGACGACCTGGACTTCAACGAGGTGTTCTTCACCGAGGTCCGGGTGCCCGCGGCGAACATCGTGGGCGAGGTGGACCAGGGCTGGCGGGTCGCCAACGGCTCACTCGGCCACGAACGCACCCTGCTCTGGCTCAGTTTCGCCAGCAGACTCGACGGCCTGCTCGCCGACTTCCACCCGGCGACCCCGCTCGACGCCGACCGTTACGCCACGCTCGCCCTCGACGCCCAAGCCCTTCGCCTGCTGGGTTCCCGGGCACTGGCCGGTGCCGCCCGCGGCGAGGACGACGTCGCGGGCCTGTCGGTACTGAAACTGCTCGGCTCCGAAGCAGTGCAGGCCGGCGCGTCCGCCGCGCTGACCGCAGCGGGCCCCCGTGGCCTGATCCATCCCGACGTCACCGCGCGCTACAGCCCACTGAGCCTGGAGGAATCGGCACCGGGCTGGTTCGAACGCTACGTCCGCACCTTCGCAGGCACGATCGCCGGCGGCACCTCCGAGATCCAGCGCACCATCATCGCCGAACGCGTCCTCGGCCTGCCCCGGCGCTGAATCCCGGCGCCGCGGCATTTTTGGCGTCACTGCCCGCTGACGATCACATCCGCGTGCTCGCGCGTTCCGTCAGCGGCGAAGTGGGTGTCCTCAGCTCCCATCCAGCGCTGCCACAACGCGAGCGAGTCCTGCCCGTCGCGTGCGAGCCCGCGTGCGAGCCGGACGGCAGCGGAGGTCTCGACCCAGACCGACAGTGACAACCGATTGCGCACCGCGGCCCGAGCCGAGGACACCCCTTCGAGGATCAGCACGTTGGGTGGTTCGATGTCGTGCCACTCCGCCAGTGTCTTTGTTTGCCAGTCGTAGCGCTGGTAGCGGCCCGATCGTGCTATCGCGAGGGGAACCAGGACCTGTCGTTCGAGCCTGGGCCACCAGTCGAATTGGTTGTCCCACGAGGCGAAGTCATCGGTGTGCAGGAGCGTGGCGTCGCAGGCCATGGCGAGCTGTGTGGCGAGAGTGGACTTGCCGGCGCCGCCAGGCCCATCGACAGCGACCAGCTTGGTCGAACCGAGCCGCGGCTCACTGCGCGCCACCAAGGCGGCGATCTCCTCGATCTGCACGCGGGCCATTGTCGCCGATCTGAACCAGGGCGGCGTGCTGTGCCAGGTACTTCTTCCTCAGCGGGTCTACTCCACGACAGACAGGGCGGCGCGCGGGCACTGCGCGACCGCGTCCTTGATCAGGGTCGCGGTCTCGGCGCGCAGTACGGGGTCGCCGATGTGCAGGATGTCGTCCTCGTCCAGGGCGAAGATCGTCGGCGCGATGCCCATACAGACACCGTTGGCCTCGCAGATCTGTGGGTCCACTGCGACTCTCATGGTTGCTCCTCGTCGTGGTCGGGATCGGGTAGCTCGGTGATCGCGTGCACCGGGCAGTCCAGCAGTGCGCGGGTGACGGCGGGCTGATCGGCGGGATCGATGTCGCTGTCGCCGTCGAGGACGGCGTAACCCCAGTCGTCGAGCGGGAAGTGCGTGGGCGCGTGGCGGGCGCACACCCCGAAACCGTCGCAGACTGTGCGATCGAGGCGGACTCTCATGCTGGTACCGCCGTCTCGACGGCGAACGGGCGCAGCAGCCGTGGGACGCACCCGGCGTCGGACACTGCGAATGCCTCGGGGATCTGCTCCGAAATAGCCTGCATAACAACCGCTTTCGTTAGCCTAAGTCGAGTATGGGTGCGGGCCCGCGCGGTTAGGCTGGGTGACATGAGGACCGCCGTTGTGCGCATCGATGTGGACCCCACCCGGATACTGACCCCGGCACGGCGGGCAGCGGGGCTGCGCGCGCTGCGGGCCGATGCCATGCCGGGGCCGTGTGCGGATCCTGGTGCGGAGCTGCGGTTCCAGGTGGCCACCGACGACCCCGCCGTTGCGGTGCGCGACCTGGTTGACGCGTGCGCGCGGGCGTTCGGGACCGTGCCGGTGCCCGGCGCGGTGACCTTCGTCAGTCGCGGCACCGACGACGACGTGCACGGCGTGCTGGCCGGTTTCGGCCTCACCGGCAAAGTCTGTCGGGCACTCGACGACGCCGGGTTCGACATCGTCACCGTGACCCTGCGCGAGGACGACCTGGTCCGGATCCCCGAGAGCCGGGTGCTGACCGCGCTCGAGGCCGCACTCAATGCCGAAGTGCGCCTGCTGCTGCGGTGAGCCTGCGATGGGCGGTCTCATGGGCGGGCCAGGAACTCGGCGATCGCCGGTGCGGCCAGCACCCACGTGTCGAACAGGTTGAACCGGTCGACCCGGCCGGTGGCCCGATCCTCCATGGCTCGCTCCCAGGCATCCTCCGGCCACGGCGCATCGATCAGCTCCGCGCCCTCGATCAGGCAGGAGATCTCGAGCGAAGTGCGTCGCGGATGATCCAGATCCTTGGCGCCGCCGCGAATGATCAAGGTGGGCACCCGGATCCGGTCGAACAGCTCGTCGTCGACACCCGGCACGGTCTGCCCCGGCTTCTGCACGTAGGCATTGAGCCAGCGCAGCGACAGCTTCACGAATTCGTCGCGGTCGAGGGCCAGCAGCCGCTGCTCGTTGCCGGGGTTCTCGGCGACGCGCTCGCGCCACTCCCGCAGTTTCAGCAGCCCGGGAATCCCGGCGCCACGGACCACCTGCAGGCTCGGCAGGATGTAGTGCGCACCGAGATTGAACAGGCCGTAGGTCCCGCCGACGATGTTCCACAGCACCAGCCGGGTGACCAGCTCGGGATACTCGATCGCGGTCAGCAGCGAATCCCGGGCACCGCCCGACCCGCCCGCCAGCACACACGGACCCAGGTCCAGCTCGGTGAGCAGACCCGCGAGCGTCTGCGCCCGCATATGGGATTCGCTCACCCCGTAGAACTGGACGTCGGAGGCCCCGCAGTTGGGCCGGTCCCACAGCAGCACGGTGTACCCGTGCTCGACCAAGGCTTCGGCCAGCGGCCGCAGTCCTGGAATATCCATCCCGAACCGGCCGCCCGGCGTCAGCACCACGAGTGTGCCTGTCCTACCGAGGATCTCGTAGACGACGCGGCCGCCGTTCACCGTCACTGCGGGCATCGCAGGTCCGCTCAGGCCTGGACGACGACGGTGCCGTCGACCACACGCACCGGGTAGGTCCGGATGCTCCACTCGGGCTTGACCACCGTGGTCCCGGTGGCCAGCTCGAAGCCCCACTGGTGCCACGGGCAGTAGAGGATCTCGTTGTCGCGCACCATCACCGCGTCGCCGGGGACGCTCTCGTCCACCACGGTCCGCCCCCGCGTCCGCCCGGAGCACAGTGGTCCGCCTTCGTGCGGGCAGTAGTTGGCGATGGCGTAGAAGGTGCCGCCGACGTTGTAGACCCCGACCCCGAACCGGCCGATCGGCACCACCTTCGACGACCCCGGCGGGATCTCCTCGACGGTGGCGACCACGTGCTCGCGGCCCTGAGCCAGGCGCGGCTGCTCGCCGGGAGTCGTGCTGTCCTCGGTCATCTCAGCGCCTCCGCCGCGAATCGGGCAGTGCCGGAACGAATTCCGGCAAGTGATAGGTCTCGATGCCGTTGCCGAACATCACCCGATCCCGGGCCGCCGCGGGCAGATGCTTGACCAGCCAGCGCGGATCGTCGAAGGTCCAGTGCGGGTAGTCCGAGGAGAACAGCAGGATCCGGCCCGCGTCCATCCATTCCAGCGCCCTGGTCAGCTCGGTCTTGTCCTCGGGATAGTCCAGCGGCTGGGTGGTGAAGCGGATGTGCTCCTTCACGTACTCCGACGGCTTGCGCCCGATCGTCATCCACTGCTTGCGTGAGGCGTAGATCGCGTCCATCCGCCACATCAGCGGCAGAATCCAGGTGAAGGCGTGCTCGACGAACACGAACCGCAGCGCGGGGAAACGGTCGAAGGTGCCGTCGAAGATCAGGCTCATGATCTGATTGGCCGCCAACAGCGAGTAGCTGACCATGAAATCATGGTTGTAGCTGGGGAATCCGACCGGCGACATGGGCATCGTCTCGAACGCGCCGCGCCCGAGATGACAGCTCACCACCAGGTCGTGGCGCGTCGCCGCCGCCCAGATCGGGTCGTATTTCGGATCGCCCCAGGACGGCCGCGGTTCGGCCTTGAGCAGGATCTGCGCCATGTACGGATGCCCGGCCCACTGCTCGATCTCGGCGACCGCGCCGACCGGATCATCCACCGCGACACAGATCGACCCGCGCCACCGCTGATGCCAGTTGTTGACCGGATCGAGCCAGTGGTTGGCCTGCCAGTGATTGATGCCGGTGGCCATGGCCTGGGTCGCCTGCGGCAGCCGGGTGGCCCGCACGGTCGGTTCCAGGATGGCGATATCGGAGCCTGCCTCCACGATCAGCTGCCGGTAGGCCAGTTCGGGGTCGCTGCCCGGGAATTGGCCGTCGACGGGGAACGCGTCGACGCGCATCGCGTAGGAATGCGCGTAGTCGGGCGCGTCGTAGATGATCGTGTCACCGACGCGGTGACTGAGGAAGTAGTCGCTGCGGTGCGGTTCGGGGATGTACTCGACGAGTTCGCCGCGGCGGGGCACCGGATGCACGTCGGAGTCGACGACTCGAACGGCGACCTGCTCGGGTGCGGCGGCACGCTGCTCGTGCTGGATCGGCGGCATACGCGTCCTTCCTGGAACTAGCTGGGCACCGCGGCGGCGGTGGGGACCTCGATGCCGTAGAGCCGGGCCGCGTTACGCCAGCAGAGCTTGTCGCGCTGCTCGGTTGTCAGGCCCGGCGACAAGGCGCCCAACTCGGTGGCCTGCCAGTGCGGGTAGCTCGAGCCGAACATCACCATGTCGTCCTTGCCGGTGAAACCCAGCCACTCGGCGGCGAATTCGGCGTCTTCAGGTGGGCCGTCGTGGCGGTCCTGAACGAAGAACACGTGGTCGGGCAGATACTCGCTCGGCATCCGCGGTGCCCACGGGGTCTGCTCGAGATGCGGCCTGCCGAAAGTGTCCATCCGCCAGCTGAACGGCGTCAGCAGATCCGCGCCGCCGTCGGCCCAGACGAACCGGAGCTCGGGGAACCGTTCGAAGACGCCCTCGGCGATCATGTTCAGCAGGTGATAGATGTAGTTGAGCGACATGAACCCCAGGTACTGCTCATAGGTCCGGGTGTGGCCCGAGGGCGTGGGCGGGAAGGCGATGCTCTCCCCGGTCTCGATGTGCACCGCCACCGGCAGCCCCGCCGCGGCGGCCGCCTCCCACAGCGGCCAGAATTGCGGTTTGCCGTAGAGCTCGCGTGACTGCAGCGGCACCCCGACCTGCACGATCGACCGATGCTGTCCGTAGCGGGCGATCTCGCGTAGCGCGCCGGGGATGTCCTCCGGGTTGACCCGCAAGGTGCCACGGAACCGGTGCCCGAATTCCTCGTGCTCGAGCCACCGGGTGACCAGCATGTCGTTGTGCGCGGCCAGCACCGCCGAGGTCAGATGCCGGTCGGGCAGGATGCCCCTGGTCATCGGATGCAGGACCGCCACATCCACGCCGCGGTCGGCGAACAGGTGCCCGGCGACCACGGCCGGGTCCGAGCCCGGTGCTCGACGGCCGGGACCCTGTGCGCCGGTGAGGTATTCGCCGCCCGGCGCCCCGTACCAGTCCAGATCCACATCGGGCACGCCCCGGCTCTTGAACGGCTCGCGCAGATGATCGCGCAGATCCCGGTTCGAGGCGAAGAAGATGTGCACGCTCGCATCGATGGACGGGGTGGTCGTGCCGTCGGCGTGGGTGCGCATCAGTCGATCCGGGCCATCTCGGGCCGCACCGTCACCGATGCCGCGAGCTGCTGCTCGTCGCAGATGATCTGGAGTTTGGCCAGGGTCTCGTCGAGGCCGGCACCCAGACGCGGGCCCGGAGTGAACGTGGCGGGCAGATTGCGCATGCCCTGGATGACGCCGATCGTGTCGTAATGCACGGTGCCGGCCGGATCGCAGACGAAGTCGGGCATCCGGTCGAGTACTGCGGTGAGCATCGACTTGAACACCGTGCGCGCCACATTGGACCCGATGCAGCGGTGCACGCCGAGCCCGAAGCTGAAGTGCCGGTTGCCGCGCCGGTCCAGCACGATGTCGTCCGGATCGGGGAACACGGTGGCGTCACGATTGGCCATCGCCCACGACAGCCAGAGCCGTTCGCCTTCTTTGAATTCGGTGCCCTCGATCTCGACGTCGGCCGAGATGGTGCGCCCGTCGCCGGGCGCCGGGGTGAAGTAGCGCAGGAATTCCTCGGTCGCGGGCGCGAGCAGGGTCTCGCGGTCGCGGCTGAGCCGGGCGCGATCCTCGGGATTGGCCGACAGCCACTCGAGTGCGTGCGCGGTGAGCGCGGTGGTGGTGTCGAAACCGCCGCCGATGATCAAGCCGAGCATGCCGAGAAGTTCGAGATCGGGTGCGGGTTCGCCGTCGATGCGCAGTTCGGTGAGCGCCTCGAGCAGGCCGGGGCGCGGATGCTGTTTGACCTCGGCCAGGCTCGTCAGCAGGTCGATTCCCATCGCGCGGTGCAGCTCGGCTACCCGCGCGGCGTCGGGGGAGTCCTCCGGGGTGTACACCGCGGCGTGCACCGGTTCGCTGTAGAGCGACCACTTCGTCAGCGGGATACCGAGCATGGCGAGCGTGAGCACCGCGGGCACGACATTGGCGAGGTCGTCGACGAAATCGATACGGCCCGACTCGATCTTCTCATCGAGCGCGGCCCGCACGATCTCGTCGATCACCGGTTCCCAGCGGCGCACCGCGGCCGGGGACAGGTACGGGTTGAGCACCTGCCGGTAGAGCCGGTGCTCGGGATCGTCCATCTCGAGAATCCCGCCGCGCACGAGTTGCGCGCGCTGGGCGGTGGGAATCGAGATGCCCTTGTACCCGTTGCGTTCGCCGTTGAGGTCGTGGTCGTTGGACACGTGCGGGCAGCGGGCGAGCTCGAAGACCGCGTCGGCCCCCGCCGCCACCCAGTGGCCGTCGTAGGTATCGGTCCAGGCGACCGGGCACTTGGCGTGCAGGTCGTGGGTGATCTCGGTGAAGCGGTGCCGGTATTCCGGGGTGTGCCGGTCGAAGTGGTATCGGTTCGCCTTGCGGTCCCGGTCGGCGGCATCGTCGATGCTCACGGATGCTCTCCTGTTCCAGCGCAGCTGTCGCGCGATCGGAGCGGCACGACAGGGAAGTCCGTGCAAGAACATCACTTGCCGGATAGGAGAACCGTACTCTTAACCGACGTTTCGCCGCAAGCGATAGCTCGCGATTGCTGCGTGGGCCCGCATCATCTGCGGTCGGCGAATCCGGGGTATGCGGCTCCGAGAGGGCTGCTCATTCACCAGATCTGCGAAAAGATTGCGGCGCCTGCCTTCGGAGAATAACATTCTCTTCACATGATAATTTGAATCTCGCCAGGTGCTGCCGCCCCTGGTCGGGTGACGGCGGCCGACAAGGAGAGCGGGACAGTGACTTCGCAGCAGGATCCGTCGACCGTCGCGTGGGACACCGAGGTCGATGTCGTCGTTCTCGGCAGCGGTGCGGCCGGCCTCACCGCGGCACTGAGCGCGGCGACCGCGGGCGCGTCGGTGGCGGTGTTCGAGAAGGCGCCGACCGTCGGCGGCACGAGCGCGGTCTCCGGCGGTATCGCCTGGATTCCCGCGCACGACCGGGCCGAGGGCGAACCGCTGACCGTCGCGGACGCGATGGCCTATCTGCGCGCGCAGTCCTTCGGCTCCATGGACGAGGACCTGGTGCGGACCTTTGTCGAAACCGGTGCGGCCACCATGGCTTTCGTCGAGGAACACAGCAGTGTGCGCTTCGAGATCGCCGACGGATTCCCCGACTACAAGCCCGAACTGCCCGGCGGTAAGCCGGGCGGCGGCCGGTCGCTGAGCCCGGTCGCCTTCGATCTGGCCGAGCTCGGCCCGTGGCGAGATCGCCTCACCACCTTCCCGGCCGACTGGAGCAATGTCGGCTTCGACGCCGAGACCAGGGCCCGACTGCACGCCTCGGTGGGCGAGGACAGCACCGCCGACCTGTGCGTAGCGGGCACCGCCCTGGTAGCCGGCCTGCTCGCGGGTGTACTCGCCGCGGGCGTGGTACCGCGCACCGGTGCCCGCGCGGTCGAGCTGATCGCCGCCGACGGCACCATCGCGGGCGTCCGGATCGCCACGGCGGCAGGCGATTCCACCGTGCGCGCCCGCCACGGCGTGATCCTGGCGACCGGCGGCTTCGAGTGGGACCCGGTCCTCACCCAGACCTACCTGCGCGGACCCATGCGCGGCCCGGTCTCACCGCCCAACAACACCGGCGACGGCCTGCGGATGGCCATGGCGCACGGCGCGGATCTGGGCACCATGAGCGAGGCCTGGTGGGTGCCGGTGGTGCAGATCCCCGGTGACACCATCGACGGTCATCCGCGCAGCCGCAGCGTCCGGCTCGAACGCACCAGACCGCGCAGCATCATGGTCAACCGGCACGGGCGTCGCTTCGTCAACGAGGCCGCGGAGTACAACTCGATGGCCGGTGCCTTCCACTACCTCGACCCGCGCGACGGTTACGTCAACGATCCCGGCTGGATCGTCTTCGACGCCGAACACTTGCGCCGCTACGGCTTCCTCGGTGTCGCACCGGGTGAGCCGGTGCCCGCCTGGTTCAACGAATCCGCTGACCTGGCCACCCTGGCCGCGCGCATCGAGGTCGATGCCGACGGCCTGGCCGCCACCGTGACCGGCTGGAACCGCGATGTCGCGACGGGCCACGATCCGGGCTTCGGCCGCGGCGCGAGCGCCTACGACGGTTGGTGGGGCGACCAGGACGCCACGACCGCGGTGGGCCGCACCCTCGGCCCGATCGATACCGGGCCCTACTACGCGGTCCCGGTGACGGTCGGTGCGATGGGCACCAAGGGCGGGCCGCGCACCGACCGCGACGGCCGGGTGCTGCACGTGGACGGCTCGGTCATCCCCGGGCTGTTCGCCGCGGGCAATGCCATGGCCGGGGTCACCGGGCGGGCCTACGGCGGCGCTGGCGGCACCATCGGCCCCGCCATGGTGTGGGGCCACCGGGCCGGGCACGCCGCGGCGACCGGCAAGCCGGTGGAGTGCTGAGCGCAGTGAACAGTCAACGGGCAGAGGGAGTGACGAAGTTGTCCGAGCACGAGAGCGTGTGGAGCGACCTGCAGGGCGTGCCGTTTACCCAGGGGTACCTCGATGTCGGCGGGGTACGCACCCGCTACCTGCACGCGGGCGCCGACGATCTGCCCACCCTGGTGCTGCTGCACGGGTCCGGCGGGCACGCGGAAGCCTACGTCCGCAATCTGGCCGCCCACGCCGCGCACTTCTCCACCTGGTCGATAGACATGCTCGGCCACGGTTACACCGGTAAACCCGGTCACGCACTCGAGATCGCGCACTACGTCGACCATCTCATGGCCTTCCTCGACACCATCGGGGTGCGGCAGGCGTCGCTGAGCGGCGAATCGCTGGGCGGCTGGGTGGCCGCGCGCGCCGCCATCGACCACCCCGACCGGGTCGACCGCCTGGTGCTCAACACCGCGGGTGGCTCCCAGGCCGACCCCGAGGTGATGCGCCGCATCGTCACCCTGTCGATGGCCGCGGCCGTCGAACCCACCTGGGAGACGGTGCAGGCACGGATCACCTGGCTGATGGCCGACAAGTCCAAGGACTACGCCGATCTGGTCGCCAGCAGGCAGCGCGTCTACCGGCAGCCGGGGTTCGCGGCCGCGATGCACGACATCATGGCGTTGCAGGATCCGGTGATTCGGGAGCGGAACCTGTTGGGGGAGAAGGAATACGGGCAGATCACCGCGCCCACCCTGGTGGTGTGGACCAGCCACGACCCGACCGCCGATGTGGCCGAGGGACGGCGGATGGCCTCGATGATCCCCGGTGCGCGGTTCGTGGTGATGCAGAACTGCGGGCACTGGCCGCAGTACGAGGACGCCGCGACCTTCGACGCCCTGCACCTCGACTTCCTGCTCGGGGCCTGAGATGGCCGACACCGACGTCCTCATCGTCGGCGCGGGACCGGTCGGCCTGACGCTGGCCAACATCCTGGGCGCCGCCGGCGTGCGCACCCTGGTGGTCGAGGAGCGCGCCACGCTGATCGACTACCCGCGCGGTGTCGGACTCGACGACGAGTCGCTGCGCACCTTTCAATCGATCGGCCTGATCGAGGCGATCCTGCCGCACACCACCCCGAACCAGATCATGCGTTTCGTCGATGGCAGGCGCCGCCTGCTCGCCGAGATCGCGCCGACGGACACCTCGTTCGGCTGGCCCAAGCGCAACGGTTTCGTACAGCCGCTCGTCGACGCGGAGCTGCTGGCCGGGCTCGACCGGTACCCCTGCGTCGAGGTGCGGTGGTCGGCGCCGGTGGGGTCCTGTGTCGACAAGGGCACACACGTCGACGTCGGGATCGTCACCGAGAACGGCCCCGATGTCGTCCAGGCCGGGTACGTCGTCGGGTGCGACGGTGGGCGCAGCGTCACCCGCAAGGCGATGGGCGTGAGCTTCGACGGCACCACCTCACCGACCCGGTGGCTGGTGGTCGACCTCGCCGCCGACCCGCTCGGCCACCCCAATATCGAGGTCGCCGCCGACCCGGCCCGACCGAACGTGTCGGTGTCGATCGCGCACGGAATCCGCCGCTTCGAGTTCATGATCCACGACGACGAACCCGACGAACTGGCCGAGGATCCGGCGTTCCTGGCCCGGATGACAGCACCGCTGGTGCCCTATCCCGAGCGACTCGACATCATCCGCCGGCGCGTCTACACCCACCACTCGCGCATCGCGGGCGCCTTCCGCGTCGGCCGGATGCTACTGGCCGGGGACGCCGCGCATCTGATGCCGGTCTGGCAGGGACAGGGCTACAACAGCGGTATCCGCGACGCGGCGAATCTGGGCTGGAAACTGGCGGCCGTGGTGACCGGCCGGGCCGATGCGTCCCTGCTCGGCTCCTACGACACCGAACGCCGCACCCATGCCCGCGCCATGATCGACCTGTCCACCCTCGTGGGGCGGGTCATCTCACCGACCGACCGTCGCGTCGCGGCGATCCGGGACGTCCTCGTGCGGGCCGCGGCGGCGATCCCCCCGGTGCGCAGCTATGTGCTCGGTATGAAGTTCAAGCCGATGCCCCGCTACGACCGAGGTGCGGTGGTGCACCGCTGGTCGCGGTCGGAGCCGTCACCGGTCGGGACACTGTTCGTCCAACCGGTGGTGCGCACCAGGACTCAGCCGGAGGTGCTGCTCGACGAGGTGCTCGGCCCGTGGTTCGCGGTGCTGTGCTGGAACAACGACCCGCGCGCGGTGCTCGGCGACGAGGTGTTCGCGCGCTGGCGGGAATTCGGCGCCCGGTTCGTCGCGGCCCGGCCCGCTACCCAATTGTCCTGGGCCGGACAGGATCACGAGGACGTGACGGTCGTCGGTGACCGCACCGGCGCGCTCAAACGCTGGTTCGACGGCCAGGCCGACTCGGTGATCTTCCTGCGCCCGGACCGGGTCGTCGCCGGGTCCTCCATCGCGCAGTTCGCGCCCGAACTCGGCGCCGCGCTGCTCGACACCTTCGCCTCGACTCGAGGAGGTCTCGATGCCGTTGGCCGTGTGCTGCGTCTCGCACAGCCCTCTCCTTGATCTGCCCGGCCCTGAGCTGGAGCTGCGCACCGAGATCGGGGCAGCCCTGGACGAGGCGGCCCGCTTCGTGCGCGAGTTCGACCCCGAGCTGGTGGTGACCTTCGCACCCGACCACTACAACGGCTTCTTCTACCGGACCATGCCCCAATTCTGTCTCGGCACAGCCGCTTCCGGTGTCGGCGACTACGGCACCCACGCCGGACCACTCGACGTGCCGGCCGCACTGGCGACCGAGCTCGCCGAGGCGGTCCTCGCCGCGGGCGTCGACCTGGCGGTGTCGACGGCGATGGATGTCGACCACGGCACCGTGCAGCCCCTGGAACGGCTGCTCGGCGCGGCCACCGCCCGCCCGGTGATCCCGATCTTCGTCAACGCGGTCGCCGTTCCGCTCGGGCCACTGGACCGGGCACGGGCACTGGGCGCCGCGGTCGGCGCGTTCCTGTCGACCCTCGACGCGCGGGTCCTTGTCCTCGGATCCGGTGGCCTGTCCCACGACCCGCCGGTGCCGCGCCTGGCCACGGCGACCGGCGCGGTCCGCGACCGGATCGTGCACGGCGGGCCGATGTCGGCCGAGCAGCGCGCCGCCCGCAGCGCCGCGGTGGTCGAGGCCGCCCGCGAGTTCGCGGCGGGCGAGGGCACCCTGCGACCGCTGAACCCACAGTGGGACAACGAATTCCTGACCCTGCTCGACGAGGGCAGGCTCGCCGAGTTCGCGAACTGGGACAACGCGGCCATCACCGCCGCCGCGGGCAATTCCGCCCACGAGATCCGCACCTGGGTCGCGGCGTTCGCGGCGCTGGCCCAGCAGGGCCCGTACCGGACACCGGTGCGCTACTACCGGGCCGCCCCCGCGCTCATCGCCGGTTTCGCGGTGCGCGCCGCCGTCCCGGACCCCACGACGAAGGAGGGCCGCGCGTGACCGCCGACTCCGCACCGGACCCACAGTCCGCCACCACATTCGACGAAGAGGTCGACGTCCTGATCGCCGGCTCCGGCGGCGGCGGGCTCACCGCCGCGCTGAAAGCCGAGGCCGAGGGACTGTCGGTGCTGATCGTCGAGAAGGGCGCCGCCTACGGCGGCTCGACCGCCCTGTCCGGCGGCGGCATCTGGGTGCCCAACGCCCCCGCCCAGCGCCGTGCCGGCTTCGCCCTCGACCCTGACGATGTCGTGGCCTACCTGGAGCAGATCACCGAGGGCATGGTCGACACCGCGCGCCTGCGCGGCTACGTCACCAAGGCCCCAGAAATGATGGAGTTCCTCGAACTCCGCAGCCGCTGGCTGGAATTCGTCTGGAAGCCCGGCTACGCCGACTACTACCCGGAACTGCCCGGCGGCTCCGTGCAGGGCAGCACCATCAATGTTCCGCCCATCGACCTGCGCGAACTCGGCGAGGACGAGAGCACCCTGCTCGCGCCACTGGCACTGGCTCCCAAAGGTATCTGGTTGGGGCCCAAGGACTTGCGGCTGTTCTACCAGGTCCGGCAGAACTGGCGCGGCAAAGCGATCCTGCTGAAGCTGATCTGGCGGATGGTGCGCGCGCACGTGTTCGGCGACCGCATCGTCACCATCGGCCAGTCCCTGGTGGCACGGCTGCGCCTGGCACTGCGCGAACACGGTGTCCCGCTGTGGCTGAACGCCCCGATCACCGCCCTGCACACCGAGGACGGCCGGGTCGTCGGCGCGACCGTGGAACGCGACGGCACCCCGGTGCGGGTGCGGGCGCGGCGCGGGGTGATCCTGGCGACCGGCGGCTTCGACCACGACACGGCCTGGCGCACCACCGAACAGCCTGTGGTGGACCAGGACTGGAGCTTCGGCAACAAGCTGGCCCTCGGCGACGGCATCCGCCTCGGTCGCGAGGCGGGCGGTGACACCGCGCTGATGGACGAGGCCTGGTGGTTCCCGGCGATCCAGTGGCCCGACGGCCGGCTGCAATTCATGCTCAACGAACGGATGATGCCCGCCCAGTTCATGGTCAACGGCACCGGCGAGCGTTTCATCAACGAGGCCGCGCCCTACATGGACTTCGGCCACGCCATGATCGACGGCCAGAAGTCCGGGATCACCCACATCCCGTGCTGGCTGATCACCGACCACCGCTCCTGGAAGCGCTACGTCATCGGCGGCCACCTGCCGATCCCGAAGATCCCCCTCGCACCGGTACCGACCGGTTACACGATCCCCGCCGCCTGGCTGGCATCGGGCGTCGTCAAAACCGCCGACAGCTGGGCCGCGCTCGCCGCGCAGATCGATGTCTCGGCAGAAGCGTTGCAGTACACGGCGACTCGCTTCAACAAGCTGGCCGAAGCGGGCCATGACGACGACTTCGGCCGCGGTGACAGCGTCTACGACAACTACTACGGCGACCCCACCCTGCTGAACCCGAACCTGCACCCGATCGGTAAACCGCCCTACTACGCCTTCCGCGTCATCCTCGGCGACCTCGGCACCTCGGGCGGCTTGCGCACCGACGAGCACGCCAGGGTCCTGCGCGCCGACGGTACCGCGATCGCGGGCCTGTACGCGGTCGGCAACACCGCGGCCGCGGTCATGGGCCGCAGCTACGCGGGCGCGGGCGCGACCATCGGCCCGGCCATGACCTTCGGCTACATCGCCGCCGAGCACCTGACGCAGCACCCGGCACCCGCCGACACCTCTGGAGGTACCCGATGAAAATTTCCCTCTTCTACGAATTCGCGCTGCCGCGGCCGTGGACCGACGACGACGAGTACCAGATGTTCCAGGACGGCCTGGACGAAGTCGAACTCGCCGACAAGGCCGGTTTCTCGACGGTCTGGCTCACCGAGCACCATTTCCTGGAGGAGTACTGTCACTCCACCGCACCGGAGATGTTCCTGGCCGCCGCGAGTCAGCGCACCGAGAACATCCGCCTCGGCTTCGGCATCATGCACCTGCCGCCGGCGATCAATCACCCCGCCCGCGCCGCCGAACGCGTCGCCACCCTCGACCATCTGTCCAATGGCCGGGTCGAATTCGGCACCGGCGAATCGTCCTCGGTCGGTGAGCTCGGCGGGTTCGCCATCGATCCGGCCGACAAGCGCACCCAGTGGGAAGAGGCGTTGCAGGTCACCGTGCGCTGCCTGACCGAGGCACCGTTCACCGGTTTCAAGGGCAACCACATCGAGATGCCCGCGCGCAATGTCATCCCCAAGCCGCGCCAGACCCCGCACCCGCCGCTGTGGGTGGCCTGCACCCGGCCCTCCTCGGTACAGATGGCGGCCCGGATGGGTATCGGCGCACTGAGTTTCGCCTACACCGGACCCGAAGCGCTGGGTGAGCGGGTGCGCGGCTATTACCAGGAGTTCGAGGACCACGCGGCGCCGATGGTGCCGCAGATGAACCCGAACATCCTCGCCATCGGCGGTGACCTGTCGATGATGGTCGCCCCCACCGACGAGCAGGCCATCGAGCGCCTCGGCGTCGGCGGCGGGTTCTTCTCCTACGGGATCATGCATTACTACATGACCGGCATGCACACCCCCGGCCGGACCGAGGTGTGGCAGTCCTACCTCGACGCGGTGAAGGAGGACCCGTCCGTCGCCTACGGCCCCGGCCGCGGCGCGATCGGTTCACCCGACACCGTGCGCGAATTCCTGCGCGGTTACGAGGCCAGCGGTGTCGACGAGATCATCCTGCTGCTCAACCCGCGCAGCCACGAGGCCACCATGGAATCGCTCGAGATCATGGGCAGGGAGGTCCTGCCCGAGTTCATCGAACGCGACAAGATCGCCGTCGCCGCGAAGGCCGAGCGGATGGCGCCGATCCTGGCGAAGGCCGAGGCCCGGCGCGTGCCGATGCCCTCGCCCGCCTTCGACGAGGACTACGCCTTCGGCGGTCTGCCCACCGGTCGCGGCGGGACCTTCACCGCGGGCGAGATCCCCGAGGCGATGGCCGAGATCGAAGAGGGCCAGAAACAGGCCGCGGCCCGGCTCGAAGAGCAGCAGCGGCAACTGGAAGAACGCGGCCGGGCCTGAGCCGATGGAAACCTTCGAGCAGCGATGCCGATTCGACGGGCAGCGGGTGGTGGTCACCGGCTGCGCGTCGGGGATCGGCGCGTGCGTCGCCGCCGAGGTGTCGCGCCTCGGTGCGCGGGTCGTCGGCGTCGACCTGCGCGAACCCGGCCGCGACGACGTGTTCGACGAATTCGTCGCGATGGACCAGGGCGACCCCACCTCCGTCGACGCCGCGCTCACCCGGATCGGGGGCGCCGTCGACGCGCTGTTCAATGTCGCGGGGGTGTCCTCGGGCATCGGCGACCCGCACCAGGTGGTCGCGGTGAACTTCCTGGGTCTGCGCCAGTTCACCGAGGCGATCGTCGCGGGCATGGCGCCCGGTGCGGCGGTCGTCTCGGTGTCCTCCCTCGCGGCCTCGGCCTACCACGAGAACCGTTGGGACACTGCGGGATTGCTCGACACCACCTCCTTCGCCGACGGTCTCGCGTGGTGTGCCGAGCATCCGGAGATCGTCGCCGACGGCGGCGGCTATCGCCTGGCCAAAGAGGCACTGATCCTCTACACAATGCGGCGGTCGGCCGACCTGGCCGCCGCGGGCATCCGGATGAACTGCACCGGGCCGGGCGTTACCGACACCCCGATCCTGGATCAACTGCGCACCGCCTACGGCTCGCAGTACCTCGACAGCATCCCGAAACCGCTCGGCCGCTCCGCGGATCCGGCCGAGCAGGCCACGGCACTGCTGTTCCTCAACAGCCGGGCGGCCGCCTACATCACCGGCCAGGTGCTGTGGGTCGACGGCGGCACGCTCGCCGCCCGGCTGGCGAACGAACTGGCCGGCCCCGCCCCGGCCACCCGGCAATAACTGGAAGGAATCCACCGCCGTGGCAACTCTCACCGATTTCCACTCCCTCGCCGAGCGGGTCCGCAACTGGGGCCGCTGGGGCGCCGACGACGAACTGGGCACCCTGAACTTCATCACCCCGGCCAAGATCGCCGCCGCCGCCGGACTCGTCCGGCACGGCAAGGTCTTCCCGCTCGGCATCGACTTCGGCTCCAGCGGCCCGCAGGGCGCCTTCCAGTTCCGGCAGAACCCCACCCACGTGATGACCGTCGACGGCGGCGATGCCAGGACCCTGGCCGAATACGGCCCGAAGTGGTTGCGCAACAGCGTCGCAGGCGAACTGAGCAGCTTCTTCGCCGACAATCCGTTCCGCTTCAACGACGACATGATCATCATGCCGCTGCAAGCCGCCACCCAGTGGGACGCGCTGTCGCACGTCTACTACGCCGACCAGCTCTACAACGGATTCCCCGCCGAATCGGTCACCAGTCAGGGCGCTTTCCACTGCGGCATCGACAAGGTCGACGGCAAAGGCATCACCAGCCGTGGCGTGCTGCTGGACCTGGTGCGCTACCGCGGCGCGGACACCTACCTCGCGCCGGGCGCGCCCATCACCGCCGACGAACTCGACGAATGCGCTGCCCGCCAAGGGGTCACCATCGAATCCGGTGACATCGTGCTGGTGCGCACGGGCTGGTGGGACCGCTACCTCGAGGCGCGCGACGGTGCCGAACCGTACTCCGGCCTGGACTGGACCTGCGCGCTGTGGCTGCACGAACACGAGGTCGCCGCGGTGGCCGCCGACAACCTGATGGTCGAGGACCCGGCTTCCGGCGTCGAGGGCACCTTCCTGCCACTGCACATGCTCTGCCTGCGCGACATGGGCCTGATGCTCGGCGAGTACTGGGACTTCTCCGCGCTGGCCGCCGACTGCGTCGCCGACGGGGTCTACGAATTCCAGCTCGTCGCACCGCCGTTGCGCGTCATCGGCGCGGTCGGGTCGCCCCTGAACCCCATCGCGATCAAGTAAGCGAGGTCGAAGACCATGACAGTCAGCACGACGAGCGCGACCGCAGCCACGCCGGTCGCCGACGGACGCCCGTTCGTTGTCGGCATCGGTGGCACCCTGCGCGAGGACTCCTCGACCGAACGCGCGCTGCGGCACTGCCTGGCCGCGGTGGAGCGGCGCGGTGGGCGCACAGCCCTGTTCAGCGGCACCGATATCGATCTGCCGATGTACAGCCCGCACGAACCGGACCGCACCCCGCGCGCGGCCGCCCTGGTCGAGGCACTGCGGCAGGCCGACGCCGTGCTCGTCGGGTCGCCCGGCTACCACGGCGGGGTATCCGGCCTGGTGAAGAACGCGCTCGACTACATCGAGGACATGCGCGCCGACACCACGGTGTACCTGGACAACAAGCCGTGGGGCTGCATCACCTGCGCCTACGGGTGGCAGGCCGCGGTCGGCACACTCGGCCAGCTGCGCGTCATCGGTCACGCCCTGCGCGCCTGGCCGACCCCGATCGGGGTGGCGATCAACTCGGCCGAACCGATCTGGGACGCCGAGGGCGCGCTCACCGACACCGGCATCGAGGCGCAGCTGGACCTGCTCGCCGGGCAGCTGCTGTCCTTCGTCCCCGCCGGCGGCGGCCTGTCATGAGCGAGAACCGCACGGAGACCGGGCATCTGGCGGTATCCACCGCACTGACCGCGCTGCGGGCGGGCCGCATGATCATCGTCGCCGACCCGGCCGCCGAAGGGGTGCGCGGGCACCTGGTGCTGGCCGCCGAACACGTCACCGCCGCCGCGATCACCGTGCTGAGCAGTCTGGGTTGCGGACTGGTGCAGGTCGCCCTGCGCGCCGCCACCCTCGACGCTCTCGCCGTTCCGCCCGCGGATCCGGCGGGCACCGGCCCCGACCGATCGCGCTACCGGGTCTCGGTCGGCCTGGCCGGCGCGGCCGGGATCCGCGCCTCCCAGCGCGCGGCCACCGTGCGCGCCCTCGCCTCGGTCGATGCTCGCGCCGCCGAATTCGCCAGGCCGGGAAACGTTTTCCCGCTCGGCACCGCCGCCGACGGGGTACTGGAACTCCCCGAGATCCCGGAGGCCGCTGTCGATGTCACCGAACTCGCCGGGCTGCGGCCCGTCGGGGTGCTGTGCGAGATCACCGGCGCCGACGGCGAGTATCCGACTTGGACGGAACTGGCCGAACTCGGCCGCGCTCACGAATTGCCGATGGTCTCGGTGGCGGAGTTGATCGCCTACCGGCGTCGCGAGCTGTGCCGGGTCACTCGCCACGGTGCCGCGCGAATCCCGGTGCCGCTCGGACAGTTCCGGGCCATCGGGTTCACCGACGGTCTCGACCGCGAACACGTCGCCTTCGTCCACGGCGATCCCGCTCGCGCGAGCGCGCCCCTGGTGCGGCTGCACTTCGAATGCCTCATCGGTGATGTTCTCGGATCGCGGGCGTGCGGTTGCCGCGACGCGCTGCACGGCGCGATCGCACGGATCGTGGCCGACGGCTGCGGCGTGCTGATCTATGTGCGCGCCGGCGCCACCGCGATCGGCGACACGCTCCGGGCGAGTAGCCACAGTGGGGAATCCTCTGCGCCACAGGCACATCCGGTGGGTCACAGTGATCTGCAGTCCGCCTTCGACATCCTCGACGACCTCGGCATGCGGGAGATCAGGCTGCTCACCGAACCCGGCGAGACCCACGCCGTACCCGCCCACCTCCGGGTCGCGGCCCGGATCCCCCTGTCCGCGGTGGCCGCCGGACGAACGGAGCGTGCCTCATGAGCCCCGAGTACCGCCGCCTGATCGTCGACGGCCACGACACCGCCTACTTGGACACCGGCTCCGGCGAGCCGGTCGTGCTGCTGCACGGCGGCGAGTTCGGCGCCGACGCCGCCCTCGGCTGGGAACACACCGTCACGGCACTGGCCCGCCGGCACCGCGTCATCGCCCCGGACATGCTCGGCTACGGCCGCTCGGCCAAGGTGGTCGACTTCACCGACGGTCGCGGACTGCGCATCCGGCACGTCGCGGCCCTGCTCGACCTCCTCGGTATCGGCACCGCGCACTTCGTCGGCAACTCGATGGGCGCGATCAACCTGCTGGTCGACCAGACCTCCGCGCGGCCCCGGTTGCGGGCGCGCAGCATGGTCGCGCTGTGCGGCGGCGGCGACATCCTGCGCAACGCGCACGTCGACGCGCTCTACGACTACGACGCCACCGTCGACGGCATGCGCCGCATCGTGGCCGCACTGTTCCACTCGGGCGCCTATCCCGCCGACGTCGACTACGTGCGTCGCAGGCACGAGTCCAGCCTCGCCCCCGGTGCGTGGGAAGCCCTGGCGGCGGCGAGATTCCGGCGACCGGGCGCGGCGGCACCAGGCACCCCGTCCAGCGACCGCGACTACGACCGGATCACCGTGCCCACGCTGTTCGTCGAAGGCGCGGGCGACAAGCTGCTGCCCGCGGGCTGGGCGAGCGAACTCGCCGACCGGGTGCGGCGGGGGAGCAGCGCCGTGATCGACGGCGCGGGCCACTGCCCACAGATCGAGCGGCCCGCCGCTGTCAACGCACTGCTGCTGGACTTCCTCGCCCGGCACGCCGACGCCGCCGACATTCCCGTCGCGGCGCGGTGACCCGGGGATTTCGGAGAAAAGGAGAACACATGGCCGACGAGCTGGCAGGCAAGGTCGCCGTCGTCACCGGCGGCGCCTCCGGGATCGGTGGGGCCGTCGTGGCGAGATTCGTCGCGGAAGGCGCCCGGGTGATCGTCGGTGACGTCGATGCGGACCGGGGCCACGCCTCGATCGAGAACTACGGTGCGGCAGCGGTGTTCGAGACGGTCGACGTAGCGGACCCCGGTCAGGTCCGCCGACTGGTCGACCGGGCCGTCAACGTCTACGGCCGCCTGGACGTGGTCTGCAACAACGCCGGCGTCTCCGGGGTCATGCACAAGGACTTCCTGCACGACGACCTCGGCGACTTCCACCATGTGCTCGGGGTGAACCTGCTCGGCGTCATGGCGGGCACCCGTTTCGGCGCAGCGCACATGGTCGACGGAGGTGGATCGATCATCAACATGTCGTCCATCGGTGGCATCCAGGCCGGCGGCGGTGTGCACAGCTACCGTGCCTCCAAGGCCGCGGTCATCCACTTCACCAAGTCCGCGGCGATCGAACTGGCACAGTATGGGATCCGGGTCAACTGCATCGCCCCCGGCAGCATCCCGACCCCGCTGCTGGCCTCCTCCGGGCAGTCGATGCCCCCGGAGGTCCTGGAACGGTTCACTCGGATGGTGCGCGAGAACATGCGCGAGGACCGGCCGCTGCC
Organism: Nocardia sp. NPDC059195; assembly: GCF_042754695.1. Taxonomy (NCBI): domain Bacteria; kingdom Bacillati; phylum Actinomycetota; class Actinomycetes; order Mycobacteriales; family Nocardiaceae; genus Nocardia; species Nocardia sp. NPDC059195. The sequence goes on along the minus strand of NZ_JBHZBG010000001.1, from coordinate 453,739 downwards.
CGACGACGGCCGCCCCGAGGATGTGGCCGAGGTCGCCCTGTACTTCGCCGGCGACCGCTCCCGTTACGTCACCGGCACCGTACTGCCGGTCGACGGCGGCACCGTCGCAGGAAAACCGTTGCGGCACAAGAAGAACCACAGTTCCTCGAGCGAACCGGCCGCGCAGGGGAGCCTGCGGTGAGGGGCGTAACGGAGACGCGGGCGGACCGGGCGATCGCCCGGATGGCTGCGGTGGGGCGGGACGTTCGTTGGACGAGGTGTGCCGGATCGCCGCGTGGGCAGCTCGTTGTGGTGGGCGGAGGCGATGGTGCGGCGAGAGGTCGCGGACTGTCGTCTGAGCCCGTCGCCGTGGTGGTCGGAGGTGTTCGATGAAACGGAATACCGGCGTGCTGGTGGTAGGCGCCTCGGCCTCGGGCCTGGCCACCGCAGAAGCCCTGCGCCGCGCGGAATATCCGGGGCGCATCACTCTGCTGGGCGCCGAAGCGCACCTGCCCTACGACCGGCCACCGCTGTCCAAACAGGTCCTCTCCGGTCAGTGGCGCCCCGAGCGCACCCTGCTGCGGCCGCCACGGCAGCTGGCCGGTCTCGACCTGGACCTGATCCTGGACACCCCCGCGCTCGGCCTGGACGCGGCGACCCGGACCGTGCGCACGGCGCGGGGAGCCATCATCGCCGACCACATCGTGATCGCCACCGGCGCCAGCCCACGGACCCTGCCCGACTCGCGCGGACTGCGCGGCGTGCACGTCCTGCGCACCCTCGACGACGCCCTCGCCCTGCGCGACGGGTTGCGCACCGCGCAGCGGGTCGTGGTCGTCGGGGAAGGTGTCCTCGGCAGCGAGATCGCCGCCACCGCACGTGAACTCGGCCGCGAGGTCACCCTGTGCGGGCCGCTCGAAGCGCCCATGGCCGGGCAGCTCGGCCCGCTGGTCTCGAGCCTGCTCGCCGATCTGCACCGCGCCAACGGGGTTCGTCTCGCATTGGGCGCGGCGGTGCAGGGACTCACCGAATGCGACGGCGCGGTCACCGGCGTCGCCCTCGCCGACGGCACCGTGCTGCCCGCCGATCTGGTCGTGGTGGCCATCGGCGCGGCACCGGCCACCGGCTGGCTCGACGGCAGCGGCCTGACCCTGCGCGACGGTGTCGTCTGCGACCCGTATTGCCGTGCCGCCGAAGGGGTCTACGCCGCGGGTGACGTCGCGCGCTGGCGCCATCCGGTGCTCGGCACCGAGGTCCGGTGGGAGAACCGCACCAACGCCACCGAGCAGGCCGCGACCGTCGCCGCCGCCATCGCGGGCACCCCCCGACCGCACGCGCCGATCTCGTACTTCTGGACCGACCAGTTCGCCACGAAGATCCAGGTCCACGGCACCGTCACCCGCGACGCGGACGTCGAGATCGTCGACGGTGACCCGGCCGCGGGCCGGTTCGTCGTCCGCTATACCCGCGACGGCGTCGTCACCGCGATCCTCGGCTGGAACATGGCCAAGCAGTCCAGGATCCGCCGCCAGGAATTGATCGACGGGCAGCCGCTCGTCCCGAGCGAGAGCAGGTCCCGATGAAGGTCACCGTAGACCAGGTCAAGTGTGTGGCCGCCGGCCATTGCGTCATGCACGCGGTGGAGGTGTTCGACCAGCGCGACGAGGACGGCATCGTCGTGCTCCTCGACGACACGCCACCGGCCGAACTCGCCGACGACGTGCGCCAGGCCGCCGCCGTCTGCCCGGCCATGGCCATCCACATCGAGGAATGAACGTGCGGCGCCCGCGTGGCGCCCGGAGAAGGAGACAACCGTGTCCGAAACCTCGGCCGAGACGACCGCCACCGCGGCGGCCCCGGACTACCCCATGCTGCGCGCCGCGGGCTGCCCGTTCGCGCCGCCCGCCGAAACCCTCGAACTGGGACGGTCCGCACCGCTGCACCGGGTCCGGATCTGGGACGGCAGCACCCCGTGGCTGGTCACCGGATACACCGAGTACAAGCAGCTCATGTCCGATCCGAACGTAAGTGTCGACGACCATCAGCCGGGGTTCCCGCATTGGAACGAGGGCATGGTCGCGATCAAGGACAGCAGGCCGAAATCGGTGTTCACCACCGACGGCGCCGAGCACCAGCGCTACCGCCGCATGCTCACCAAACCGTTCACGTTCAAACGGGTCGAGGGCCTGCGCCCCGCCATCCAGCAGATCACCGACGAGCATCTGGACCGGCTGCTGGCCGGGCCGAAACCGGCGGATCTGGTCGAAGCGCTCGCCCTGCCGGTACCGACCTTGATGATCAGCGAGATGCTCGGCGTGCCCTACGAGGACCACGAGTTCTTCCAGCGGCACGCCAGCGTGAACGTGGACCGGTTCGCCACCAAGGAGCAGGCCGCGCAAGGCCGGGCCGGACTGGCGCGCTACCTGATCGAATTGATCAAGCGCAAGCTCGACGAGCCCGCCGAGGACGTGGTCACCGATATCGCCGAGCGCGTCCGCGCGGGTGAGATCGACATGCGCGAAGCCGCCCAGCTGGGCACCGGGCTGCTCATTGCCGGGCACGAGACCAGCGCCAACATGATCTCCCTCGGTGCCCTGGCCCTGCTGCAGAACCCCGCGCAGTTCGCGCTGCTGCGCGACACCGAGGACCCGGCGATCGTGAAGAACGCGGTCGAGGAACTGCTGCGCTACCTGAGCATCATCCAGAACGGGCAGCGGCGGGTCGCGGTCGGCGACATCGTGATCGGCGGCGAGACCATCCGCGCCGGCGAAGGCCTGATCTTCGATCTGGCCCCGGCCAACTGGGACGAAAGGGAATGGGCCGCACCGGATCAGCTCGACATCGCCCGCCCCGCCGCCCACCATCTCGGCTTCGGGTTCGGCCCGCACCAGTGCGTCGGCCAGCAGCTGGCCCGCGCCGAACTGCAGATCGTCTTCCGCACCCTGGTGCGCCGCCTGCCCACCCTGCGCCTCGCGGTTCCGCTCGACGAGGTCGAGTTCAAACACGACCGGCTGGCCTACGGCCTGTATTCGCTACCCGTCACCTGGTGACCGATTCCCATTCCCGACTCCTGTGAGGGGTGATCCTTGTGACCGTCAGCGCCACCAACGCCGCGTTCTACGATCCGTACGATGTCGAGCTCAACGCCGACCCGTACCCCATGTTCAAACGGCTGCGTGACGAACAGCCCCTGTACTACAACGAAACCCACGACTTCTACGCGATGAGCCGCTACGACGACGTCAACGCGGGTTTGCTCGACAAGGACACCTACAGTTCGGCGCGCGGCGCCATCCTCGAACTGATCAAGGCGAACATCCCGATCCCGCCTGGCGTGCTCATCTTCGAGGACCCGCCGGTGCACGACATCCACCGCAGGCTGCTGTCGCGGATGTTCACCCCGCGCAAGATCGCGGCACTGGAAGACCAGATCCGCCAGTTCTGCGCCGACAGCCTCGACCCGATCGCCGGCACCGGCCGCATCGACTTCGTCGCCGATATCGGCGCGCAGATGCCCATGCGCACCATCGGCCTGCTGCTCGGCATCCCGGAGCAGGATCAGGAGGCCATCCGCGATTTCGCCAACGACCAGATGCGCACCGAGGAGGGCCGGCCGATGAAGGCCGCCTCCGAGGGCCTCACCGGCGGCGACCTGTTCGCCGCCTACATCGACTGGCGCGCCGAACATCCCGCCGACGACATCATGACCGAATTGCTCACCGTCGAATTCGAGGACGCGGACGGGAAATACCGGCACCTGACCCGGGAGGAACTGCTCACCTACGTCAATGTCGTCTCCGGCGCGGGCAACGAGACCAGCACCCGCCTGATCGGCTGGGCCGGCAAGGTCCTGGCCGAACACCCCGACCAGCGCAAGGCCCTGGTCGAGGACCCGCGCCTGATCCCCAAGGCGGTCGAGGAACTGCTGCGCTTCGAACCGCCCGCCCCGCATGTGGCGCGCTACGTCACCCGCGATACCGAGGTGCACGGTCGCGTCGTGCCCGAAGGCAGCGTCATGATGATGATCATCGGCGCAGCCAACCGCGACGAACGCCACTTCGCCCCCGACGGCGACATCTTCGACATCCACCGCCCCACCCGCCCCCACCTGTCCTTCAGCGCAGGCACCCACTACTGCCTCGGCTCAGCCCTGGCCCGCCTCGAAGGCCGCATCGCCCTCGAGGAAATCCTGCGCCGCTTCCCCGAATGGGACGTGGACCTCTCCGCCGCCCGCCTCTCACCCACCTCCACCGTCCGCGGCTGGGAGTCCATGCCCGCTTCCACTCGCTGACCTCGCCTGGCGCGAACGCATGCGGCAAGCCCGGTTCGCACCGAACGAGGACCGTGCCGGCGGACCGGACAACCTGCCGCGACTGTGCGCAGTACTGCCGCAGCGATCCCGCGACCGGCGGCCGGTACGTCGCTGAGCGGCCGGGGTGGCGCGGCCACGGTGGTTGACTCGTGGTGTGCCATCCGGGTCGACAGTTTCGGAGTGATGGGACGAGGGCGTGACAGTGGTCGCAGGCCAGTTCGCGTTCGGCGGCAGCGGCGATCTGTGACGGTACAACCTTCGTACTCCGCTTCCGTGGCGGCCGGCGATGGCGCGCTTGTCCGCGAGGTTGTTTCGGGTGTCGCGGACATGTCATCCTGAGTAGAGCGGTTGAGGTAAGCCGTGGCCGATGCCGGGGATTACCAGCAGGGAGCCGTCCTGTTGGGTGGGTGTGGTCAGTCCGGTGCGGGCGGTGGTGATGTAGAGATCGGTCAGTGCGTTACCTGCGAAGGCGCAGGATGTAGGGCGGGTGACCGGCAGCGTCAGGATCCGGTCGAGACGCCCGGAGGGGGTGTAACGGCGCAGGGCGGCACCGTCCCACAGGGCAACCCAGATCGCGCCGTCCGCGTCGACCGTGAGTCCATCCGGTATCCCGCATCCTGGTTCGAGTACGACCAGAGGTTCGCGGTCGGTGAGGTGGCCGTCGTGGTATGTGAAGGTGTCGATGCGGCGGGTGGGCGAGTCGATGTAGTACATCCGCCGGGTGTCCGGACTCCACCCGATGCCGTTACTGACAGTGACGTCGTCGAGGACCACCGTCGTGTCGCCGCCAGGAGTGGTGCGGGTGAGAGCTCCCCGTCCAGGTGCCTCGTCGTAGCGCATGGTGCCTGCCCACAGGTATCCGTCGGGTGCGACAGCGGCATCGTTGCCGCGCCGGCCTGGGGTGGGCGCATGGTGAAGCCAGTCGAAACCGCCTCGGGCAGTGTAAGTTCCGATGCCGTCGCGGAGGTTGACGACGAGTCCGCCGTCGCGGCGTGGTTTGGCTGCCCCGACGTGCTGGTCGGTGGTGATCGTCTCGACGACGCCGGTGACGGGGTCGAGGCTGTGGATGCGGGAGGCGAGGATGTCGACCCACAGCAGTCGCTGCCGCACGGGATCCCAGGTGGGGCCTTCGCCGAGTTCGGCATCGATGGCCAGTGCTTCGTGCACGGCCGGTCGCCCGGTCACGGTACTGTGCCGCGGAAGCCGAGGCGTTCGGACAACTCGGCCGCGCCCGCGATGACCAGTTCCTGTAGTTCTGCGCGTCGTTGGCCCGACCATCGGATGGAGGGCACGGAGATCGACATGGCGGCGACGACGTTGCCGGTTCGGTCGAGCACTGGGGCGGCGATGCAGGAGACGTCGGGGTTCGATTGGCATTCCTCGATCGCGACGCCGCGGTGTTGTGTCTCGGCGAGTTCAACGAACAGGGCGGCCGGATCGGTGACGCTGTTGGGTGTCATGGCTGTGAGGGTGCGCCCCTCAGGATAGAGCTGTCGCAGACGCTCGTGCGGTAGTGACGCGAGCAGCATCTTGCCGACCGCGGTGCAGTGGGCGGGGAGCCGACGGCCGGCGGCCGATACCATTCTGACGGTGTGGGTGGAGTCGGCCTTGGCGATATAGATGACGGAGGTGTCCTCGAGAGTCGCCACGTGGACCGTTTCCTTGCATAGCCCGCTGGTTCGCTGAGCTGCGTGCTCGCCTTCGGAGATGAGGTCGATCTGGTCGGCGTAGCGGCTGCCCAGTTGATGGGTGCGCACTCCCAGGCGGTAGCGGCCGTTGCCTGCGGGTTCGAGGTAGCGTCGCGTGACGAGAGTGCTGATCAGTTCGTGGACGGTGGTTCTCGGGAGTTGCAGTGCCGCGACGATTTCCGGCGCCGACAGCGCGTCACGGTCGGTGAGGAAGAGCTCCAGAATGTCGAGGGCTCGGGTGACGGCGGGAACGAGTCGGCTCATCGGTGCAGGGTCTTCATGACAGTGTGATCGGGCACGGGGAATCGTCCGAGCTCGCCCGGAAGGCGAGCACCCAGCGGTGACATGCCGTCCACGGCGCCGAGTCGCTCGAGCAGATCAAGTACGAGCCGTCCGCGGCGGACACGTTCGCGGGCGGTGGCCAGGACTGTCTCGCGCAGGTGTGCGCCGGCGGGATATATGCCGGGGGCCTTGGACAGGCCGAACTTCAGGTATACCGGTGCGCCGCGGCGGATGAGTTCGGCCGCGTCGTACATGCGGACGTAGCCGCCGAGATCATCGGGTGTTTCGATGTAGATATCGAGCGGGACTCGGGCCGCGGATCGGATTTCGGTCAGGTGCTCGAGCGAGAGGTCCGAGGGAATGTTGATCGAGTCGGCACCGAGCCGCTCGTAGACGGTGACCGAGGCCGGGTTGACCGGGCCGATCAACGCGGAAACCTTGAAGGTGGTGTCGGCGGGCAGTAGGCCGTTGTCCCGCAGCCGGTGCAGCACCCACAGCACCCCTTCGTCGGCGACGAGAATGCATCGCACGCCCAGTTCGGTGGCGCGTACCGCATCTTCGACGCAGCCGGCGACCGCACGATGACCGACGGCGCGCGGCCCGGTACCACCGGCCGGCGTCGAGGCGCCCGCGGCGATATCCCAGGTCCCACGAGGGCCGGTGAACAGGCACAGTTCGATGTCGTGTGCGGTGCAGGCGGCGACCATTTCGGTGATCTCGGCATCGGTCAGCATCCAGATGCCGCTGCCCTGACTGATCCGGTGGATGGGGACCGACAACCGCTGTGACTCGTTCAGTACTTCGTGTAGTGCGGCGGGGCCCTCGACCGACGGGATTTCGGTGCGCCAGGTTCCGCCGTCGGGGAAGGCGTGCGGCGAGGCCTGGTCCATGGCGGGCGCAGGGCCGCCGAGTCCGAGGGCGTCCAGGTGCGGTTGTCCCGGCTGTCGGTGGCTGGTGGGGGTGTGCATCAAATCCTCTTTCGGTGAGCGGGTGCCGCGGCGGCGCCGGTAGTGGTGGCGGCGCGGCCGGGATGCAGCAGCACCTTTCCGACGGCCGGATCGCCAGCGCTGACCAGGTCGATGGCGGTCCGGAACTCGGACAGGGCGAATTGGTGGGTGATCAGGGGCAGCGGGTCCAGGATCGCGGCGTTGAAGGCGCGCACTGCGTGCGACCATGCTTGGGGTGGGGCGCCGAAGACCGTGCGCACTTGGATCCGGCGGGTCACCAAGTCAGTCGGATCCAACCCGATCGCGTTGCTTGCGGGGATGCCCGTCAATACCAGGCGCCCGCCGCGGCGGAGCAACCTCACTGCCGCTGCAGCACTGCCGGCGCCGCCCGCCGCTTCGAGGACGATGTCGAATTCGCCGGGGCCGGCGAGTTCGTCGTGGCGCCGAAAGTGTGTCGCTCCGAAACCCAGCGCTGTGTGCGCGTGATCGTGATGGATCCCGACTGCCAACAGTTCCCTTGGGCCCGATGCCGCGAGGAGTTGCAGTGCGAGCAACCCCAGGGTGCCCGTTCCGACGACAGCGACACGGTCGCCAGGTTGCGTTCGGCATTGCAGCGCTGCCGCGGCTGCGCAGGCGGCCGGTTCCAGGAGGGCCGCCGCGGTCAGGTCGGCGTTGTCGTCGAGGGTATGCAGCAGGTCGGCGGGCAGGGTGAGTGTGGCTGCCATCGCGCCGGGCATGGTGAACCCGGTCTCCTCGTACCCCCCAGCGCACAGGGTGGTTTCGCCCGCTCGGCAGCGGTCGCAGCGACGGCAGCTGCGAAAGCCCTCGCCGACGACCTTGCGGCCGACCAGATCGTCGGGCACCGCCGCGCCGACAGCTTCGACGACTCCGGACCATTCATGGCCAGGTACCACGGGATAGCGGACGTACTCGCTCGGTCTGGTGCCGTGGAACAGTTCGCGATCACTGCCGCAGATCCCGACTGCATGCACCCGGACCAGCGCCTCCCCGTGCCCGGGCGGGAGCGGGTGGTGGTGTTCGAGGGTGAATTCGTGCGGGCACATGACCACGAGGGCTTGATCGCCGATCATCGGCGTGCCCGTGGTGCGCGTTTCTCCCAGCCCTCGGCCCACAGGTCGAAATGCGCGCTCTGCTGGGGGAACTCGGCTGCGGCGTCGGCATCGAACTCCACACCGAGGCCGGGGGAGTCGGTGCGGTGGAAATAGCCGTCGACGACCTCGGGAGCTCCCTTGACGATGCCCTTGATCCGGTCGTCGGCGAAATCGTTGAAGTGCTCGAGGATCTTGAAGTTGGGCGCGCAGAATCCGACCTGTAACGATGCCGCGGTCAGGACCGGACCGCCCACGTTGTGGGGAGCTACCAGCAGGTAATAGGTCTCGGCCGTGGCGGCGAGCTTGCGTGTTTCCGCGATACCGCCGATATGGCCGAGATCAGGCTGGATGATGTCAGCGGCCTGGTTCTCGAACAGTTCCCGGAACTCGATGCGGTCGTGGATGCGTTCGCCGGTGGCGATCGGGATATCTGTCTTGCTGGCGACTTTGCGCAGTGCCGCGAGGTTCTCCGGCGGGATCGGTTCCTCCAGCCAGGCGGGCCGCATCGGCGCCATCTCCCGCGCCAGGCGCACCGCTGTGGCCGGGTTGAAGCGGCCGTGCATTTCCAGCATCAGCTCGGTGTCGGGTCCGATCGCGTCTCGGACGGCTTCGATCAATCCGACGGCTGTCATCGTCTCATCGTGCGACAACTCGAAACGGCCTGCGCCGAAGGGGTCGATCTTGAGTGCCCGATACCCGCGCGCCAGCACCGTCCGCGCGGCGTCGGCATAGGCCTGCGGTGTCCGTTCGGTGGTGTACCAGCCGTTGGCGTAAGCCTTGACCTTGTCGGTGACCGCGCCCCCGAGCAACTGCCAGACCGGGACACCCAGCGCCTTGCCCTTGATATCCCAGCATGCGGTCTCCACGCACGCGATGCCGGACATCACTATTTCACCCGCGCGCCCGTAGTCGCCGTATTTCATGCGGCGCACCAGGTCCTCGACGGCGAAAGGGTCCGAGCCGATGATGTGGTTGGCGGCGGCTTCGTTCAAGTAGCCGCGCAGCGCGTCCGTGTGACCGAGCATCCGTGTTTCACCGACGCCGGTGAGGCCCTCGTCGGTGTGTACGACCACATAAGTCAGATTCCGCCAGGGTGTGCCGATGACGTGCGTGTCCAGCCGGGTGATCCGCATCCACAATTCCTTTGGTTCGATATTTCGAACGGGGTCCGATATATCGACCGTAGCAGGAACGGCGGCAGCGCAACAGAAATCCGGTGTTGACGCTCACCGGTCCGTGCATCAGTATATGTTCGAAATCGAAAACAATGTTCGATATTTCGAACAAGGAGTGGGTGTGGGAGACGTCGATGTATGGAGCCTCGATCCGCGAACCGGTGCGCGCCGCCGGGCGGTGACGCGGGAAACGGACGCCATCGCCGTTGACCGTGCGGTGAAAGCCGCACATGCTGCACGGGGCGCGTTGAACGACAGGTCCTCTCGCGCGAACTTCCTGCGTAATGCCGCCGAGGGCCTGGCCGCCGAGCGCGCACCACTGGCGGCCGAAGCCGAAGCCGAGACCGCACTCGGGCTGTCCCGGCTCCACGGGGAGATCGACCGCACGTGCGGCCAACTCCGCGCCTTCGCCGACCTGGTGGAGGCAGCGGATTTTCTCGATATCATCATCGATCACGCCGACACCGATCACGTCCCACCCCGACCCGACCTGCGCAGATACAAAGTCGGCCTCGGCGTCGTGGCCGTCTATTCCGCCTCGAACTTTCCCTTCGCGTTCTCCATCGCCGGTGGGGATACCGCCAGCGCGCTGGCGGCTGGCTGCCCCGTGGTGGTCAAAGCTCATCCCGGCCACCCGGCGACATCGGCACTGACCGAGGCGGTCGTGCGTGCCGCCGCCGCCGAATCCGGGCTACCGGCGGATGTCGTACGCGTGGTGCACGGCTTCGACGCCGGTGTCGAACTCATTCGTCACCCCCTGGTGGCTGCGGCGGGTTTCACCGGCTCACAGCGCGGTGGCCGCGCCCTATTCGACGCCGCGGCCGCGCGAGAGCGCCCGATCCCATTCCACGGCGAACTCGGTTCCCTCAATCCGGTGGTCGTGACCGCCGCGGCTGCCGCCGAACGCGGCGGGCAGATCGGCCGGACGCTGGCAGCCTCGGTGACCCTGGGACACGGGCAGTTCTGCGTCAAACCCGGGCTCGTGCTGGTGCCCGAGGGCCCCGACGGCGATGCCCTGGTCACCGAACTCGCCCAGCACCTGGCCACAACACCACCGGCAGCACTGCTCGACCAGCGCATGCTCGCCGATTTCACCGCCGGTATCGACGCACGCGCGAACCTCCCCCATGTGCAGACCGTGGTCGCCCCGCGCCCGGACACCCATGCGGTGAGCCCAGCGTTGCTGTCGGTACCCGCCGCCATGGCCTCGGACCCGAGGCACGCGCTACTACTCGAAGAATGCTTCGGTCCGGTGACGGTTGTTGCTCGCTACGCCGCGAGCAGCGAGTGCACCGAGACGCTGTCCCGGATACCGGGCGCCCTGACGGCCACGGCTCAACTCTCCCAACAGGAAGCCGCCGAACTCGACGGCAATGCCGCGGGGCTGCTGCGACGACTGAGTGCGATGGTCGGCAGGGTTGTGGTCAACGATTGGCCGACTGGAGTCGCAGTCACTGCCGCACAGCATCACGGCGGCCCCTACCCGGCGAGCACCTCGACCTCCACCTCGGTCGGCTCCACTGCCATCGAACGCTGGCTGCGCCCGGTCGCCTATCAGAACACGCCCGAGCCTCTGCTCCCGCAAGAGCTTCAGGACGCGAACCCCATGAACTTGTCACGGCTCGTCGACGGCGTCGCAGTCGGTCCGGGCCCGCAGACACAGCTCGACAGCAACCCGCACTCGAACTCAGATCGGACCGCTCGATGATCGCCGAATCTTTCAATGACGGCTGGGGCGTTCGCCCGCTGCAATCCGCGTTCTTCGCGATGACCGCGGGACCTTATCGCCCGGTGGTCCTGCCACACGACCAGATGCTCACCCTTCCACGCGCCCACGATGCGGGCGACGGCGCGGCCAACGGGTTCTTTCCCGACGGTGACGCGGACTACGAAAAGCGCTTCGACGTGCCACTCGAATGGGCCGATCACCGGATCACCCTCGAGTTCGAAGGCATCTACCGTGATGCGCGCGTTTTCATCAATAACGCGCTGGCTGCTCACCGGCCGTACGGCTACTCCCGGTTCTTCGTCGCCGCTGACCCGTATCTGCGATACGGTGAGACCAACGTCATCCGCGTCGAATGCTCGGCTACCGAAGACACTCGCTGGTACTCCGGCCTCGGAATCCACCGGCCGGTCACCCTACACCGGGGAGAGCTGATCCATCTGACGGTCGAGGGTCCCCGCTTCGCCACCCCCGACATCGAAGACGACCTCGCCGCGGTCCACGTCGACGCGACCGTCCACAACGAATCCACCCGCACAGCGCATCTCGACGTCCGCATCGAAATCCTCGACCCCGATGGCGACCTGGTCGCCGAGGAGACGATGCCGCTGACCGTGTTCGCCGGCGAGCGGGCAACCGTGCACCGTCGAGTGTTCGTCCGCGACCCGAAACTGTGGAGCCCCGAGCACCCCGATCTCTATCTCGGGCGCGTCTCGCTGATCCACAACGACCGAGTCGTCGACCACAGCAAAGATCACTTCGGTATCCGTCGTATTCAGATCGATCCCGCGCACGGTCTGCGCATCAACGGGCAGCCGGTGAAACTGCGCGGCGCCTGCGTGCACCACGACAACGGGCCCTTGGGCGCGGCAGCGATCACGCGCGCCGAACAACGCCGCGTCGAACTTCTGCGTGCCGCCGGATTCAATGCGCTGCGCAGCGCCCACCAGCCCATGAGCAAGGCAATGCTGCGCGCCTGTGACCGGCTGGGAATGCTGGTCATGGACGAGGCCTTCGACTCCTGGACCGTGCGCAAAACGCGCTTCGACTACTCGCGCGATTTCCCGACCTGGTGGCGCGCCGACATCGAGTCGATGGTGACCAAGGACTACAACCACCCCAGTGTCATCCTCTACTCCATCGGAAACGAGATCTTCGAAACCGGCAACCGACTCAGCGCCCGATGGGGACGAGAACTCGCCGCCACCGTGAAGACACTGGACCCCCACCGCTTCACCGTGAACGCGATCAACGTGTTGGTCTCGTCGCTGGACCAGATTGCCGCGGCGATGAGCGCGGCAGGGGCCTGCGGCGGTGTGAACGACATGCTGGGGTCGATGGAGGAGATGGTGGCGATGCTGTGGCGCTCCGAGGACACCGCGGCTCTGACCGCCGAAGCCTTCGCCCAGGTCGACGTCGCTGGATACAACTATGGCGATGCCCGCTACGACCTCGACCCGACGCAATTCCCGAATCGGGTATGCGTGGGCAGCGAAACGGCACGCCAGGACATCGCAGCCCGCTGGCAGCAAACCGCCCGCCTGCCCCATGTCATCGGCGACTTCTGCTGGACCGGCTGGGACTATCTGGGCGAAGCCGGAATCGGCCGCGTCCGCGAACCCGGCAGCGCTGTGGAAATGAGCCTCGACAGCGCACTCGGCGACTACCCGCATCTGACCTCGGAAACCGGCGACCTGGACATGACCGGTACCCGCAGACCCGCCTCCTACTTCCGTGAAATCGTCTTCGGCCTGCGCACCGAGCCCTACATCTCAGTCCACCCACCGCAACGATTCGGAATCGGCGCCGTCCCCAACGCCTTCGCATGGGACGGCTCCGAAGGCCACTGGACCTGGCCCGCGGACGAAGGAAAACCGGTCCGCATCGACGTCTATTCCGACGCCGAACAGGTCGAACTACGGGTCAACCAGCAGAGCCTCGGCCGACGCTCCGCCGGCCCCGAACATGGCTATATCGCTACCTTTGAAGCCACTTACACACCCGGCGTCCTCACCGCGACCGCCTACCGCGACGGTGTCGAAGCCGAAACCACCGAACTGCACACCGCCGCACGCGTCGCCGACCTGCGTCTCACCGCAGAGAGCACGACAGCAACTGCCAACGACAACGACCTGGTCCACGTCCGCATCGCCCTCGTCGACCAGTACGGTCGCACCAATCCCGCCGAAACCCGCACTGTCCGAGTCGATATCGAGGGCCCTGGGGTGCTGGCCGGGCTCGGCAGCGGCGACCCGCGCCTTGACGAACCCATGCTCACTACCACCCGAACCACCTACGCCGGCACGATCCTGGCGATCGTACGACCCACCGGTGCCGGGATCCTGACGGTTCGCGCCGGCGCCGACGACCTCGAACCGCGCACGGTAACCATCGATGTGCGCGGCGACCAGCAGCCCGTCTGCTGACCATTCTCGACGACAGGAATTCGACAGTGATGCTCAACCTACAACGCCGTGGCCGCACCATGGGCGGGCGGCGCGTGAGTACCAGAGCCGGGAAGCCGGCGGGGATGCCGCGGCTGATGGTAGCGGCATTCTCGGCCACCCTGGCCACAACCCTGGGAAGCGTGCCTGCGGTGATGGCGCAGGCGCCGGAGTCGTTCTACAGCTACGACGGCGCCGAACCGCTGGCATCACTTGCCCCAGGCGCCGTGCTGAAGACCCGGACCCTCGAATATCACGCCGACACTTTCGCCACACCGTTGACCACGATCCAAGTGCTCTACCGGTCGACCGATTCCCTTGGAAACCCGACAGCCAACGTCACCACGATCATCAAACCCCCGGCACCGGCCACCGGCGCGGCCAAGGTCGTTTCTTTCCTTTCGGCATACGACTCACTCAACCCGGCGCACAGTCCTTCCCGAGCATTTGCCGCCGATATCGAACTCACCGGCCTTTCGGATCCCCTGAGCGATATCGCCTCTTCGGAAGTCCAGTTCTTCGCCCCGCTGCTGATGGCCGGATACACCATCGTCGTACCCGACACCGAAGGCCCCGCCGCTGACTTCGCCGCTGGCCCCGAATACGGCAGAACGACCCTGGACTCACTGCGCGCAGCACGTCATATCACCACTCTCAGCGGAATCGACGACACGACCAAGATCGGCCTGATGGGATACTCCGGCGGCGCGATCGCCGCGAACTGGACCGCGATCGAAGCACCCTCCTACGCCCCCGACATCAACGAAGATCTCATCGGGGTCGCCGAAGGAGGAGTCCTGGTCGACCCCGCACACAACCTCAGCTACGTCGCGGGCAGTCCGATCTGGGCCGGAGTGATCGGAATGGCCATTGTCGGCATCTCGCGGTCCTTCGACGTCGACTTCAGCAAGTACCTCAGCGACACCGGCCGCCGCGTCCTCGAGGAAATGCAGGACGCGTCGATCATGAACGTGCTCGCCCAATACCCCGGCCTGACCTGGGCACAAATGGCCCTACCCGAATACGCCGACCCGAACTCGATTCCCGAATACGTCGACGTTGTCAACAAGCTCAACATGGGCACAGCGCCGACCCCGACCGTTCCGATGTTCATCGCCCAGGGCGCCAACGGCATCCTCGAGGGCACACCAGCACATCCTGGCTTCGGCGCCGGAGACGGCGTCATGATCACTGGAGATGTCCGCACCCTGGCCAATCAGTACTGCGCTGCCGGACTGGCCGTTCAATACGACCAGTACGACGCCCACAGCCACGTCACTGCTCTCATCGCCTGGGCACCAGCGGCGCAAAAGTGGCTCATCGACCGTTTCGACAACCAACCCGCCCCCACCAATTGCGGAAACATCCCCGCAGGCAACCCCCTCACTCCCGAACGCCACGCCCACCAGCTCTGATCCAATGCCATCTAGTTGGCCAGTGCTCCTGACAGGTTCAGTCAGATAGCGGTGAGGCATGGACATCTGACCGATCCGTCACGAGTGGCCGGGGTCCAAAGCGGCCATGCCCTTGTGATTGCAGTCGTGGATCAGTTGCCGCGCATACGCTTCGGGCATCTGGTGCCCGGTGAACGTGGATCTCCGCGTAGAGCCCGCGCATCTCGGCGAAGCCGACTCGGACCGATGGGCCTACCGGTTGGTTGATGAGGGGACCGTGGCCGGACCGACTGTCGGGTGCCCTCCGACGACGCCGGCGGTGCAGAGCTCGGTGAGCAGGGTCGGCTCCAGTCCGAGGTCGGTGAGAATGGCGTGGTTGTCCTGGCCGAGCAGGGGGGCGTGCGTGCGGTGGAAGCGGTAGGGGCCTGCGGAGAAGCGGGCGGGGATCGTGCTGTGGCGGGCGGTTCCGGTGATCGGATGGGTGAGGTTCTCGAAGAAGCCGCGGAAGATGAGTTGCGGGATCTCGGTCTGGCGGTGCGGCTGCAACACCTTTGCCACGGGAATGCCTGCATCCCAGAGGGTTCGGACGATGTCGTCGCTGTCGCGGTCGGCGCACCAGGTCGCGAGTCTGGTGTCGATTTCGGTGTGTCTGGCGCGCCGGCCCGCCGCGCTCGACAGTGCCGGGTCCAGCATCCAGAACGGTGTGCCGAGGGCTTCGCGGAGTTTGCGCCACTGCCCGTCGGTGGCGATCGCGATCGCGACCCAGCAGTCCCGGCCACCGAATTCGTCGGTGCCCGCGGCCTGGTAGAGGTTCTGTGGCGCGGCGGCCGGACCACGGTTGCCGTCGCGGTGCAGCAGCACTCCGTTGGCGGAGTACTCGAGCACCTGCTCGGCGGCGACATTGAGTGCGGCGTCCACCATGGCGGCCTCGATCAGGGTGCCCGCACCGGTGCGGCGGCGGTGAGTGAGGGCCAGCAGCAGGGCGTTGAGCGCGTGCACCCCGGCGTTGGGGTCGCCGATCGAATAGGGCTGCACGGGATTCTCGTCCGGGTGGCCGGTGAGCCAGCTGATGCCCGAGGTGTCCTCGATGACGTAGGCGAACGCGGGATTGTCCCGCCACGGCCCGGTGGTCCCGAAACCCGGCATGCGCACCATGATCCCGTCGGGCCGCAGCGCGCGGTAGGCGGGATAGTCCAGGCCGATCTGGGCGAGCACGCGGGGGGTGTAGTTCTCGACGACCACATCGCAGGTCGCGGCGAGCTTCGCCAGCACCGCGCGGCCACGGTCGTCGGACAGGTCCAGGGTGACGCTCTTCTTGCCCGCGTTGAGCCCGGCGAAGATCGGTGACTTCTCCCACCACCGGTCCTCGCTGACCGGTACTCCCGCGATGAGCCGGGTGCCGTCGAGCCGGGCGGCCGACTCCACATGGATCACCTCGGCGCCCAGCATCGCCAGATAGTGCGTGCACGACGGACCCGCCCAGAAGGTGGTGAGATCGAGTACTCGCACACCACGGAACGGCAGCTGTTCGGTTGCGCCACTGCGGGTTCGGACACCGCGTGATCGGTTCGCCGGGGCGCGGTAGTGCTCGGTGTGTTCACCCAGCCGCGGCGCGGGACCCAGCTCCGGCAGCAGCGGCGGATCGAAACGATAGGGCGCGCCGGGCCGGACGAACCCGTCCCGGGGATCGGTCACGAACGACCCCCGGGCCAGGTGATGGTCCATCGTCGGGGCGTTCGACCCGTCGGCGACCGGCCCGTTCGGAATCCGGAAGGCCGAAGCCAGATCCTGCACCACCTCGACCGGTTGTTCGGCCAGCCAGGCGTAGATCTGCGGTGCCCTGGCGGCGGCGCGTTCGGTGATCGAGGCGTCGGTGTCCTCGTCGATCCACTCGGGATGCCCGACCATCGCGCACAGGTCGAACCACTGCTGCATGGTACCGCAGCCCACCGAGACCAGGCCGTCGGCCGCGGTCGCGATACCGGGCACACTGCGCCGGCGCCGATCCCGGAACGGGCGGCCCAGCGCGTCGTGGAAGGTGACGGGAAAGTAGGTCAGTCCGAGGATCTGGGCTTCGAGAATCGACAGGTCGATCAGCTCGCCCGCACCGCCGCGCAACCGGGAGGTCAGGGTGGCTACCGAGGCGTGGGCACCGGCGAACCATTCGCCGATCCGCCCACCGACCGCCACCGGCGCCCGCTCCGGCGCCCCGCGCCCGAGCCCGATGATGCCGCCCGACCAGGCTTGCAAGGTGAACTCGGTGGCGGGGCGACTCGCCCACGGCCCGTCGAGCCCGAACGGCGTGATGGCGGTGACCACCAGGTGCCGGTGCGCGCGCCGCAGGGCCGTGGGGGAGTAGGCGGGATCGGCAGTGATCGGCGAATCGGGTTCCCACACAACGATATCGGCGGCGGCCAGCAGTGCGTCGAGCAGTGTTCGATCCGGTGGCGCGGCCACGTCGACGATCACGCTGCGTTTGGCGCCGGACAGGAACGTGAACAGCGGCGCATCGCTGCCCTGGGCGGGCACGGTGTGCGAGGCGGACCACCGCCGCAGCGCCGCGCCGCCCGGCGGTTCCACCACGACGACCTCGGCGCCGCCGTCGGCCAGCAGTTTGGTGCAGTAGGCCCCCGCGATCCCGGTGGACAGGTCGAGGACCGACCACCCGGACAGCGGCGCGGTACTCACCGGTCGTCCTTGCGCGCTGATTTGCTCAGCCGGAACTCCGGCGGGAAGCGGGCGTCGTTGTCCTTCACCGAGGCGCTGAGTCCGCTGTCGTAGGCATCGCCGAGCATGAGCTCGTCGTCGGCGTGGACGTGTCCGCCCATCGATTCGAAGAACCCGCTCAGCAGGCTGCCCATGTACTCGCCCTGCTGCTGCTTCATGATCTCGAAGAAGACCTTCTGCATGAAGATGGTGTCGGTGGGGCGATTACGGGCGCAGGCCAGCGCGTATTTGGCGGTCTCGGCCTCCAGTTCGTCCCTGGGCACCACCTTGTTGAGGAAATCGCAGTCGGCCATCTCCTGCGCGGTGAACGGCCTGCCGGTGAACACCATCTCCTGGAACTTGCGCAATCCCATGGTCTGCGCCCAGGTCCACATCCGCGGTCCCCAGCCGTAGTAGCGGAACGATGGATGGCCGAAGAGCGCGTCATCGCTGGAGATCACCAGATCGGCGTCGGCGGCCTGATAGAAGTGCCAGCCGTAACAGTAGCCCTTCACCTCGACGATGCTGATCTTCTTGAACTCCTGCAGGCTCCGGCAGCCCGCTTGGGCGTTGGCGTACCACTGGCTGACCGACGCGCCGTGCCGGAACGACCCTGTGGGCGGGTACCGCACGCCCTCCTCGGCGCCGATCTTGTACTCGGCCAGTCGCGGC
Organism: Nocardia sp. NPDC059195; assembly: GCF_042754695.1. Lineage (NCBI taxonomy): Bacteria > Bacillati > Actinomycetota > Actinomycetes > Mycobacteriales > Nocardiaceae > Nocardia > Nocardia sp. NPDC059195. The sequence goes on along the minus strand of NZ_JBHZBG010000001.1, from coordinate 435,302 downwards.
CCCTGGTCCGGATCCCGCTGCGTAGCAAGGAATTCAGGAAGATCGGCGCCGCTGCCGAAATCGTCGCCGACGCCCCGGACAACGAGCACCTTGACGTCGTCGTCGATGCTCGCGCGATGGATCAGGTCGCCGTAGCGCAGCCGGGCCGCGCTGGTGGGGGCGTTGAGATGGTCGGGACGGTCGAAAGTGATGGTGGCGATACGGGTTTCGGGGTCTTTGTCGTAGCGGATGATCTCCTCCGCCGACGGCTGCTCCGGTCCGGGCACGATGCGGCTCCTTTGCCTGGACGAGGCGGACCGCCCGGCAGGCGGCCCGCCTCGAAATGTGTTGCGGGTCAGTGCGGCCAGTGCGGCGCGTCGGTGAGCACCTCGGCGCCGTCGGTGGTGATCAGGACCGCGTCACGGCCGAAGACCGCACCGACGCCGGGCTCCCAGACATAACTGGTGACCGACAGCACCATGCCGGGTTCGAGTCGTTCGGCCTCGGCGGTCTGCCGCAACAGCGGCGAGACCACCGGGGCGTCGAAACCCATGCCGAGGCCGCGGGCCACCGGCATGGGCGGCAGTGCTTCCCCGGCGAGTTCGTAGGCGGTGAGCAGATCGGCGGCCACCGCGCCCGGACGGCAGGCCTCGACGAGCCTGTCCCACAGCACATCCCAGCGCCGGTAGAGCGCGTGCACGCCGGCATCACCCTCGCCGTCGGCGGGCCACGTGCGGCCGACCTCGCCGATGTAGCCCTCGCCGAGAATCCCCGCCGAGAACGCCACCAGGTCACCGGATCCCACCCGCCGTTGCGCGCCCGCCCGCTGCCATGGATGCGCTCGCGAGGTCACCCACGCCGAATCCTGCGAGGCGGGCGTACTGATCCCGCCCGCGGCCATGGCCTCGAGCAGGATCCCGATCAGCGACTGCTCGCTCACGCCCAGCGCGAGCTCGGCCACCGACGCCGCCAGACCGGTCTGCGCGACGGCAAGGGCACGGCGCAACGCGAGGATCTCCTCGGGTGTCTTGATCCGCCGTGCCGCGCTCATCGCCGGTTCCCCGTCGACGAGTTCGGCCTGCGGGAACGCCTGTGGCAGCAACTGGGCGAAGGTCGGGGACATGGCGTCGGTGCCGACCCGGCGGGCCGTGCTCGCGCCATCGATGCGGCGCAGCACCTCGATGGTGGTCAGCGGATTCCATGCCAGGCCGTAGAGATTGTCGTGCGGGATGTCCTCGGGGATGCCCTCGTCCCAGGTGCTGAGCAGATGCACCGCACCGGTGTCGCGCACCAGGGTGGCGACGGGGCCGAAGGGCCGGGTCCCCGCCACCCACAGTTGTGGGGCGCCTGCCACGTAGCGGGCATTGGCCTGCCTGCCCAGGACGAGAATGTCGAGATCGTCGGCATGCATCTGTGCCAGTGCGCGAGCGCGCCGCCCATGCCGCAGGGCGCGCTCGTCGGGCAGGATCTCAGTACCCATACGGGTCGTAGGGGTAGTCGGTGAGGGGCGAAAAGCCCTGGTCGGTGATCACAACGATCTCCTCGCTTCGATATCCACCGGTGCCGTCCTCCCAGACGACCGGTTCGAGCACCAGCACCATCCCGGGTTCGAACACGAAGTTCTCGTCGTACTCCGCGCCGAGATCGGTGCCGATCATCGGCATCTCGGCAGCGCTGACGCCGATGCCGTGACCCAGATAGAAATGCGGCAGCCAGGGTTTGACGCCGCCGTTGGCCGCGATCGCGGCCCGGGTGAGATCGGCGGCGCTCGCACCGGCGCGGGTGACCTCGAGTGCCGCCGTGATGATCTCGTGCCAGCGCTCGAACTGGCGTTGCTGCCGCGCGTTCGGGGCGTCGCCCACGATCCAGGTGCGGCCGAAGTCCGAGCAGTAGCCGCCGTAGGTGATGCTGACATCGGTCCACAGCACGTCACCGGCCGCGAGGGCGCGCTCGGTGGTGAGCAGCGGCAGCGCCAGGTCGCCGTGCGTGGTCCACACGCCCTCGGCCTTGGACTGCGGCATCACCTGCCAGATGGCGTCGAGCATGTTCGCGGTGGCGCCGAGTTCGAAAGCGCGCCGGACGAATCGGGCCGACAGGTCGATCTGGCGGCGACCGGGCGCGAGGTCGGCCTGCACCTCGGCGATGGCCTTCTCGGTGATCCGGTTGGCGATCCGCAGGCACGAGATCTCATCCGGTGTCTTGATCAGTTTGGCCGCCCCGACGACCAGCGCGGCATCGGAGGGAGCGCCGCCGGGGAACAGCGCGTCCTGCGCCCGGCGCATCGCACCGGTGCATTCGTCGACCGCGACAGTGGACCCCGCCGGAACCAGTTCGGCGAGCACGCGGGCGAAAGTGTCCACGCCCTCGTCGAATTCGAGGTAGACCGGCCCGTGCAGGTGATCGGCGGGCAGTTCGGCCTCGTCGGAGGTGCCCTCCCGGAACGGCAGGAACAGGTGCGGCCAGGGATCACCGGCCACCACCACGGCGACGGGACGCTCGACATGCGAGAGCCCGGCATCACCGAGCGGCCAGTTCGCACCCGTGGCATAGGCGACATTGGTGTTGTTGAGCAGGACCAGCGCGTCGACACCGCGGGCGGCCATCGCCGCGCGCAATCGGGCGCCGGTCTCACGCCGCATCCGCGCCCGGTCGGGGACATCGGGGATCTCGAAGGCCGCGGACCGCGCGGCCGTGCCGGACACCGTCATCTCAGATGCCCAGGAAATCGCGGATGTTGCCGCTGACGATCCGGGCCGCCGCCGCGGGCCCGACCGCCGCGACGACCGCGGCAAGGGACTGCTCGGAGTAGCCGAAGGTGCTCTCGTTGTGCGGGTAGTCCGAGGACCACATCACCCGGTCGATCCCGATCTGATCGATGAGCGAGAGCCCGAGCGGGTCGACCATGAACGAGGCGCGCATGTGGTTGTCCCAGTAGTGCCGGATGTCGTGTTCCACCGGCCGGTCCAGCATGTGCTGGAAGGAGGCGAGCATGTGCTCGGCGTCCTGAATGGCCGCGGGCACCCAGTTCACGCCGCCTTCGAACCAGCCGATGCTCAGCCCGGGGTGCCGGTCGATGATGCCGCTGAAGATGTACTTGGAGAACAGTTCCCGGAACGGCGCGACATTGTGCATCATGCCGACCGCGACGCTGTTGACCTCGCACGGTGCCGACAGCGGCGACTCACCGATGTGGTGGGAGACCGGCACACCGGATTCCTCGATGGCGTCCCAGACCGGGATCATCGCGGTGCTGCCGTAGTCGATGACCGCGCCGTCGTCATCCTTGCCCGCCGACAGCGGCAGCAGGAAGGTCTTGAGGCCCAGCGACTTCAGCTCGTCGAGGGTGCGGCGCGCGCCCTCGGCGTCCCACCAGTTGATCAGGCCGACACCGTAGAAACTGCCACCGGATTGTTCCTGGAGTTCGGCGATGTAGGCGTTGTAGACGCGGAAGCAGAGCTCGCGGATCTCCTTGTCCGGGTAGAACAGCAGCGCGAGCAGCGCGTTGGGGAACGCCAGTTCCCTGGCGATGCCGTCGGCGCGCAGGTCGGCGCCGCGGGCGGCCAGATTGGCGCTGCCGGACCCTTCGAGGGGGTCGTACTGCATGAGCACATGGCTGAAATCGCCGGGCAGGAACGACTTTCCCTTGCGGCCGAGCTGATAGGCGCCGTCCTCGTACCAGACCCGCGGTGCCCGGTCCTTGAGGTTCTCGGGGAAACGCTCGTAGAAGATGTCGTGCGCCAGCGAGATGTGGTTGTCGGCGGAGAAAACCTCCGTGCCGGCGGGCAGCCCGGGGGTGCCTGCCGCCTTGCCGCGCCGGTCCTTGGGCGGGCCGAATCCGCCGGGTGGGTACAGCGGGGCGCTACTACTGGGAACCGGCATCTTGCCCTCCAATGTGATTCTCCTAATGCGGAAATAACGTTATCACAGGTGGAGAGCCGATCGGTCAGCACTTTTCTCATGAGCGCGATTCCATCCACCCGGCAGCGCAAGAACGCTATTCTCATCAGTGAGCCCGACCGAGAGGGGTGAGACCCTTGTCACATCGAGCCAACCAACCTACTGTGTGTTCACTAGGTTTTTGTCGAACAGGTTGCCGCGCATGACTTCTCCCCGTCCTTACGCCTCGCTACTAGCCAAGGGAGAGGATCGCCGCCAGCGGATCGTGACTGTCGCCCAGCGTCTGCTCACCCGCAACGGCTGGCGGAATACGAGTCTGGCGATGATCGCGCGTGAGGCCGGGGTGAGCCCCGCGGGGTTGCTGCACCACTTCACCTCGAAGAACCAGCTGCTGCATGCGGTGCTCGATGCCCGCGATGCCGACGACCTGCAGCAGGCGGACCTGCGCGGGGACCTGATCGCCGAGATCGAGAAGGTCGCCGAGCGCATCCAGCGCTCGCCCGAACTGGTCGGCACCTTCGCGGTCCTGCTCGTGGAGAACCTCCAGCCCGAGGCTCCGCTGCACGACCGGATGCTGGACAGATGGAACCTGGCCGTCGGCATCGTCACGGCGCTCATCCGCCACAACCAGGAAATCGGCCGCTACCGTGCCGATTTCGATCCCGGGATCCGGGCGGTGGAGATCGTCGCTTTCATCAATGGAATGGAGATCTCATGGCTGCTCGATCATTCGATACCCCTGGCCGAGGTGTTCGCCGAGTACACGAGGTCGCTGACACGCGACTTCGCCCCGGACCCTCGGCGATGAGGTATCGCCTCGACGTCGTGGCGACCAGTGTGGTCGATGTCGTCGAGCATGCCGGGGGCTGGCTGTTCGATCGCGCCGTCGCGGGCTGGGATGTGTCGGTGCTGGTCGCCGAGATCTCCGATGCGCGACCGCTGCGCATCCTCGGTGCCGAACTGGTCGACCTGCACCAGGTGCTCTCCGCGCACGGGCAGGGCCGCAGACCGCACGCGCTGGCGATCGCGGGCGACGTCTGCTGTCGCGACTCCCGCGCGCACCGCGGTGTGGTCTCGGCCCTGCGCGACGGGGGCGTGGAAGTCGTTGTCTGGGGAGATGATTGGTCCTCGCCACCCGAACATCGGGTCGATCCGGTGGTGCACCGGCTCAGTGTGGCCGCGCGCGCGTTCAAGGCGCAGGCGCTGACCGCGGCCCGGTTGCCGGCCGAATCGGTCGGCGCGACCGAGGTCTTCCGCAGCGGGGCGTCGATGTTCCCGCCCATCGGGGCGGATCTGAGCCCGGTCGGCTGAACCGCCGAAGCCGCCGTTCGCGCCCGTGGAGTCGGGTGCGAACGGCGGCGAGCCGGTCAGATGCCGATGTAGACGGCCTTGGTGTTGAAATAGGCTTCGATGCCCTTGCGGCCACGTTCGCCGCCCCAGCCCGACTGCTTCTGGCCGCAGATCGGCATCGAGGGATCGGCGGCGAGCGAGGTGTTCACCCAGATCTGGCCCGCGCGTAGCTCGTTGGCGAGGCGGTGGGCGCGGCCGAGGTTCTCGGTCCAGATCGAGCCGGCCAGACCGTATTCGGTGTCGTTGGCGGCCGCGATCACCTCGTCCTCGTCGTCGAAGGGGATCACCGAGCCGACCGGGCCGAAGATCTCCTCGCGGATAAGCCGCATGTCGGGGGTGGTTCCGGTGATGATCGTCGCCTCGTAGAAGTAGCCGCGGCGGTCCATCGGCTTGCCGCCGGTCACCACCTGCGCGCCTGCCGCGACACCGTCGTCGACGATCCCCGCGACGCGTCGGCGTTGCTTCTCGCTGATCAGCGGACCCAGTACCGAGTTGGGATCGTCGCTGCCGCCCATCGGCAGCATCGCGGCGAAGGCTGCCAGTCCCTCCACTACCCGGTCGTAGATGCCGCGCTGGACGTAGATGCGCGAGGTGCACGAGCAGTTCTGCCCGGAACCGGCGAGCAGGCCCATACCCGCTCCCATGATCGCTTTGTCCAGATTCGCGTCGTCGAACATGATCAGCGGCGACTTGCCGCCGAGTTCGAGGGTCAGGCGCTTGAGGTTGCCCGCGGCGGCCTTGACGATCAGGCGCCCGACCTCGGTCGATCCGGTGAACGAGATCTTGTCGACGTCCGGGTGCGCGGTGAGCGCCGCGCCGGTGGTCTCGCCGTACCCGGTGACGACATTGAGCACACCGTCGGGCAGACCCGCCTCGCGGAAGATCTCCTCGAGCTTCAGCGCGCTGAGCGGGGTCTCCTCGGCGGGCTTGAGCACCGCGCTGCACCCGGCGGCCAGCGCAGGCGCGACCTTGAGCATCGCCACGAAGAACGGCCCGTTCCACGGCACGATGAGGCCGACCACGCCGACCGGCTCGAGCTGGGTGAAGGTATGGAAACTCTCGAATTCGCCCAGCAGCCCGTCGGAGACGAGACTGCTCGACTCGCCGTGGATCTTGCCGACCCACCCGGCGTAGTACATCAGCATGTCGTAGGCCACCGCGATGATGTGGCGGGCGGCCACAGCGTTCATGCCGTTGTCGCGGGCCTCGATCGCGGCGAGTTCGTCGGTGCGTTCCCGCACGATCGCCGCGGCCCGGAACAGGACCTGCGCGCGGTGACCGGCCGGCTGCTTGCGCCAGGCCCCGGACTCGAATGTCTCGCGGGCCCGGGCAACCGCCGCGTCGACGGCCTCCCGGTCGGAATCGACGACCTCCGCTATCTGTTCCTCGGTCGACGGGTCGAAGACCTCGATGGTGTTGCTCACTGTGCCTCTCCTTTCGCCGGGCCGCCCTGGGCGCGGGTCGGCGCGGAGTCCTCGGGTGCCGAGAACCCCTGCTACGAAAGGGTTCCCATGGCAATAACCAATGAGAATGATACTCTCCTGGGAGGGAAATCAGATATAGCTGAAGGAAGTCGACGAGTTCGGCACCCGGCGATCGCGAAGGTGCACGACCAGGGTGAGGATCAGGGCCTGGAGTGCCATGGAACTGGTCGAGGGTGTGGATCTGGCTCAACAACTCCGGGTGCACCGGCCACTCGAGCGCGCGGGTGGTCGCCGGTGCGCTGGATCGAGCGAACACGCAGGGGCCGGTGCGTCGCGATGTGAAGCCCGCCAACGGCGAAAGTGCCGGCTACTTTCCTGTTGAACCGCGACTGAATCGTTCGCCTTTATTTCAAGGACCGTAACCGCTCACGGTTGCATTCTTGATTCGCAATGTATGTGTGACCGATTTGTTTATCGGGTCGTCGGCGAAGACCGATTTCCGGGGGTTGCTGCGAGCGGTGCGGTGGTGGAGGCTGGATGATCATGTCCTGTGGTTACCTACCGGTGGTCGCGGGATCTCACCTCGATGGCGTGGAGGTTGTTGTCGTGAGTGGTCAGCGCCCGTTCTATACCGATGTCCAGTCTCACTATGATTTGAGTGATGATTTCTTCGGATTGTTCCTGGATCCGAGCCGTACCTATAGTTGCGCGTATTGGAAAGAGCCCGGTTACACCCTGGAACAGGCCCAGATCGCGAAGATCGATCTCGCGTTGGGGAAATGCGGGCTCGAGCCGGGTATGACGCTGCTCGATGTCGGGTGCGGGTGGGGCTCGACGATGCTGCGGGCCCTGGACACTTATCAGGTGAATGTGGTCGGGCTGACGTTGAGCCGCAATCAGTACGAATACGTATCGGATCTGTTGCGCGAGCGCGATGGCGGCGGTGGGCATGGTGAGGTGTTGTTGGCTGGGTGGGAGGAGTTCGAGGGCCGGGTCGATCGAATCGTGAGTATCGGGGCGTTCGAGCATTTCCGGACCGAGCGCTACGGCGATTTCTTCGACTTCGCTCGCCGGGCGATGCCCGCCGACGGGGTCATGCTGTTACACACCATCGTCGGATACGGGCGGGACCATCTGCGGGAGAACGGGATCCGATGGACCCGTGAGGACTTCGAGTTCATGCGGTTCATCCGTGAGACGATCTTTCCGGGTGGGCAGCTGCCCGTGCCATGGGGGAGTGACTCGCGCGGCGTACGCGAACGCGCCGAAGCCGGCGGTTTCACCGTCACGCAAATTCAGGCGCTGCAGTTGCATTACGCGACAACCCTCGACCATTGGGTCGCCGCGCTGACCGCGCACAACGACGAGGCGGTCGCGATCGCCGGGCAGGCCACGGTCGATAACTACCAGCGCTACCTGACCGGCAGCGCCGAGCGCTTCCGGGCCGGTCAGATCGATGTCATGCAGTTCACCTGCGCGAAAACACCGCCGGCATGACCCGCACGGTTCGGTCGTCCGCTCAGGCTGCCACGACCTCGGCGGCGCCGTTGAGTCGGGCGTAGCGTCCGCCGTCGTCGAGCAGTGTCGTGTGATCGCCGAGCTCGACCACCCGGCCATGGTGGAGTACCGCGATCTGGTCGGCGTCGCGGATGGTGCTGAGCCGGTGCGCGATCGTGATGACCGTGCGGCCCTGTGCGACCACGTCGATGGCGGCCTGCACCGCACGCTCGGTCTCGTTGTCGAGTGCACTGGTCGCCTCGTCGAGCACCAGCACGCGTGGGTCGCGCAACAGGGTGCGGGCCAGGGCGATCCGCTGTTTCTCACCGCCGGAGAACCGGTGACCGCGCGACCCGACCACGGTGTCGTAGCCCTGGGGTAGCGAGGCGATCAGCTCGTGTATCTGGGCGGCGCGGGCCGCGCGCTCGATCTCCGCGTCGGTGGCGCTGGGCGCGGCGTAGCGGAGGTTCTCGCGAATGGTCGTATGCAGTAGGTAGGACTCCTGCGACACCACGCCGACAATGCGAGCGAGGGTGCCGAGCTTCAGGTCGCGGACGTCGACGCCGTCGATGCTCACCCGACCGGCGGTCGCGTCGTGCAGTCGTGCGACGAGTGAGGCGAGGGTGGTCTTGCCGGAGCCGGTCTCGCCGACGAGCGCCAGCGTCGACCCAGGCGGCACGACGAGCGAGACGCCATCGAGCACATCGGGGCCCGCGGCGTCGTATCGGAAGCCGACCTCCTCGAACCGGACCTCGCCCACGACATCGCGCGGGTCCAGGTCGACCGGCTGGCTGGGCTCATCGATCTCGACCGGAAGGTCGAGGTAGCCGAAGATCCGGCTGAACAACGCCATCGAGCTGGTGACTTCGACACCCACGTTGAGCAGGGCCATCAGCGGCCTGAAGAGCCCGGCCTGCAGGGTGGTGAAGGCGACCAGGGTGCCGATCGTCATGCCGCTGCTGGTCGCCGGAAGACCGGCGGCGAGGTAGAGCAGGGCTGGGATGGCCGCGAAGAGGATGCTCATGGTGGCCATCCGCCAGCGGCCCGCGAGCTGTGAGCGCACTTCGAGGCCGACCAGGTCGTGCGAGGTCTTCTCGAAGTGGGCGGACGTGAGAGGGCCGGTGCCGAGGGTTTTGCCGAGCTGCACTCCGTTCACCGAAAGTCCCTCCTCGACTTGGCCGTGCAGGTCGGCGAGGTGGCGTTGGCGCTGGGCGGTGATGTCACGGCGAAGCAGGGCTACGCGTCGGGTCAGCCAGATCGCCGGTGGCAGCACCACCAGCGACAGCAGCGACAACCGCCACGACAGCACGGCCATCGCGATAGCCGTGCCGACCACAGTGGTGACGTTGCTCGCGATGGAGGTCGCGGTGCTGGTGACCACGGACTGCATGCCACCGACATCGTTGATCAGGCGGGACTGGACTTCACCGCCGCGGGTGCGGGTGAAGAAAGCCAGTGACTGCCGCTGCAGGTGACGGAACACGTCGGCACGCAGGACATGCATGACCTGCTGTCCGACAGTGGTGGAGATGAGCGTCTGGCCGACGCCGAGCACCGCGGTGAGCACGGTGACGGCGAGCATGCCGCCCACGGCCCAGAGCAGGAGCGAGACGTCCTGGTGCGGCAACGCGTCATCGATCACGAGTCGCAGCAGGAACGGCGAGGCGAGGCTGATCGTCGAACCCGCCACGATCAGGGCGGTCAGCAGGGTGAGCTGAAGCCGGTACGGCGCGAAAAGCGCGGCGATCCGGCGCAGGGACACGGGGGACTCGCGCAATTGTGCGCGGTCGGCCGGGTCGGGGCGGCGGGCACGTCCGCCGCCGGCGGAGTCTTTCACTTCCATATGCAACCCCCTTGGGTTGTGCTTATGCTGAGGTTACCTCACTATCTGGTAGGGGAAACAAAGCGAGAGGCGGGTTTATGCCCGACAACGACAGCGACCTCCTGATGCAGGTGGCCAGGACGCTGCGTCGGCGCTGGGCGGCGGCGTACGCGCCGATGGGGCTGACCCCGCACCAGGCACGCGCGCTTCGGGTGACCGGCGAGCAAGACGGTCTCCGGCTGTCGGCCCTCGCCGACGCATTGCGGATCAGCCCCCGCTCGGCCACGGAAGTGGTAGACGCACTCGAAAAGGCAGACTTGGTCGCTCGGCAGCCCGACCCGACAGACCGCCGCGCGATTCTCGTGGCGGTGACCGCGCGGGGCAGAAGGACCCTCGCCACCCTGGCCGCGGCCAGGACGAAGGACGCCGACGATTTCTTCGGAAGACTCACCGACCATGAGCGCGCCGCACTGCGGGACATTCTCGGCAAACTCGCCCGCTGAGGCGGGGCGTGGGGTGCGGTCCAGCCCTTTTCCTGCTCGACCGTCTCGAACAAACGGTCCAGATCATCGAGGTCGGCCGAATCGGCCTGCACGCCGGTCACATTCCGGCCGATCAGCTTGACGGCTTCGTCCAGCGCGTCCTTCCGCCGGCCCGAAATGAAGACGTGAGCTCCTTCGTCGACGAACTACTTCGCACCGGCCAGTGTCATACCACTTGTCGCGCCGGTGATCACCGCAACTTGCCATCGAGCTTTCCCACAACTACTCCATTCGCGCGCCACGCCGATGTTAAAGACACCAATTTGAGTGCTTAACGTAGCGAACAGCTACGCGGCGTGCAAGCTATGCACACCGATCGGTACCCGATTGGGCTAAGCTGGGCTTGTGACAGAGTTGGAGAAGGGGCCGCGAGGCCAGCGGCGCGGCAGGGGCGCACGAGAGCGCATCCTGAGCGCGTCACAACAACTGTTCCGCGATCAAGGCATCAGCTGCACCGGCATGGACCAACTCTGCACAGTGGCCGAGGTGTCCAAGCGCACGCTGTACCAGCACTTCACCGGCAAAGACGAGCTGATCGCCGAATGCCTACGCCGATTCGATCCCGACATCCTGCCCGAAGTGTTCGACCGCACCGATCTCACGCCTCGCGAACGACTTCTCGCCGTGTTCGACGTGCACTCGCCCCTGTGTCCATTCATCGCGGCGGCCGTCGAAATCCCCGACCCGGGCCACCCGGCACGCGTACTCGCCCGCGACTACAAAAATGGCTTTGCCGCCCGGCTCACCGATACCGCCCGCGAGGCAGGCGCCACCAACCCCGAGCAGCTCGGCGAGCAACTGGCGCTACTCCTGGACGGCGCCTCGGCCCGCGGCCGAGTCCTCAACACCGAAGCGTTCACCACCGCCGCCGCCATCGCAGCCCTCCTCGTCGACAACGCCCTCCCCGCGGCAGCGGCACCGGCTGACGCAAGCGCGGTCGAGCAGTACGACCAGGGTGTGGTCAGGTGAATTAGAGCCGATCGCGACGAGACGTGATGGGTATCGGCGTCCATAGAAATGCGTGCTTCGGTGCCGGGAGGCTGCGCGGGCGCGTCGGCTGGCTCAGCTGCCCCCGCCCGGCCCCGCGGCGTGTCCCTGGTTCCGAAAGTAGGCTGATGAAACGACAATTGCCCAAACCCCGCGACCTCGCGCCGCTGCTGCAGTTCAAGCGGCCGCAGCTGAACGGAAAAAAGCGGCGATTGGCCGCGGCGCTGACGATCGAGGATCTGCGCGCGATCGCCAAACGGCGCACTCCCACCGCTGCCTTCGACTACACCGACGGTTCGGCCGAAGCAGAGCTGTCGATCGCTCGCGCGCGCCAAGCGTTTCTCGACATCGAGTTCCACCCCGCGATCCTGCGCGACGTTTCGACGATCAGCACCACTCGAGAGGTTTTGGGCGCGCCTGTTTCGCTGCCTTTCGGAATCGCGCCTACGGGTTTCACCCGGATGATGCAGACCGAAGGCGAGTACGCGGGTGCCAGGGCGGCGGGTCGAGCGGGCATCCCGTTCTCGCTGTCGACCATGGGGACCGCATCCATCGAAGATGTCGCGGGTGCGAACCCGCACGGTCGCAACTGGTTTCAGCTGTACATGTGGAAGGACCGCGACCGCTCGATGGCACTGGTGGAGCGCGCCGCCGCAGCAGGCTACGACACGCTGCTGGTCACCGTGGACGTGCCGGTGGCGGGAGCACGCCTGCGCGACAAGCGAAACGGCATGTCGATACCGCCCGCGCTGACACCGTCCACCGTGCTCGATGCCCTGCCACGGCCACAGTGGTGGTTCGACTTCCTCACCACCGAACCGCTCGCCTTCGCGTCGTTGGATCGGTGGTCCGGCACCGTGGCCGAACTGCTCGACACGATGTTCGATCCCACCGTCACCTTCGCCGACCTCGCCTGGATCCGCGATCAGTGGCCCGGAAAGGTCGTTGTCAAAGGAGTACAGACGCTGGCGGACGCGCGTGCACTGGTCGAGATCGGTGTCGACGGCATCGTTGTCTCCAATCACGGTGGCCGCCAACTGGATCGCGCGCCGATCCCGTTCCACCTCCTGCCTACGGTGGCCGCGGAACTCGGCCGCGACACCGAGATCATGATCGACACCGGAATCATGTCCGGTGCCGATATCGTCGCCTCGATCGCGCTGGGCGCGCGGTTCACCCTCATCGGCCGTGCCTACCTCTACGGCTTGATGGCCGGCGGCGAAGCCGGTGTGGACCGTGCGATCGAGATCCTGTCCGAACAAGTCGAACGCACCATGCGGCTGCTCGGCGTCACTTGTCTGGACGAGCTCACGCCCCAGCACGTCACGCAGCTGACCAGACTTGCACCACGATCGTTGCCGCTGCCCGGTCGGACCTGAATTCCGACTCAGCGACCGTGACCGTCGCGCGCCCCGCACTGACCGATCGGGCCGCCTGCCGGTCATCAGGCTCTGCGTAGGTGGGCGTCGCTCACCCTAGGCTGGGGCGCATGAGTCTTCCCTCGCCTGCCGCCGACTGCACCGCGATCGTCACCGGCGCGTCCTCGGGCATCGGCGCCGCCCTGGCCCGTGAGCTGGCCGGGCGCGGACACCAGGTCACGCTGGTCGCACGCAGCGCCGACAAGCTGGCCGAACTGGCCGCCGAGATCACCGCGACCGGAGGCCGCGCCGATATCCTCGCCGCCGACCTCGGCGACCGCGAGGCCCGCGCCGCGCTGCTCGGTCGCGTCGAAGCGCTCGGTCTCGCGCCCTCGATCCTGGTGAACTGCGCCGGAATCTCCACTCTCGGCCCCGTGCACAAGGCCACCCCGGATGCCGAGATCGCGATGGTCGAACTCGATGTGGTCGCGGTCGTCGATCTGTGCACCCGCTTCCTGCCCGCGATGGTGGCCCGTGGCACGGGAGCGGTGCTCAATGTCGCCTCCACCGGCGCGTTTCAGCCGCTACCCGGCCAGGCCGGGTACGGCGCGAGCAAGGCGTTCGTGCTGTCCTACACGCTGAGCCTGTCCGGCGAACTGCGCGGCACCGGCGTCACCGCGACCGTGCTGTGCCCCGGGCCGGTCGATACCGGTTTCGGCGAGCGTGCCGGCTTCACTTCCGAGGAGGCGCACGCCGCGCTGCCGGCCGTCATGTGGAAATCACCGGAGACGGTGGCCCGCGTCGGCATCAGCGGCCTGGCCAAGGGCGCCATGGTCGCTATCCCGGGCCTGGCCAACCGCGCGGCCGCCGCGTTGGTGCCCTTCCTGCCGAAACGTCTTCTGGTGCCCATCCTTTCGCGCCAGCACCCAGGGCTGCGCTGAGCTGGTCGACTATTCGCACCCGCGACTATGTGTGGCGCCGGGCCCGGGCCGGTCGCCGAGGAGGGCGGCGAACGCCGACCCGCGTCGATCCGGGTATCAGCACCACCTGGATACCAGGACCAGCATCGGCGACGATGGTGGGATGAGTGAAGTGGTCGACATGCGCTCGGTGCGCACCGAGCGCCGAGCCCAACTCGGTGCGTTCCTGAAGTCGCGCCGCGCCAAGATCACCCCGGGTGACGTCGGCTTGCCGCCGGGTTCACGCCGACGCACCCCCGGCTTGCGCCGCGAAGAGGTCGCCCAGCTTTCGGGCATCGGAGTTACCTGGTACACGTGGTTGGAACAGGGCAGGCCGATCAATGCGAGCGTCCAGGTGCTCGACGCGGTGGCGCGCACGCTCGAGCTCGACCACGCGGAGAAAGTGCACCTGTACCGGCTCGCGGATGTGCCGTCGGTGCCGGCTGCGCCGGAGCCGTCGATGATGCCGCCGGGCCTGCCGATGATCTTGGACCAGCTCTCGCCGCTGCCCGCCGTGCTGCTCGATTCCAAGTAGAACGTCCTAGCGCACAACGACGCCTATCGCGCGCTGTTCCCCGGCCTCAGCGACGATGGCAGCAATGTCCTGCGAACGGTGTTCCTGACGCCCGAGTGCTGTAACCCCTATCAGCACAACATCGATGACCAGCGCCGCATGGTCGCCTATTTGCGTGGCGCCTACGTCCGACACCTCGACGACCCGACGTGGCAGGCGCTCGTCGACGAATTATGTGAGGCCAGTGCCGAATTCGCCGGGATGTGGGCCCGCAACGATGTCGCGGTGCCGGTGAACCTGATCAAGGTGATCCAGCACCCCGCGGTCGGCGAGCTCGCGACGCACCTCACGATGATGGCGCTGCCCGCCACCGACGGCGAATGGATCCAGATCTTCACTCCGGTAGACGCGGCGGAGGCCGCGAAACTGTCCGTGCTACTGGCGATGTCGGACGAAGCGCGGTTGCGCCCGGTCGACGAGCATCGGCGGCGGTTCCACGCGGTCGGCTGACCTGGGGCAATGGGGCATCTCGACTGGTCTCAGATATCCGAAACAGTCAGTCCGTGTAGACAACTCGCAAATCGAGTTCCTCGGGTACTATCGCCGACGGGGGAGCACGAGAGATGAACGATGGTCTTCGGCTGCCTCATACCGATATACGACCATCTCCAGGGGATGAAACTTGATCGACATGACACCGAACCCCACCTCGCGTCGGCGCTTCGCGCGACGTTCCGGCATCACTTCGGTCGTCGCGGCGGCGGCGGTCTGCGCGGCCCTCGTATCCGGCTGCACGAAAGACGATTCGGCCACCACGGCGGGCCCGGCGCCCACCGGCCAGCTGCCCGAGGGCGCACAGATCGTGAAGGAGTCGGCGAAGACCACGCAGACCCTGCACAACGTGCACCTGAAGATCAACGTCAAGAACCTGCCCGACCTGCCGGTGGAAACCGTCTCCGCCGACGTCACCAATGAGACCCAGGGCTCCGGGGCCGCGATGGGTGAGGCGAAGGTCAAGCTCACCCCCGACGCCTCCTTCACCGAGGCGAAGTTCCTGGTGGTGGACAAGGTCCTGTACACCCAGACCGGCGGCCGCTACGTGCCGGCGGGTCCGGCCGAGAAGGTCTACGATCCGGGCGTCATCCTGGACAAGGACAAGGGCATCGCGAATGTGATCGCCAATATCCAGAACGCGAAGACCGAGGGCCGCGAAGTGATCGACGGTATCAACACCGTCAAGGTCTCCGGCACCATCGACGCCGCCGTGATCGACCCGATCGTGCCGCGCATCGGCCAGAACGCGGGCACCATGCCGATCACCGTGTGGATCCAGGACACCGCCCCGCCGGCCTCCGATTCCACCAAGCCCTCGGACGCGCCCTCCACCGGCGACGGCCCGAATCTCGTTCGCGCCGTGGTGAAGAAGGATCAGGGCGAGGTCACCGTCGGCCTGTCGAACTGGGCCGAGCCGGTCAACATCATCAAGCCCGCCGGCTGATACTCGCCGGTACTACCGGATCAACCCACACCGGTCCGGGGTCAGCGGAACCTGGCACGCAGTGCCCTCCGCAGCCCCGGGCCGGTGTGTCGTCTGGGTGTCGCCAGCGGTAAGCGAATCACGAACGCACCAGTGCGCATCCAATAAGAGAATGTTCAGCGAGATGCAAGGCGCCACAAGGACTATACGTGTCGGGACGCTGGTCGGCAGGCAACACGCATCGGACGCCGATCGGACACGGAGGAAGAACTAATGACGATCGATGATCGACCGGATGAAGCGGAGCGCGAGCTCCCGCCACCGCCCGGTCCGGGGGGTCGGCCTCCCGTCAACAACGTATGGGTTTATAACGGCAGAGCCTACGACCTGAGTGACTGGATCTCCAAGCATCCAGGCGGTGAATTCTTCATCGGCCGCACGAAAAATCGCGACATCACCTCGATCATCGGTTCCTACCATCGTGATCCGGAAAAAATCGCGCGGATGATCGAGCGTTACAGTCTCGGTCGCGATGCCACGCCCGAGGACATCCATCCCAAGAACAACGCCCCCGACTTCCTGTTCAAGGACGGCTTCAACAGCTGGGACGACACCCCGAAGTACAAGTTCGACAACAAGTCCGATCTGCTGCACCAGGTGAAGGCCCGGCTCAAGGAGCCCGAGCTGGCGGCGCGCCTGCAGCGGATGGATCGCGCGTTCAACATCGTCGTCGGTGTGCTGATCTTCGCCTACATCGCCGTGCAGGCGTTGCGTCTCTACGACACGAGCTGGATGCCGTTGCCCGCCTTCGTGATCGCGATGGTGCTGCTGCGCAGCTCGCTGGCAGGCTTCGGCCACTACGCGATCCACCGCGCGCAGAAGGGCCTGAACAAGTACGCGGTCAACGCGTTCGACATGAACTATGTCGCACTGTCTTTCGTCACCGCCGACGGCCACGCGCTGCTGCACCACCCGCACACCCAGAGCGAAGTCGACATCAAGAAGAACGTCTTCACGATGATGATGCAGATTCCGCGCCTGTACCGGGTGCCGGTGCACACGGTGCACAAGTTCGGACATCTGTTGACGGGCATGATCATTCGGCTTCTCGATGTCTGCCGGCTCACCCGCAAGGTGGGCATCAAGGACATGTACGGCAGCTGGCGTGGTGCGCTGCCGCACTTCATCGGCTCGTTCGGGATGCGGTTCCTGCTGGTGGCCGAGTTCGTGGCCTTCGCCTTCGCGGGCGACCTGCTCGCCTGGGGCCTGCAATTCGTGATCACGCTGTGGATCAGCACCTTCATGGTGGTGGCCAGCCACGACTTCGAGGTCCCGATCGAGGAACTGCACACCGAGACCGAGGACTGGGCGGTGAACCAGCTCGAGCAGGCCTACGACCTGACCGTGGTCGGCAACAAATATGTCGACTGCTTCCTCTCGGCCGGCCTGAGCTCGCACCGCGCGCATCACGTACTTCCGTTCCAGCGCAGTGGGTTCGCCAATATCGCGTCGGAGAACGTGGTGCGTGAGGAGGCCGCGAAGTTCGGCGTGGAGTGGCTGCCCGCCAAGAGCTTCTTCGGAGATCGTTTCCCCAAGCTGTGCCGGACCTATCTGCTCGCGCCCTCCCGTGAGGCGCAGGAGAACCGGTGGGGTTTCGTGCGCGAACACTGCGCACCGTCAGCGCTGAAGACCTGCGTCACCTATACCGCGCAGGGCTTCTCCGGCATCGGAACCGTCTGACCCGGCCCGCTGCCGCATCTGTTCTGTCTCGAAAGGATTTGTGCCCGTGTCTGTTTCCTTTGACCTGCTCCACACGCCCGACGTCGAGCGCGGGCACGACCTGCTACCACCCACGCCGCCGACGACCGTCGGCGTGATCGAGGCGGTCGCCACCGGTTCGCCCTCGCGAGTCGTCGATCAAGCCGTGAACGCGGGCCGGGTCGCCGAACTGTTCTCCGATCCCGTTCAGCGCCAGCGTATTCCGCGCATCTACGCCAAGACCCGGATCGACACCCGCCACCTGGCCATCGACCCGCTCGCCCCCGAGTTCCTCGAGTTCAGCCGCAGGCCCGGCACCATCCGGGAGCGGATGAACCTGTTCGTCGAGCACGCTGTGCCGTTGGCGGTCGACGTGGCACGGCGCGCGGTCGCCGGGCTGGAGAACCCGGCCGACGACATCGGCCAGCTGATCTTCGTCACCAGCACCGGCTTCATCGCCCCCGGCGTCGACGTCGCGGTGGTCAAGCAGTTGGGTCTGTCGCCGACGGTGGGCCGGATGGTCATCAACTTCATGGGCTGCGCCGCGGCCATGAACGGCATTCGCGCCGCCGTCGACTACGTCCGGGCCCATCCGGACAAGAAGGCGATGGTGCTGTGCATCGAATTGAGTTCGGTCAACGCCGTTTTCGACGACGACGTCAACGACGTGATCACCCACAGCCTGTTCGGTGACGGCTGCGGTGCGGTGGTGATCGGCGCCAACCAGGTGCACAAGCCACTCGCGGCCGGCAGCGTCGTGATCCGCGACAGCTTCAGCCACCTGTTCGACGACGCCGAGGACGGCATCGTGCTCGGCGTGAAGGACGCGGGCATCACCTGCGAACTGGCGACCAGCCTGCCCGACTACATCTACCGCGGTGTCGACCCGGTGGTCTCGGAAGTGCTGGCGCGCAACGGACTCGGCAAAACCGATATCGAGTTGTGGGCGATCCACCCCGGTGGTCCCCGCATCATCGAGGAGTCGGCGCGTTCGCTCGGCATCCCCACCGAGCTTGCCGCGCCGAGCTGGGAGGTGCTCGCCGAGCACGGCAACATGCTCAGTGTCTCGCTGATCTTCGTGTTGGAGCGGATGATCCGCGACGCGCAGACGGCGGCACCGATCTCGACCGGTGTGGCGTTCTCGTTCGCACCCGGTGTCACCCTCGAGGGCATCGTGTTCGATGTCATCCGCAGCTGAGAGCGCAGTCACGTCATGCATCTGCTCCGTTTTCTCGCCGCGCTCTCGCCGGCCAGGATCGCGGCCGTCGTCGCCGCGGGCCTGATCTGCGGCGCCGCCAACACCTACCTGGTCACGCTGATCAACGCGGTCGTCTCGCCGCGCCCGCAGCCGGACAACCTGCTGCTCCACTTCGGGGCCACGGGTCTGGTGATCCTCGTCAGCGGTGTGCTGTCGCAGGTTCTGCTGATCCGGCTCTCCCAGGACGCGATCTACCGGCTGCGCAGCGATCTGAGCTCCGGAATCGTCTCCGCCCCACTGGAACACCTCGAACGGCTCGGCATGCATCGTCTGATGGCGACGCTCACCGAGGACGTGCGTTCGCTGTCGCAGGCCGTCACCGCCATCCCCTCGATCTGTGTGGATGTGGCGACGATCGTCGGCTGCTTCGTGTTCCTCGCCGTGGTGTCGGGACCGATCTTCGCGGTCACGGTGGGCGGCACGCTGGTCGGCATCGCGTGTGTGGAACTGGTCCTCAAGCGCGTCCGCGGTATCTACCGGGAAGCCCGTGAGAACGAGGACGCGCTGCTGCGATCGTTCCAGGCCGTCACCCTCGGCATCAAGGAACTGAAGCTGCACCGTGGCCGTCGCCGCGACTTCATGGACCGGCACCTGCTCGGTTCGGCGGGCACGCTGCGCGATCAGAACACCGACGCGGGCTCGAAGTTCTCCTACGCCCAAGGCTTCGGCCAGGCGTTGCAGCTGGGCACGATGGCGCTGATCCTGTTCGTCATCGCGGCCGCACTGGATCTGCCGCGCGAGACGATGGTCGGCTACGTGCTGGTCACCACCTTCTTGGCGATGCCGATGCAGAACTTCATGCACCGCATCCCCGATCTGCTGCGTGGTGATGTGGCACTGGCCAAGATCCGGGCGATGAACCTGTCGATGACGACGCTGCACGACGAGGAGTCGCTGCCGTATTCGGAGCGTCCAGCGGCAGGGGAGGCCAAGCTGGAACTGACGAACGTCAGCTACATCTATCGTTCGGAGGCGCCGTCTCTGGTGCCACCGCCGCCGGGATCGCACGGGCCGGGTGGACCTCCGCCGCGTCCCGGGATGCCGCCGCGTGAGGGCAAACCGGGACATCCGCATCCCGCCCACCCCGGTGCGCATCCGGGTGGCGGCGGTCCGGTGGATGTGAACGGCAAGAAGTGGGTCGACCATGGTGGCGCCGATGTGCGTCCGCTGGCTCCGCCCGGACTCGATGAATCCGGCGACGCCGGTTTCCGGCTCGGACCGATCGACCTGGTTTTCGAACCCGGCCAGATCACGTTCATCGTCGGTGGCAACGGCAGCGGGAAGTCGACGCTGGCCAAGCTGATCACCGGTCTGTATGTGCCACGCTCGGGGTCGTTGTCGCTCAACGGGGAGAGGATCGACCACGACAATATCGAGTGGTACCGACAGAATTCGTCTGCGGTGTTCACCGATTTCCATCTGTTCGAGGACTACCTGGGTTTCGACCGCCCTGGTATCGACGCCGAAGTCCAGCGTTATCTCGACGAGTTGCAGATCGCGCACAAGGTGACCGTGCAGGACGGGCGGTTGTCGACTGTCGACTTGTCGCAGGGGCAGCGCAAGCGCCTGGCCTTGCTCACGGCCCTGCTCGAAGACCGCCAGATCTACGTCTTCGACGAATGGGCCGCCGATCAGGAGCCGCGCTTCCGCGACGTGTTCTATCACGAGATCCTCACGGATCTGAAGCGCCGTGGAAAGACCGTCATCGTGATCACCCACGACGACCGGTACTTCGGTTGCGCCGATCAATTGGTGAAGCTCGACCTCGGCCTCGTCGCCGTGTAGTGCGTGAACGCCGGTCCTGCGGGGCCGGCGTTCTCGCGTGTCAGGCGATATCCCGGTACTCGGCGAGGCGGCGTGGCATCGGCGGCCGGTCAGCGAGGCTGACCTCGGAAGGTGTTCGTCGCCAACCGGATTCATCAGGCAGGAACGGGACCAGACCGACCCCGGAATCGCGGATGCCGAGTCGATCGAGCAGAGTCGCCACCACCTGTCGGCTCATCACCGCGAGTTCGTGCGTCGACCGATTGCGGTGTACGCGGATCCCGAGGTCGACCGCCACAGCACCTCACCCTTGCCCGGCCGCACCGCGACTCCGGGCAAGGCCTCCTCCCGCGTGTAGACCGCGGCCCCGGCGCCCGTGCCCGCGCGATGGTGCGATCAGCGGACCCGGCATCGACCACGATCAACTCGTCCACCAGCCCACCGAGCAGCGGCCGAACAGCACCAACCACCCCGGCGATACCTACAGGTCCGGGGCCGTCGCTGAGCGCGGGACCATCGGCGGACTCTGCGGGTACCGTGGGGCTCAGTCGACTGGCGGAGGGGCAGAATCATGAGTGGGAGTGCGACAACGATGGTCGAGGTTTCCAAAGGGTCCAAGACCGATCTCGTCGACGGGCAGTACACGGTGCGCCTGGATCTCGACAGTCCGGCCGGGGCGGTGGACATTGCCGCGGTGCTGTTGACCGCCGACGGCAAGGTGCGCTCCGATGCCGACTTCGTGTTCTTCAACAACCCGGCGGCATCCGGTGTTCGGTTGGAGTCCGATGCTGTTGTCGCGGTCGATCTTTCGGCCCTGCCTGCCGAGATTCACCGGGTGGTGATCACCGGAAGTACTGAGGCGCAGGGGATTCGGTTCGGTGCGGTGGCCGGGCTTCGGGTTTCCGCCGTCGGCGCGAGTCAATCGGTGAGTTTCGTGCCACCGGGCCTGGATTCGGAGACGGTGCTGCAAGCTGTCGCGCTGTACCGCCGGGGGAGTGGGTGGCGGCTCGATGCGATCGGCCAGGGGTATAGCGCCGGACTGGCGGCCTTCGCGACCGATCACGGCATCGTCGTCGATGCGGAAGAAGAGCCGGCCGAAGTGCAAGCCACTCCGAGCGTGACCGAAGTGCCTGCGGCGCAGAGTGTTACGCCCCCTGCGCCGTCGGTCGATCTCCGCAAAGTCGATGTCGTGCTGACCAAGGATTCGCCAGACCGCCGCGCGACCATCGACCTCCGCAAGGGCGATCCCGGCTATGTGCTGACCGTCGGCCTCGAGTGGGATGGTCGTGGCGCGAAATACGACGCGAACGGCCGCGTCACCGAGTTCGGCACGGGCGACCTGGACGTGTACTTCTTCTGCCGCAACGAGATCACCGGCGACTACGTGGTCCTCAGCGGCGAGAAGGGCCACCAGGGCGACATCACGCAGTGGCCGTTCATCCACCACCAGGGTGACACCCGCGGCCCCGGCGCGAACAACCTCCCCGCCACCGAACAGGTCACCGTCCGCCCCACCGAGAACGGCGACCTCCTTCTCAACGTCTACCAATCCGTCGACAACGGAGCGGGCGCCATCGACAAGTTCGGCAAACCCCGTGTCCGCGTCCGCTACGGCCGCCCCGGCCCCGACGGGCTCCCCGACAAGGACGCCGATCAGATCACCGTCATCATCGGCAACGGCAAAAGCTCCTTCTGGGCCACCGTCGCCCATATCGACGTTCGCGACGGCATCCTCACCGTCGACGGCACCATCCACTACAGCCGCGCCTTCAGCGAACGCATGCCCGTCCTCGACACCGATGGCACCTGGGTCCGCTCGGCCAAGAACGGCCCCGTAGGCCGCAGCAAGAAGGCCAGCGGCCTCGGCTTGAGCCGCTACGAAGGCCAGTGCCCGACCCCTCGCTGAGGTCGATAATCAGCTGAACGGCAATGCGTCCCAGGTCGGATTCGACGGGCGCACATCGGGCTTGCACCTGACGTAAGGTGAGGTTCTACCGTCGATCACACCAGCGCACAATGCGCCGGTGGAAGTGGGATGAAACGGATGGACCAGCGCGGTACCGGGCGTGTGTGGAAGGTCGGTGAGCTCGCGGCCGAGGCCGGACTGACTGTGCGGACGCTGCATCATTACGACCGGATCGGGTTGGTGCACCCCGCAGCGCGGACCAGCACCGGCCACCGGATCTACACCGCGAGCGATGTCGAGCGTCTCTACCAAGTGCTGGCTCTGCGTCAGCTGGGCCTCGGCCTGGACCAGATCGCGGACCTGCTCGAGGGTGTCGTGGCGATGCCGCAGGTGCTGGCTGCACATCGTGACTACTTGGCCGTGCAGCTTGCTGCGACCCGGGATCTACATGCCCTGGTCGCGGCACTGACCGCCACGGCGGAGAGCAGGTCGGACACATCCGCGGATCACTTCCTGGAACTGATCAGGAGAACCGTCATGGTCGACGACACCATCAAGGAATACTTCACCGAGGCGCAGCTGACCCAGCTCGCGCTGCGCCGGGAGACGCTCGGTGAACAGCACATTCAGCAAGCAGAGGCAGACTGGGCCGAGCTGATCCCCGAGGTCGACGCGGCGATCGCCGCGGGAATGGACCCGACCGCACCCGAGGCGCAGCGAATGGCGGCGCGGTGGATGGAGCTCTTGGATGAGTTCCATGGTGGGGATCCAGGCCTGCGCGACAGCATGTATCGGATGCAGGCCGAGGAGTCCAACCGCATCGAGAGCGAATTCTGCGGACCGTCGCCCACGCAGATCGATTTCATCACGGCCGCGAACGCCGCTCGGGGGTAGCGGGCGCCGCCGTACGAAGGACGGCGTCGAAAGCAGTCGCGTGGATCGACCCGATGATCGCAACACCCGTCCAATGATTGAGCTATTGCCAGGCGGTAAAGGAATCCCCTATGGCGTCTGCTGAATATTCGTCTTTGCCTCTCGTTCTATTGCGGACATACCGTGAAACAGCTCGACGAGGTATTCAGTGCGATCTCCTTTCGTCGATCCGATAAATGCGCAATCGAGAGGACTGCTGGCATGAGCACGATCGAGAAAAATTCGGGAGAACTCGCAGGGAAACGCGCACTGGTGACAGGAGGTACGCGCGGAATCGGAGCGGCTGTTGTGCGCCAACTTCTGAATGCGGGTGCCGCGGTGCTCACGACCGCACGGTCGGCGACGAGCGCGGCACCGGAGGGAGCAGCCTTCGTGGCAGCCGATGTGCGGACACAGACTGGGGCGCAAGCGCTTTCGGCGGCCGCGCAGGAGGTGCTCGGTGGGGTGGATATCCTGGTCCATAACGCGGGCGGCGCGGCGCCGTACCAAGGCGCGCTGGCGATCCCGGACGAGGTCTGGCAGCACGCGCTCGACCTGAACTTCCTGGCTTCGGTGCGGCTGGACTCGCTGCTGGCGCCGGGGATGCGGGAACGCGGTTCGGGGATGATCGTACATATCTCCTCGGCCGCGGTTCCCACTGTGGCGCCGCCATTTCTGCACTACACGACCGCGAAGGCGGCGCTGGAGAACTACAGCCGGGGACTGGCCGCGGAGCTGGCCCCGTTCGGAATTCGGGTCAACACAGTGTCTCCTGGCAGAACCACCACTCCCGGCGGCGAAGCGACGCGCGAGCAATGGGCGCGACTGAACGAGGGGCCGGGCCAGGACAACACCAGTCCACCGCTGGGTCGTGATGGTCACCCCGACGACATTGCCCACGCGGTGCTGTTTCTCGTGTCCCACCGGGCGAGCTGGCTTACCGGGAGCAGCCTCGTCGTCGACGGCGGCGAATTCCCCAGGTAATTGCGGTCCGAGGCGATGTGGCCGTATCGGCCGATCTAGATTCGCTGGCAGACCGGGTGCAGACCGAACTGGGCACGATCGATGCGCTGTTCGTGAACGCGGGCATCGCCACTCTCACGCCGTTCGAGTCGACGACCGAGCAGATGTTCGACGAACTGTTCGGGATCAACGTCAAGGGCGCGTTCTTCACGGTGCAGAAGCTTGCCCCGCTGCTCAGCGCGGGCGCGGGCGTCGTCCTCACCACCTCGAACGCTAACGTCATGGGATTGCTGGAGACCAGCGTCTACGCGGCGGGCAAAGCGGCGCTGCGCTCGATGGCCCGCACCCTCTCGGGTGAGTTGCTTCCGCGCGGAATCCGGGTCAACGCGATCAGTCCCGGTCCCATAGATACGGGAATTCTGGAGAATTCGATGACCGCGGCGGCCGCCGCGCAACTCAAAGCGGAAATGGTTGCCGGAAATCCTATGCGGCGTTTCGGCACCCCCGACGAAATTGCTAGGGCTGCAGCTTTTCTCGCTTTCGACGCCACTTACGCGGCCGGTATCGAATTCGTCATGGACGGAGGTGCTACCCAGCTCTGAGCGGGCTGGTGCCAACTCTCGTTACGCAGGAGTTCCAGCAGCGCCGTCTCCGCCGGGCCAGCGTCCTGGCGGAGCACGGCGACGACGGGCTGGGACACCGCCGGGGCCACGGGGCGGGCGAGATGCTCGTACCCGTGGGGGACTGCGGAGGCGGGGACGAGAGTCACGCCCAGTCCGTTCGCGGCCCAGCGGGCAGCCGTGACGGTTTGAGACACGCGGGCGGCTGTAGTCGGGGTCAGCGTGTTGTCGCGCAGCACGCCCGTCAACACGCCGTCGAGCGCGCTGTCGGGTTCGAACCGCACCCACGATTCCCCTTCCAGCTCGTGCAGCTCGACCCGGTCCGCGGCGAGCAGCCGGTGCCCGGCGCCCAGCATCACGACGAACTCTTCGTGGCCGAGGTTGTGGGCGTCGGCGGGGCCGCGATCGCACGCCGCCATCAGGGTGAGGTCGAGTACGCCTTGACGACACAGCCGCTCCAGTTCGGCGGAACTCGGCTCCTCGAAGACAGTGACCTCGAGCCGAGGAAAGCGACGGCGCAACGAGGCGAGCACGACTGGCAGCTGCCGCGTGCCGAACCCCATCTGCGCGGCGACCACCAACTCGCCCACCAGCTCATCGGCAGCGGCGCGAGCCGTCGCGCGCGCCCGCCGCGACGCGCTCACCGCCACCTCCGCCTCCCGCAGGAACGCGCGACCGACCACTGTGGGCACCAGCCCGGTCGGTGTCCGGGCGAACAGCGTCACCCCGAGCTCCCGCTCGAGGTTGCGGATCTGCTGGGACATCGACGGTTGCGCGACATGCATCATCGCCGCCGCCGCCGTCACAGAACCTGCCTCGGCAACGGCCAGGGCGTACTCGAACTGACGAAGGCTCATCGGCACCCCTTCCCTTCGTGGGCCGGACCGCCGCCCGAACCCGATCAATCGCTGCAACAACAAGTGCTACAACGCCGCCGGCGGTGCGTTTACTCCATTGCCGTCCTGACGACACCGCGGCACGAGGGCCGACGTGCACGGCTCCAGCGCTCCATGCCGCCGAAATTCATGGTAGGACGAGGGCTTTGACCGCTCGGCGTTCGTCCATCGCCCGGTAGCCCTCGGCGATCTGGTCCAGGGGGAGGGTGAGGTCGAAGACTTGGCCGGGGTCGATGCGGTCGGTGCGGACACGGTCGATGAGATCGGGGAGGAAACGGCGCACGGGGGCCGCGCCGCCGCGCACGCCGACCGCCGACGCGAGGAGTTCGGCACTGTCGAACTCGACGGCGTGGGGAATGCCGACGACGCCCAGATTCCCGCCCGCACGGGTCGAGCGCAGGGCCTGGGTCATCGACTCGCCGGTGCCAACGCATTCCATGACCGAGTCCGCGCCGACGCCACCGGTGAGATCCAGGACTACCGCGACACCGTCCTCACCGCGTTCGGTGACGATGTCGGTGGCGCCGAACGCGAGCGCTAGCTTCTGGCGCGCGGGATGCCGGCTCATCGCGATGATGCGTTCGGCTCCGAGCTCGCGAGCGGCCAGCACCGCGCATAGCCCGACGGCGCCGTCGCCGACCACGGCCACGGTCGAACCCGGTCGTACCTCGGCGGCGACCGCGGCGTACCAACCGGTGCCCATCACATCGGACAGGGCGAGCAGGCTCGGGAGGTGGCGGTGATCAGGGGTCTCGTCGAGCGCGACCAGGGTGCCGGCGGAGTTGGGGATGCGGATGTGTTCGGCCTGGCACGTACTCAGGAACGCGCGGTGCGTACACCGGGATTGGTAGCCGTGGCGGCAGTTCGGGCAGGTGTTGTCGGAGGTGGCGAACGAGCCGACCACGAACTGACCCGGCCGCAGGGTGCGCACCTCGGCGCCGACCTCTTCGACGACACCGATGTACTCGTGGCCCATCGGCTGCGGTTCGGCGACGGCCTCGATGCCGCGATAGACCCACAGGTCCGTCCCGCACACACAGGTGGCGACGGTGCGGATGATCGCGTCGGTCGGTGCCTCGATCCGGGGATCGGGTAGCTGTTCGACGCGGATGTCGCCGGGGGCGTGGAGGACGGTGCCGCGCATGAGATCGCTCCTGTCAATGAATGACCAATTACCAACAGGTGGTACGTAATTCGCTTGCTACGATCCAAACACAGTGTGGCCCACTGTAAGACGGGATCAGAGAGCAACGGCGCTTCTCTCCCGTTCCGCCGACCACGTCGGGTGACCCCCTGTTGTCCCAGCTCATCCGCTACCCGGCACTTCGCTGGATGACCCGCTCCTGGAACCGCTCGGTATCGTTCGATCGCTCGAACTGCGTTCGCAATATTGAAACCTGTTGAGTTACAACATCATTCGGTAACCGCGTGTTACGGTGGCTGCACCGTCGGGTTCGGTAGATGTTGCGAAATACCTTGTAGGACAACATCGTTCAAAACTCGAGCCATCAACTCATGATGGTTCTCCACCACTTCTTCTCAGGGGGCCGCAGTGATGCGTGCGTTGGTGACCGGAGGTGCCGGATTTGTCGGCTCGCATGTGACGGATGCGCTCGTGGCACGTGGGGCCGACGTGCTCGTGGTGGACGATCTCAGTCACGGCAATGTGGGAAATCTCGAGTCGGCGTTGCACCGCGGTGCGGACCTGGTCAGCGCGGACGTCCGGTCGGCGGACGCGGTCCGCGAGATCATGCAGCGGTTTCATCCGGACGTGGTGTTCCACCTCGCAGCCCAGGTCAGCGTCCATTATTCGATCGCCGATCCGGTGACAGACGCCGAACAGAACGTGGTCGGCGTGGTGAGTGTGCTGGCCGCCGCGGCTGCCGCCGGGGTTCGGCGCGTGGTGTTGAGTTCGACGGGCGGCGCGATCTACGGCGAGTCCGCGCGCTACCCGACACCCGAGGGCACCGCGCCCGATCCGCCGTCGGCCTATGGGCTGGCGAAATGGGCGGGTGAACGATACGGGCGCTGGTTCGCCGACACCACGAATATCGACGTCGTGGCCTTGCGATACAGCAATATCTACGGTCCCCGGCAATCCCTCGACGGTGACTCCGGTGTCGTGCTGCGTTTCTGCGCGGCCGCGCTGGATCGCCGACCACCGATCATCTACGGCGACGGCATGCAAACCCGTGACTTCGTCTACGTCGACGACGTGGTCGAAGCCAATATCGCCGCCGCGCAATGTGGTCACCACAGTTTCGGTGAATACAACGTGGGCACGGGAGTCGAGATCACCGTGAACGGACTGGTCGACGCGATCCGCACCGCCGCGGGCCTGCAACCGACCACATGGCTTCCGCATTACGCCGCCGCTCGCGATGGTGAAGTGCGCCGCAGCTGCCTCGATGTCGCGCGCGCACGCTCCGAGCGAATCCTCGAGGCGACCACCGCCCTGCCCAATGGCATCGAACGCACCTTGAATTGGCTACGGGACGCGCAAGCCTCCCTGGTTCCCACCGTGTAATTGCTTGTTGCCGAAGGGAGGGGCGGGCTGATGCGGCCTGTTCTCGATGATGATCACACCGGCGTCCTCGCAGCGAAACAATTCGCCGAATCGGGCTATCTGATCGTGCCGGGACTGATCCCGGACGAATTGTGCGCACGGTTATTTCCGGAAGTGGACCTATGGGTGGATCAGGGACTCCGTGCCCGGTCCATCGACAGTTGTCGCGATCCCGCGACTTTCGGAATCCCGCCGGTGATGGAATTGGAACTGCCCGCGCACGGGGAAATACTGACGCACCGGCCGCTGATGGCGATCCTGTCCCAGCTGCTCGGACCCGATTTCGTGTTCCACCACCTGCACAGTGACCGCCATGACGCGACCATCGCGGCGAAATCCTGGCATCACGACTACGAACCCAATGATCTGGCCGATTCCTCGATGGCGATGGTGCACACGCTGCACTATCTCAATGGACTCGAAGACGCCATGGCCGCGCTGGTCATCCTGCCCGGGTCGCATCGTCAGCCTCGCGGTAAGTCGGCGATGGCGCACCTGGGGACCGGCCCCATCGATGGTGAAGTGGTGATCAATTCGCTGCCGCCGGGTTCGACGGTGCTCTTGCATTCGGCGTTGCTGCACGCACGACGACTGTCGGCGACGGCATCGGACCGGCGGCGCTACTTCGTCGATGCGTCCTATTGCCAGACCGGCGCGGCGCGCTGGCGGCCGGTGAAACCGTATTGGCGCCATATGCTCGCTCGCGCGCGGGAGCTGGGCCTTGGCACCGGTCTGTCACCGGAGCTGTTCGCCGACAAGCATTTCCGAGACGATATCGCACAAGGATAGGGGCGCTGAGGATCATGAGAATCATCGGAGACAGCGATCTCGCCGAGGTATTGGCGATCTATCGGGATGAGCATTGCGCGCACGGCGCGGAAGAAGGCGTGCGGTTTCGCGAGGGGGAGGACAATCTTCGCCGGGGTGACGAATTGACGGGCACCTGGACCAAAGTGTTGTTGTCGCGGGCCGATCTGGCCGCTGTCACCCTGCCCTGGCACCTGAGCGAGGGTGGCGACCGAGAACTGGTGCCGCGCACCGGGCTGACCGTCGAACAGGCCGCCGCGCGGCTGCGCACCGAGCGCGCCGATCTGGCTGCCGCCAATCCGGTCTGCACGGGGTTGATCACCGCACTCGTCGCGGCACCGTTCAACACGGTGTTCCTCAGCGCCGCTCCAGCGGGGCACAGCGACTACGCCGATCTGTGTGCCGAGGAAGGGCTGTTCCATCTCGACGGACTGCACCGCATGATCGCTTGGGAACTCGCGGGCAGACTTCCTGACGGGGACCTGATCGAGGGTGTCGTGGCCGGTGCGCTGCGCGGCGAAGGTCTTCGGCGATGAGCGCGGACACACTGATCGACCTGTTGCGGCACAACGCCCGTGCGTATCCACAGCGGCCGGCGCTGGCCGATGCCGACCGTGTGTTCACCTATCGCGAGGTCGAGCGAATAGCCGAGGTGACCGCGGACCGGCTGCGCGCGGAGGGAATCGGCCGCGGCGATCGTGTCGCTGTTCTCGGCGAACGAGACGCCAGGCAGTGTGCGCTGATGTTCGGGGTGTTGTGCTGCGGTGCGGTGGCCGTTCCGGTCGAATCCTCGTGGAGCGCTGGACAACTGCGCCGACGTCTCGCCGCTGTCGGGGTGCGCTGCGCGGTGTCGGCGGCGGTGCACGACTACGGGCCCCTCGTCATCGATCCGGTCGAGGCGGTCGGGCACGACAGGCTGGGCGGCGCGTGCCCTGTCGATGCTGGTGACCTCGCTTATCTCTCGTTCACGTCCGGGTCCTCCGGTGAGCCGAAGGCGGTCGCGGTGACGCACGGCAACGCCACGCATTACGCGCGGTCACTGTGTGAACGACTCGGTTTCGATGCCGACAACGCGCCGTGCGTCGGGCACGTCACGACACTGGCCGCGGACCTCGGGCATACGGCGTGGCTGCTCGCACTGGCCAGCGCCGGTTCGGTGCACGTCATCGCTGATCGTGACACCCGGGACCCGGCGGCCTTCTGGCCCGCGGTACGCCGTGCCGGTATCTCGGTACTGAAGACCACGCCCTCTCATCTGAGCGCACTACTCGAACAGGGCACGGACTGCGCCCCCTTGGACGTGGTGCTGCTCGGCGGTGAGCCGCTCTCGCGCGCCACCGCCGCCGACCTGCTCACGCGCGGCATCGCGCACCGGGTGGTCAATCACTACGGACCCACCGAGGCGACCGTCGGCGCGGCCTGCTTCGTCGCCACCGCGGCGGCCGAATTGCCCGCGGAGGAGGTCGTTCCCATCGGGACGGCCATCGGCGCGACGACGTTGTGCCTGCTCGACGACCGGGGCGACCCGGTTCCCGACGGTGCCGAGGGCGAGCTGTACATCGGCGGAAAAGGTGTCGCCACAGGCTATTTCGGTTCGCCGGGTGAGACGGCGCGAAAGTTCGTTCCGCGGGGCGGGGACCGGGTCTACCGCACCGGCGACATCTGCCGACGGCGCCCGGACGGAGCGCTGGTGTTCCTGCGCCGCGTCGACCGTCAGGTGAAGGTTCGTGGTTTCCGGGTCGATCCCGCCGAGGTCGAACGGACCGCCGAGTTGGTGCCCGGCGTCGAGCGGGCGGCCGTGGTCGTCCAGTCGACCGCAGTGGGCAACCGGCTCCGTGCGGCTGTTCGGCTGACCTCGCGCACCGGCGCCGACACGGCCACGTTGGCGGCGCTACGCGCGCACCTGCACGAGGTGCTACCGGATTATGCGGTGCCGCAACCGATCTTCGTACTGGCCGAACTACCGCTCGGGTCCACCGGGAAGCTCGATCGCCCCCGCGTCACCGCGATGGTGACCGAGCTGCTCGACTCCCGAGCGGGCGGCGCCACCGGTGATGCTCGTCTAGCTGACGATCCGGCAGGCGGCCTCGCGCACAGCATCGCCGGATTGTGGGCCGGTGCGCTGGGCGTGCAGTCGGTGGATACCGAAGCCGACATCATCGACCTCGGCGGTGACTCGATTCTGGCGATGCGCACGATCGCCTTTCTGTACCGGCGTGGTCAGCGCGTCACCTTCGACGACTTCTACCAGCACCCGACCCCGCGGCGTCTGGCGGCGGTCGCGCGACCGATCGAATCCGGTGTCTCGCCGGACTCCGCGCGACAGCAGCCCATGCGCAGGCTCGGGCCTGCCCAGCGGTGGATGTTCGCGCAGCCGGTCGCCGATCACCGGCAGTGGAATCAGTCGGTGGTGCTGCACTGCGGCAACGCCGTCGACGCCGGTGTGCTGTCGCGTGCGGTGGCCGATCTCCTCGGGCGACATGCCGTCCTGCGCACCGAGATCGGGCCGAGCGGGCCGGGCGTCTGCCGTGACATCGACGAGGGGGAGGCAGTGTCGTTCTCCCGGCTGCCGCGATCGGCCGCGGAGATCGCGGAGTTCGTCGAGGACACCTGTACAGACCTGCACCTGAGCTTGGACCCGGCCGCGGGTCGGCTCATCCGCGTGCACCTGTTCGACGGCGGCGGCGATCACGACGACCGCCTCGCCGTGGTGGTCCACCATCTGGCCGTCGACGGGTTCTCCTGGCACATCCTGCTCGACGACTTCGCCTACGCGTATCGAACGGCATTGCACGGCAAGCAGTTCGATCTGCCCGACACCGGCGATTACTACCGCTGGGCGGCCGGTCGCGGCGACCGAGCAGCCGCGCCCGCGCGCCGACCCGCTCGTGTATTCGGGCCCGCGCCACGCCCGGCGAGCCTGGTGTGGACGCTGGACCGGACGGCGACGGCGGCGCTTGTTCGCGCGTACGGCGGTGCGCAGCGCCTCGAGGCGCGGCTGCTGTCGGCGTTCACCGCGGCTGTGCAGCGCGGCGAGGACCAGTCGCCGCTCGCGGTCGAGGTGGAGACCCACGGCCGTGATGTCGGTGACGGCGGCGGCGAGTACCTCGACACCGTCGGCTGGTTCACCGCAGCCAAATGGCTACGCCTGGCACGACATTCACCTTCGGGGCCCACTCATTCCGCCGCGGAGATCGAGCACCTCCTCGCGCACACGCCCGAGCAGCCGATGGACGCCGCGGGGGAGCGCCCCGATATCGGGTTCAATTTCCTCGGCACGTTCCAGCTGCCGGACAAACAGACCCTGGACTGGTCGGTCGCGCCGGAACAGGCGGGTACCGCGCGCAATCCCCACTGCGACTTGCTCTATCGGCTGAAGCTCACCGCCCGCATCGTCGAGGGCCGCCTGGTCACCGACCTCGTGCACCCGGGTTCCCCGGACTCCGACGACCGGGCGCGCCAGATCATGACTCGCTTCGCCGGTGCCGTCGCCGAGCACGCGGGCACGGTGGCGCCCGCTTACACGACATCGGCGCTGTCCACCTCCGGCCAGGTCCTGCTGAGTGGCGCCCGAGCACCGCGAGCGCGGGCGCGGGTGGTCGACGAGGCGCCACGGGTACTGGTCACCGGTGCCACCGGCTACCTGGGCGGGCACCTGCTCACCGCACTGCTCGCGCGCGACGCACAGGTGACGTGCCTGGTGCGGGGGGAGCGAGACATCGAGGCGCGGCAGCGGCTGCGCCACGTGCGGGGAATCCGGGTGCTCACCGGTGATATCACCCGTGCGGATCTCGGAATGTCGGCCGACGCGACGCACGCGGCAGGACAGGCCCAGGTGATCATCCACGCCGCCGCCGACACCCGACTGGTCGCCGCACCCGCCGAACTCGAACGAACCAATCACACCGCGGTGTCCGGATTGCTCTCGTGGATCGACGCGCACGCCCCGGATGCGCGGTTCCATCACCTGTCGACTCTCGGGGTCGCCGGTGGTGTCGACGGCGCCGCGCGTCGCTTCAGCGAAGCCGACCTGCGGATCGGCCAGTATTTCCGGACTCCGTACGAGCGTGCGAAGTTCGGGGCCGAGCTGGCTGTGCGGCAGTGGGCGGCCCGGGGGCGGCAGTGCTACATCCATCGCAGCGGCCACATCGCGGCCCATAGCCGAACCGGGGAATTCCAGCGCAATATCGGCGACAACCGCGTCTACCAGCTGATCCGCGGGTATCTGCTCGCCGGTGCCGCACCGTGTCGGCCCGCGGTGAGTTTCGGGTTCTCCCATGTCGACACGGTCGCCGAGTCGATCGCGGTACTGGCAGGCCGGCCCGCCTGCGCGCCCGGCGTCTATCACATCGAAACCCCGCACCTGGTGGCCCACGACGAGCTCGTCGCCTGGAGTGCCGCGGCCGGCTATCCGGTCGTCCTCACCGACGATGCCACGTTCACGGCCGCGCTCACCCGAGTCGAACGGTCGCATTCGGCGGCGGTCCGGCAGGCGATGGCGTGGTCGCACCACGACGCGGACCGCAATGTCGGCATCGACAGTTCCTGGACGGTCGCCGCGCTGAACCGGCTCGGTATCCACTTCGACGCACCGACCCCGCGGTGGTGGTCGACCGCGCTCGCGTGGGGGACCGGGGCCGGGTAC
This sequence comes from Nocardia sp. NPDC059195, assembly GCF_042754695.1. Lineage (NCBI taxonomy): Bacteria > Bacillati > Actinomycetota > Actinomycetes > Mycobacteriales > Nocardiaceae > Nocardia > Nocardia sp. NPDC059195. The sequence goes on along the minus strand of NZ_JBHZBG010000001.1, from coordinate 401,401 downwards.
TTCCCTGCCGTCGCGACCGCCGATCGCACCGCCTGACCCACATCCACATCGATAGGAGGTCGTATGTCCAAGCTTTCACCGGTGCTTTCCCAGGCCACCCCAGTCACCGCCTGCCGCGGCGAGGGAATGTACTTGTTCGACGCCGCAGGCGAGCGGTACCTCGATTTCACCGCCGGTGTCGGGGTGACCAGCACCGGTCACTGCCATCCACGCGTCGTGGCGGCCGCTCAGCAGCAGGTCGCTCGCCTGATCCACGGCCAGTACACGACAGTCCTGCACGAGCCTTTGCTCGAACTGACCGATCAGCTCGGGTCGGTGCTGCCACCCGGCCTGGACTCGCTGTTCTACAGCAACTCCGGTAGCGAGGCGATCGAGGCCGCGGTGCGGCTGGCCAGGCACGCCACCGGCAGACCCAACATCGTGGTCTTCGACGGGTCTTTCCACGGCCGCACGATGGGGGCGGCGGCGCTGACCACCGCCTCGACCCGGTACCGGGCGGGTATCGGTCCGCTGATGCCCGGTGTCGCGGTGGCGCCGTTTCCGGCGGCCTTCCGCCTCGGCCTGAGCGAGGAAGCGGCCGTCGACTACGCGCTGCGTGGTCTCGATCATCTGCTGGCCACTGTGACCGCTCCCGCCGAGACCGCCGCGTTGCTCGTCGAGCCCGTGCTCGGTGAGGGCGGTTATGTGCCCGCACCGCCGGGATTCCTTGCGGGACTGCGTGAACGGGCTGATCGTCACGGGATGCTGCTGATCCTCGACGAGGTGCAGACCGGGTTCGGCCGGACCGGGAAATTCTGGGCGCACCAGCACGAACCGGAGGTGCGCGCCGACATCCTGGTCACCGCCAAGGGTTTGGCGAGCGGGTTCCCGCTGTCGGCCATCGCCGCGTCCACCGAGCTGATGCGCCGGGCCTGGCCTTCCTCACAGGGCGGAACCTACGGCGGCAATCCCGTTGCCTGCGCGGCGGCGTTGGCGACGTTGGCGGTGATCCGTGACGAGAAGCTGGTCGAGAACGCCGCGGTCCAGGGCGAACGGCTGCTGGCCGCGATGCGCGCCGACGCGCTGGCCGTCCCCGGTATCGCGGATGTGCGCGGGCTCGGTCTGATGGTCGGCATCGAATTCTGCACGCCCGAGGGCACACCGGACCCGGACACCGCCAAGCGTGCGCAGCAGGCCGCGGCCGCACTCGGACTGTTGCTGCTGACCTGCGGACCCTACGGAAATGTCGTCCGCATGATTCCGGCGCTGGTGGTGTCGGCCGACCAGATCGACACCGCGGTCGCGCTGTGGTCGAAGGCAGTCGGCCTCGCGACCGGTGCCGCCGCAGAGAGGAACGGGGCCAACCATGTCCAACTCGGTTGAGATCAGCTGGGACGCAGCCCGACTCGCCCGCGACCCCGCCGCGTGGTCACTGCGCCTGCCCGAAGACGACCAGCACACCCTCGCGGCGACCGACGACGACGCGGGCAAGGTGCGCGCGACCGTGCACGCCTTCGTCGATGCGGCCATCGAACGAGTGGGGTTCGCCCACATCGCCGATTTCGTCGACCCCGCCGCGCCGGAAGACGACATCGTGCGCACGTTGCTGTTCGTGCTCGACGGGATCGGCGTGGTCGTCCCGCAGAACGGCGCGGGCGACCTCCGCCAGGTCCTGCGGGATCGCGATGGTGACGGCGCCACCGCGCTCGGATTCCATTGCGACACCTGTGATCTGCTGGTTCTGGTGTGTCTGCAACCGGCTGCGGCCGGACAGGGATTCACCCGGCTCGCCGGCGCCCGGCGGGTCAACGACCTCCTGGAATCCGAAGACCGCGAGACCCTTTCGCTGCTGCGTGGTGACTGGACCTACGACCGCACCGGCCGCGCCGGGCCGCAGGTCGTGGTGTCGCCCATTCTGTTCACCCAGCCCGACGGCACCATCGGCTGCTACTACCAGACCCGAACCGTGCGGGCATCACTGAATCCGGACGACCCCGCCGACGCACCTCGGCTCGCCGCGCTCGATGTGCTCGACGAGGTCCTACATCGACCCGGCGTCGGCTTCGACCTGATGATGGCCGCGGGCGATCTGCTGATCATCCGCAACAGCCGGGCACTGCACGGCCGATCGCCCTACCTCGACCAGCCGGGACCGAAAGCGCGCCGCATCCTGCGGCTCTGGGTGGACAAGGAGACCCGATGACCGCCGACGATCGCATCGCTCTGGTCACCGGCGCGGGCAGCGGGCTGGGCAGGGCGGCTGCCCTCGCGCTACTGGAACAGGGCTGGTCGGTGGCCCTGACGGGCCGCCGCGAGGCGCTGCTGAAGGAAACCGCCGACATCGCGAACGTCCCCGCGAACCGAGTGCTGGTGGCGCCCACCGACATCACCGATCCCGCCGCGGTCGCCGACCTGTTCGCCGGGGTAGAGCGGCATTTCGGCCGACTGGATCTGCTGTTCAACAATGCCGGAGCGGCGGTCCCACGCTGTCCCATCGAGGACATCCGCGTCGAGGACTGGAACCGAGCACTCGACACCCTCGTCACCGGCGCGTTCCTGTGCGCGCAGCAGGCCTTTCGCCTCATGCGTGTCCAATCGCCCGGCGGCGGCCGGATCATCAATATGGGCGCGCCGTCCGCGCACGCGCCAAGACCCAATGCCATCGCCTACACCACCGCCAAACACGCGCTACTCGGCTTGACCAGGGCGCTGTCACTGGACGGACGGGCACACGGAATCGCTTGCGGGCAGATCGATGTCGGCAATGTGACACCGCCCGACGGCAGTGGGCAACCGGCGGCGCGGCAGGCCGACGGCACGTTGTCGGTCGAACAGACCATCCCGGTCGAGCGCTTCACCGAGGCGCTGGTGCTGATGGCCTCGATGCCGCTGGATACGAATATTCAATTTCTCGGCGTCTTCCCCACGACGATGCCGTTCGTGGGGAGGGGCTGAGACCATGGGCAGTGCGGGTATTCCGCTGCAACGTCGAATCGAGATCCTGTGCGAGGGCGACGCGCAGGCCAGGGCCGCGCTGCGCGACGCGGACCTCTCGGCGGCGGTTCGAGAACCCGCACTGCCGCTGGCACATCTCGTCGACATGGTGATGACCGGCTACGCCGAGCGGCCTGCCTTCGGGCGGCGGGTCACCGAACTCGCCGTCGACAGCGAAACCGGCGGCCGGACAACACGATTGCTGCCACGGTTCGACACCATCAGCTATCGGGAGCTGTGGGATCGTGTCGGCGCTGTCGCGGCCTCCTGGCATGGTGGCGGCTTCGGGCTGCGCCCCGGTGATCTCGTCGCGATCGTCGGGGTCACCGGCGGTGACTACGCCACGCTCGACCTTGCGTGCGTGCATCTGGGTGTGGTGGCGGTTCCATTGCAGGCCAACGTATCCGCGAACGAACTGGCCGCGATTCTGGCCGAGACGGTGCCGCGCATCCTCGCAGTCGGCGTGGAGTTTCTCGCCCGCATGGTGGAAAGTGTTCCCGCGGAGCATATTCCGCGAGCACTGATCGTCTTCGATGTGAACCCCGGCGACGACGAGCACGCCCGTATCCTCGACGATGCCCGGCGCCGACTGCCCACCGTCGCCGTGAGCACCCTCGACGCGATCATCACCGCGGGGCGCGCTGAGCCGCCCGCCCCGTTGTTCGCCGGCGACGGTGACTCGATGAGCCTGCTCATCTACACCTCGGGCAGCACCGGAACCCCCAAGGGTGCGATCTACCCGCAGCGGCTTGTCGCCAGGATGTGGCTCAACGCCAGCCTCGTGCCCGCCCTGACCCTCGCCTACATGCCGATGAGCCATGTGGCGGCGCGGCTTTCGCTCTACGGCACGCTCGGCCGTGGCGGCACCACCTACTTCACCGGCCGCCCCGACCGGTCGACGCTGCTCGACGACCTCGCGCTGGTGCGACCCACCGAGATCGCCTTCGCGCCGAGAGTGTGTGAGCTTCTGCTGCACCAGTTCCGCGACGACGTGGACCGTCGCCGTGCAGCGGGCGCGGCCCTGGATGCCGCGCGGGAGGCGGCCCTCGACGCCATGCGCCACGAGGTTCTCGGCGGGCGCGCCGTGTACGCCATTTTCGGCAGCGCGCCGTTGGCCACCGAGGCGAAACAGTTCGCCCAGGCGCTACTCGGCTTCGAACTGCACGACGGGTACGGCGCCACCGAAGCCCTCGACATCCTGCTCGACCACCGCATCCAGCGTCCGCCGGTGACCGGCTACAAACTCCTCGACGTGCCAGAGCTCGGCTACTTCACCACCGATCAGCCGCATCCGCGCGGCGAACTGCTGGTGCGCACGTCCACCGCGATCCCCGGCTACTACCGTCAGCCGGAGCTGTCCGCGGCGATCTTCGATGCCGAGGGTTACTACCGCACCGGCGATGTCATGACCGAGATCGCACCCGACCACCTCGTGTACCTGGACCGGCGCAACAACGTGCTCAAGCTGTCCAACGGCGAGTTCGTGACAGTGGCCCGGCTCGAAGCCGTCTACGGGACGAGCCCGCTGATCCGGCAGATCTTCGTCTACGGCTCCAGTGAACGCGCCTACCTGCTCGCGGTGATCGTGCCGACCGCGGAAGCATTGGCCGCCGGATCCGTCGACTCGGCGCTCGCGGCTTCCCTGCGCGCCGCGGCGTCGGCGACGGGCCTCGCGGCCCACGAGATCCCGCGTGACTTCCTGGTCGAACCGCAACCCTTCACCGCCGACAACGGTCTGCTGTCGGGCTTGGGCAAGCTCCTGCGCCCGAAGGTGCGGGCGCGCTACGAGGCGCGGTTGGAACGGATCTATCGAGACCATGCCGGCGAACAGGCGGCCGAGCTGCGCGAACTGCGTGCGCGAGCGCCCGAGCTTCCGGTGCTCGATGTTGTTGTGCGGGCCGCACGGGCGGTCCTCGGCAGTGCCGAGAAGGATGTGCCAGCCGGTGCGAGCTTCACCGATCTGGGCGGTGATTCGCTGGCGGTCGTGTCGTATTCGAGCCTGCTGAGTGAGCTGCTCGATGTGGAGTTGCCTGCCGGGTTGCTCATCGGGCCAGGGGCGGAATTCGCCGGTATCGCCGAATATATTCGGCGCCAACGGTATTCGGCACCGCGGCCCAGCTTCGCCATCGTTCACGGGGGAGACAGTGTCGAGGTGCAGGCCGAGGATCTGACGCTGGAAGCGTTCCTCGATCCAGCGACGGTGGCGCGGGCCGGTGCTCTCACCCCGGCCGCCGAGGTCGCCCGCACGGTCCTGTTGACCGGCGCGACAGGCTATATCGGGCGCTTCCTGTGCCTGGAATGGCTGCGTCGGCTGGGCGATATCGGCGGCACGGTGATCTGTCTGGTGCGCGGTGCGGACCCGGCGGCGGCACGACAGCGGCTCGACGAGGTCTTCGACACCGACGCCGCACTGCGTGAGGAATTCCGGGCGCTGGCGGCGCGACACCTCGAGATCGTCACCGGCGATGTCGCCGAACCCGGTCTCGGCGTGGATCATTCGACCTGGGAAGAGCTCGCGGGCAGGGTCGATCACGTCGTGCATGCCGCCGCACACGTGAATCATGTTCTCCCGTACCGGCATCTGTTCGGCGCGAACGTAGTGGGAACCGCCGAGATCATCCGACTGGCCCTGACCACCCGCCTCAAGCCGGTCGACTTCCTGTCGACGATCGCGGTCGCCGAGGCCTCGGTACTCGACGAGGACGCCGACATCCGGGTCGCCGCGCCCGGTCGCCGTATCGACGACAGCTACGCCAACGGCTACGAGGCGGGAAAATGGGCGGGGGAGGTGCTGTTGCGCGCGGCCCATGACCGCTGTGGGCTCCCGGTCACGGTGTTCCGCTCGAATATGGCCCTGGCGCACCGCCACTACACCGGCCAGCTCAATGTCGCGGATACCTTCACGCGACTGCTGTTGAGCCTGGGTGCCACCGGGGTCGCGCCGTCGTCGTTCACGCACGGCGGACCCGCGCGCGACCACTACGACGGGCTTCCTGTCGACTTCACCGCGACAGCGATCACCGCGCTCGGCGGTGATCCGCGACCGGACCACCGGATCTTCCACGTCACCAACCCCCACGACGACGGCGTCTCGCTCGACCGGCTGGTGGACTGGCTGATCGAGGAGGGCCTGCCCGTGCGGCGGATCGACAGCTATCCGGAGTGGCTCACCCGGTTCGAAGCGGCGCTGACCCGCCTGCCCGAACCACAACGCCGCCGGTCACTGCTGCCGTTGCTGGGTGCATATCGGCAACCCGGTGAACCTCGGGGTGTGCTGCCCGCCAAGCGATTTCAGGACGCGCTGCGCGCCGTCGAGCTGCCCATCCCACATCTCGATCGCGCGTTGATCGGCAAGTACCTCGCCGACTTCCGGGCGCTGAACCTGTTGGGGTCCTGAGCTAGGTCACGATGTCACCGAACGGCGGGACGTGGTGTCCCCACCGCGTACATGCCCAGCCGAGGAACTGCGCTGCTGGACCGTAGCGTGGCGTCAGTTCGATCGTCTGGGTGAAGTCGAGGCGAGTGCCCGCGGCGAACGCGGTGGGCACACCACCGATCGCCCCGGCCGCCAGGCGCATCGCCATACCGTGACTGACCAGCACCACATCGGTCCTGGCGTCCGGCGTCAGGTACCGCACGCGCAGGTCTTCGAGCACCGGCAGGAAACGATCGAGCACGTCCTTGCCCGCTTCACCGCCGGGAACCGCGACGTCGAGCTCCCCGTGATGCCACCGTTGATAGGTCTGATGGAATGCCCGGTGCGCGGCATCGGATTCGAGCCCCTCGAAGTCACCGGCCTGCACCTCGTGCACACCCGCCAGCACGGTGACCGGACCGCCGACGACCGACTCGATCTGCTCGGCGGTCTGGCGGGCCCGCGAAGCGGCCGAGCAGAACAGTCGCGGCGACCCGGTCACCGCGGCACCGAATCGCGCGGCCTGCGCCGCACCGTGATCGGTGAGATGTGGTCCGGGAACCCGTGTTTCGAGCCGCTGCCCGACATTGCCGTGCGACTCGCCGTGGCGCACCATCACCAGCTTCGCCGAGCGATTCTGCCCACCGTTGTCCATGCCTCCATCTTCCGGCATCGACCCGGTCGGCCGGTGGTAGTCAGCGCGGCCCGCGGCGACCCGGCCCGTTGCGAGGTTCCGGAAAGGGAAATCGTAGTGAACCTGCCAGTTCGATACCGCGCCGCGACGGTTCTTTCTGCGCGCGGTCGGACCTCGCGCCGCTTCATGATAAATGCGGGGTCGTATCAGCCGATCGGTTCGGTGTGGTCGCCGAGTAGCACCTCGCGGCGTTCGTGGACGGTAGCGCGCAGCGCTTCGACGACCGCGGCGACTTCGGGACGCCGGAGGGTTTCCGAACGGATGACGAGCCAATAGGTGAGTTGGACGCGGACCTGGTCGGGCAGGACCCGGATCAGGTCGGGGTGGCGGTCGGCCATGAAACAGGGGAGTAGGCCGATGCCCGCGGCGGCTCGGGTGGCTTCCACATGGACGAAGACATTGGTGGAGGAGACGGATCGGGGCATCGCGGGAGCGAAGGCGAGGGCTAGGTCGAGGTCGTCTACCTGGAGGATGGATTCGATGAAATAGACCAGGGGGTAGCGGGCGAGATCGGCGATGGTGGTCGGGGCGCCGTGTTCGGCGAGGTAGTCGCGAGAGGCGTAGAGGCGCAGGCAGTAGTCGCCGAGTTCGATCGCCTCGGCGCGGTGGACCTGAGGTTTGCCGACCACCACTTCGATATCGAGGCCGGTTCGCTGGGTGGATGCTCGTCGGGTTGTGGCGATGATGTCGACGGCGACGCCCGGATGTCTGCGCTGCACGCGCGCGGCGGACGGCGGCGCCAGGTAGGCGCTGAAACCGTCGGTGGCCGAAATCCGCACCACGCCCTCCAGCGTGCGTTCACCCGCGGTCGAGCCGAGCGACCGGACGGCCGCCTCGACGGCTTCGGCCGCGGTCAAGGCCTCGCGGCCCAGGTCGGTGAGCTCCCAGCCGCCGGTGACCCGGGTCAATACCCGCCCACCCATGGCGTGTTCGAGTGCCGCGATCCGCCGCGAGATCGTCGTGTGGTTGATACCGAGTTCCTCGGCGGCGGTGACGTAGCGCCCGGACCGGCCGACGGCCAGCAGCACCAGCAAATCATCAGCACTCGGCCTGCGTCCCGAGGTGGAAGGGGAATGACTCACGTGTGCAGTTTCGCAGATTGCTGCTGCGAAACTGGCCATTGTCACCGAGATGGATCTGCACGAATACTCTCCTCACGGCTTGTGGGCCGCATCACAGTTCGCTCGTGATGTGACCTGGAACAGTGAAGGAGTAGTGCGATGAGCGTGCGGAACGCGATACGACCGACCGGCGACGACCCGGACGAGGCCCCCACCGGACTGCGGCGGGTAGTGGCCGCCTCGATGGCGGGCACCGTCGTCGAATGGTACGAATTCTTCCTCTACGGCACCGCCGCGACCCTGGTCTTCAGCAAGGTGTTCTTCTCCAAGGACACCAGCGACCTCGACGCGATCCTGGCCGCCTTCGTCACCTACGCCGTCGGCTTCGCGGCCCGCCCGCTCGGCGGCATCGTCTTCGGCTACTTCGGCGACCGCTATGGCCGCAAGCAGCTCTTGCAGGTGAGTCTGGTGCTCGTCGGGGCGGCTACCTTCCTGATGGGCTGTCTGCCGACCTTCGCCCAAATCGGTTACTGGGCACCGGCGATGCTGGTGATCCTGCGCTTCATCCAGGGCTTCGCGATCGGCGGCGAATGGGGTGGCGCGGTGCTGCTGGTCGCCGAACACAGCCCGAGCCGCAGTCGCGGTTTCTGGTCGAGCTGGCCGCAAGCCGGTGTGCCCGCGGGCAACCTGCTCGCCACGATCGTGCTGCTGGTGCTGACCTCGACCCTGTCGGACGAGGCGTTCCTGAGCTGGGGCTGGCGCGTGGCGTTCTGGCTGTCCGCGGTGGTCGTGCTCGTCGGCTACTACGTACGCACCAAGGTCACCGACGCCCCGATCTTCGTGGCCGCGCAGCAGACGATGGATCACGCCAAGGCAGCCTCGTTCAGCCCGTTCGAGGTGCTGCGCAAGTACCCGCGTGGGGTGTTCACCGCGATGGGTCTGCGGTTCGGCGAGAACATCATGTACTACCTGGTCGTCACATTCTCGATCACCTATCTCAAGGTCCACGTGCATGCCGACACCACGACCATCCTGTGGTGGCTGCTCATCGCCCACGCCGTGCACATCGTGGTGATCCCGCTGGCGGGCAGGCTCGGTGACCGTGTCGGCCGCCGCCCGGTCTACCTGGCCGGTGCCGTCGCCGCGGCCACCTGGGGCTTCTTCGCCTTTCCGATGATGGACAGCGGCAACAGCGTGATCATCCTGTCCGCCATCATCATCGGGCTGGTGTTCCACGGGTTCATGTACGCCGGTCAGCCGGCGATCATGGCCGAGATGTTCCCGACCCGGATGCGCTACTCCGGTGTGTCGCTCGGCTATCAGGTCACCTCGATCGTGGCGGGCTCGCTGGCGCCGATCATCGCGGTCAAGCTGCTCGACGAGTTCGGATCATCGGTGCCGATCGCCTGGTACCTGGCGTTCGCGGCGGCCGTCACGGTGATCGCGGTGGTGTGTGCGAAGGAGACTCGCGGCATCGACCTGGAATCTGTCGACCTCGCCGACGCCTCCGCCGAGAAAGGTGTTGCCGCATGACCGATCTCGCGGGACGTAAGGCATTGGTCACCGGCGGTGCGAGCGGCATCGGCGCCGCGTGTGCGCGCGTGTTGGCCGCGCGGGGCGCCGAGGTCACCGTCGCCGATATCGATGGCGTCGGCGCGAAAGCGGTGGCACACGAGATCAGCGGGAACGCCTGGAGTGTCGATCTGCTCGATGTCGACGCGCTGGCCGAGTTGCGGCTCGAGACCGACATCCTCGTCAACAACGCGGGCGTGCAGAGCGTGAGCCCCATCGAGGATTTCGCGCCGGAACGGTTCCGCACCATGCAGACGCTGATGGTCGAGGCGCCGTTCCTGCTGATCCGCGCCGCCCTTCCCTCCATGTACGCGCGGGGTTTCGGGCGGATCGTGAATATCTCCTCGGTGCACGGGATTCGCGCCTCCCATTTCAAGGTCGCCTATGTGACGGCCAAGCATGGGCTCGAGGGACTGTCGAAGGTGACGGCGCTCGAAGGTGGTCCGCACGGGGTCACCAGCAACTGTGTGAGCCCCGGATATGTGCGAACACCCTTGGTGGACAAGCAGATCGCCGAGCAGTCGGCCGCGCATGGGATCCCGGAGCAGGAGGTGCTGGAGAAGGTGCTGCTCACCGAGAGCGCGATCAAGCGGTTGATCGAGCCGGAAGAGGTCGCGGCGCTGGTCGGCTGGCTCGCCTCCGACGCCGCGGGCATGGTCACCGGCTCCTCCTACGTCATGGACGGAGGGTGGAGCGCCCGATGACCGCAGTGGTAGCGGCACCGCAGTGGGTGCCCGACGATCACGATATCGCCAGTGCTCGAATCACCGACTTCGCGCGGTTCGTGGCCGCCCGGCACACTGTCGCGGTGCCTGACTACCACGCGTTGTGGCAGTGGTCGGTCGACGATCTTGACGGGTTCTGGGGTTCGGTATGGGACTACTTCGAGCTCGGCGACCGTCCCGGTGCGGTGCTGGCATCCACGGAGATGCCGGGTGCGCGATGGTTTCCCGAGGTTCGGCTGAACTATGTCGACCAGGTGATCCGGCAGGCCCGTCCTGATCGTCGCGCGATCGTGTCGGTGGATGAGAACGGGTCGATCAGCGAGCTGTCGTGGGACGACATGCTGAACCAGGTGGCGGCGTTCGCGCAGACCTTGCGCGGTCTCGGCGTTCGCGCTGGAGATCGCGTCGCCGGTTACCTGCCGAACATCCCCGAGGCAGTGATCGCCTTCCTGGCGACCGCGAGTCTCGGGGCAGTGTGGAGTGCGTGCGGGCAGGACTACTCGGCCAGGGCGGCGCTGGACCGGCTCGGGCAGCTCGAGCCGGTGGTCCTGGTGGCTTCCGCCGGTTACCGCTACGGAGGCACAGCGCACAGTCGATCCGACGAGATCGCCGAACTGCGCGCCGGTTTGCCTACGCTGGTAGCGACCGTTGTGGTGTCGGACGTGAACCTGTCCGGCACGCTGAACTGGGCGGATGTGACCGCTGGTGGCGATCGTTCCACGATCTCGACGACGCGGGTCGGTTTCGATCACCCGCTGTGGGTGCTGTACTCGTCGGGCACGACCGGTCTGCCCAAGGGCATCGTCCACGGTCACGGTGGCGTGCTCCTCGAACACTTGAAAGCGATGGCGCTGCAGTCCGATATCGGCCCCGACGACACGTTCCTCTGGTACACCAGCCCGAGCTGGATGATGTGGAACTTCCAGGTCGCCGGCCTGCTGGTCGGCGCGACCATCGTCTGCTACGCGGGTAGCCCGAGTCATCCTGCCCCGGATACCCTGTGGCACATCGCCGCTCGGCTCCGTGCGACCGTTCTCGGGACCAGCCCCGGCTACGTGCTCGCCTGCGCCAAGGCGGGGGTTGTACCGGGCCAGGAGCACGACCTGGCGGCCCTGCGCCTGATCGGCGTCACCGGATCAGCGCTACCCCCATCGTCGTCGATCTGGTTGCGTGACAATATCGGTGCGCACATCCCGGTCGCTTCGATCAGCGGCGGCACCGATGTGGTCTCGGCCTTCGCGGGCGGCGCCCGAACTGTCCCGGTCCGTCCCGGTGAACTCTCCGCCCCCTACCTGGGCGTTGCCCTCGAAGCCTGGGACGAACAGGGCAACCCGGTCCACGGCGAAGTCGGCGAACTCGTCATCACCGCGCCGATGCCCTCCATGCCCGTCGGATTCTGGCACGACCCCGACGGAACCCGCTACCGCGCAGCCTATTTCGATACCTACCCCGGCGTGTGGCGCCACGGCGACTGGATCACCCGGACCGAACACGGCAGCATCGTCGTGCACGGCCGCTCCGATTCCACCCTCAACCGCCACGGCATCCGGATGGGCAGCGCCGACATCTACCAAGCGGTCGAACAACTCCCGGAAATCGCCGACGCCCTGGTCATCGGCGTGGAGCAACCAGACGGTGGCTACTGGATGCCCCTGTTCATCGTTCCGGCCGAGGGCATCACTCTCACCGACGACCTGGCCACCCGAATCCGAACAACCATCCGCACCAGAACCTCTCCGCGCCACGTCCCCGACGACATCATCACCGCACCCGGCATCCCCCGAACCCGCACGGGCAAAAAACTGGAAGTCCCCATCAAGAAGCTCCTCCAGGGCGCCGATCCCGCAACTGTCGTGGACCCCAGTGCCGTCGACGACCCCTCTCTACTCGCTTGGTACGCCCAATTCGCCCGAACGAAGCATCAGGAACGCTGAGCGTGTCACCGGCCGTCCGTCCATAGTCGAACAGCCTGGTCGGCGTGTTACCGATGCAGCGCACCCTCGGACTAGCCCGATATGCGTAGCGTGCGTAACTATGGACACGCTGATCTTCGGTGGTCTGCTGATCACCCTGGTGTTGATCTACCGCGACAGCGTTCGCCGAGCCGTGCTGGCCGCATGGTTCATCACCTTCGTGCTGTGCCTGCTGTTGCTGAAGCTGCACATCACGAGCGGTCTCGGCCTCGGATTGACCTGGTGAGCGCCGTGACCGAGACGGTGACAGTGACCGAGGAGAAGTCCGGTCCGCTCGGCTCGCTGCAATATCTGCTGGCTGTGATCTTCGTGGTCGGCTGGTCCGCGGTGATCTGCGGCGGGTTCGCCGTGCAGTTCATCGACTGGGAGTACCCGTGCCCGCTGTGCATGCTCCAGCGGATGTTCATGGTGCTGGCCGCACTGGGCGGTGCGTTCATCGTGCGCAAGGGTATGAACGGCGTCATCGTGGCGCGCGACTACGCGGTTGGCTGGGGTCTGGCGATAATCGGGTGCGTCGGTGGTGGTTTCACCGCATGGCGGCAGACGATGTTGCATATTCTGCCGGGCGATCCGGGTTACGGCGGCGCCGTCCTCGGCCTGCATCTGTACGTCTGGGCGTTGGTTCTGTATATCGCCGCGATCGCCACCATCGGTGTCGTGACGACCTTTTCGTATCCGACCGCGGCCACGGTCATCCCGCCGGCACTCGCGCTGATCGGCAAGCTGGCGCTGTGGTTCTGCGGTCTGGTGATCGCGGCGAACCTGGTGGTCGTCTTCGGCCTCGAGGGTTTGCACTGGAAGCTGCCCGACGATCCCGCGTGCTACCGATTGTTCTACGACCTCGGCATCCTCGACGGTGGCTGCGTACTTCCCCCGGCGGGATAGCGCCAGGGCGTACCCGGATCGGTCGATCGCCACGCTCGTACCGACGTAGACACGGTGGAAGCGTGGCGATCTCGATCGATGTCTCAGTGGAACAGGGCGGTGAGGTCGACGGTGGCTGCCATGGCGGCGGCGCCCGCGTCGTTGAGGTGCATGCCGTCGCCGCTGTCGAACTCGGGGCGGATGTAGTCGGGGCGCTGGGCGTCGGCCACGGCCCGATCGACGTCGAAGATCGAGTCGAAAACGTCAGTGGTGCGCAGCCATTCGTTGACCGCGTGGCGGGTCGGCTGAGTTTCCAGCAGCGGCATACCGGGGAAGACGCAACCGGCGTACGGGCCGATGGTGGCCGCGTGGATACGCAGTCCGGCGGCGTGGGCGCGGTCGGCCAGGTCGCGGAAACCGGCGATCAATTCTTCGGTCGTTGCCGAGGGCTGTCCGCCCATCGCGCCGAGGATGAGGTCGTTGATGCCGAAGTTGATCAAAATGTCGGTGACACCGGGGACCTGCAACGCGTCGGAATCGAAACGGCGCAGACCGGATTCGCCGATTTCCTCGGCGGTGAGGCGATTGCCGGCGATGCCGTTGTTCACCACCCAGCCCGTGGTGAGGCGGGCGTTGAGCACGTCGACCGAGCGGCGATTGGCGCTCAGCGTGGTACCGACGCCCTCGAACCAGGAGTCGCCGAACGCGACGGCGACCGGCGTCTGATCGGTGACCAGCACGTCGATTCCGGTGACGAAGAATCGGAACGGAACCTCTTGCGCACCACTGAGTTCCACGTCGCGGGTGTGGTCGCCGGAGACGATGTAGGCGATCTCGCCGGGTTGGTGGGAGTAGGTGGCCAGGCCGGTCGAAGTCGCGACATACAGGCTGAGCAGCAGGTCTTCGCCCGCCGCGACCGGCAGGTCGATCGGATCGCTCACGAGTTCGGCGCCCGCGTCGATGGTGACCCCCACCGCGCCGTCGAAGGTGATCTCTCGATCCTCGATGATCGCCGATCCGGTCTTGCGTTGGGCGATGCGTGCGGCCCCGATCCGCAGCGGTGCGTGACCGTAGCGGTTGGTCAAGCGCACGCGTACCGCGTCGCCGCCACCTGTCATGTGCACGACGTGGCGCACAGTCTCGTCACCGAACTCCCGTGACTCGGCGAGCTTGATCTGCTCGTTCGGGTCGATGACGCCGGTCCGGAAGCCCGCGATCCACCTGGTGTTCTGCATGATCTCTCCAATATTTGCCGTGCGGAATAATGCCTACGCATAGGTTTACTCGTAGGTATTCCTCGTGTCAACTATCCGCATGGCAAATATCGGCTAAGCTGGCCTTATGTCCGTGCACGAGCTGTTCGACGACCCCCGCTTCACCATCTCCGGCCTGCTCTTCGAGGCACACAACGGCCTGATCGCCAAGCTGGAGCCGACCTGGAAGGCGCACGGTCTCTCCGGCCTCGACCTCAATGCCCTACTGAGACTGAGTCGCTCCCCGGGGCGCCGCCTACGGATGTCGGATCTCGCCACCCAAACCGAGCTCTCGACCAGCGGCGTCACCCGTCTGGTCGACCGGCTGGCCACCGCGGGACTGGTCGAACGCCAACTCGACCCGACCGACCGCCGCAGCGCCTACGCGGCCCTGACCGATGCGGGCATCCGCCGCCTCGAGCAGGTTCTTCCCGACTACCTCGACGCCCTCGAACAATGGCTCACCGGTCAGCTGACCCCCACGCAACTCGACGGCTTGATCACCGGCCTGCGCGTGATCCGTGACGCCACGAACCCGGCGGCCACCGCCGTGTCCGAGCGGTCCTGAGCGCTCGATGCGACGGATCGATGTCGCAGGGGGACCGGTGACAGCCAGCGCTGAGATTCGCCCCGGGTCCGGTGGGCGGCATTGTTCGACCAGCTCGCGCTTGCGAAGCGCTACTCGGCGCCGGTGAAAGCAGGCGGGTCGGCTTCAGGGGAGTGAATGGTATCGGTGGTGATACGGTGCCGACCCGCCTGCAAACCATTCGTTGTCGGCGTCGGGATGGATTGGCGCCGCCGCTGTGGATAGCGAAGTCCCGCACCGCAACTCGCCGGAATCGTCGCCCCAGGCGCGTGTGTTGCTCCGATCGATGAGCTCGGTACACCGCGGGCCCGGTGTGTATCGGGCCCGCGGTGAGAGGTAGGTCAGGGTAGGGGAACCCAGGTGCCGAAGAACCAGAAGCCGTGCTGCGGTCCGTCGTTCTTGTGATGCTCCGGCTGTTGCTGGGGCCGATGATCCTGGCCCTGCTCGGGCCGCTGCTGATCGTGGCCGCCCGGATCCGCGCTCGCCATGCCCGCAGTAGCGCCGACCACTCCGAGAGCGAGAGTGCCCGCCACCGCGGCCTTGGCCAGTGTCGTTGTCATTCTCATGCGCGTTCCTCCTGATCTTCGATCTCACTGCCGAGATCATCGGCCGGCCGAAGTGCTCGGCCGATAGCTGAATCTTCGCGGCGCAAGTGTCGAGCACGGTGGGACGCGGCTGGGAGTCGGCTGTGTATCGGATCCGGCGTCCGTGCACAGACCCCGGCGCCGACCCTCGATGGAGCCGACGTTGTTACAGTGCACCAGCCGTGGTGTTCGGGAAACCGGTGTAGAACCGGTGCGGCCCTCGCCACTGTGATCGGGAGTTGTGAATCGATCCGGACAACGTCTGTCGTCCGGAGCCACTGGGGCACCTGCCCTGGGAAGGTGGATTCACCGCGCACTATCCCGTCAGCCAGGAGACCGGCCACGGCTACGCAGTACCCCATTCCACGAGGACCTGGAAGGCCGTCTCTTGACCCGCTCTGTTTTCGCGCGCCTACGTTCCGGCGCGTTGCTCGCCTGCGCGATCGTTGTCACCGGTTGCGGTGTGCAACCCCTCTCCGACGCGGGCGGTGCAGCTGTTGTCGCCCGGGTGAACTGTGGGATCGACGTCGCCGTCGATGGCCCACCGCGCCGGATCTACGCGGCGTATCAGCCGTCGATCGAGATCGCGCACGCGCTCGGTGTCACCGATCGGCTGGTGGGTACGGCATTTCTGGACTCTGCCGTGCTTCCGGAGTATGCCGACGCGCAGGCGCGCGCACCCTACGTCGAGAAGCTGCCGAGTCGCGACGAACTGCTCGCCCAGCGACCCGACTTCGTGATGTCGGGTTTCAACGGGGTGTTCGCCTCTTCAGCGCAGAACAGCGTCGGTACCAGGGCAAGCCTGCATGAATTGGGTGTGCGCACCTGGGTGCTGAGTCCACTGTGCCCGAGCGCCGACGGACTCGCCGATGAAGCGATCGACCCCGACACCGTGCGCTTCGACAACGTGTACGCCGACCTGCGCGACCTCGGTGCCCTGTGGGGCACCTCCGAGCGCGCCGAAGTGGTTGTCACGCAGCTGAGTTCGCGCATCGACGCGGTCCGCGCGAAGGTCGGCAACGCCGGGAAACCGCGGGTCGCGGTCGTCACGCCCAAAGACGACGGCTCCTATACCGTGGCAGGCGGCATCGACTTCATCACCCAGATCATCGAGGCCGCAGGTGGAGTGAACGCCTTCGCCGATCTCACCGTGAAGCGCAACGTGCCCGTCGGCGCGGAAGAGCTCATCGCCCGTGACCCCGACATCATCCTGACCAGCCTGTGCTGCAAGGCGACCTACACGCGCGCCGACGCTCAGCCCCAGGTCGACAAGATCGTCGGAAACCCGGCATTCGCGAATCTGGCGGCCGTGCGGAACGCGACCGTGCACCCGTTCCTGTTCGCCGACCGGGCGGCAGGTGTGCGGATCGCGCACGCGACCGAACTGGTCGCCGCATTGATCCATCCCGAGCTGTTCCGGCGGTGACGCGCACCGCTCGCGGCACCGGTCTGATCCTGGCCGGCGCCGCGCTGGCGGCTGCCTGCGTCGCGTCCATCCTGATCGGTTCACACCCGCTCACCCTCGACCAGGCCGTGGTCGCGTTCACTGATTTCCAGGGGACCGACACCGACCGGGTCGTGCGCTACATCAGGCTGCCGAGAACTGTCGCGGGCCTGCTCTCGGGTGTCGCGTTGGCGCTGGCAGGCGCGGTGATGCAGGGGCTCACCCGCAACCCACTGGCCGGGCCGGGCCTGCTCGGCATCAACGCGGGTGCGTCGCTGGCGATCGTGATCGCGATGGGTACGTTCGGCCTCACGGCGACGGGCGGCTTCATCTGGTTCGGCTTCCTCGGCGCCGCGATCGCCGCCGCGTTCGTCTACACGCTGGGATCGTTGGGGTTCGGTGGCGCGACCCCGGTGAAACTCGCGCTCGCGGGCGCCGCCTGCACCGCGCTGTGTGGGTCGATCACCACGGCGATCACCCTGCTCGACCGGACGCTGTTCGACAACTTCCGATTCTGGGTGGTCGGCTCGTTGGCTCGCGCCGACATCGAATCCGTATGGCAGACAGCACCGTTCATCGCTGTCGGGTTGGTGCTGGCGGTAGTGGTGGCCCGGCCGTTGAACGCCGTCGCTATCGGTGACGACCTGGCGCGCACGCTCGGCACCCGACTGGTCGCGACGCGGGCGACCGGTGCGCTGAGCGTGGTGCTGCTCGCAGCCTCAGCAGTCGCCATCGCCGGGCCGGTCGCCTTCATCGGCTTGGTGATCCCGCACATCGCCCGATTCTTCGCCGGACACGACTACCGGTGGATTCTGCTCTGGTGTGCGCTGCTGGGTCCGACGCTGCTGTTGGTGGCCGACATTCTCGGACGGATGCTGGTGCGGCCACAGGAAATCCAGGTCGGCATCATCACCGCCTTCGCGGGCTCGCCGTTCTTCCTCTCTCTCGTGCGCAATCGAAAGGTGGCCACACTGTGACGCTCACCGAGCGCAGCATGCTGCCCAGCGGCACGCTGTTGCTGCGAACACCCGACCGGCGCATCGTCTTTCGCGTCGGGAAACGGTCCGCGGTCCTGACCGTGCTGATCACCGCGGCCGCGTTGACGGTGGCGGCGTGGTCACTCACGATCGGCTACTACCCGCTCACAGTCGCTGACGTGATCCGGGTCCTCGGTGGCGGTGGCACGCTCATCGAGTACGACGTGGTGGTGGCCGACCGGTTGCCGCGTGTGCTCACCGGGCTGTGTGTCGGCGCGGCCTTCGCGATATCGGGGGCGATCCTGCAACGGATCGCGACCAATCCACTGGTGAGCCCCGAGATCATCGGGATCAACGCGGGCGCCTCACTGGGCGCGTTGGTGGTGAGCGTGTTGCTCGGTGGTGCCGGGCTGGGGCTGGTCGGCGGGGCGGTGATCGGTGCCGGAGTGGCCATGGTGCTGATCGTGGCCGTGGCCACCAAGGACGGGCTCGATGGCTATCGACTCGTGCTCGTCGGCATCGGCGTCACGGCGATGCTGTCCTCGGCCATCGCGTTCATTCTGACCATCGCCGACAACTACCAGGCGCATACGGCCGCCATGTGGCTCACCGGCAGCTTGGCCAACCGCGATGGGAGCCACGTCGGGTTCGCCGCGACGGCGCTGGTGGTGGTCGTGCCGCCGCTGCTCGTTCTCGCTCGCTCGTTGCCGCTGCTGGAAATGGGTGACGAGCTGGCGAATTCGCTGGCTGGGCGGCGCGGCCCGCATCGCATCACACTCATCGTCGTCGCGGCCGCCGCCGCGACCCTCGCGACGGCCGCGGCCGGGCCGATCAGTTTCGTCGCCTTGGTGGCGCCGCAGATCGCGCGACGGCTGCTGGCCGAACGCGGTGCCGGGCTCGCGCCCGCGGCTGCCACCGGGGCGTTGCTGGTGGTCGCCGCCGACCTGGCCGCCCGGCGGCTGTTCCCGGCGGAACTCCCTGTCGGGGTGGTGACCGCCATCCTCGGCGCTCCCGTTCTCGTCTACCTCCTCGCCCGCGCAACCCGGATCGGACACGCTGGATGACCGCACACCTGACTACCGAGGGACTCACCCTCGGCTACGGCGACACCGCGATCGTCACCGACGCCACCGTCGACTTCCCGACGGGTGCGATCACCGTCATCGTCGGCCGCAACGGCTGCGGCAAATCGACCCTGCTGCGTGGCCTGGCCCGGCTGATCGCGCCTACGGCGGGCGCGGTCCTGCTCGACGGTGCCGATATCGCACCGCAGCCCGCGCGCACGGTCGCCCGTCGGCTCGGCATGTTGCCGCAACAACCGGTCGCCCCCGACAGCATCACCGTGGGTGAACTCGTCGGCCGCGGCCGCCATCCCCACCAACGCTGGTTCCGTCAATGGTCGGCGCGCGACGGTGAGGCCGTGCGAAAAG
Source organism: Nocardia sp. NPDC059195 (assembly GCF_042754695.1). Lineage (NCBI taxonomy): Bacteria > Bacillati > Actinomycetota > Actinomycetes > Mycobacteriales > Nocardiaceae > Nocardia > Nocardia sp. NPDC059195. Next base: position 381,850 of record NZ_JBHZBG010000001.1, on the reverse strand, counting down.
CGTTGGTGGCCACCGACACTCTCGAGTTGATCGACCGATCGGTGGATCAACTCTCCGGCGGTCAGAAACAACGGGTGTGGATCGCGCTCGCGTTGGCGCAGGACCCCGAGGTGATGCTGCTCGACGAACCGACGACCTTTCTCGACCTGGCGCACCAACTCGACGTGCTCGACGTTCTGCGAAACCTGTTGCCGCGCACCATTATTGTCGTCCTGCACGACCTGAACCTCGCCGCCCGCTACGCCGACCATCTCGTCGCCGTGCAGGACGGCCGCGTGGTCGCGCAAGGTTCACCCGCCGAGATCGTGCGTCCCGAGCTGGTGTCGGAAGTCTTCGGCATCGACTGCACGGTGATCGAGGATCCGATGACGGGCACACCGCTGGTGATTCCGGCCCCGCGAACGGTGCGTACCGCATGACGCGCCGGTATGTCCTCATCGCCCGGCCGACTCCGTCGGGCGTCGATCTCCCGTCCGTCGAGGCTCTGGCCGAGGCCTGCGGAGTCGGCTACGCGCTACTCGACCAGGAGGAGCCGACCATCCACACCGCACTGGATACCGCCGCCCGCGACGAATCGCCGGTCACGCTGATCCCGCTCGCGGTGCCACGCGACCGGTACCTCGAGACCTGGATCGCGCGCGCGGTAGCGAACTGGAAGGAAACGCGCGGGAGCGAACTCGACGTGCGCATCACCGACGGCGTCGACACCGCCGCCGGATTCGCCGATGTGGTGCGTTCCAGGATGTCCGAGGACGGCACACCGGTGACGGCGAGCCCGCGGGGCTTCCGTAGCCCGGCCTGGTCCGAAATCCCCGACCACACCTCGCACATCCTGGTCTGTCGAGGCCCCCGCTGCACCGTGTACGGCGCGGGCGAGCTGCACCGGACTCTGCGCCGCGACCACCCGGGCGCCCTGATCACCCCGACCGGCTGCCTCAACCCGTGCAATCTCGGCCCGCTCTACATCACCTACCCGGACGGCGAATGGCATACCAACGGCATCCGCGGGGGTGACTCCATCGGCGCCGCGCACGATAGCCTGACGGAATGATCGAGGACGAACCGACCACGATCCACCCCGACCGGGCTGCGCGGCAGCAGGCCCTCGCATGCTGATCGAGAAGCAGCGCTGGGCCGGGATCCGCAGTGGGGCCGTGACGGTGCTCTTTCGCCGGTGGCGTCACCGGCAGGCCACCGAGGGCAAGGTCTACCGCACCGGTGCGGGGCGCATCGCCGTCGACCAGCTGTCGACGGTCACCGCCGATCAGATCAGCATCGAGGACGCGCGCGCCGCAGGATATGACGCACCCGCCGATGTGGTCGCCGATCTCAGGGGTGCCGAGCAGGACCCGATCTATCTGCTCCGGATCCGCTATCTCACCGACGAAGATCCGCGTGACGCGCTGGCCGCCGACGACCGGATCGACGATGCCGCGGCGTTGGCCGCCCGCCTCGCACGCATGGACCGGACCGATGCCGAGGGCCCGTGGACCTACGACACGCTCCGAATCATCCAGCGGCGCCCCGCGACCCGGGCGCCCGACTTGGCCGAGGAACTCGGGCGCGACCCGCACCGCTTCAAACTCAACGTGCGCAAGTTGAAGAACCTCGGCCTGACCATCAGCTTGGGCACCGGCTATCAGATCTCACCCCGCGGCGTGGCCTTACTGGCGGCCATGGATTCGGCGCAGACCGGCGATTGACCGCGGCGAGTGAACCTCGGCGCCGCCTTGCCTATCAGGCGCCCGGACGATCCCTGTCTGGCCCGGCGAACTCTCAGCGTCCTACCTGGGGTGTGTCCCTCTAAGCCTGGGACGAGCAAGGCAACCCGTCTGATCTACCGCGACACTGCGTCGAATCGTGTTGGTCGCATGGTTCATCACCTTCGTGCTGTGCCTGCTGTTGCTGAAACTGCACATCACGAGCGGTCTCGGCCGCGGATTGACCTGGTGAGCGCCGTGACCGCGACGGTGACTGGCAGACCCCCGTGCAGCTCGACGGCTTGATCACGGGCCTGCGTGTCATCCGTGACGCCATGAACCCGGCGGCGGCTGCTCGGTCCTGAGACGAGTCACGCGAGCCCCGCCTCAGCGGTTCCGAGGTCGAATCGGATCCCGGTGCGCAGAGTTGCGATCGCGGGCATTCCGAACATGCGGTGGAAGGTTTCGCTGAAGTGCGAGGGTGTGGCGAAACCCGCATCCGTCGCCGATCGGGTCAGATCGTGGCCGACGCATACGCGCTGCGGGTGCGTATCTCACCGTGGGTGGCGGTCTCGAGAATGAACGGCCCGTCGAGTCCGACGGTGAGTACCGGGACCGAGCCGGAGTGCAGGTCGACGCCGAGTTCGGGCCCGAGATACCCGGCATGACCCGGCCGGATCCAGATCACCGGCGACCGTGCCGGACCGCACGATTCCGAAAGCGCCCCATCGGTCACACCTGCCACGGTAACGGTGCGCCGCTTCGAACTACAGCGGCCGACCACGAGAGGACAGAAATCGTGAAGATCCCACTGGCAATGCTGGTAGGCGTCGCCGTCCTGACCGTCAGCGCATGCGCGATGCGGCTGTCGGCCGGCGAAACAGACACTGCGCACACAGGTTCCGGACTCGATCCGGCTGCGCTGCAATCCGCGCTGGATGCGGTCCGCGACGCGGGAATGACCGGTGTGTACATGGAGGTACGTGACGGCGACCGGGTGTGGAGTGGCACGGCGGGGGTCGCCGATGTCACCTCCGGCGAACCCATCGGCCCCGACATGGTCCACCGAGTAGGCAGCATCACCAAGACGTTCATCGCGGCCGCGATCATGCAGCAGGTAGAGCAGGGGCGGATCGGGCTCGACACACCGATCGGTGACTACCTGCCGCACTTGGTCCCTGGTGAGCGTGGCGCGCAGATCACGGTTCGGATGCTGCTCAACCACACCAGCGGACTGGCCGAGCACCTGCCGTACTCATTTCCTTCCCTCGCAGCCTTTTTCGGCGGGACGCAGCTGTCGTCGGAGAGCTTGGACAAGCATCAGTTCACCCAGTTCGACCCGGTCGAGTTGATCGGAATGGGCGTCAGCGCGCCGCCCGCCACCCTGGCGCCCGGAGCGACCCCCGGCGTGTACTCCAACACCAACTACTTCCTGCTGGGCGAACTGCTGGAGCAGGTGACCGGAACTGCATTCGAGACCTATGTCGCCGAGCAGGTGATCGGACGTGCCGGGCTCGAGCACACCGCGTTTCCGGACGGGCCGACCCTGACGGTTGCGCACCCGCGAATGTACGAGCGGCTGTTCGGAATGATCGATCCGCCGCGCGACTACAGCGTCTACAACATGTCGTGGGCGCTGCCCGGCGCCGGACTCGTCTCGACCATGGCGGACCTGAATCGCTTCTACCGCATGCTGTTCGGTGGGCACATCGTCAGCCGCGAGTCGTTGGCGCAGATGCAGCGTACGGTGCCCGTCATCGCACTGGACGGTACGCGGATCGAATACGGTCTCGGCCTGCACCGGGTGCGGACTCCCGGCGGCGAAACATTCTGGGGCCACGACGGCAGTGTCTTCGGTGCCCAAGCACTATCTCTGACCAGCGCCGACGGCACCCGCCAGATGTCGGTCGCGACAAACCTCGTGCGGTGGAACGAGATCGGCCCCGACGGAAAGCCGAAGCCACACCCCATCGACGACGCCCTCGCCACCCTCTACCACATCGCGATGGGCGACGAGTGATCCTTCGGCGGCGCTCTGTGCCCGTGCCGAGGCTGCGGGGCTCGACGTCACGAGCATGGTGAGCAACCGGACCAGTGTGCTGGTCACCAACAATGCCCATGCGGCATCGACCGCGCCTGGTCGTGCTGAAATCCGGCCCGCGGAGCCGACGGTGTTGTCGCGAGGTCAGGTGATCGACGTGCCGATCGCCGGGGGCGGCAATACGTGGACTCTGCGGGCAACGTGGAGCCAGCTCAGTGCGCCGACCGTGGATCTCGTCGCGTTCCTGCTCGGCAGCGATGAGCGAGTCGACGACTCCGACGACTTCCTGTTCTACAACCAGCCAGAATCGCAGGGCGCCAAGCTTTCCGAGGATGGGCCGAACGAGCAGTCGATCACCCTGATCCTCGATGACCTGCCCGAGCACTGCACTCGCGTCGTCCTCGCCGCTTCGCTCGACGGTGCCGGTCTCACCTTCGGCGACGTCGGCGCCATCGAGCTGGACTTCGCCGCAGGCACGGAATCGAGCACCGCGATACGTTCCACGCTCGATGCCGCAACCGTGGAGCGCACCCTGCTGCTCGCGGAGCTGTCTCTGCGCGGTGAAGATTGGCGGCTGCGCGCGGTTGGCCAGGGCTAGGAGACCGATCTCGCCGAACTGGCCAGGCGGTACGGGGTCGACGTCGACGAATGACGCCGCACGAGGTGGCGGCCGCGGTCGATGTCGGCCTCGCTGACAAGCACGACATCGCATCGCTCGCGGGCATCCGGTCGGGGATGCCCGCGAGCGTCGGTAGCCTGACCGTTCGAGATCAGCTGCCGAAGCTTTCGGCGACCATGTTCTCGGTGAGGCCGTAGTCGGCGAGGGAATAGTGGTGGGTGGGTTTGCGTGCGCCGGTGCGGCTTTCGTTGTCGAGGGCGGTGATGGCGGTTCGAGCTTCAGGTGTGAGGGTGGCACCGGTACGGGCGTACACACTGTCGACGACGCCAAGGGGGTCAGTGCGGAGATCTTCGAAGTCGATGTCGATGAAGGTGGCTTCGGGGTGTCGGGCGCGGGCGGCGGTGAATTCGTGGAGGCCGCGCGACCACAGGTCGAGTTGGGTGCGGCCGATGGTTTCGCCGGTGAAGGTGGTTGACCAGCCGCGGGTGGCGTGTTCGTTGAGGCTGCAGACCGACGGGATGATGGTGGCGGGGTCGCGGTGGGTTTGGATGACGATGGCGTCGGGGTAGGTCGCCAGTAGGGCATCGAGGCAGAACAGGTGGCTGGGGTTCTTGAGGACCCAGCGGCGGGTGTCGTTCATGCCGATCAGCTGCAGGTTGCGGCGGTGCCGTGCGTAGGCGGGCGTCCAGTCTTGACCGGCTAGCCATTGCGTGTAGCCCGGGATATAGGCGAGGCATCCGTAGGAGTGCGACATGCCCGATTGGCGCAGCAACTGCCAGCATTCCTCCACGTCGGAGGCGCTCATGTAGTGCAGGCCCATGAATTCGGGGTTCTGGACCTGATGCTGTCGCAGACCCGCGTCGATCTGCGCGTAGGCGGGATTGCCGGCCCAGCTCTCGCGCGGTGGTCGCGGCTGCGGGAAATCGGTCAGCCACATCTCCAGCCCCTGGTTGGCCGGATCGGCGGCCAGCAGCCGGTGCAGTGCGGTGGTACCGGTCCGGGGCAGCCCGGTGACGAAAATCGGCTGGGTGACCGGTGTTTCGACGTAGCCGGGATTGGCCGCCCACGCGGCTTCACTCAGCGCACGGGCAACCAGTGCACCGCGCAGGAAGAACCGCGACATCTTGGAGCCGAGCTCGGTGAGCCCGGCCTCGTCGCGATACGAGTCGAGCAGAACCTGCATCGCCTCGGTGTAGTCGTCGGTCCCGAAATCGGTGAGACCGGTGAGTTTGGTGGCCGAGGCGTGCAGGTCGGCCACGGTGCCGACATCGGTGCGCACAGTCATCTTCTACAAGCTCCTAGTTGTGGTATTCGCCGCAGTTGACGTCGAGGGTCTGGCCGGTGATCGCCGACGACCAGTCGGAGGCGAGAAACACCACGGCACGGGCGATCTCGTCGGGCTCTGGCAGCCGCTTCAGATCGGATTTCGACGCGGTCTGCTCGTAGACCTGCTCCACGGTGATGCCGTACTTCTCGGCGACCTGACCGAAATACCACTTCAGCTGATCGGTCCAGATATAGCCGGGCAGCACGCTGTTGACCCGCACACCCTTGCCACCGAGTTCGGTGGCCAAGGTCTGCGACATGGCCAGCAGCGCGGCCTTGGTGAGTTTGTAACTGCCGTACCGGGGCTCGGAATGGCGCACGACCATCGAATTGATCATCACCACAGCACCTTTGGCCTCGGCGAGAGCGGGCGCGAACGCCTGCGTCATCCGCAGGCCGCCGAGCACCGTCATATCGAGGCTCGACCGGATGTGGTCGAAATCGGTGCGGTCGAGTGGCTTCATCGACGGCACCGAGAACGCATTGTTCACGAGTGCGTCGACCCGGCCGAAAGTTTCGACCGTGCGCGTCACGAGATTCTGTACCGCTGCCTCGTCGGTGATATCGGTGGGCACGCTGAGCGTGGCACCGCCTGCGGCCTCGATCTCGGCGGCTACCTCGTGCAATCGGGATTCGGTGCGCGCCGCGAGCACGACCGTCGCGCCCGCCGTGGCCGCTTCCAGACAGATCGACCGCCCGAGCCCGGGGCCGACCCCGGAGACGACGACGACTTTCCCGTCCAACAGTGCCCCGCTCATCCGAGCATCCTTTCGGCGAATGCCCGCTGCCGGGCGCTGATCCGGTCACGCCATCCCGCGGCGTCGATCCGGTTGTTCTCGAAGTACGGAAGGTGTTGCGCGACCTCTTCGATCGGCACCACGGAGACGGTCGGCCCGTCTGCCTCGGTCATCGGCCGATCGGTGCGCTGCCACCGGAACTGCAGGATGCCGCGGGTCCGGCCGGTCGTTTCGATCCAGTTCGCGATGCCCGGATCCTGCTTGCTCACCACCATCCGGATCAGACCATCCGAATCCACCTGGGCCTGAGCATGATTGAGGCTGGTCTGGTGGTTGACGTAGTCCAGCGAGATGTACCAGAGGCTGCCCAGCTGGAAACCCTGGTACGGCGCATCGGATTTCGGGACGGTGATCACCAGTGCCTGATCGTCGGCGAGATCGAAATGCCCGACCGAGGAGTACTGGGTGCTCAGCCCACCGGGGGTGAGCCGGGGTGCGGTGAGGGTGTTCACCGGCAGATCGAGATAGAACCACTTCGGGAAGTTGAACCAGGTGTGCACCCGGGTGAGCAGCATTTTCGCCGCCGCGCCGTACCGTTTGCGAATCCGCGCGAGATCCGGTTCGACGGGTGCGGTGCCGATGGTGTCGACCCGCTCGATCCGGATCGAGCCCTTGCGCTCGGACCAGTCGCTGTAGACCTCACGCACGGCCAGCATGGACGCGCCTTCCCCGAGCGGGAAGTAGTCCGGGCCCGCGTCTGGTTTGGCGGGACCGAAGCGAAGGGAGAAGCTGCCGTCGGCGGCGATCGGAATGCGCCGGTCATCGAACGCGTCGGCTCCGCCGGGCACATCGGTCGCGGTGTAGTCACCTTTGAGTACCTGGAAACTCAGGTCGACGGTGCTGCCGCGCACCCCGCTCACCACATACTCGGCGGTCGGCTCGATATTGGCGTGGTAGTAGAGGGTGTCGGGGTTGTCCAGCCCCATTTTGGCGTACGGACCCGTCGAGGATACGAAGTAGGGATGCGAGGTGCCATGCGCGCCAGAAAGCCGCAGGCACGCGGCGACACTGGCGGCGAGATAGTCGTAACCCTCGGCGAGGTCCTGATCGCTGCGGACGAATTCCGCTCCGGCGATGAGTTCTTCGGCCTGGGCCACCGCGGCGAGGAACGGCGCGGTGAGCGGTTCCGGTGGCGCGCTGCTACCGGATTCGGTGGCGGTACTGGAATGGGTCAACGGTCTGCGATTCCTAGCTCTCGGAGGATATGGGCGGCGATCTCGGCGGGTGAGCCGAGATCGGGAGTGATGACGAGGTCGGCGTGCTCGGGCCGTTCATAGGGGGAGTCGATCCCGGTGAAGCCGGGCAGCTCGCCCGCGCGGGCCTTCGCATAGAGGCCCTTGGGGTCTCGGCGCTCGCAGACCGAGAGCGGGGTGTCGACGAAGACTTCGTGGAACGGCAGCTCACGGTCGGTATGGGCGGTTCGGGCGTCGGTGCGCTGCGCGGCGAACGGGCTGATCACCGACACGATCGCCACCGCACCCGAATCGGCGAACAGCGCGGCGACTTCGGCGACCCGGCGCACATTCTCGTCCCGGTCGGCGGGGGAGAAGCCGAGGCCCGCGTTGAGACCGTGCCGCAGGTTGTCGCCGTCGAGCAGGTAGGCGGGACGTCCGGCCGCGACCAACTGCCGCTCCAGTTCGACGGCCAGCGTGGACTTCCCCGACCCGGACAGGCCGGTCAACCAGACCGTCGCGCCCGCATGCCCGCGTTCGGCGCGACTCACCGCAGACCGATGCCAGACCACAGGGGCCGCGTGTTCACTGTCACCGGTCACGGAATCTGTCCCGGATTCCCGGCCGGTCACCATTCCCGCCGCGACCGTTTGATCGGTCACCGGATCGATCAGGATGAAGCTGCCCGTGCGCCGATTCTCCCGATACGGATCCGACAGCAGCGGCTGACGGCTGCGCAACCGGATGCGCGCGATGTCGTTGAGCGACAGTGTGGTGACGTCCTCGATCCGGTGCAGGGTGTTCACGTCGAGGCGGTAGTCGATGGCCGTGACCTGCGCGGACGAGGTCTGCGCGGCGGTGCGCACCAAGTACTGGGCACCCTCGCGCAACGCAGCACTCTCCGAGAACCAACACACCATCGCATCCAACTCGGTGCCGATATGCGGACGGTTGCCCGGCCGGGCGAGCAGATCGCCGCGCCCGACGTCGATGTCGTCGTCGAGCGTGACCGACACAGCCATTCCGGTGAACGCCTCGTCGACCTTGCTGCCGCCCGGCCCCCAGATCTGCCGGACATGGGTCGACTTACCGGCGGGCAGAACCACCACTTCGTCGCCGGGCTTGAAGATCCCGCCCGCGATGGTGCCCGCGTAACTGCGGTGGTCGAGTCCCTCCTGGGCCCGGATGACGTACTGGATCGGCAGCCGGGCATCGATGAGGTTGCGGTCCGAGGCGATGTGCACGTCCTCGAGGTGGCGCAGCAACGGCGGCCCCGGATACCAGTCCATGTGCTCGGAGCCGTCGACGACGTTGTCGCCGAGCAGCGCCGAAACGGGCACGAAGCTCAGATCGCCCACCGTCAGTTTGGCGGCGAACGCGGCGAATTCGGTGCGGATCTCCTCGAAACGCTCCTGCGACCAGTCGACCAGGTCCATCTTGTTCACGCACACCACCAGGTGCGGCACGCCGAGCAGCGTCGCGAGGAACGCGTGCCTGCGGGTCTGCTCGGACACGCCGGTGCGCGCGTCGACCAGGATCAGCGCGAGGTCCGCGGTGGACGCTCCGGTCACCATATTGCGGGTGTACTGGACGTGCCCCGGGGTATCGGCGATGACGAATTTGCGTCGTGGCGTGGTCACGTAGCGGTAGGCGACGTCGATGGTGATGCCCTGCTCGCGTTCGGCACGCAGACCATCGGTGACCAGCGCGAGATCCGCCGCGGCGCCGCCACGTTCGGTGCTGACTCGTTCGATCGCGGCGAGCTGATCGTCGAACAGGGACTTGGAGTCGTAGAGCAGCCGGCCGATGAGGGTGGACTTGCCGTCGTCGACGCTGCCCGCGGTCGCCAGTCGCAATAGGTTGCGGCGCATCAGAAATAGCCCTCTCGCTTGCGGTCTTCCATGCCGGTCTCGGAGATCCGGTCGTCGGCCCGGGTGGCGCCGCGCTCGGTGAGCCGGGTGGCGGCGGTCTCGGCGATCACCTTCGCCGCTGTGTCGGCGGTGCTCTCGACGCAGCCGGTGCAGGTGGCGTCGCCGACCGTGCGGAAACGGACGGTGGCTTCGAAGGTGCGTTCGCCGGGAGCAGGGGTGATGAATCGTGTTGCCGACAGCAGCATTCCGTCACGCTCGATGACTCGCCGCCGGTGCGCGTAGTACAGCGACGGCAGCTCGACGGCCTCGCGATCGATGTACTCCCAGATGTCGAGCTCGGTCCAGTTCGACAGCGGGAACACCCGGATGTGTTCGCCGGGCTGATGGCGGCCGTTGTAGAGGTTCCACACCTCGGGCCGCTGTGCGCGCGGGTCCCATTCGCCGAAACTGTTGCGGAAGCTGAACACTCGCTCCTTGGCGCGGGCCTTCTCCTCGTCCCGGCGCGCGCCGCCGAACGCCGCATCGAATCGGTGTTCACCGATCGCGCGCAGCAAGGTGGTGGTCTGCAACGGATTGCGGGTGCCGCCGGGGCGTTCTACGGCGCGGCCCGCGTCGATATCGTCCTGGACTCGGGCGATCTCGAGGCGCGCTCCGGTGTGCGCTGCGGTGCGGTCGCGGAACTCGATCACCTCGTCGAAATTGTGACCGGTGTCCACATGCAGCAGCGGAAACGGCAACGGCGCGGGCCAGAACGCGCGTCGTGCCAGGTGCAGCAACACGGCGGAATCCTTGCCGCCGGAGAAGAGCAGGGCCGGTCGCGCGAGAGTGGCCGCGACCTCCCGGAAGATGTGCACCGACTCGGCCTCCAAGGCCGCCAGATGCGATAACTCGTACCCCGCCTGCACTGTTCACCCACTTCGTTCGAGCATTTCGCCGGAAACTTTCCCCGACGGCTTGCGATGTCGAATATTCGACGCTATTGTTCGGTATTGTGACACCGACGATAAGCCGGGCCGAGGGCGCCGGTCAAGAGGTGACCCCGGATTCGATGGGCGATGCCGAGATTCCCGGCGCCGCGTCGCCGCCGACGCAGCGCGTGGTGAAGGTGCTGGAGCTGCTGTCACGGCACCCCACCGAACGTCTGTCGCTGGCCCGCATCGTGCGGGAAGCGGGGCTGTCCCGCGCCACCGCGCACGCCGTGCTCACCCAGCTCACCGCCGATGGCTGGACGGTGCGCGACGACGACGGGTGCTACGGCATCGGCTTGCGGCTGCTGGCAGTGGCCAGGCGCGCCGAAACGGCATTTCCGCTGCGCCGCACCGCGATTCCGCATTTGCGAGCGCTGTCCGAACAGGCCGACGTGCCGGTATTCCTCGCCGAACGCGCCGGGGGCAGCATCGTGGTCACCGAAGTCGTCGGTCATCCGTCGGCGGGCTGGATCCGCCCCGGTCGCCGGCTCCCGCTCGCACCCCCCGTCTGTCGGGAATTCGTCGCCTGGGCAACGGAACCCGTCATGCAGGCGTGGCTTGCCACCGCCGACCCGGCCCACCGTGAGCGCCTCGCCCGCGTATTGGCCGAGATCCGCACCCGGGGCTACTCCGTGGAACGCCTGGTCGACGACTCGACGCCGATGCTGGAAGTGCTGGCAGGCCTGCGTGATTCACCGATCACCGCCGCCTTGCGCGCGCAGCTCGGTTCGGTCATCACCGAATTGATCACCATCGACTACCTGCCCGACGAGCTCGGCCCCGACAACGCGGTGGTTACCCTCGCCGCACCGATCCGTGATCGCAACGGTGCGGTGGTGGCCGCAGTCGTCAGCTGCCCCGATACGCAGCTGTCGGCGCAGGCACTGAGCGAGCTCGGCACGACGACGGTCGCGACCGCGGACAGAATCGCCGCAGGCGTTCCGGGGACGTAGGTCAGGCGGTTCGCCCACGCACGCAACGACATCGCGTCCAATGCGGTGACGATCGCGGCGCCGACCTCGCCGGACCGGTGTCGGCCGCGGTTTCGACTACTCGGAAACGGTGTTTCGCCATTACGCTGAGCGGGTGGCTCTGTCCGGATACGACCCGCTCGACGGTCGTGGGCGGATGGCGAGGAAGGACTCCCGACGTGGCAAATGACAGTGATCGGTGGTGGGAGGCGCCCGGAATGTCGGGCCCCGCCCCTGACCCCGCCGCACAACCTCCCGCCGATCCCACCATCCTGCGGTCGCCCAGCAACCCGGCCGAGCAGTCGGCCGCCCGACCGCAAGACGGCCCGCAACCGTCTGCTGACCCGGGGGTGAATCAGCTTGGTAGTGGACAACATCCGGTCGCGCCACCCACGGTGTTCGGGCAGTCTTTCGGGCAACCCGGTACCGGCGAGCAGTCGTACGGACAGCAACCCGGGACCGGACCGCAGCCGCAGTGGCAGCAGCCCGGAACGGGACAACCCGGCAGCGGCCAGCATCCGTATGCGCCACCGGCAGTGGTCGGGCAGCCGTGGACCGGGCAGCAACCCTATGGGCAACAATCCGGGATGGGTCAAGATCCGTATGGGCCGCAACCCGGTAGCGGGCAGCCGTATGCCTCCCAGCCGCTGACAGGCCAACAACCGTACGGGCAGCAGTTCGGACCGGGCCAGCAGCCGTTCGCCCAGCAGCCGGGGTACGGGCAGCAGCCCTACGGCTACGCTCCTGCGCCACAACAGTATTCGCCTACGCCGCGTCGTGGTGGCTCGGGCGTGATCATCGCGGTGGTGGCCGTAATCGTGGTGCTGGCGATCGGGGTAGCGGTCGCGGTCGCGATCGCCGCCCGCTCCTCCGACGCGTCCTCGGTGGCGGCGGGCTCGACAACCACCACCAAGGCGGGGCCACTGTCGGGCACGAGTACGGCGCCTCTGGCTCCTGGCTCGAAAGGCGTGCTGATCCCGGCCTATCGCGTCGCCTACGACGTGCCGTCGGCCTGGACCATCCACTCCGACTCCGACCCGATGTCGTTCACCAACGCGGCCGGCTCGGTGGACGGTCGGGGCCAGGCCACCGAGGGCGCCGACTACTGCCCTGGCTCGGTCTACCGAGCCATGGCCGCAGTCACCTCGTCCACTGAAACCGACCCCGCCGCGGCGGCCGGGAGCGTCGCGAAAATTTCCGCGGCAGGCGGGTATTCGGACCCGACCGGCGGAAAGATCAGCACGCCTACTTCGCTGAAGACCCAGAGCGGAGTCAGCGGCCACTTCGTGGAGACCTCGGGCGCGTGGACTCCGCAGATCCCGGGGTGCACGGCGAACGCCTACTCCGTGTACACCTTCGGATTCCGCAACGCCGCCGGCACCACCCTCGTACTGACCATCCTCGTCGATCGCGGCACCACCGGCGAACTCACCGCCGATCAGGCGAAGGAGATGATCGAGAGCTTGCGCCTGGTCTAATGGCGTCGGCACCTTGGCACTCGTGGTCTACGCGGGTGAACGGGCTCGGTTCCGGTGACCATGGTGACGACTGCCGCCGCCGCGGTCACCGTGCCAGGTTGTCGAACCCGCGACAGGTCCTGCCGACACGCCCATCGGGCGCGTCGGCACGCGCGTCGAAGCGCGGATCACTCGATGAGGTGGTGGAATCGGCCGGTGCGCGTATCGAGTGGAATTGCAGCCTGTGTCGCGGTCGTGACGCTGGCCTTGCCCGTAGGCCCGGCCGCCGGCGCGGTTCAGGACACCGCGTGCGGGTCGATGCTGTCGCAGGCCGACATCGCCGAGATCGCGCGGTTGTCGGACACGTCGGCGATCTCCGGTGCGGGCAGTCTGGACCGGCTCGAGGACGCGGTGGCCCGCCATCATCGGATCACCGAGATCCTCGTCGAGCATCGGGACCTGCGCGGGCTGTTCGCGATCGGGCTCGACGGCGTCGAATACGCCGCGGTGATGCCGATGCAGCGCGATCCGGCGGCATTCGCGAACCGCGAGTACGCGCACGCGATCAGCCTCGAACTGCTGCGCCGGTTCCTTGACAATCTGCACGCCGAATTCACCGGTGGTATCGCGGAACCCCAGTGGGCGCACTACTTCGCGCTGGCCCGCGACTGTGGGGCGTCGCGCGCTCGCACGGCGATGGCCGGATACAACGCGCACCTGACCGTCGACCTGACCTATTCGGTGGCGGCAGTCGGCAGCAAGCCCGAGAACGCGCCGGACTACTTCAAGATCGTGGCGGGAATCGCCTCGGTCGGTGACGTGATCATCGACCGCACCAAAGCCACCTACGGTGCCGACCTCGGACCGCTGTGGCGGTTCTACTTCGTCGGCGAGGGACTCGACCAGTTGTTCGGCGCGGGAGTCGCCACCGAACAGTTGCTGATCGCCGCCGACCTCGGCGCGAACACGGTGATCTTCACCAACGGCCTCGCCTTGCAAGACCCCGTCCTCGCTCCGGCGATCCGCACGGAGATCACGGCGTTGTGGCAGGCAGGGGACCTGGCTTTCGAAGCACTGGCCCGAATCAACGCACTCTGAACGCGTCCGCGGCGTCCATTCGAAACACGGTGTCGCACAGCGTTCGCCGGAACTGTCAGGAGCGGTCGAACCGGATGTCGGCTGCGAGCGGGTCATGGCAGATGTCGTCGAGCTCGAGAACGCGGTGGATCCACGTCGGTGCGGAGACCGGATTCCGGATCAGCGCGCGCACCGTGATGGCGGTGACCACCGCCGTAGCCAGGGATTGCCCACGACCGCTGGCCGCTCGTCGGCACCAATGCTACGTGGCCGGGAACAGGAACGGCCCCGGCCTTGCGGTGGGTAACCGCAAGGCCGGGGCCGGGTTTCGTCGAATCAGCCCGCGGTCTTCTCCGAGCTGCGGATCTCGATGATCGGCAGGATCAGGGCGGCGGGCGCGCTCGCGGGCACGACCGGCTGGTTCGGCTGAACCGGGGCGATCTTGGTGTAGCCGGCGCTCTGTTCGGGGCGCGTGTCGACCTCGCCGTTGTTGGGCCAGTAGGCGGCCGCGCGCTCGGCTTGGGCGGTGATGGTGAGCGACGGGTTGACACCGAGGTTGGCCGACACGGCGGCACCGTCGACGACGCTGAGCGTCGGGTAGCCGTACACGCGGTGGTAGGCGTCGATCACGCCGTGTTCGCGGTCGGCGCCGATCGCCGCGCCGCCGAGGAAGTGCGCGGTCATCGGCACGTTGAACACATCACCCCAGGTGCCGCCGGCGACGCCGCCGATCTTCTCCGCGACCCGCCGGGTGACATCGTTGCCCGCCGGGATCCAGGTCGGGTTCGGTTGTCCGTGGCCCTGTTTGGAGGTCAGCTTGCGGCCACCGAACAGCCCGCGCTTGGTGTAGGTGGTGATCGAGTTGTCCAGGTGCTGCATGACGAGGGAGATGATGGTGCGCTCGCTCCAGTTCTTCGTGCTCATGAAGCGGAAGAACGTCAGCGGATTGGACAGCACCAGCCCGAGGAACCGCAGCCATCGTGGTATCCGGCCGCCGCCGTCCACCATGAGAGTTTGCAGCATGCCCATCGAGTTGGAGCCCTTGCCGTAGCGGACCGGCTCGACGTGGGTGTCGGGGGTGGGGTGGATCGAGGAGGTGATCGCGACACCCTTGGTGAAGTCCTGGTCCGGGCCGAGCGTTCTGGTCGCGGCACCGACGATCGACTCGGAGTTCGTGCGGGTGAGCAGGCCGAGCTTGTCCGACAGATTCGGCAGCGCACCGTCATCGCGCATCGCGTGCAGCAGCTTCTGCGTGCCGAGTGTGCCCGCCGCGAGCACGACGTGCTCGGCGGTCAAGGTCTTGGGCGCCTTGCGCACCCAGGCGCCGGTGCGCTCGGTGGCCACATCCCATGTGCCGTCGGGCAGCGGTCGCAGCGCCGACACCGTGGTCATCGGAATGACCTGCGCCCCTGCCTGTTCGGCGAGGTAGAGGTAGTTCTTCACCAGGGTGTTCTTGGCACCGAACTTGCAGCCGACCATGCAGTCGCCACATTCCACACAGCCGGTGCGCTCGGGACCGACACCACCGAAGTAGGGGTCGGCTTCGGTCTCACCAGGCGTACCGAAGAACACGCCGACGGGAGTCTGCACAAACGTGTCGCCCACACCCATGTCCTCGGCGACGGACTTGAAGATCTCGTCGGCGGGGGTCATGTGGGGATTCGTCACGACACCGAGCATCTTTTTCGCTTGCTCGTAATACGGGGACAACTCGGTGCGCCAGTCGGTGATCTCACGCCACTGCGGGTCCTGGAAGAACGGCTCCGGCGGCACGTAGAGGGTGTTGGCGTAGTTCAGCGAGCCACCACCGACGCCGGCGCCGCCCAGGATCAGGACGTCGCGCAGCGGGTGGATGCGCTGGATGCCGTAGCACCCGAGCTTGGGCGCCCACACGAATTTGCGCAGGTCCCAGCTTGTTTTGGGCAGTTCGTCGTCGGCGAAGCGGCGGCCCGCTTCGATGACACCGACCTTGTAGCCCTTCTCCACCAGCCGCAGCGCGGTGACGCTGCCGCCGAAGCCGGAGCCGACGATCAGAACGTCGAAATCGGTGGTGCGCTCGGGCATGGGGGAGCTCCTCGATCGGTGTCGACAGTGACGCGGGTAACGCTAATGGCGACAGCCAGAGCTGTCAACGTAGGTTCCGGTCCGACCTATGCTGGTCGGGTGGCCCGATATACCCGAGCGGAACTCGCCGATGTCAGCGGCGTGGCGTCGCGCACCATCCGCTACTACCACTCGCTCGGCGTGCTGCCGAAACCCGGCCGCGCGGGCAAGGAAGTCGTCTACTCCGACGAGCACTTGGACCGCCTGCGCGACATCGTCGCCATGCAGGCGCGGGGGTTGCGCCTGGACGCCATCCGCGAGGTATTCGACGCCGAACCGCAGGCCGGTGACTGGCGCGCGCTGTTCGATCCGCGCGCGAGCCAGGCCGCCGAACGCTCGTCCTTCATCGATGACGCCGAACTCGCGACGATGCTGGGCGACCGCGGCGCCGATGTCCTCGCGGAACTCGTCGCGGCGGGATATCTCGCGCGCCGCGACGAACGCTGGTTCCTTGCGGACCGGTCGATGTTCAAGGCCGCGCTGGTCCTCTACGACGTCGGCATCGACGTCACCCTCAGCGGGGCGCTGCGAACGATGATCCAGTCGCGGATCGCCGCGCTCGCCGACGAGGTGGTGCACACGGTCCGCGACGCCGCGGGCACGGGTTACGGCGGTGAGGGGGTCGGGGTGGACCTGAGCCGTTTCCGCGACCGATTGCTCGCGATGGCATGGGAGGTCGGCGGTGCCACGTTCGCCGCCGAGATCGAACGCGCCGCGGCCGCCGACGACGCGGCCGGGCGCCGTGCTCCGGCCCGCGCCGCGAGTGCGCGATGATCGGACGATGAGTTCCGACCGGCCGGGCCCGCGCGCACTGGCCCGCGCGCAGACGATCGCCGACATCAAACGTATCGGCCGCGAGCACCTGGCCACCCACGGTGCCGCGGCATTGTCGCTGCGCGCTGTCGCGCGCGATCTGGGTGTCGTGTCCTCGGCGGTGTACCGGTACGTACGCAGCCGTGACGAACTGCTGACCATGCTGGTGGTCGACGGCTACAACGCACTGGGCGACGCCGTCGAGGCGGCACTGATGGACGCGCCCGACGACCCCGCGACCCGTTTCCGGGTCACCGCGCACACCGTGCGGGGATGGGCGCTGGCCGAGCCCGCCTGGTACGGCCTGCTTTTCGGCACGCCCGTCCCCGGCTACGACGCCCCCGCCGCCGACACTGAGGCGCCGGGCGTGCGGGTGATCGCGATCCTGCTCGGCATCGTCGACAGCGCCTACCGCCGGGGTCAGCTCAGCGTCGCTACTACCGAGCCGACGATCAGCCCGCGAACGGCAGCCGATTTCGCGACGATCCGCGAGCAGTTCGGTCTGCTCGTCCCCGACCGGATGATCGTGTCCGCCCTCACCACCTGGACCACGCTGTTCGGTGCCGTGAACTTCGACGTCTTCGACATGTACGGCCGCGACACCTTCGCTGATCGCGCGGAGATCTTCGACCTGAATATCGACCAGCTACTGCATCTGCTCGGCTTCGTCGTGCCGTGCCCGGACAATGTGGACCGGTCGGTACGGTAGCGATCTGAAGAGTTCCCGCGGTATGTGGGGAGAGGAATGCGTGAACGGCGACGACGGTGTCGCCAACGAAGGAGAGTGCCCGAGTGAATTCTCGCGAGGAGATCTTGCGCCGAGTCCGTGACGGGCTGCTCGACCTACCCGAGGACGAGCGCCGGGTCCCCATGCGTCGATCCACCGGCAGGCACGCGGTGGTGGATCCGACCGAGCGGGCGGAAGTACTCGCGCGGTTCGTCGAACGGTTGCGCGAGCACGGCTCACTGGTGCGCACCGTCGATATCGCGGGCCTGCCCGCCGCCGTCGCCGACGTGCTCTACGGCATGAGTGTGCAGACGGTCCTCGCCGCGGTCGAGCCGGGCCCGGCGTGGTTGGACCACTGGGCTGGTGCGCCGGGGCATCAGGTCGTCCACAGCGGCTCGGACTCGGTCGAGCCCGGTGACGCGGTGGTGCGCGACGCGGTGGCAGGCGACGCCTCTACCGGCTCGCTGGCACTCGATGTCGATGGTGGGCCCGCCGTCTCCGAGGCCATACCTCAGGTGTGTGTCCTCCGTGCGGACCGCGTGTACGTGTCCCTGCCCGAAGCGCTGGACCATCTCGATCAACGGCGGCCACTGATCTGGCTGGGCGGCCCCGGCGATGTCGATCTCGCCCGCCAGATGGTGGTTCTGCTCGTCGAATAGGACGCGGAAAACGTTATCGAGCCAGGGTTGTGTGGGACTGAGGGTCTCAGTTATTCTTGGGTAACGGTGTGACGGCGCTAACAAGGCTGTCCGCGCCGGACATGAACCGAGGAGGCACCGATGACGCTGACCGAATCGAGCCGTAGCGGACCCATCACCGAGGAGTACCGAGAGGCGCTGGCAACCCTGTCACAGGGGTCTGTCGACCGTCATTTCGATCCCTACCTCGATATCGACTGGGATTCGCCGGAGCTCGCCCTTGACCCGAACGATGTGCGGTGGGTTCTCTCGCCGCAGATCGACCCGCTCGGCGCGACGCAGTGGTATCGCGACCAACCGCTCGACCGGCGGATCGAGATCGGCAAGTGGCGTACAGCCAACGCGATCAAGGTCGGTGCCGCCTTCGAGAGCGTGCTGATTCGCGGAATGATGCAATACATCATGAAGTTGCCGAACGGCTCGCCCGAGTTCCGGTACTGCTTGCACGAGATGACCGAAGAGTGCAACCACATCCAGATGTTCCAGGAGCTGGTGAACCGCATCGACGTCGATGTGCCCGGCATGCGGCCGCTGTTCCGCGCTCTCTCGCCGTTGATCGGCGTCGCAGGCGGCTACGCCCACATGATCCTGTTCATCGGCATCCTCGGCGGCGAGGAACCGATCGATCACTACCAGAAGGCGGTGATCCGCGAGGGCGCGTCGATGCCGCCGTTGGTGTTGCGCACCATGGAGATTCACATCGCCGAGGAAGCGCGCCACATCTCCTTCGCCGGCGACTTCCTCACCGCGCATCTCGAGCAGATGGGCAAGTTCAATCGAGGCGTCTGCTCGGTGGCGTTCCCCATCGCGATGCGCTGGCTGGCGAGCGAGATCATGGCGCCGCCGCGTTCCTTCGAGCGCGAGTTCGATATTCCGCGCGAGGTCATCGAGCAGGCCTTCTGGAAGTCGGAACATTCCCAGCGGATCCTGTCGGGCTACTTCGGTGATATGCGCAAACTGGCCGATGACCTCGGTCTGATGAACCCGACCGCCAAGTGGCTGTGGCGCAAGTTCGGCATCGACGGCCCGATCTCGCGCTACCGCAGCGAGCCCGAACGCAGCGCGCGCCGCGTTGCCTGAACTGGGCCCGGCGGCGATTCAGTCGCCGGCGACCAGCTGGGTGATGATCTCGGTGAGTGGCTGGTCGGGGTCCAGGTTCAGGCCGTGCCTGCGGGCGACGCCGTCGACCACGTGCCAGGCGTAGGAGGCGACTTCCTCGATCAGCTGATCTCTGGTGAGTGCGGGATTCGGGTCGTTGGCCCAGCGGGTGACGGTGGCCTCGGTCATCGAGACGATGGCGAAGGTCATCGTGTCGGCCGAGGCCTCGTCGGTGACGCCGACCACCCCGGCCAGGCCGGTGACGAGGGCCCTCGCCGACCCCGCGATGGTGGTGATCAGCGCGCTCATCGCGTCGATCTCGGGATCTGTTTCCGATGGACCTGTTCGCAGGAACTCGTGGAGCCGGGGATGGTCCTGGATCCAGGTGACGACGCCGCCGATCGTGCGGACCAGGATTTCGTGGATCGAGCCCTCGGCGATGTCGAGCGCGTCTTCGATGTCGGCGACGAAGCGGTCGGCGATCTCGCTCCTGACCCGGCGATCGAGCTCGTCGCGACCGGCGAATTGCCGGTAGACCACTGATTTCGCGAGCCCCGCGTGCTCGGCGATCTGGATGATCGGCACCTCGACGCCGGCGGGCGCCTGTTCGATCAGCTCGACCGCGGCCAGCACGATCCGCTCCCGGCGGCTGTCGTTGTGCGGCTGCCATCGGGCTTGCCTGCCGCTGACGGCACTGGAGGGGCGTGACGCTGCGCTCGACACCCGCCTGAGTGTAGAGCAACCATCGATGCTTCAAACCGCTACCGGGGGACCGCCACCGGATCGGTGCAACTGGCGAGCCCGTCGACGAGCGAGCACGGTGCGACGGGGCGCGTCGGCCGGTAATCGGGGGCGACGCCGCCCGCCTCGGTGATCGCGCGGTAGGCGGCGACCGCGTCGGTTGGCGTGCGGGTCAGTGTCGGGTCGGTGAGTACGTCGACCGTGTAGAGGCCGAAACGTGCTGTGTAGGAGCCCCATTCGTAGTTGTCGGTGAGGCTCCAGTAGTTGTAACCCATCAGCGGGATGCCGTCGGCGACGGCGCGCTGCAGCCAGTAGACGGTGTCGCGGAGCGAATCCGCGCGGGTGTAGCCGTCGGCGCGGGGGAGTCCGTTCTCGGTGGGGATACCGTTCTCGACGATGTAGAGCGGGCGGCCGGGGAACTTACGCGCGTAGTGGTCGAGCGCGTAGTAGATCCCTTCGGGCTGCAGCGGAATCGTCCAAGGGCGGTCGAGATCAGGGACCTGTAGCTGGGTGGGAGAGAGGCCGTAGTAATAGTCGATGCCGATGTAGTCCAGGCGCGCCGAGATCCGGTCGAGCAGTGGTCCGCTTACAGCATCGTCGACGGCGGGTATGTAGGCGACATTGCTGCTCACCTGGGCGCCGGGCTGCACGGCATGGATGTAGTCGTAGATGCTGTTGTGCGCCTGAGTGATTCGTTCACCCATGGTGATGACGTCGGCGGCGCCGATCCCGCCGTGGCGCAGTTCGTTGGCCAGATAGACCGTCGGCTCGTTGAATGTCACCCACAGCGGATCAGCGCCGGCGAACCGGTCGACGACCAGGCGGGCGTTGGACAGCCAGTTCGTGACGATCTCCGGATCGCGCCACCCGCCGCGGTCGGCCGCCCAGCCGGGGTACACCCAGTGATCGAGGGTCAGCATCGGCCGCATACCGGCCTCGGTGATAGCGCTGACGACGTCGTCGTAGAACGCGAGCGCCGCCTCGTCCCATGTGCCGGGTCGCGGTTGGACCCGTGCCCACTCGATACCGATGCGATACACGCGCACACCGAGTTTCGCGGCCAGCGCGATATCGGAGCGGTAGTGATTGCGGAAGTCGACCGAGTTCAGATAAGGGTCGGCGGTGGAGCCGGATTCGACGTATCGGCGCCAATTGCTGTCCGGTGCATCACCTTCGGCCTGGAACCCGGAAGCTGCCACGCCCCAGAGGAATTCGGGCCCGAGTGGTGCCAGTTGGGCCGGCGCGGGTGGTCGAGCCAGGGTGGGGGAGGTGCTGGTCGTGAGCAAGGCCGCAGCGGCCAAAGCGACCGTGGCGAGGATTCGGCGACCAGTGGGGGAGGGCATGGCACTCCTGGCGACTAGGGGAGGGGAGTTAGTTCAGTGTGCGACATCGAGGTAGTTGTGCGGGGGAATTAGGGCGGAGCGGAGGCTTTGGAACCTGTCACTATCGAAAACAACATGTAGTTACGTAGATATGCGCATCTACTAATAAATATCTCCCTAGCGTCCACGAGACCACTACAGCTCACGACATGTCCACACTCAACAGCTACTCACCAGCAAGGACAGGGGAGAGCTTTCCGTTAGGTCGCCAAATCGATGGCAACCGCGCGACCGGTATCGAACCAGTACGCGTGCAGCTCCCGGATCTTCGCCCGCGAGGGCATACCGCGCCGGTGGATCGCGCATTCGCCGAAGTCAACCAGGACCACGGTGTCGCACAGCAGGGCGCGTGCAGCGGCAAGTTCGTTCGGGTCAGTGATCTCCCGGGCGGTCCCGCTGTGGGTACCGTCGGGCAGCTTCAATGTGACGCGGGGGTCGGCACGAACATTGCGGAGCCAGGCATTGACCGCGTCAGGCTGCTGAACCGTCACGTGCGGCGGCATCAGCTGCACCAGGTACGCCCGATCACCGTCGCGAAAGACCCGGACGCACTTGGGGCGCGGTAACCCGGTTTTGCGCCCCGTTGTCGTGAGGATGCCGTACCCGCGTGGCGTGCGGATGCGAAAGAACGGCGCCATGCCCGCACTGAGCAGCTTGCCGTCGCGGGGGCCGCGCACCAGTCGCCCATGTTTACCGATTTCGGCCTCGGCCGCGATACGCCGAGCTTCGTTTCGGGCCTCGTCCATGCCTCCATGGTCCGCTGGCGGCGATCGGTCGTCCAGCACGCCGAGTGAGTTGCCTCTCAGGGCACGGTCGTGAGTGGGCGAACTCGGTTCGCTCGAGCCAGGATTCGTGGATGGTTTGGAATCCCTTGCCGGGCGTTGCGCGCGTGTTCGCGACTCAGCCCTGGGTGATGCGTGGCGCCGGTGTCGTACTGCCGACCGAGCGGTTGTTGCGCAGGCTCAGTGGCGGTCGGTGGGGTGTGCTCGACCTCGCCGGGCTCCCGTCGATCGAGGTCACGGTGGTGGGGCGTAAGTCGGGACAGCCGCGGACCACGTCGCTGCTGTGTGTGCCCGACGGCGACGGCTTCTATCTGGTCGGCTCGAACTGGGGTAAGCCGGAACATCCGGCGTGGTCGGCGAACCTTCGCGCGGCCAGGACGGCATCGGCCCGCTTCGACGGCAGCTCCGCGTTCCCGGTGACCGTCGCCGAGATCACCGGCGTCGAGCGCAAGCGCGTCTGGGACCAGGCCGTCGAGTTCTGGCCCGGCTACGAGATGGAATTCCAGCGCTCGGGCGGTCGCGAGTTCCGCATCTTCCGGCTCGATCGGATCCTCTGATCACAGACCGAGTTTGGTGACGGCATTGTCTTCGAGTGGGTTCGCGGTGCGGATGTAGCCGTGGACGGTGCGGGGGTTCGCCCAGCGGCCCTGGCGCATGATCTCGCGGTCACTGGCGCCGCCGAGGGCGGCTTGGGTGGCGAAGCCGGCGCGCAAGGAGTGCCCCGAGAACAGGTCGGGGTCCAGGCCCGCGCGGGCCGCGTAGCGCTTGACGAGTTCGGCGACGGCCCGACCGGACAGCGCGGTGTCGCTGATCGAGCCGTGCCTGTTGATCGTGGGGAACAGCGGGCGGTTCACGTCGGCGCTGAGGCGGGTTCCGGAGAAGCCGGGGCAGCGGTGGATGGTGCTGTCGGCAGCTTGGTTGTTCGTCGTCCAGGATCGCGCGCCCATGTCGCCGGTGTCGGCGTGGACTTCCAGTAGCCGGACCCAGTCGGCGAACGCGCAGATCGGGCAGGTGTGTGGGTGTTTTCCGCGAGGCAGGGCGATGCGCTGCTCGGCGACGCCGGTCGGGTCGGTCTTGGTTGTCGGCAGGTGTACGACGAGTAGCGGTTCACCGGTGGTGTGGTCGGTGCGCACGTGCACGTCGCTGATGCGCAGGCCCGCGAGTTCGCTGCGGCGCAGTGCGCCGGCGAAGCCGACCAGCAGTGCCAGGGCGTCGCGACGGCGCGCGGGTTCGGTGGGCCAGTCGGGGGCGGGGAGCTCGGCGAGGAGTTGGTCGAGGGTGTGCAGCAGGACCGGCCGTTTCCGGGTCGGCGGGGTGCGGCGGGTGCGGCGGATGCCGCGCAGGGTGAGCCGGACGACGTCGGAGCGGGTCGGCGAGGGGAGTCCGTTGGCGGCGTGGACTGCGGCGATGGCGGCGGACTTGCGATCCAGGGTGGCCGGGCTGAACGCCCACGCCCCGCTCTCTCTTCGGGCATCGGCGGAGGCGGCCAGGTAGACGGCCACGTCGAGTGGGTCCGCGGGGAGCGCCTGGCGCTGTTCGACCGCGCACCAGCCGGCCCAGGCGATCCAATCTGTTCGATAGGCGCGCAGAGTGTTCGCCGATTGGGACGCTTCGAGGTAGCGGCGCAGTGCGCCTGCCTGGTTGTCGTCGAAGCGTTCGCGGACCAGGCGGAGGGCTGCGGTATCGACGAGGACGCTGCGCACCCCGCGGCGCAGTTCGGTGCGAACCTGTTCGGGAAGCACGACCGATGCGTCGCTCAACCTCGCCACTCCCTCGCCTCTGCCGCCGATAACTCCTGGCGTTGCAGCCTAATCCGGCGCGGCCGCGATGGCGGACAGCAGCGTGGTCATCGGCGTGACTTCACGGCATTTCTTCGAGTTCGGCGAGCTGGGTGTGGATGTAGGCGGCGAGCCGGTGCTTGGCCGCGCCGGTGAGGAAACTGGTGTCGCCGAGGCGTGGGAATTGGTCGTCGACGTCCGCAGTCGGCGCCGCGGTGGGTTCGGGCGATTCGCCGACGAGTTCGAGCCGTGCCGGATGGTGTTGGGGCAGAGGAACATTCGGTTCGTACGGCTCTGAGGGTGCTGCTCCGGTACGTACCATGGTTGAACCCTAACGTTTTGATTACGGCCGCTGCCAACATGACGGGCCAAGTAGTGATTACTGCCACGTTTTGTTCGATTCGTCTCACGAAGCGCGTGCTGCAGGGTCCGGTCGGGCCGTCGCGGCGACGTATCCGGCGACCGGGCTCAAACGCAATACGGCAGGCATCCGGCGGGTGAGTGCGGGTGGCCCGGTGAACATGACCCTCCCGGTGCGCTGCGCGTGGGTGAGTGGCATGCGCCCCAGCCACACCTCATACAGGCCGGCGACGTCGGCGCTGATCGTGACGTCGACGGGATACCCGGGGTCTGTCTCGCAGACCGAGGGAACAGCGGATTCGACGACGATCCAGAATCGTCGGAGATCGTCGGTGAACCGGACCTGCAACACCTGCCGCCGTCCTGGCAGCATCGAGGTATCGACCCGGGTGTGCATCCACCACACGAGCAGTGCCGCATCGAGCTCTTCCTCCTGTGGCGCGCCGAAGGTCCAGCGCGCACCCCATTCGCCGAGGCCGAACAGGATGGGCTGGAGTTGGCTGCCCGCTTCGGTGAGCAGGTGTTCGGTGCCGAGCTTTTCGATGAGTCCGGCGCGTTCGAACTGGCGCAGGCGTTTGGCGAGCAGGCTGCGTGACAGGCCCGGTAGGCCGCGGGCGAGGTCGTTGAAGCGGGTGGTGCCGAGGAACAGGTCGCGCAGGATGAGCAGCGACCAGCGTTCGCCGAGTACGTCGAGTGCCCGCGAGATCGGGCAGTACTGGCCGTAGCCTGCTGTCGTTGTCGTCATGGTCACCTCACCGACGGGGTCCTCTTTCTGGACCGGGGGAGTCCACTTTCTGGACTATCTGGTTATCGCGGCGCTTCCTACCTTCGAAACATGACTTCCACAATTTCTGACACCACGTCCAGCACCGACCGGGTTTTCCTCGCCCGCGAGATCGGTGAAACCTTGCGTCTCGAGGTCCCCGAGCGGGACCGCACCGGCGAGATCTCCGTCGCCGCGTTCGACCGATTGCGGTCGAGCGGTCTGTCGGCGGCGCTCGTACCGGTCGAGTTCGGCGGTGGGGGCGCCTCCCATCGGGAGATGGGGAAGATCCTGCGCGAACTCGGCAGGCACGATCCGTCCACGGCGGTCGCGTTCGCGATGCATTCGCACCTGGTGGCCGCGCAGGTGTGGCGGCACAACCATGGGGTGGACGCTTCGGCTGTGTTCGCGAAGGTAGCGGGCGGGGCGATTCTGGTCAGCACCGGCGCCTCGGATTGGGTCGAGTCCAATGGGCAGGCCGTGCGCGTCGACGGTGGCTATCGGGTGAGTGCGCGCAAGGCGCCCGCGAGTGGGTGCGAGGTGGGGGATGTCCTCGTCACCAGCGTTCGCTCCGACGGTGAGGTGCTGCATTTCGCGGTCCCGTTGGCCGCGGCCGGGGTGAGCATCGACAAGACCTGGGATTCGTTCGGTCTGCGTGCGAGCGGTTCGCATACGGTCGTCCTCGACGATGTATTCGTGCCCGATGCGGCGATCTCGATGACCCGCCCGGTCGGTCCGTGGCCGCCGGTGCTGAATGTGGTGATCGGCGCCGCTCTTCCGCTGGTACTGGCTGCCTATCTCGGTGTCGCCGACGCGGCCGTCGACCTCACCGCACGCCTTCTGGCGGGCCGTTCCGAAGCCCACACGGTCCAGTCGGCAGGAGAAATGCTGAACGCCTACACCACTGCCGAGGACCTCATCACCGCCATGTTCACCGACTCCGAGAACCTGACCTTCCCCAACACCGACACCTACGCCGCCCGCGCCCTGAGCCGCAAAACCGTCGCCGCCGACGCCCTCATCACCACGGTCCGACTGGCCATTGAAACCACCGGCGGCGCAGGCTATTCCCGCACGTGCGATCTCGAACGCCTCTACCGCGACATCCACGGCTGCCAGTTCCATCCCTTGCCCCGCGCCAAACAGACCCGCTTCAGTGGGCGAGTGCTTCTGGGGCACAGCCCGATCGACTGAGTTCAGAGGGGTCATCGAGCATGTGGATGACCCCTCTCTCCTACCTGTACAAGTGGGCGGTGACGGTCGGGTCGTTGGCCAGCACGAAGTCGATGATTCCCCAGAACTCCGGAAGACGAGGGTGGACCAAGCCGTCCTCGCGGGAGAGCACCACGCCGTGGACGTCATCGGCTGATCCGTCCAGGCATGCCTGGACGAGGCTGATCCGTCCAGGCATGCCTGGACGAGGGTTGCCGCGGGGTTCGGGTTGTTCTGCACCGGTCCGACGCGGCAACCGAAAGTCACATGGTCGTCGGCGGTTTCGGAATCCCAGGTGCCGAGGATGACGTCGATCCAAGTGTCATGGTGCTGATCCGCGTGGTGGTAGCTGTTGGCGAAGTACGCCGCGTAGGCATTCCCGTCGCGGGTGATCATGTTCCAGGTGCGCTCGATCGGCTCGTCACAGCAGGGGCATTCGTACCGCGCGATCTGGCGTTCGTCCAGATCGGCTGCGAGTTCGGTGGGATTCACCGCCATATGATCCGCGATGGCGGCGAATTTCGCATACTCGGGAGCGCGCCGACGTGGTTCAATCACCGGGTGATGACGTTCGCGCAACTG
Source organism: Nocardia sp. NPDC059195 (assembly GCF_042754695.1). Classification (NCBI taxonomy): domain Bacteria; kingdom Bacillati; phylum Actinomycetota; class Actinomycetes; order Mycobacteriales; family Nocardiaceae; genus Nocardia; species Nocardia sp. NPDC059195. The sequence continues at coordinate 354,812 of NZ_JBHZBG010000001.1, read as the reverse complement.
TGGTGGCCGCTGACCTAGCGGCTGACCGAGTTGTGCGCGGCCGCCCCGAGGGTGGCCAGATCTGTCGTGACGACATCTGTTCCGGTCCTGCGGGCGGTCCTGGAACAGGAGGACGACCATGATCGACAATGACACGTCTACAGGGACTGGTGGGTTCGGCGAGATTCTCGTCAGCTCGCGTTCGCTCGGCGAGTACCGGGCGATGTTCGCGCTCACCGACGACGACCTCGGGCGCAGAATTCTGGACTGCCCGGGTGGTGCGGCAGGGTTCACTGCCGAGGTGAGTCAACGCGGCGGTGATGTAACCGCTTGCGACATAGCCTATTTCGACAAGGGCGTCGACCGGGTGGCTGCCACCGCTGTCGCCGAAGCTGACCGTGGCAACAGATATGTCCGCGAGCACGCCGACGCCTACCGCTGGACGTTCTTCGCCGACCCCGCCGACCACCACCGGGCCCGCCGCGAGTCGGCCGAGCAGTTCGCCGCCCACACCCGCTCGTCCCCGCGCCGTTACGTCCCTGGTCGGCTCCCTGCACTCCCCTTCGTCGACAACAGTTTCGACCTCGTCCTCAGCTCACACTTGCTGTTCAGCTACGCCGACGACCTCGACTACGAGTTCCACCGCCAGGCGATCACCGAACTGGCGCGGGTTGCCACCACGGAAGTCCGACTGTTCCCTGTAGTCCCCATCGGTTCGCCGGGGCGGTACGAGCAGCTCGAGAAGTTGCTTGCCGAGTTGTCGCTCGCGGGCATTTCCAGCCGAATCATGAAGGTGGACTACGAGTTCCAAGCGCACGCGGACGAGATGCTGGTCTGTGAGGTGGCGGCTCAGGCGTCGGGCGGTCGCTCAGCGGCTGTATAGCCGGTTCTCCGGTTGTGGTGGTCCAACAGCGTGGCCAAGAGCTCGGTCAGGTGCGCTCTGTCGCTGGGTGAGAGGGGGTCGAGTAGTTGTTCCTGGCTTTCGGCGAGCCGCTTTTCGAGGCGGTGTAGTTGGCGTTTGCCCGCGGTGGTGAGGGAGATGATGTTGCGGCGGCGGTCGGTCGGGTCGGGGGTGCGTTCGACGTGGTTGTGGTCGGCTAGTTCGTTGATGGTGGCGACCATGTCGCTGACGTGGATGCCGCTGCGGCGGCCGAGGGTGGCTTGGCTGGCGGGGCCGAATTCGTCGAGGGTGGCCAGGAGGCGGTAGTGGTAGCCGCGGGCGTCGGCGGCTGCGAAACCGTCGCTGACCAGGCGGTGGGCGTGGTTGGCGGTTTGCGTGAGTAGCCAGGTGGGCAGGTTTGCCCACCTGACTGTGGTCGGCTCGGGTGGGTGCTCCATGTGACAACTCTAACAAATCGTTTGTGCGACCAACGATCGCGATATCGTTGGCCGCACAAACGTTAGTCGCCCGAACGTTGGGCCGGCGAAGGAGTTGAGACCATGATCGAACCGTTCCGCATCGACATCCCTCAGGCTGATATCGACGACCTCAACGACCGGCTCGCCCGCACCCGTTGGCCCAACGAAATCGCCGACGCGGGCTGGGACTACGGCTTCCCGCTGGCGCGACTGAAGGAACTCGCCGAATACTGGCGCACCGGCTACGACTGGCGAGCGCACGAGGCGAAACTCAACGAACTCGCGCACTTCACCACCGAAATCGACGGCCAGAACATCCATTTCGTGCACGTCCGCTCGCCGAAGCCGGACGCGCTCGCGCTGATCCTCACCCACGGCTGGCCCGGCTCGTTCCTCGAATTCCTGGACGTGATCGAACCGCTCTCCTGCGACTTCCACCTGGTGATCCCGTCCATCCCGGGCTATGGATTCTCTGGACCGACGCATGAGCGTGGCTGGGATGTCGCCCGGGTCGCACGCGCCTGGGCGGAGTTGATGCGTCGTCTCGGCTACGAGCGCTACGGTGCGCAGGGCGGCGACTTCGGGTCGGGCATCTCCCAGTCGCTCGGAGCGGTGGCACCCGAGAACGTTGTCGGAGTCCACGTCAACTACCTGCCGACCCGGCCGAATCCGGATGTCGAACTCTCCGACGCCGACGAAGCGCGACTCGACAAGGTCAAACAGCTGATGGCGAATCGACCGCCCTACCAGGCACTTCAAGCCGTCACCCCGCAGACTATCGGCTACGCGCTCACCGACTCGCCGGTCGGCCAACTCGCCTGGATCGCCGAACGTTTCGCGCAGTGGACGGACCCACGCTCGCCGATCAGCGACGACCGGATGCTCACCGATATCTCCCTGTACTGGCTCACCGCCACGGCGGCTTCCTCGGCCCGGCTACATCGCGAGTCCGCGCGGGGGAGCCAACCGTGCCCGGTGCCTCTCGGCGTCGCCGTATTCGCCTACGACATCACCCAATCGGTGCGCCCGCTGGCCGAGCAACTCTTCGATATCAGGCACTGGTCGGAATTCGACCGTGGCGGTCATTTCGCCGCGATGGAGGTCCCGGACCTCCTCGCCGCGGACATCCGGGAGTTCTTCCTGCACCACCTCGAGTAGGCGCTGCGGGTCAGCGGCAGTCGATGTACTCGAGGTAGGCGCGGCCCGAGACCACGCGGTCCCGGTAGGTGCCGGTGTAGTCGTAGGTGCCGACGAACCCGGCGCCGAGCCCGTAGGAGTAGTCGCCACCGGCCGCGCCCTCGATGGTGATCAGGTCTCGGCCCTCGTCGTCGAGTACTCGCCACGACAACGACTTCGGCAGGCGCATTACACGGCCGTCGGGGGTACGCCGAGGTTCGGATTCGTACTCCCGGACGCGGAAGTCGAATCCGCGGGTGTACACACCGCCGTACCCGTCGAGCGAGCGCAGGTAGACCGACTTCTGGATCGGGAACCCGGCGGGGCCGAGGACCTCGACCAGCAACGCCTGTGTGCGGTGGTCCAGGTTGAGGACGTGGTAGGTGAAGAACTTCGCGGGCAGCTTGGGTCGTGTCGAGGCTGTCACGCTGTGCGTACCGACACCGGCGGCATATTCGACGGTGCACAAACCCTGCACCTCGACGCGCTCACCGCGATAGTCGAGATGACCGCGATAGGTCGACAACAGGCTCCAATGTCGATACAGCGCAGGGATATTCGCGAAGTGGGCCACCTTGTCGGTGGCCTCGATCTCGGGTTCGACGGTGACGTCGGGGTGGGTTCGGCGCACGGTGAAGTGCGGGTAGGTGCCATCGATGACGAGGTCATGGCCGAACCGGAGGTGGCTGCCGTCCGCGGCGAACTCGCAGTCGCGAGCGATGCTGTGCACGAGGAACTGTCCGTCGGTCATGGATGCCGTCGCCGAGGAGGTGTAGGCGGTGTCGGATGGAGTTGTGGTGATCGCGTGATCGTTGGCGAAGATCGTCACCCCGGGGGAACCGACGATCGACATGACCCCGAACGAACGGTGTGGCTCGGGCAGATCGGGGACCATCACCCCGTAGTGCACCCAGTTCCGCCGCCGCCCCGATGGTGGGCTCATCGATTGGTTGGCATCGAACGGGGAACCGTTCACCCGCCCGGTCCGATTCACCGATCCGACCAGTCGCTGCACTGCGCTCACCGTTCACCCTCCGTCGTATAAGCCCACTCGTCGGCGATATTACCCGAAAGTAATATCGCCGACGACGCACGTCATGGGCGTCGCGCGGCGAAAGACCGGGCGGGGAAATATGACGCAGGTTGTCAAGGTATTGGTCGAGGATGGGATTGGCCGGTCGGCACACCTCCGAGAGATAAGGGACCCCCTTGCGTGAAACTCCAGAAGAACTCGCAGAGCTTCAAGCACTCCTTGACGCCTCCCTTACCAACGCCACCTCGCACCTGCGCTCGATCATCGACAGTGAGAACACGCTGACCGCGGCCGAACTCGCCCAGGCCCTCACCGGCATGAGCACCCTTGCCCTGTCCACCGTGACGGCGAAGGGCGAACCGCGAATCAGCGGAGTGGACGGGCACTTTCTGCATGGACGATGGCATTTCGGTACGGCGCGCAACGCCGCCAAGGCTTGCCACCTCGCGGCCCGGCCGGCCGCCAGTGTCGCGCACATGCGCGGCGAGAACTTGGGCGTGTTCACGCACGGCACGGTCGAGATCCTCAATCCGCTGGGCGGCGAACCTTCCGGGGACTGGCCGGAACTGCTCGCGTACTTCCAGGACTTCTATGGCGACGACGCCTTCGACTGGGCCAATGAGGTGGTCTACTACCGGCTGCGCCCGCACTGGATGACCGTCTACGCGCCGGACATCGCGAGGCTCGCTACCTGACCATCGCAGGATTTGTGGGCCGCCGGAAATTGAGGGTTGCGCTATACGTATACATCTACTTATAGTGGGATCACGCAATGTACGTATACATCTACGTATAACCCTCGCAGCCCAGGAGTGCAGATGCCTACTTTCCAGACACCGCAGCCGATCGCCGTCACCGTCGATGTGGCCTGCGGTGACGTCACCGTGGTCGCCTCTGACCGAATCGACACTGTTGTCGAGGTCCGACCGGCCGATACGTCCAGCAAAGCGGATGTTCGTGCTGCTGAACAGATCCGGGTCGAGCTCGCCGGTGGCAAGCTGACGGTCGAGACGCCGAAGAAGTGGAAGGCCTTCACGCCGTTCAGCGGCAATCCGTCGATCTCGGTGACCGTCGAGGTGCCGATGGGCTCCGTGCTCGACGCGACCGTCGCCATGGGTCGACTGGTGAGTGTCGGCGAATTCGACCAGTGCGACCTGGAGGTATCCGCCGGCGACATCGTGGTGGAGCGCCCGAGTGGTTCGGTGACCGCGAAGACCGCCAAGGGCGACATCCGCGTCGACGAGGCCTCCCGTGGGGTGCTCCGGCTGGAGACGTCGATGGGCGATCTCGAGGTGGGCATCCGCCGGGGCAGCGCGGCTCGACTGGAGGTCAACGCGCTGTACGGCAGCGTGCAGAACCGGATGGAACCCGTTGACCAGTCGCGGGGGACCGGGGATGCCGTGCAGGTATACGCACGCAACCTGTACGGGAACGTCACCGTCGGGCACGGAGCCCTCGTATAGGACCGGGTTCGTCAAAGCTGTTGCGCCCGAGCCGTTCGTGTGCGATCTCGCCGTCCTCGGCGGTGATCGCCTGCCCGACCGGCAACACGAGATGGGTCGCCAGCGCCCGGCGCGACGCAACCGTTTCGAACGGCCGCAGGTCATCCCCGGATGACCTGCGGCCGTTGTTCGCACTGTCGATATCAATACCGGCGTCTGGTCCAGCGGTAGGGAGATCGTGGGCGACCGGCGACAGCGACCGGAACAGGACCACCCCCGCTAGCAGGTCAGTGGGTCTTCGGCCGTCAAACGGAGCTAGCCGGTCCGGTGAGATCGGTGCTGACGAGAACTCTGTGGGGGTGTGTCATCGGGTGAATGCGCCCGAGTCCGCGGCGAGGGCCGCGCTGGTGGCCGCGCGGTCGGGCAGGCGGGGGTCCGGCGGGGTGCGTAGCAGGACCAGTTGGTGGTAGATCGGGGCGGTGGCGGCGATCAGTAGGGCGCGCGCGTCGACGTCGGCGGGGAGCTCGCCGCGGTGGGCCGCTCGCTCGACGATGATCTCGGACTGGGCGTAGCGGTCATCCCATAGTCGTCGCAGAGCTCGGGCGGCTTCCTCGGATCGGAACGAGGCGGCGATCAGTGCCACTGCGAGCGACGGTTCCTCGGTCAAGGAATCCTGTATCTCGTGGTTGAGCGCGGCGAGGTCGCCGCGCAGGGAGCCGGTGTCGCGGGGGTGCCATGGCTGGTCGGTTGCCGCATCGAAGAGGTCGGCGAGCAGGCCGCCGACGTCTTGCCAGCGGCGATACACCGTGGCGCGGTGCACGCCTGCGCGGGTCGCGACGGCGTCCATGCTGAGCGCGTCGTAGCCGTGTTCGGCCAGCTCGGCGGTGACGGCGTCGAGCACCTGGGTTCGGATGCGGGCGGTTCGGCCACCCGGACGGGGGCGCGCCGGGGGAGCGGGCTCGCCGGCGTCCGATGCGGATCTCATTGTCGGCAATCCGATCGTTTGACGGAGTAGGGCTGTCGACGTAGCTTAGTGCGACAGTTGTCGTATTAGGAAGCCTCGACTTCCACCGCACCCGATAGCTCACGCGTCGAAGGAGTTTCGCTGTGCCTCACGATTCCGCGCTTGTTCCCGCTGACCCAGCAGTGCTGCACCCCATGCCCGACCAGCCGCGAGTCGTACTGCTGAAGCCGCTGATCACCTCATCGCTCATCGAGGTCGGCGAGTACTCCTACTACGACGACCCCGACGACCCGACCGCCTTCGCAACGCGCAATGTCCTTTACCACTACGGCCCCGAGAAACTGATCATCGGGAAGTTCTGCGCGCTCGGCACCGGGACGCGGTTCATTATGAACGGGGCCAACCACCGCATGGACGGCCCGTCGACCTTCCCGTTTCCCACCATGGGTGGCTCCTGGTCGAACCACTTCGACCTGCTCACCGGCTTACCGGGGCGAGGCGACACCGTCGTCGGCAACGACGTCTGGTTCGGCAACGGCGCGACGGTGATGCCCGGCGTGCGGATCGGCCACGGCGCGATCATCAGCACCGGTTCCGTCGTCACCGCCGATGTGCCCGACTACGGCATCGTCGGTGGAAATCCGGCCCGCCTCATTCGAACCCGCTTCGACGACCGCGATGTCGCCCGGCTGCTGGCAGTGGCGTGGTGGGACTGGCCCGCCGAACACATCACCGCACACGTGCCGGCGATCATGTCGGGCAGCATCGACGAACTGGAAGCCGCCGCCGAATCCTTGAAATGAGTGAAATGCCTTCTCGCCCAGCCCATATCGCGATGGTCGGGATCCCCATCGTCAGCCATGTCCTGCCGAGCCTCGAGATCATCCGTGAGCTGGTGGCGCGTGGCCATCGCGTCACCTACGCCAACGACCCGGCCGTATCAGACCTGATCACCGGAGCCGGTGCCGAGCTGATCGCGTGCACCTCGACGCTGCCGGTGGCCGACAACAATTGGCCCGACGACCCCGTCGCGGTGATGAACCTGTTCCTCGACAACGCACTACTGGCGCTCCCGCAACTGCGCGCGGCCTACGACCACGACCCCGCGGATCTCTATCTGTACGACATCGGCGCCTACGCCGGACGCGCCCTCGCCGAATCCCAGAACCGCCGGTTGACCCAGCTCTCGCCCACCTTCGTGGCGTGGGAAGGCTACGAACAGGACGTGGCGGCCCGCCTGCGCCAGCTACCGGGTGCCGAGGCATACCAGGAGAGGTTCGCCCAGTGGCTCGCCGAATGCGGCGCCTCGACCACCGATGTCGATGACTTCTCCGGCTTGCCCGCTGATGCCCTGGCGCTGATTCCCCGGGCGATGCAACCACATGCCGACCAAGTCGACTCCGGCACAGTGACTTTCGTCGGCCCCTGCTTCGACACACACCAGTCAGCGGGTTGGGTCCGCCCCGCCGGCGCGGAGAAGGTACTGCTGATCTCCCTGGGTTCGGCGTACACACGCCAACCAGCGTTCTACCGCCGATGCCTGAAAGCCTTCGGCGACCTGCCCGACTGGCACGTGGTCCTTCAAATCGGCAAACACACCGACCCGAACGAGCTCGGCGCCATCGCGGCCAATGTCGAAGTGCACTCCTGGGTTCCCCAGCGGGCGATCCTGGAACGGGCGGACGCCTTCGTCACCCACGCCGGTATGGGCGGCTGCGGTGAAGGGCTGCTGGCGGGTGTCCCGATGATCGCCGTGCCCCAGGGCGCCGAACAGTTCATGAACGCGGACCGGCTCGTCGAACTGGGGGTTGCCCGCCGCATCGATACCCCGGATGCCACCGCCCAGAACCTGCGGGCCGCGCTGGACAACCTGGTCGGCGACCCGGAGGTCGCCCGCCGCTCGGCGCAGCTGCGCACCGAAGCGATAGCCGAAGGCGGGACCACGCGTGCCGCCGATCTCATCGAAAACATGCTGGGCTGAACCACATCCAGCCGTATCCGGCTTGTTCCAAGAATTGTCCCGACCGCTATTTGTGGGTCGTCGATTGAGACAACTGTCCCGTTGCGCGAAGTGAGATTTCATGGCTTGCCCTCATGGAGTTTGCCTGCTGGCGAGGCTGTGACCTGGGGTGGACCGCCTTCGATGGCAGAGCGAGCGTGCGATTATCCGGTGCAGGCGGTCCGTTCGATTGTCCCGTTGCGCGAAGCGGTATTTTATGTCTTCGCCGGCGGGTCAATAGCGTTGGATTCATGGATCGGAATTTTCAGTCGGCAGAAGAACTCGGCGCCGCTTTGCGTGCCGGTGAGGTGACATCGGTGGAACTGACCGATGAGGCGATCGCCCGTATCGAGCGCGACGACACGGTGATCAATGCGATCTGTGTGCCGAACTTCGACCGTGCTCGGTCCGCCGCGCAGCGTGCCGATCAGGCGCGAGCCCGCGGTGAGGATCGGCCGCTGCTCGGTATTCCGGTGACAGTCAAGGAGTCCTACAACGTCGCTGGGCTGCCCACGACCTGGGGCATGCCGCAGCACAAGAACTACGTACCGACCGAGCACGCGGTACAGGTGTCGCGTCTCGAAGCCGCCGGGGCGGTGGTGCTCGGCAAGACCAATGTGCCGTTGGGACTGCGAGATATCCAGAGCTTCAACGAGATCTACGGCACCACCAACAACCCGTGGGATCACGGCCGCACGCCGGGTGGCTCCTCCGGCGGATCGGCGGCGGCACTGGCGTGCGGATTCGGCGCGCTGTCCGTCGGCTCCGACATCGGCGGTTCGTTGCGCACCCCGGCGCATTTCTGTGGTGTCTACGCGCACAAGCCGACACTCGGGCTGGCGGCGAACCGCGGAATGGTCGCGCCGCCCGCGTCGGCATTGCCGGTCGACCTCGACCTCGCTGTTGTCGGTCCGATGGCGCGCACTGCCCGCGACCTCACCCTGCTCCTCGATGTCATGGCCGGACCGGACCCACTGACGCTCGGTACGGCGTATGACCTGACACTGCGGCCCGCGCGCCACGAGCGGCTCAGCGACTTCCGAGTGCTGGTCCTCGACGAGCATCCGCTCATTGCGACCGGGATCGCGGTGCGGGCAGGCGTGAACCGGGTGGCCGACGCGCTTGTCGACGGCGGTGCCCGCGTCGAACGGCACAGTCCGTTGCTGCCCGATCTCACCGAAGCCGCGACGCTCTACATGCAGCTGTTGTTCTCGGGCGCCGTCGCAAGTTTCCCCGTCGAAGAGTACGAGCAACTGCGGACCCGCGCCGCCGGACTGAGCGCCGACGACCAGAGTCTCGTCGCCACGCGGCTGCGCGGCATGGTTTTCACCCACCGCGACTGGCTGGCGGCGAACAACCGCCGCGAACTCCACCGCCACGGCTGGCGGCAACTCTTCGCCGAGTTCGATGCCGTGGTGTGCCCGATCACCCCGACTCCCGCATTCCCCCACAACCACCACCCCGATCTGCTGGAACGCCGAATCGACATCGACGGCATGGAGTACCCGTACCTCGACCAGCTCGTCTGGGCAGGTCTGGCCACCATGCCAGGCCTACCCGCCACCGCCATACCGGCGGGCTGGTCACCCGAGGGCTTGCCGGTGGGAGTACAGCTCATCGGCCCGATGTTCTCCGACCGCACCCCACTGCGGCTGGCCGAACTGCTCGAGCGGAAGATCGGCGGCTTCCGAGCACCATCTCGTGAGTAGGTTCGCGAGTATCGACAGCGCTCACGACCGCCTACGCTCGGGCCTGTCGTCAGATCGCTGACAGCCCAGAGATTCTCACCGACCTCCCTGGTCGCGCAGCCCGATGCTAGTGGCGTGGCCTGACCCAACCGCCGAATGCCTTCTCGAGTGTGAGGGCCGCGGCGATCGAGAGGTGATCACGGTTCGGGCCTGCGACCACCTGCACCCCTAGTGGCAGACCATGGGTGCCGCGGCCGAGGGGAACCTGGGTGACCGGTAGTCCTGCGAGGCTGAACGGTGCGACCGTGTTCGTGCGCCACAGACGCCCGGTGGTGCGACCGTGGCGGGGTGCGACCGTGGTCAGGGTGGGGTGCAGGAGCAATCCGTCGCCGATGGTTTCGGTGATCTCGGTGGCAGCGTTGTGTGCGGCGGCGGTGATGCGCCGGGCCGCCGGGGCGGGTAGTCGTGCTGCGAACAGTTCGCCGAGCGCGAGGAGCCGGGTGGCGGGTGTGTGGTCCCCTCGGGTGGCGGTGAGTTCGTTTACCGTGAGGATCTCGGCGCCTTCGTTGCGCATGATCTCGGCGAAGCTGATCCCGGTTTCCTCGGCCAGCACGATCGTGGCGAACAGCCCGATCATCCGCAGTGAACGCATCGGCACGCGGGTGATCTCCGCGCCGGCCTCGGTGAGCGCGGTGGCGGCCCGGTCGCGTGCTGCCAGCACTTCGCGGCCGACACCGGGGGCGAACGTTTTGTCGAGCAGCACCACGCGAACACCGCGGAGCGAGGTCGTCGCCGGATCGCCGAGGGTGACTTCCTGTGTCAGTGGATCGGTCCCGTCGGGCCCGGCCATGATCTGCAGCAGTGGCATGAGATCGGCTGCGCGGCGGGCGATGACCCCGTTGGAACACAAGGCGGCGACCCCGTAGGGCGGCGGCCAGGCGCCGGTGGTCGGGAGCAGGCCGGTCGAGGGACGGTGACCGAACACTCCGTTGCAGAAGGCCGGGATGCGGATCGAGCCCAGGGTGTCGGTGGCCAATCCGAGTGGGGAGCCGCCACTGCCGACGGCGGCACCTTCACCGCCGGAGGACCCGCCCGCTGTGCGTGTTCGGTCGTGCGCATTGCTGGTTCGCCCGTAGACCCGGTTGGTCGACTCGATCCACATGCACCCCTCGGAGGTGTTCGTCAGCCCGAGCACGATCGCGCCCGCGTCCAGAACTCGTTGCACCACAGTGGCATTGGTGGCGGGACGTCGGTGCTTTCGTGCCACGACACCCGCCGTGTTGGGCAAGTCGGCCACGGCCAGGGATTCCTTGACGGTGATCGGTACGCCGAACAGCGGCGGCAGTTCCGCCGGTCCGGTCGCGAGGTGGGCATCGGCGGCGTCGGCCTGCTGTCGCGCGGTGTCGTAGCAGTCGACGACCACGGCGTTCGTGGCAGGCGCGAAGCGTTCCAGGACGGCGATGTGGGCGTCGATCACCGCACGGACGGTTACCTCGCGTGCGCGGATCGACGCGGCCAGGCCGATCGCGGACTCATCAGTGATCGTCATGCCGTCTGGGCGGAGCATCATGCGTTACAGTATTACGTATTCTGTCAAGTAGTAGCTCGCGGGCCGTGGGTGAGTACACCACTCGCCGGGAATGTTGGAGCAGGCCTCACAACGTGGCTGATCCTGAAGCCCTCGCCACAAGGTAGGTCTATCCGGCTGCTGCCGCACGTCCAGCCGAGCAAGTCAGAGGGTGAGCATTGCCGCAGCGACCTGGTCGGCCGCGGCGGCCCGCAACGAGGTGCCCATGTCGTCGAGGACGAGCAGTCGCGCCGCGGAGATCTCGGCGGCGAGGACCTCGCCGTTGCCGACCGGGAAGAACGGGTCGGCACGACCGTGCACAACCAGCGTGGGCACGTCGAGCTCACCGAGGCGCTCTCGCCATCGCGGGGCGCAGTCGATCCGGGAGAACACCATCCCGAGCTGGTTCGCCTGGTGCACCACGGGATCGCTCGACCGCGTCCTGTCCCAGATTCGAGCCGCCGTCGCTCGTGCCTGCTCAGGATCGTTGCCCAGCGGCTCGGCGCCCTCGGCGGCGAACGCAGCGACGGCATCCCGGTCGGTCCAGGTCGGCTTCGAGCGGGAGAACACCGCGCCCATGACCGCGCGGTCATGGTCTGGCAGGTCCTCGTCGACCGCGCCCGGCGCCACCGCCCGGGTGCCGACAAGGGTCAGTGCGGCGAACACATCCGGGTGGTCCAGCGCGGCGACCTGGGCGACCATTCCGCCGACACCGACCCCACCGAGATGGGCGGTCTCCGCACCGAGCACCCCGACCAGCGCGGCCGCGTCGGCGACGAGATCGCGCAGGTCGTACGCGGGATTCTCCGGGTCGAGGGTCGTCGACGCACCGGAGTCACGTAGGTCGTAGCGGACCACGCGCCGCCCGTCCGACGCGAGCCGCTCGCACAGCGCGTCGGGCCAGGACAACATCGTTGGGCCGCCGACCAGCAGGACCAGGGGATCGTCCTCGCGACCGAAGCTCTCGATGCCGAGATCCACGCCGTTCGCCCGTACCGCGGTCATGCCACATCGAATCGGTTTCGTCATGCCGAGACTCCTGTCTGTCGGTATATGCACCGATATAGACGACGGAATCACCCGAAATTCATCGGCGTGGAAATCGCCTCCGGCCGCGCATTAGGGTCTGACCGCATGGCAGTCCTCTCCCGCGCCATCAGATGGCTGGCGGTCGTACTCGGCGTGGCCGTCGCGATTCCGATGCTCGCGACCCTGGCCTTCGCGGCCATCGGCCACCCCGAATGCGCGACCATCCCGCAAGATGTGGGTCCCTGCGGATACTGGGCCCGCGTGGCGGAATACGGGCCGTTCATCATGCTGTGGGGAACGGTCGGCACCGCGGGCTGCGGAGCAACGGTGTGGCTGATGGTCGTCTCCGTGCTCGGTCTCTTCGCAGCGCTTCGCCCTCGCCGCGAGTAATATCGTCGCGCTGGGCAGACAGGCAGTTGGAGATCGGCGACCTCGACCGCGCCCTGGACGGCCCCGGGTCCGCCGAGTCGCGACCGACGGGCGGTCGATCATCGAGGTCGCAGCGGAGGTCATCGGACTCGCGCGCTGGCTCCCGCCCGAGGCCCGATCGGTCGGCTCCCTTCGTTGGGCCCGATGGCGCCGGATTTCGCGACGCTGCGGCGACCCATTCAGCGGCCTGTGCGGCAACCTCGTCACTGCCCTGAGCGGCCTGCGTGACGCGCTCAACGCAGTGTCCAAGGTGGTCGCCGACGAGGCCGGCCACAACTCACCTCTGGTCCGATCCCTGCTCAACGCACGGGTCCTCGGCCCGTGCCGGACACAGATCCGGAGCTACCTGACGGATTTGCCGCCGACGGATTTGATGAGTCCGTAGACGACCTCGAGTCCACCCAAGGCCATCAATACGATGCCCAGCTTGGTCAGCGTGACGACCGGTGTCTCTATACCGCCGGTGAATCGCCACAGCACGAAACCGATAACGAGGGTTATGCCGCCCATGATCACGGCCCTTGTTCCTGAATTCATCTCGGACCTCTCCCAGTAGTTCATACGATCGTACTGTACAGTCGTATGGGTTGGTAAGTCGATAGGTCACCCGGCGACGCCACCGATCATCGACGCAATAGTTTCCCTAGCTGGAGGTCAGTCCATGGCCGAGTTCATCAGTGCGATAGCGGCGGACAGTGCGCACGCGCTGCGGCGTGCGGAGCTGTTGGACGGCGTCCTCGAACTCGCGGCGACCCGGGGAATGGAGGCGGTGAGCGTGCGTGAGGTCGCCGCGCAAGTCGGGGTGTCCCCAGCGAAGGTGCAGTACTACTTCCGTACCAAGGACGAATTGCTGATCGCCGCGTTCAGGCACGTTGAACAGCTGCTCGACGACCGCACGGCGCAGGTGAGCTACGAGCACGGCGTGGCAACGGCACTGCGGGAAGTTCTGGTGGATTGGCTTCCGGTCGACGCGGTGCGGGCGCGGTTGGTGAAGGTATGGATCGCGTTCCTCGCGCGCGCCGTCGTGACCGAGGCACTCGCCGCGATCGAGTCGGCCTATCAGCGGCGCACCCAGGCGCAATTGATCGGGGCGATCGAATCCGGTGTCGAATCCGGCGAATACGCGCCGGAGGTTGATCCCGCACTCGAGGCGCGCCTCCTGTCCGCGCTGGTCGAGGGGTTGTCGGTGCGCATGCTGACCGACCCGGCAGGCCTGCCCGCCGACACCGCTATCGCAACCCTCGACGCGCACCTGGCCGTCCACCCCAGGCGGGCAAACCACCGCGCGCCGTCGCATGCGCAACACCGAGCGTATTAAGCCATGCGATGGAGACGTATTCGGGAGCAACCCTATGCTGACCTGGACCAATGGCCAATCAATGGTCGGTCGAAGGGGCGCGATCCGGCGCGGCCGAGACGACCTGGTCCGGTAGCCGGTCGTCGGCAGATGGCACCGTACCCCGGCCAGCGGCCACGGCGACGATCACTTGGCAGGTCGCGGCGACGCACATCAGAATGATCGGTGCGTGCCAGCCGGAACTGACGGTGTGCAGCAGCCAGAAAACCACAGGTCCTACGGCGGCCAGCAGGTAGCCGATCGACTGCGCCATCGCCGACAACGCGCCCGCCGCAGTCGCATCCGCGGCGCGCAGGCCGAGGAAGGCCAACGCGAGCACCAGGCACGCTCCGCCGCCCAGTCCGAGTACAACACTCCACAGCAGTGCCCATCCCGGCGTAGCCAGTAGCCCGACGTAACCAATGAGCATGACTGCCGAGCTCCCCGCCGCCACCGCGCGCTGGTCACGTGCCCATCGCAACGCGGCGGGTACCGCCAGGCTGGTCACCACCGCGACCGCCTGGAACGTGAACAACAACCATCCCGCCGCGGCCGCACTGAATCCACTGTCCTGGAAGACCTGAGGCAGCCAGGTGACGACGACATAGAAGCTCAGCGACTGCAATCCCATGAACGCGGTGACCGCCCACGCCAGCGCCGATCCCCACGGCAACCGGTGGCTGCGGACCGGCACCTGAGTCGCCCGCGACGTCCGTACCTGCGGGAGCCACAGCACGACAGCCGCCAGGGCGAGCACGATCCAGCAACCCAGTGCGGTGGACCATCCGCCAGAGGCGACCTGGCTGATCGGCACCGCGACGCCGGAAGCCACCGCTGCCACAGCCCCCATCACCGTGGCGTATGCACTGGTCAGTAGCCCCACGCGGGTCGGGAAATCGCGCTTGATCAAGCTGGGCAGCAGGACATTGCCGACCGCGATTCCCGCCCCGATCAGGACGGTCCCCGCGAATAGGCTGCCGGTAGCCGGAAACCATCGAACCGCGATCCCCAGCGTGAGCACCACCAGCGCACCCCAGAGGAGCCGCTCCGGCCCCCACCGCGCCGCAAGTCGCGGAACCAGCGGAGATATCACCGCGAACGCCAACAAGGGCAGTGAGCTCAACAGCCCAGCCACGGCCGGAGCCAAATCGAGGTCGGCCTGAACGCGACCGAGTAACGGACCGACCCCGGTCAAGCTCGGCCGTAGGTTCGCCGCCACCACCAGCAACCCCCACACCAGGAGCGCTTGCGCCGAACGGCCCGTCGGTCGCCCCGGATTCGGTGAGAACAGGATGGAACGTTGCTTCGACATGGCGCCGACCTCTCGTGGCATAATGCGGAATGTGGAATCCGAATTCCGGATTGAAGTCTAGCCAGAGGAACCTTTGGGATGTCAACCCCGCAGATCCGCCGCAAGACCCGTGCCGACGCCGAGCGCAATCGAGACCGCGTCCTCGAGGCGGCTCGCACGATGTTCGCCGCGTCCGGCTACGACGTGCAGATGTCGGAGGTCGCGCGCGCGGCGGGCGTCGGCGTCGGGACGCTGTATCGCAAGTTCCCGACCCGGGAAGCGCTGATCGAGGCCATCGCAGAGCAGCGCACTGTCGAGATCGCCGGCACCGCACGTCATTTCGTCGAAGCGGACGATTCCGGTCGAGCCGGTTTGGCCGGATTCCTGCATCACGTGGGCGAGGTGCTGGCAGAAGATCGCGGCATGTCCGAGGTGATCGAAAAGGCCATGGGCTCGAACGAACCGCGGGGACAGACGCATGCGGCACTGCTCGCCAGCATGGAGGAGTTGATCGATCGGGCGCGGGTGCACGGCGCAGTCGGACAGGACGTGACGACCGGGGACATCGACATGGTCATCTGTGGCCTGGCGGCTGTCATCCGCAACGCCGCGGGCGATTGGCGGCGGTACATCGAGATCGCACTCGAGGGTCTGCGTGCTCGTTGAGCAGGCGCGCTCCGTCCGATGCTCCGGGCATTACCTTGGCCCGTAGTCCTTCTCGGCCGATCGGATGTCACCGATCCGTACGGCGGTCCCCAATTCCGTGTCTATTACGTTGCGTTGTGTGCGACCAAACGTAAACGTAAATCGTGTGAGGTCATTCGAACCTGGCACGAATCCTGACCGCCGATAATGTTCACTTATCGGCGGTCAGGTTCGAATGGGCGGGATTCGAGTCTCCAAGAGGTGGCATGAGTTTCGTTTCGTGTAATACGTATGGAAAGGACGAAACAAACGCTACGATTCTCCCGTGCCGAGCATCTGCAACTACCCGGGCTGCGCCCGCCCCATTACCCGCGCCGGCGGCCCGGGTCGTCCTTCCGAGTACTGCGATCACCCGGACCACACGCGGTGGCGGGCGTGGCGGGAAAGGCAACGGCAGCAACAGGAGTCCGAGGGTGCGACGGCTACTGTCACTGTGACGGCTCAGGGGCCGGTGACGGTGGCTCGGTTGCGGGCCGATGAGTTACTCGGGCAGTTTCGAGGGCTGGCCGAGCAGCTGGGAACCACGTTGAACGCCGCGGTGGCCGAGCTGCAAACGATCGGGGATCCGTCAGTGGCCGAGGCGCAGGTCCAGGCTGCGCAGGCCGACGCGGCGCGACGGATCGCCGAGGCCGAGATGGCAACGGTGGCGGCCCAACAAGCGCGGCGCGAGGCCGAAGAGGCACGCGCACTGGCGGAGTCGGTGGCCGAGGAGGCGGTGGCTGCCGCGGAACAGGCTGAGCAGGCCGTGGGTGAGGCACTCGCGGCCAGGGATGAAGTCGTGGCCTCGGTGGACGCGCTCACCAGGCAGGCAGCCGAGGACGTGTTCGCGGCGCGCAGCGACGCCGAGGCGCAAGTGCGTGCGGCGCAACGACAAGCAGCCGACGACATCGACACAGCGAAACAAGAAGCCGACGACTCCGTGACACGCGCCGAGCAGCGTGCCGATACCGAGATCGCGCACCAGCGCCGAGACGCCGATGCCCGGATCGCGGCCGCGAACGCCGAACGCGACCTGGCGATCCAGCGGGCCGCCGACGCCGACCGTGCCACCGAACGTGCCGAGCAAGCCAGCGCCGAACGCGTAGAAGCCGCCGCCGAAGCACGCGAGGAGTGGCGCCGGGCCCGCACCGAACTCGATGCCGCGCGCGGCGAACTCGACCGCACCCGTACCGAACTCGCGGAGTTGCGCCGCACCACCACCGTCGAAACCCAGCAACGCCGCGACGAATCGGCGGCCGCGCTGGCGCGGGTCCGTAGCGAAGCCGCCGAACGATGGGCTGCGCTCGACGATGCCCGCAAGCAAACGCTGGCCCGTGCCGAACGCGCCGAAGCTCAGCTCGACGAACTCCTCGCTGCCACCCGCACCCCGGTGCCCGCGACCATGAGTGGGGTATCGGCGGCGGTGAGTAGTGACCTGGACTAGCGTCACGCACATGACCGAGCAGCCCGGCCCTCTCGAATCGACCCGTGAGTTCGCCGCCATCGACATCGACGACATGCTGAACGCCGAAGAAACCTACACCGGCCCGACGTCACGGACGCGGCTGATCGCGATCCTGGTGGTGGCGGCGCTGGTACTGAGCGCCGGTGCCACCACCCTCGCGATCCTGCTGGCCTGACCCCTCAGGCGGGCCGAGCCAACGGGGTGTCGGGGTCGCCGGAATGGCGCAGCGCGACGATCTGTTCGGGCACCCAGTAGATCCGGCCGAATTCGAACGCCTGATAGATGCCGTCGTCGTGGGCGGTCTCGTCGGAGACAGGCCAGCCGAGCTCGCCGTTCTCGTACCCGGCCGCCGCCCAACGCGCACCGATCGCACCGTGCACCCAGTGCGCCGGTTGTGTGGCGCGCCGGTAGACGGTGCCGCCTTGAAAGGCTTGCGCCAGCCCGGGGCCGGACCCTCGTGGATCGGACAGTTCGGTGTGCTCGGCGGTCGGGTAGCCCAAGGGGCCTGTTTCCCGCCCCAGCTCGGCATACTTGGCCATGACCGCCGTCGGGATGGCGTGGGCATCGGTGGCCGGATGCCAGTAGACGTAGCCGTGTTCGAATTCGGCGAAACGTCCTACCCCGTCCGGCGCGGTGAGTTCGCCGTCTGTGCGGCGTGTGCCCAGCCACGGGGACGCGCCGGCACGAACATCGATCGCGGTCTGCCCGGTCCCACCGGCGAACGAGGCGACGTGGGCCGCGAACACATCCCACGGGAAGTTCGGGCCGACATCGGTGTGCGAGCCGATGCCGAGAGCCGTTGTGACGTACTGATGGTCGGAGATGCCGTCGGCCACGTGGTAATCGGGCCCGATCACCTCGGTCGAGTACCCGTGCCGGTGCGCGCTGCGCACGGCGTGGAACGCCGCGATCCGCAGATCACCGTCGATACCCAGCCACTGCTCACGCGACCACGCGATCCGACTGCCGGCGAAGCACAGATTCACGGTGAAAGGGTTCGCCGAGAGCACCGACCACGACGCCAGTTCCTCCGGCACTACCCGCACCACCACCGCGTCGCGCAGCGTGTAGTGGTAGGACACTCCGTTGGCCGGGTTGTTCAGGTAGGCGGCAAGGGATTCGGCGGTGCCGTTGCCTTCCTGGGTGTGCAACAGGAAGTTGGTGACCCGGGCGCCGTCGCGCGGGGAATGCGAGGCTCCGAGCCGGTCGATCTCGCTGAACTGCGG
This sequence comes from Nocardia sp. NPDC059195, assembly GCF_042754695.1. Taxonomy (NCBI): domain Bacteria; kingdom Bacillati; phylum Actinomycetota; class Actinomycetes; order Mycobacteriales; family Nocardiaceae; genus Nocardia; species Nocardia sp. NPDC059195. The sequence goes on along the minus strand of NZ_JBHZBG010000001.1, from coordinate 336,145 downwards.
TACCGATGCCGAGCGGTCGAGTGCCCACTGCCCGAAGTCGGGGGCGAGGATGTCGTTGACGTCGACGCGGGTGCCGTCGATCAGAGGTCCTGGGTTGCTCGGGGTGTCGATCACCCGCTGGTAGAGCACGGCGCGCGGTTCCCGTTCGGTGCCCGACCAAGCACGTGTCTGCCACGCCCAGCTGAATTGCCCTCGCGCACCGATCACCCCGTCCTCGACTGCCCACGCGCACACCCGCGCATGCCCGTAGATGCCGGTCCATGCCGTACCCAGCACCGCGTTGACGCCGCGGAAGAACTCGACGGCCGTGCTGTTCCACTGCGACAGCGAGATGTCCTCGTCGACGGCGAAGAAGATCGGTGCGTGTCGCGGTGCGCCCACGCTCAGGTGGGTGGCCAGCGCCTGTTCGGCCATCTGCCGGCCGCCCTCGAAACCGGTGGTCCAGTCCGACGGGGTCGCGTCGCCCGGTTTGCCGTATTGCCAGATGGAGACGATGTCGAGCCCAGCGGCGGTGAGCGCGCGAGCGTAGTCGGCGGTGATCGGTTTGGCACCGAAGTTCGCGCCCGGTCTGCTCGGTGAGATGTAGGCGAGGACCGCCGAATGGCCCGCCGCGGCGATCGCCCGCGGATCGATGAGCCGGGCCGCGAAATCGACAGCTGTAGACATGATTGACCCCCTGTATGACTGCGTATCCGATGGAATTCCCGAGATGGTGGAACTATCGCGATGATGTGCGCTGGTACCCGAGGATCGTTACCGCGGTGAGGATCTCACCGTGCACCATTCTAAACGAAACACTCACTCCCGCACCATCGTTCACCAACGATCAAGGTAGTACCCAGATTCGGGAGTAGTTTCACTCACGCACGGCGGCCCATGTGCCCGCTAACCTTTCGCCATGGTGGCGCAGCTGATGTGGGGGATTCCGACGCACGGGTTCTTCGTCGCGCTGGGTGTCGCAGTCGCCGCGGTGGTGTTCGTGGCCGAATGCCGACGACGCGCCGCACTGCGCGAAGAGTCCCTGGTCGCGGTCACCGGGGCATTGGTCGGTGGGGCGATCGGCATGCGGTTGTCGAGCCTGGCCGAGACGCTGGATCCCGTGGAGAGCTGGATGTTCGGTGCGCGCAGCGTGCTCGGCGGCTTGCTCGGCGCGTATGTGGGCGTGTTGATCGCGAAGAAGATCATCGGATATCGGGAACGGACCGGTGATCTGTTCGCACCCGCGGTGGCGCTCGGCATGGCAGTGGGGCGCATCGGGTGCCTGCTCACCGAGGCACCGGGACGGCCGACGAGCCTGCCGTGGGGGATCCACGCGCCCGCGACGGTGCCGCAGTGCCCCGGGTGCGTGGCCGGTGTGGCGATGCATCCGAGTTTTCTCTACGAAATCGTGTTCCAGTTGGCCGCTTTCGGCGCACTGTGGTGGTTGCGCGAGCGGATCAGCACGCCGGGAGAGCTGTTCACCCTCTATGTCGGTGCCTATGCGATCTTCCGGTTCCTGGTCGAGTTCACCCGCGCCAACGACACGGTATGGCTGGATCTGACGCGCCCGCAATGGTTCCTGCTGCCGGGACTGGTCCTGGTCGCGGTGCGCTGGAGCATCGGCTACCGGCGCGGAAACTATGACGGTGTACTTCGACGAAAGGTCGTAGCATGAACTTTCCTCCCGGACCACCACCGAACATGCCGCCCCCGCCACCGCACCAGGGCGGGAAACCGCCCGGGCAGGGCGGTCAGGTCGCGGCGATGGCGTTGGCGGGCGCGATGGCGTTCATCGTGGCCAACGCGATGGCAGGATTCTTCGTGTTCATGGTGGTCGCCTCCATCAATGACGACACCGCGACCAAGGTGCTGTTCGGGCTCACCGCGGTGGCCGGTGCGGCGGTGGCCTTCGGGGGTGGCTGGCTGTTGATCCGGCGTAAACGGCCCGCGCCCAAGGGGTTCGGGATGGGGCTGATGATCGGGTGGTCGTTGGTCACGGTGTGCACGGCGGGTTTGTGCACGGCCATCAACCCGGAGCTGTACACGGGCATGTTCGGGATGGCGCGATGACCGGGATGCCGTTGCGGGGCGATCGAATCCTGCGTTATGTCACGGCGTTCTGCCCCCGCTGTCACGACGAACACCCCGAGACCCCGCTGCCCGACGTCGCGCGACTGTCGGGGTGGTTGGCCGAACGGGACGGGAAGGTATTCCTCGAACGCGGGTGTCGCACCCACGGCATGGTGCGGACCCTCTACGACGAGGACCCCGAGATCCTGGCCTACCTCGAAGAGTGGACGGCCCCGACCAAAGCGCACCTGCCCGACGCCGCGGGCAATTTCGATCCGGTGCCCTCGGCATACCTGCGTGGATTGCCCGAGATGCAGACGCAGCACACCTGCATCCTGCTCGAGGACATCATCGACAGCTGTAACCTGCGCTGCCCCACCTGTTTCGCCGACTCCTCGCCCGCATTGCGCGGTGTGGTGTCGGTCGAGGACGTGCTGGCCAATGTCGACCAGCGGCTGGCCCGCGAGAACGGGCGCCTCGATGTGCTGATGCTCAGCGGCGGCGAACCGACCCTGCATCCGCAGTTGGCGCGTCTGCTCGCCGAGCTGACCGCACGGCCGATCACCCGGATCCTGCTCAACACCAACGGTCTGCGCATCGCCGTCGACGACGAGTTGCTGGCGCTGCTGCGTGCGCATCGCGACCGGGTCGAGGTGTATCTGCAATACGACGGGGAAACGGCGCAGGCCTCACGCCATCATCGTGGTGGCGACCTGCGGGTGCGCAAACAGCAGGCGCTGGATCGGCTTTCGTCGAACGCTGTCTTCACCACCTTGGTGATGACGGTCGCGCTGGGCGTGAACGACGACGAGATCGGTGCGGTCTTGCGCACGGCGATGGATACACCGTTCGTCGGCGGGGTCTCGATCCAACCGCAATTCGGTTCCGGGCGTTCGGGAGCGATCGACCCGATGGACCGGCTCACCCACACCGGTGTGCTGCGCCGACTCGGCCCGCAGACCGACGGCCGAATCACCTGGCGCGATCTCACCGCGCTGCCGTGTTCGCATCCGCACTGCTGCTCGGTCGGTTACCTGCTGCGTGACGACGCCGGGCAATGGCGGTCGCTGGTCTCGCTGATCGGGCACGAGAGGTTGAAGCAGCAACTGGGGTTGGTGTCGAACCGGATCGCGGACTCGGCGCTGCCCGCCGAACTGCGGGTGGCGGTGCAGGAATCGCTGCTGGGATTGCTGTCGGAGCAGTCGTCGCTGTCGCACCCGGAGATCGGGCGGGTGTGGCGAAACATCTGCGAGAACTGTGATCTGGGAATGTCGACCCTGCTCACGTTGGCGTCGTCGGCATTGCCCGGTCGGCGCAAACGGTTGCGGACGCTGCTCGGGGAACGGGTTGTGCGGATCACGGTCAAACCGTTCATGGATATGTCGACGATGATCGAGGAACGGCTCACCCAGTGTTGCGTGCACGTCGGGACCCGCGCTGATGCCGATCAGTGCGCGCCGTTCTGTGCGGTGCAGGCGTGGCCGGCGCTGTCGCGGCAGCGGTTGTCGGCGGCGGCACCGTCAGGCCGGGCGTTGTTGCCAGTGGAGGTGCGGTGAGCGAGCGCGGGGTCTATTACGAGGAGGCGGTGCGCGGGCAGCAGCCACACGACCCGTTGAGGTTGTGTGTGGTCGCGACCGTGGCGTTGCTGACGTGGCTGGTGGGGCCGTGGGCGGTGGTCGGGTTCGGTGCGCTCGCGTTCGTCGGATATTGGCGGGCGTGGCGGGCCGGGTTGCGGCGCAGTCGATGCTGGTTGCGCGATACCCGACTGGTGCTGGTGTATGTCGGGGCGATCGCCGTGGTCGGGGTCGTCGCCGCGCTGTGGTGACGGTGTGTCGCCGAAGTCGTTGCCGCAGAACAGTAGCGGGCAGGCGTGGCGCGCGGTTGACTGGTAGCCATGGCCTCCACTCGATCCAGCAGGCAGCGCCGATCAGGGGTGCCCGCACCCGCGGTCCCGCCGGGCGAACTGATCGTCATCACCACGCCGACCGGCCCGGAGATCACCCCGGCCGCCCTGCGCGAGAACCGATCCGTCCGCACCAGGGTCGATGAATTGCTACCCGGCACGGCACGCCTGGTGCCGATCTTCGGTCCGGACAACCGGCTCGCGGGCAGACTGGCCGACACGCCGCAGGCGCCGGTCGCGGGGGAGTACCTCAGTTTCTACGCGGTGCACGGTGAGCTGGGCGACCTCGGTGAGCTCGCGCACCGGCTACGCGAGGACGACACCGTCGCCGCCGCCTATGTGAAGCCCGCGGCCGAACCGCCGCTGGCACCCCTCGCACAGAACATCGTCGCACCGCGCGCTCCCGCAGTGACACCCGATTTCCGGGTCAGGCAGGCCTATCTGGATGCCGCGCCGAACGGCATCGACGCGGTGTGGGCGCACGGTCGGCCCGGCGGGCTCGGCACCGGCGTGCGGGTGATCGACGTCGAGGGTGCGTGGCGGTTCACCCACGAGGATCTGCGCCAGAACCAAGGCGGGGTGATCGGTGGCACCGCATCGGCCGATCTGGGTTGGCGCAATCACGGCACCGCCGTGGCCGGTGAGATCAGCGGCGACCTCAACGCCGTCGGTGTCACCGGAATCGCACCCGAAGCCCACATCAGAGCCATCTCCATCTTCGGTATCGGCTCGGCCGCCGCGATCCGCTCCGCAGCCGACGCCCTGAACCCCGGCGACATCGTTCTGATCGAATTGCACCGTCCCGGACCACGATTCGACTACCGGGGCACCCCCGATCAGCGCGGCTACATCGCCGTCGAATGGTGGCCCGACGACCTCGCTGCCATCCGCTACGCCGTGAGCCGCGGCGTCGTCGTCGTCGAAGCGGCGGGCAACGGCGGCGAGAACCTCGACGACGCGGTCTACGACACCCGCCCCGGCGACTTCCCCGCCACCTGGCACAACCCGTTCCGCGCCGGCCTCGCCGACTCCGGCGCCATCCTGGTCGGCGCGGGCGCCCCACCGCCGGGCCTGCACGGCCGAGACCACGGCCCCGCCCGCTCCCGCCTCGACTTCTCCAACCACGGCGCCCGCCTCGACGCCCAAGGCTGGGGTCGCGAAGTCACCACCACCGGCTACGGCGACCTCCAAGGCGGCCCCGACGAAGACCTCTGGTACACCGACGAATTCAGCGGCACCTCCAGCGCCTCCCCGATCGTCGTCGGCGCCATCGCCGCCTACCAGGGCATCCGCACCCACGGCCCCGGCCGCGCAACCCCCGACCAGATCAGAACCCTCCTGCGCACCACAGGCTCCCCCCAAACCCCCGCCCCGACCCGCCCCAACACCCAACGCATCGGCACCCTCCCCGACCTGCGGGCCATGACCGCGAAAGGCTGACCGCTATGGCTGTCATCCACCAGACCAGCGTTACCCCGTCCAAGCTCGATATCGTCGCGGCGTGGTTGCCCAGTCGGCAGTGGTATCAGGGCACGATTCCACAGATACACAAAGCCGGCGGATTCCGGCTCGACGATCCTGTCGGCGAGGTGGGTATCGAATTCCTGTTGTTTGTCGATGATTCCGGTGCTGACCAGGTGTTGTATCAGGTGCCGTTGACCTATCGTGGGGCACCGCTCCCGGGCGGTGAGTCAGCGCTACTCGGCACAGCCGAGCATGGAGTTCTCGGCTGCCGCTGGATCTACGACGCCACCCGCGATCCGGTAGCGATCGGTGCCATCGGGGCTCTGCTGACAGATCGGACGACGGCTCAGGCTCAGAGCCTCAGCGACACGACAGATCCGACGGTCATTGTGACGCAGGCCGAGCAGAAACTCATTGACGGTGATATCGGCATCGGTGTGGACGGTGTCGCGCACACCGACGTTCCCCTCGGGTTCGCTGTCGTGCGATTCCATCGCGCGCCCACAGCCGCGCGACTCGGCGGGGCAGGCGCCGTCTCCGCGCCCTCCGTGCTGGGCCCGGTCGTCGAGTTGATCACTGTGCTGACCGAATAGACGTTGCAGCGGCTCCGCGACACGCCATATCGGGTCGAAAACCAGATGTGGCGAGGCCGGGTGGCGTGGGAGGGTACGGGGATGGCATCGGTGAAGAGTGTTTGCGTTCGGGCGGGTACTCAGGCGGACGCGGCTGCGATTACGGGGTTGCAGGAGGCCGGGTTCGGCATGCGGTACGGGGGTGATGAGAACGAGTTCCGGGGAGATATTTTTCCGGTCGAGCGGTCGTTGGTCGCGGTGGAGGGTGACCGGATCGTGGGGCATACGGTCGATCGGACGATGACGGTCACGGTGCCGGGGGAGCGGTCGGTGCGGGCGTGTGGGGTGTCGGGTGTCGCGGTGGCGCCGACGCATCGGCGGCGGGGGATCTTGCGCGAGCTCTATGCGGCCCAGCATGCTCGGACCGAGGCCGATGGGTTGCCGTTGACGATCTTCACTGCCAGTGAGGGCACGATATACGGGCGGTTCGGGTACGAGGTGGCCATTCTCGAGACCGCGGTGTCCATCGATACGCGCCGGGCCGAATTCCGGTCAACCACACCTGATCCCGGTGGCGTCACTTTGGAGACACTGGCCGACGCCGCCCCGCGTATTCGCGAGATCTACGAGCGCTGGCAGAAAGTGACATCGGGGGCGCAGGGTCGTCCGGATGCCAAGTGGGACCTGTTCTTCGCTGATGTGGAGCGTCACCGCCAAGGTGCGACGACACTGTTCGTGCTGCTCCACGCCGACGGCTACGCCCTGTTTCGGCGCTCCAGGCGTGCGGACTGTGGCATCGCCTCGGTCTGGGAATTCCGTGCCGTGACCCCCGACGCGCACGCCGCGCTGTGGCGGGTGCTGCTCGGCATGGACCTCGTCGACACCGTCGAAGCCGAGATCGCCGACGACGATCCGCTCGCCTACATGCTCACCGACCCGCGCACGGTGCAGGTGACCCACCGCGGCGACGCACTGTGGGCGCGGGTCATGGACGTACCCGCCGCCTTGACCGCCCGCACCTACCGCGCCGACCTCGACACCGTCGTGGCGGTGCACGACCCGTTCCGTGACGCCGGCGGGAACTTCGCCCTGCGGATCCGCGACGGCATCGCCGAGTGCGAGCCGACCACCCGGCCGGCGACTCTCGGCTTCGACATCAACATTCTCGGCGCCCTCTACTTCGGTGGGCAGCGCGCGAGCACTTTCGCCGCCGCGCATCGGATCGCGGTCGAGGATCCGATGGTGCTGCGTGCGTTCGACGAAGCGTTCGTCGCCGACCGTGCGCCGCAATTGGGTTGGTTCTTCTAGGCGCCGCGACGACAGGCGCGTTCGCCCCGAAGGTCGCGGCCTCGGGAGTACGGTAGGTAGCTGTGGATTCGCACGAGGTCGATTCTTCGGTTCGGGTGCGTGGCGCCCGGGTCCACAATCTGCGTGCTGTCGACACGGACATGCCGCGAAATGCCCTGGTCGAATTCACCGGCCTTTCGGGTTCGGGCAAGTCGTCGCTGGCATTCGGCACTCGCTACGTGGAACCGCAACGCCGATACCTGGAGTCGGTGGCTCTGTATGCCCGACGGTTGCCGGGCCGGTCGCTGAGCATCCGCGAAGGCGCCATCGCGTCGTGGCCCGGCGCCTGCGCCGACCACGTGACCGACTTGGGAGGTGGTGGGCAGGGAGGCTGGATCGCGGCGCAGGGGACACCGGAGCGGGTTGCGGAGAATCCGGTCAGCCGGACCTCGCCCTACCTGCTGGAGCGGCTGGCATGACCCGCAGCGCTGATCGGACCCGGAATGCGATGCTCGTCGCCGGTGGGTGCGCGTTCGCGCTGGGTGTGGCGCTGCTGCTGTGGCCGGGGCGCGACGAATCGACGCTGGCGATGCTGTTCGGGATCTCGCTGGTCCTGAGCACCGCGGTGCAGGCGTATCTGGCGATGATGGCGCGGATCGCGTTCTTGCTGCGGGTGCTGGTGCTGATCAGCGCTGGGCTCACGGGGATATTGGCGGGGCTGGTCTTCCACGGCGGCAATATCGAACTGCTCGCGCTGTGGATCGGCATCGGCTGGTCGGTGCGCGGCATCGTGCAGGCGCTGGTCGCGGCGTGGGACGACAGCATCGTCGACGGCTGGGCGCACGAAGTGTGCGGGCTCGCCACCGCCGCGATCGGTATCACTATCATCGCGATCACCTTCCAGACGGTCACGGGGCTGGCCACGATGGCCGGTGCTGGGCTGGTCGTGATCGGTGTCATGGAACTGCTCGCCGGCGGGCTCGGGCGGGCGGCTCTGCACGCGGCGCACGGGTCCGCGCACGAGGATCAGGTGCCACCGGTTCGGGCCGCGACCGAGCTCTAGTAGCGAATCACACACTGCGAGTTCGTTATTGGAGGTTTACGCGAACTCGGGGACAACGCGACATTGCGGGCAGTCGAGCGCGCGCTGAACTCTGTGCGCACCCTCGCTCACAGCTGGGGTAACTGTGCTGCGCGCCGGTAGCGTGGCCCGCGGCGTGCGCACGGGAGGCCCTGTTCGGCGCGCCGATTCCGCAGCCCGATGTGAGCCCAGGAGAAAAGTGTGTCGCGCGTAGTCCCCGGCGTAGCTGCCGATGCCGTCCAGCGTGAAAAGCTGGCCATGCGGCGCATGACCGAGAGTTTGGTCGAAGACCTGTCCGAGAACGTCCCCGTCGACCAGGTGACGTCGGCGGTAGGCGCCGCGCACCATCGTTTCCGCGGTAACCCGATCCGGGAGTTCGTGCCGATTCTGGTCGAGCGGATCGTCCGGCGTGAACTCGCCGATCCCGATCCTACGGTGCGGGTCCCGGCCCCCGCGGCCAGCGTGCGGGCCTCCGAGCTGATCGCGCGCGAGTCGAACACGACCGAGGAGCAGGCGAAGCGGTCGGTGAGCAGGCGTGCGGTGGTGCCGTTGTCGATCGGCGCGGCCGTGGTCGTCGCCGGGGTTGTCGCCGGGGTAGTGCTGTTGCCCGGTGGTGCCGATGCTCCGGCCGGCGCTCCTGTCGCGGCACCGACTGTGGTGCGTGGGGTCGTCGGGTCGGAGAAGATGGCGTTCTTCGCCGACGAGCGCGTGGTGCAGGTGCTCGCCGACAACGGTATCCGTGTTCAGGTCGAACCGGCCGGTTCGCGGCAGATCGCGACCACCGTCGACCTCGGCGCCTTCGATTTCGCGTTCCCGTCGAGCATTCCGGCCGCGGAACGAATCCAGCGTCAACGCAACATCACCACCAAATACACGCCGTTCTCGTCACCGATCGCGATCGCCACCTTTCGGCCGATCGCGGACCTGCTGACGGCGGCCGGGGTGATCAAGCCCGGACCGGTCGCGACGTTCGACATGAACAAGTACCTGGAGCTGGCCGGAACCGGTGTGCAGTGGGACGACCTGCCCGACAACACCACCTACCCGGTCGCCAAGAACATCCTCGTCTCCACCACCGACCCGCGCAGCTCCAACTCCGCGGCCATGTACCTGTCGATCGCCAGCTACGTCGCCAACGACCACACCATCGTGCGCGGCGCCACCGCCGAACAGCACGTGCTGCCCGCGCTGTCGAAACTGTTCCTCGCCCAGGGCTACACCGACAACAGCAGCGACGGACCGTTCAACCAGTACCTCACCAACGGGATGGGCCCGATGCCACTGGTCTGCATCTACGAGGCACAGTTCGTCGAAGCGGCGGGCGAGGGCCGGATCAAGCCCGACATGGTGCTGACCTACCCGACCCCGACGGTCCTGTCGAGCCACACCCTCGTCCCGCTGAACGCCACCGGCGACAAGATCGGCAAACTACTCACCGACAACCCCGAACTGCGTCGCCTGGCCGCCGACCACGGTTTCCGCACCGGCGACACCGCCCAGTTCACCTCGATCGCCGCCGAACGTTCGGTCCCCGTGGCCGCCGACCTGATCGACGTGGTCGACGTGCCTGCCTACGAGACGCTCGAGCACCTGCTCGACGGAGTGGCCAACTCCTACAACTGAACCCGTCTCACACCGGTGCCGCGCAGCTATCGGCTGTGCGGCACTCGCGTTCTTCCCACTCGGGGTCACCGTAGTATTCGCCGAAAATCGGGCGGATATGGCGTAGCTCCTGGTGTTTGAGTTCGCGGTTGGCCTGCGGCGCAGGATGTTTGGTGGTCGGCTTAGCGGCCGATGAGGTTGGCCGGCGTGCTGGAGGCTGGGGTTCGTGGCGACACGGGTGTTCGCGGATGAGGAACTGGAGCGTCTGCGGGGTTCCCGGAGATCAGCCGCGAGGAACTGTTCCGGTTCTTCACGCTTACGCCTGCTGACGTGGCGTTCGTCGACCCCGGCCGCGGTCGCGGACCAGCGGACCGGCTGGGACTCGCCCTCGCGCTGTGCACATTGCCGTGGCTCGGCTTCGTTTCCGACAGGCTGACCACAGCGCCGCAGGTCGCGGTGGCTCGGTTGGCCGAGCAGCTGAATGTCGATGCGGCGCAGCTTCGTTCGTACGGCAAGCGAGCCAAGACCCGGACCGAGCACGTGCGCCTGGTGGCGCAGTATCTGAGCTGGCGGCCGGCCGGGACGATGGAGCTGAAGGAACTCGACGAGTTCCTGCTGGCGCGGGCGATGGAGCACGATTCGCCGACCCTGCTGTTCCGGCCAGTTCAGCACGGCCGAACGGAGGATGCAGCGGGAGCTGGCCGTGCGCGGCCGCTCCGGCGAGGACTGGCAAGAGCTCAACAAGGGCGAATCCTTGCACGCGCTGCGCCGCGACCTGCTCTATGCCCACGAAGGCATGATCCGGGCTCGTCATCTGGAGGACCAAACCGAACTGACCCTGGCCACGAACGCCGTAGTCGCCTGGACCACAGAATATTATGGGCTCGCGGTCGAGCGCGATCGAGGTTGATGTCGACGCCGAACTCGCTCAGCTTGGACCGACCGGTTACCGGCCGTTGCGTGTGCGCGACACCTTGTTCTGAGCACGGCCGGTCGGCTCCGCGATCAGGTCCCGTCTACCTCCGAGTCACTTGAACACAGTGTGGCGGTGCGGGTCTCGACGCGATTGATCGAGTCGATGTCAGTGTTCATCCGGTCCTGTGTTCGTGTCGCGGCATACCGCCGGGGCTCGCTTGCGGGTGCGCAGACGAGCCCCGGGGATCGCCGGGTTACCGGCCGGACGGGAGTGTTCAGATGTCGCCGAAGGCTGCCGCGTAGCGGATGACGCCACTGGGCAGGGGTTCGGTGTCCAGGCTCAGTACCATCAGCGCGTCGTCAGGGACGGACATCTTCATGGTGACGCCGTGGGTGCTGGCGCGGGTGAACCCGAAACGCGGGTAGTACTCGGGATGCCCGAGGACGGTGACGAAATGCTCACCCCTGGCCTGGGCGGCCTCGAAAGCGGCGCGGATCGCGGTCGATCCGACGCCGGTCTTCTGGTACTGGGGCAGGACCGCACACGGTCCCAGGCACAGTGCCGGGGTATCACCGATGTGCGCGCGGGTCAGCAGTACATAGCCAACGAGGGCGCCGGTGTCGTCGAGAGTGACGAGCGAGAGTCCGTCGATCCAGGCGGGGTCCTCCCGCAGCGCGTCGATGAGGTCGGCCTCTTCGGCGGTGTCGAACGCGGCAAGGTTGATCTCGCGGATCGCGGCGATATCGGCGCTGGTCTCGGCGCGAGTGGTCCAGTCGTTACGAGTACTCATGATTGTTGTCTTCCTGTGTTGAATGATGTTGTGAGACAAGACATCCAGTAACCCCGTCCGGCCCGGGCCCGCGGGCACGGACGGGCACGCCGGTGTCAGCGCTGGCGGTCGCGGAATTGGTAGGTCGCGCGCAGGTCCCGTGTGATCGCCTTGACGGTCTTGCTGCGTTTGCCGCTCTGGCGGGAGTCACCGCGGGTGGCCGCCCACTGGCTTTCCCGCATCAGTTTGCGGTACCGATCCAGCCGCCCCAGGTCCAACTCGCCGGTCACGACCGCGTCCTGCACCGCGCACCCGGGCTCGCTGCGGTGTTCGCAGTCATTGAAGGCGCAGCCGCGGGCATAGGCCTCTATCTCGGCGAACACCTGCCCGACCCCGTCGGCGACATCCTGAACGCCGATGCCCCGCAGGCCCGGAGTATCGATGAGCACCCCACCATCGGGCAAGGCCAACAATTCGCGATGCACGGTGGTGTGGCGGCCCTTTCCATCGACGGCGCGAACCTCGTTGGTGCCCATGTGTTCTCGGCCCAGCAGCGCATTGGCCAGACTCGACTTACCGGCCCCGGACGGACCCAGCAGCACCGCGGTCCCGGTCACGGTCGCGGCCAGCCTCTCGAGGCCCACACCGGTAGCGGCGCTGGTAGTGAGGATGTCAACGCCGGGAGCCAGCGCGGCCACCACGGCCTCGTCCGTACCGGGGTGCTCAGCCAGATCGGCCTTGGTCAACACGATGACCGGCCGGGCACCGCTGTCGAAAGCCAGCGCCAGCAGCCGCTCGATGCGGCCCGCGTTGACCGGTGCCGCCAGCGAGACCGCGATGACGACGGTGTCGACGTTGGCCGCGAGCACTTGTTGCTGGGAGGTGCGGTCCGAGGACGCGCGAGTGATCGCGGTACGGCGAGGCAGCAATGCCACCACCAGTGGTTGCGGTCCCGGGCGTAGCGCGGCCCAGTCTCCGGTGCACACGATGTGCTCGCGGTCCGCCCCGCTCAGCGCACTGCTATCGGCGCGCACCGGACCCGAGGCGGTGAGGGTGTCACATCGGCCGCGGTCGACCCGGACGATACGGGCCGGTATCAGCCCGGCGGCGGCGTGTTCAGCGAACATCGCAGCGAACGTCTCGTCCCAGCCGAGCGCGGACAGCTCTCGCGAAGACGATGAAGAAGTGGAAGAAAGATGAGGTGAATGCAAGGTGAGACCCTTGGATAAAGGAGCCCCGCTCGGATACGAACCCACCAGCAGCGACACCGCGAGCACAGCTCGGGGCGACTACCGGCAATGGGTATCGGGTTAGACCGGGACCCGGGACGTGAGGATGGTCCGGGCGCTGCGCACCGCAGCGGTCTTCACCGCAAACATCAACTCACCTCCCATTCTCTCGCACTCCAGGTCAAACACGGACGAGCCAAACTAACACGCGGCGACGATCCCCGCCAGCAGATTGTGAACGTCTTCATATGAGGGAGAGCGCTACGGCCACGGCGCGAGAGCGGGGCCGTCCCGTCGCGGCCGCGACGGGACGAAACGATCGTTTTCGACCCAAGACCAGCCGGGTCGACACCGTCAGGAAAGTGGGCAGCTTATGGGACAGTTCCGCGCGTGGGACGGTTCGGATACGCACGAGTGTCCACACGCGGGCAGAAGGACGACTCCCAAATCGACGCACACCACATTCGGCGTCTCCCGCACAACCATCTACCGCCACCTCGAACGCGGATAACATGTCCTGCCGCGTCACAAGGCGATAAGCCGCCACACGCTTGGGGTCGGGGACGAAAATCGATCTCTACCAGCGAATTACGCGATATCCGCCCGATTTTCGGCGAATACTACGGCGACCCCCACTCGGCCGGATATCGCGCTGGGGACTTGACACGAATTCAGTGCACGACTGTACACTGAGGTTGTCAGATATCCGAGCTGGCCTGCACTGCGAATGGAGTCCCACGGAGATGGACAAATTCGATCCCGGTCGAGAACTGATCAACGAACTGTCCATCGCGGCGCGCCGAGCGGGTACCGCGATCGCCGGCATCTTGGGCGACGCGGGACGCGAGAGCGCCCGCGAGCTGGTCGATCTGGCACACGAGGGCCGTGAACTGGTCGCCGGAACACTGCGTGCTCGCGCCGACGAACTCCGCCACCGCCGGTAGGCGGCCCGCCCACCCTCACGGCTCGAGGTCGAGCACACCTTTTCCGCTCTGGATGTCGAGCGGCACCGACACCTGATCATGCGCGATCAACCAGGTGCCGTCGACCTTGCGCATGCCGCTGAGACGACAGCCACCCGGAAACTGCGACCCTGGACAGCCGACTTAACCGTCATCGGCTACGAAAAGCCCTCTGACCTGTGGAAAATATTGTCGCGAAAGAATTTTCGCGGCGAGCGATGAGTTCTCACGGCAGGCACCGTCTCTATGAGTGCTACCTGTAGCCGAGATCCGGGAGAGACTCATGACCGCCAGTTCCGCCGTCACCACCGGCACCCTCGTGGTGCCGGACGCCCGCCTGTACTACGAGGTCCGTGGGGCGGGACCGCTGCTCGTCCTCGTCGGTGCTCCGATGAACGCCGCCTCGTTCGCCGCGGCCGCCGAACAGCTCGCCACCACCAACACCGTCCTGACCACCGACCCGCGCGGCCATTACGCCAGCCCCCTGGATGACCCGAACCAGGATTCGACGGTGCTCGCCCGCGCCGAGGACCTCGCCCGGCTCATCACCCACCTCGACGCGGGCCCGGCCGTGGTCTTCGGATCCAGCGGCGGCGCCGTCACCGCGCTGGCCCTGGCGCAGACCAACCCCGACCTGGTCACCACCGCCGTGGCCCACGAACCGCCGCTGCGCGAACTGCTCCCCGACGCCGACGCCCAGCGTGCGGTCACCGAGGACATCATCGCCACCTACGCCACCGGCGAGGTGATCGGCGCCTGGCGAAAGTTCTTCGCCCAAGCCGAGATTCCCCTCCCGGACCCGATGTTCGAACAGATATTCGGCGGCGACCGCGATCCTCGACAGGTGGCCAGCGAACGATTCTGGTTCGCCCACGAACTGCGCCCGACCACCGCGTGGGTACCGGACCCGCCGTTGCTGCGCTCGATTCCCACCCGCGTGATCGTCGGCATCGGTGCCGAGTCCACCGGCCAGTTCTGCGATCACACCGCACGAGAACTGGCATCGGCGCTCGGGCTCGACCCGATCCTGTTCCCTGGCGACCACATCGGATTCGTCAACGACCCCGTCAGCTTCGCCGCCCGCCTGCAAGAAGTACTCGACGAGCCGTGAGCGTGGTTACTCGCACACGCGCAGGTCGGGGGGAGAGGATGCCAGGCATGAGCGAATCGCAGGACTGGAACAGCAAGATCATCGCCGAGTTCCGAGATAACGAAGGGCGAGTGGGCGGGCCCTTCGAGGGTGCGCCGATGGCCCTGGTGCATCATCGGGGGCGGCGCACCGACCGGGAATTGGTCTCGCCGATGATGTATCTGGCCGACGAGAACGACGCCGAGGTCATGTACGTCTTCGCGTCCAAAGCCGGTGCCCCCACCAATCCCGACTGGTACTACAACCTCATCTCCGCGGGCACAGCAGCAGCCGAGGTCGGCACCGAGACCTTTGCGGTCACCGTCACCGAAGTCACCGGTGCCGAACGTGACCGCCTCTTCGCCGAGCAGGCGCGACGGTATCCCGGTTTCGCCGGATACGAGGAGAAGACGAAGGGCATTCGCACCATTCCGGTGCTGGCACTACGGCGGCGTTGATCAGGTGATGTCGCGGGCAGGGCGACCGAAAGCGCCCTGCCCCACTACTCCGGTCCGATGTGCTGGTAGTACCGCAGTCCACTGTGTGTGCGTACCTCGGCTTCCTACCGTTCGATCATGCGTTGTCGAACCTTCACCGTGCCGATCCTCACCGCCGCTCTGATCCTGTCTGCCTGCACGACCAGCGAGGCCGAGCCCGTCGCGGCAACCCGCGTGGACAACGTGCGCGGCGACCTCGACTCGATGGTCGGCTCGGGCGCCGTCGGGGCCATCGCCACGCTCACCGGGAACGGCGTGAGCACCGTCGTCAGCGCCGGTCTCGGCGATACCGCCGCAGCGACTCCGATCGCTACCGACGTTGCTCAGCATGTGCGGATCGGCAGCGTCACCAAGTCCTTCACCGCCGCGATCGTGCTGCAACTGGTGGCCGAGCACCGCATCGACCTCGACCGGTCCATCGACACGTATCTGCCCGGATTGCTCACCGGTGTCGGTGTGGACGGTCGCGCGATCACCGTGCGCCAGATCCTGGGCCACCGCAGTGGCCTGCCCGAACCGGCCCGATCTCCGGATCTCGACGAACACGAAGCGGCAAAGAACGGCCGCACCTTCACCCCGGCCGAGGAGATCGCGCTGGCGCTGGAGCACCCCGCGAAGTTCGCGCCCGGCAGCCGATTCGAATACACCAACATCAATTTCATCGTCGCGGGCATGCTGATCGAGGCGGTGACCGGGCATCGCTACACCGACGAGCTACGCGACCGGATCCTGACGCCGCTCGGCCTGTCGAACACCTACCTGCCTGCCACCGGCGAAACCGGGCTGCGCCATCCCCACCCGACCGGATACACCACGGTCGACGGGACCGTCACCGATACGACAAGGATGGAGCCGTCGGTGCCGTGGACATCGGGCGCGCTGGTCAGCACCGGCGCCGATGTGAATCGGTTCTTCCTCGCGCTGCTGGCCGGTCAGGTCGTGCCCGAGCCCCAACTGCGGCAGATGCTCGACGGAATCGACATGGGCAACGGTGACGGTATGTCCTACGGTCTGGGTATCGGATACACCCAACTGCCGTGCGGTGCCCAGTACGTCGGCCATATCGGCGGCGTCCGCGGCTTCTCCACCGTCGCGGGCGCCACCCGATCCGGCCGCGCGGTCACCATCGTCCACACCGGCGAATCGTCCTCGGTCGATCTCGGTGGGATGCTCACTCACGCGCTGTGTGAGTGAGCATCCCACCTCGTTGGTTGACGGTCAGCGCGCAGGTGGCACAGGATGCAAATCGGCATCGGGTGCATTCACTATCGCGTCACGGCAGCGCTCGCTCACCGTTCGCAGCGCCGTGATGAGCTCCGGCGGGTCGGTGACGGTGAATCCGATATCCAGCGCGGTGATCATCCAGGCCAGCGAGGCAGGGGAGTCGGCACCCAGGTGCAGCAGGCAGCTGATGTCGTCGACCGCTTCGAGGACACCCATTCCCGGCCAGACACGCTCGGCCAGCTCGGTGGCCGACCCGTGCAGGGTGACGACCGTGCGCCACGGCCACGACGCGACCGACAGCCTGTGTGACAGATAGGTCGCCGCGTCGCCGTCGGGTAATGGGCGCGGGGTGAATCGTGGGCCCGTCGGGACACGCGGCTGGAGCCGGTCGATGCGGAACGACCGCCAATCCGTCCGGTCGATATCCCAACCGACCAGATACCAGTGCCTGCTCACATTGACCAGCGAATCGGGTTCGACATCGCGGCGCGACGTGTGACCGGCGTGGTCGGTGTAGTCGAACCGCAAACGCTCGTGGCGCCGGCAGGCTTCCGCGATCGTCAGCAACGTCTCGGACGACACCCGCGGCGCTTCGGCGGCGACCCGCACCATCGACTGCTGCAAGGTTGTCAGCCGCTGCCGCAGCCGAGACGGCAGCACCTGTTCCAGCTTGGTGAGCGCGCGCAACGACGCGTCCTCGATGCCGGTGACGGTGCCGCCCGAGGTGGTGCGCAAGCCGACCGCGACAGCCACGGCTTCCTCGTCGTCGAGCAGCAGCGGTGGCATCGACGCACCAGCTCCCAACCGATACCCCGCGCTGCCCTGCAACGCCTGCACCGGATACCCCAATCCGCGCAGCCGCTCCACATCGCGGCGCACGGTGCGCGCGGTGACATCGAGCCTGATCGCGAGTTCGGCGCCGGACCACGCGCGGTGGGTCTGCAACAGCGACAGCAGACGGAGCAGCCGGGCGGATGTTTCAGCCATCTCTCCATAATGCCGTGAACTTAGGAACGATACTGACCTAAGTAATCTCTAGCGTTGCCGGTATGAGCGACATCGACAGCTTCCAGATCGACATCCCGCAGTCCGACCTCGACGACCTGCACGAGCGCCTCGCCCGCACCCGCTGGGCCGAGGACCTACCCGGCACCGGCTGGACCTACGGCCTGCCCACCACCTACCTGCGCGATCTCGCCGACTACTGGCGGACCGGTTTCGACTGGCGCGCCGCCGAAACCGCGCGCAACGCCCACCCGCAGTTCGTCACCGAGATCGACGGACAGCGCCTGCACTTCACCCACGTCCGCTCACCCGAACCGGACGCACTGCCACTGGTCCTTATCCACGGCTGGCCGTTCACCGACTTCGGTGCGACGATCGGGCCGCTGACCGACCCGCGCGCGCACGGCGGCGACCCGCGCGACGCCTTCGACGTCGTCATCCCGACCCTGCCCGGTTTCGGTTTCTCCGGATCCACACACCAACCCGGCCAGGCCGCGACGGAGCGGTCCGCCGACCTGATCGCCGCGCTGATGAGCGAACTCGGCTACGAACGCTACGGCGCGCAAGGCAGCGACGCCGGCTCATTCATCGCCCCACACCTGGGCCGCGTCGACACCGAACGAGTCGCCGGCGTGCACCTCAACGCCGCGATCACCATCCCTTCCTGGAATGACGACGGCGCAGGATACACCGAGCAGGATCAGGAAAAGCTTGCCGCACTCCAAGATTGGAGCAGCAACGAAACCTCCGCCTACGCGGGCGTGCACAGCACCCGCCCGCAAACCCTGGCCCACGCGCTCACCGATTCGCCCGCGGGCCTGCTCGCCTGGATCGTCGATGTCGTCAACACCTACAAGGACCCGGCCGCCGCGCTGCCCGAGGACTCCCTCGACCGCGACGCCATGCTCGCCGAGACTGCGATCCTGTGGTTCACCGGCACCGTCGGCTCCTCGATGCGCCTGTACAAGGAATCCCAGCAGTGGGGCGCCGACCTGCCCAGCTCCGGAGTGCCGACCGCGGTCGCGGTCTTCCCCGGCGACACCACGATTCGCGGTATCGCCGAGAAACAGAACAACCTCGTTCGCTGGACCGAATACGAGCGCGGCGGGCACTTCGCCGCGATGGAAGCGCCCGACCTGCTGATCGGCGATGTGCGCGAGTTCTTCCGTTCGTTGCGGTAGGGGCTCGGTGGCCCCTGGTCATGGCCGGGGGCCACGGCTGACTCGATGCCACGCGGCCCCGATCTCGCTCAGCCGCTCGACCGCGTAGGCAGGGTCGACCAATGCTTCAGGAGTGTGGATGCCCGGTGCGGGCCGATCGCCGCGCAGGCCGAGCAGTCGTTCGACGCCGAGTGCGATGCCGAGGGCGGTCAGCGGTCGCTGCCCCTCCCGATGGACGAGATGCTGTGCCCTGTCGAGCGGTTCGCCGGTCCGGTCGGTTCCGGCGAGATCGATCCTGATCTCGATGCAGGCAGGTTCGCCGCGACGTCTACTCGGGGTCTCGCCGACCGCGAAGTCGACTCGGACGTTCGGTGCGCCGGTCGCCAGCGCCAGGCTCGGCACATCGAGAACCGGGATGCTCTGACCAGGCAGCGCGGTGCCGTCGAGGGTGTGCACGTCCGCCCGTGCGTCGGCTTCGGCGAGCCAGGTGAAGACGCCGTCGCGCCGCACCAGACCTGCTGACGTGACCGCCGACCAGCGCTCTAGGTCCGCGACTCCCGCGGGTCCGCCGGTGTCGGTGTCATCGAGGGCGACACCGACGCGGACCGTGTCGACTCGGTCGAACTCGCGCGCGGAATCCAGTGCGGCGAGCACGACGATTCCCGCCATCAAGTGGCTGGCGACCAGAACCGGTGCCGCAGTCGACCTTTGCGTGCCCGCGATGATCTCCGGGCTGATGTCGAGGAGGCCGCTGGAGATGCTGAGGTAGGGCAGTCCGTGGTCCTGCGCGTAGTGCAGGCCGTTGAGCCGGTCGTCCCAGAGTGTCGCGACCACCGCCGAGTAGGTGTCCTCGACGAGGCCGAGATCGCGGCGGGACAGATCGATCGTCACCGCTGTCGCGGTGCCGAGTTCGTCGGCGACCCGTTGGGCGCGGCCGAGATCGCGGCCCGCGATGGTCAACGGCAGGGTCGGATACCAGCGGCGCAACAGCGCGGCGGTGTCCGATCCGGCCTGCCCCGACCCGCCCATGATCAGTACCGATTGTTCCATGGTGAATCCTCTCCAGCGACTAAGCTACAAGTTGTAACTTACTCTTTGTAGCTAAACTGAGGGAATGGCGCAAGGCAGGACGATGACCACACGATCGGGCCGACTGGCGAAGCCGGCCAGACGCGAGCAACTGCTCGACACCGCCTTGACCTTGGTGCGTGCGCACGGCACCGATGGCCTGACCTTGGCCACCCTCGCCGAGGCCGCGGGAGTGAGCAGGCCGATCGTCTACGACCACTTCGGCACCCGCCCCGAACTCCTGCTCGCGCTGTACCGCCAACTCGACGAACGCCACCGCCTGGCCGCCGAACACGCCGCCCGCGCCGCCATCCCCACCGTCGACGAGATCGCCCGCGTCATGAGTGCCGCCTACTTCGCCTGCGCCACCGACATGCCCGAGTTCGACGCGATTTCCGCCGCCCTGAAAGGGAACCCGGACGTCCAGGCGATCCAGCACGCCATGCTCGACAGCTACCGAGACTGGATGGCGGCCACCTTGCTCCCGTTCTCGTCGCTCACCACCGCGGCGCTCCGACTGCGCTGTGTCGGGGTACTCGGCGCGGCCGAGACACTGGCCGCGGAACTGAACCTGGGCGCGACGTCAGCCGAGGAAGCTGTCTCGGCCCTGACCGATCTGATCGTGGGCAGCATCGGCGCGGGAAAGCGGACCTGACAACTCGCCGGGCCGTGAGCGCCACCGCTGAGCTGGGCGAGCTCGGTCCCGGGTACGAAGCTCTGATGCCGAACGGCCTCGGCGCTGAGGTGACCTCAGCCCGCGAACGGGCGCCCGGCCCCGAAGGCGTGCCGTACGAAGTTCTCCCCGATTCGGCGATGGCCGTCCGGGTCGGGGTGCAGTGCGTCGGGTAACGGGAACTCGGCGAAGTCGCTGTCCCCGTACAGGTCCCGGCCGTCGAGATAGTGCAGGTTCGGATCGTCGACGGCCCGCTGTTCGACGATCCGAGCCAGCGCGTCGCGAATCACGGTGAGCGTCAGGCGACCCGCCGCGACGTCGGCGGGGTCGCCGGTGGCCTTGAACCGCATGGTGCCGGTCGAGAAGTCGGGCATCAGCGGGCCTGCGGTGTCCTCCTGGATCGGGCACAGGATCGGCGAAACGACCAGCAGCGGAGTGTGCGGGTGCCCGTCGCGGATGGTGTCGAGGAAGCCGTGCACCGCCGGACCGAACGCGCGCAACCGCATGGTGTCGGTGTTGACGATGTTGATGCCGACCTTGACGCTGATCAGGTCCGCTGGAGTGTCGCGCATGGCGCGGGCGGTGAACGGGTCGAGCAGTGCGCTACCGCCGAAGCCGAGGTTGATCAGTTCGACCTCACCGGCGTGCCGCGCGGCGAGCGCGGGCCAGATGCTGCTCGGGTGCGCGGCGTTGGACCCGTGGCTGATCGAACTGCCGTGGTGGAGCCACACCCGCCGTCCGTCGGTGGTGACCGGTTCGATCGGGGCGTCTGCGCGCAGGCCGATCAGCTCGGTGATCTCCGCGTGCGGCAGCCAGATCTCGATCCGCTTGTCACCGACGGGCAGATCGGTGAACCGCGCGGTGCCCGCCGGCCCCTCGGCCAGTTCGGCGGCCCCGGTACGCAGGTCGGTGATCGTCCGGACGTTGCCGCCGTCGACCGTCGCCTGCGCGGCGAGTTCGCCGTCGGCCAGCAGGTCGTAGACGCCGTCTGGCACCGCGGGCATGCCGCGGAAGGCCCGCTTGGTGGGCAGGGTGTCCAGTTCAACGGTGGTGGCGCGGGTCCGGAACACGAGCCGCACTCCGGATGGCTGCGCCTCGGCCATGGCGAGCTGACTGTCGGGGATCTGCTTGCGCGCCGCCGCAGGCAAACGATGCGGCAGCACCCCGTGCCGGGTCGATTCCAGGTCCAGGAATCCGCGCAGCAGATCGGGGGTGATGGGCGTGGTCACCCACATAGTGCCGGTCTTCATCATTCCTACTTCTCGGTGGCAGGGATTGCTCGGGTGCGCAGCAGGATGTCGAGCGAGTCGACAACCCACTCCCAGGACTGCTGTGAGTCGACGGCGGTGTGACTGAACCCACCGGCCAGCTCGAGGGTGACGTAGCCGTGGAAGACGCTGCCCAGCAGGCGAACCGCGTGGGTTTGATCGGGCTCGGTCAGGTCGTAGCCACGCAGGATCGCGCGCGTCATCTGCGCGTGGCGCACCCCCGCGCTCGCCGCTGCTGTCTCGGGATCCAGTCGTAATCGGGCGGCGTCGAAACGGCCGGGATGCGCACGCGCGTAGTCGCGGTAGGCATCGGCGAACGCGGCGAGCGCGTCCTTGCCGGACCGGCCGGCCACCGCGTTGGCGGCACGGTCGGCGAGTTCGGTGAGGGCGAACAACGCGATCCGCGTCTTCAGGTCCTCGGTGCTCTTCACGTGCGAGTACAGGCTCGCCGACTTCACGCCGAAGTGCCGCGCGAGCGCCGACACGGTCACCTGCGCGAAACCCACCTCGTCGGCGAGCTCGGCGCCCGCGAGGGTCAGCCGGTCAGGGGTCAACCCCACTCGAACCATCAACATTCTCCAATCTGGCTACTGCCAGCATGCCATTACCTATAGGTTGTAGGCAAATGTGCGCGCCAGGAGTGCCGCGAAGGAGCGAGCATCGCCGCTTAGCTCGCGGGCACCAGGTGAGCCGGGGCGCGATCCGTCTAGCCGGTGACGCGGATCCGTTGCATCATGTCGTGGTCCTCGTGGTCGAGGTTGTGACAGTGCCAGACATAGCCGCGGATCTCGGGCGGCACGTCGGCCACGCCGTGACCCATGTCGGCATGCGGCGACACCATTTCCGCACCGGCCGGAATTCGCAGCACCTGATCCGGGTCGAAACCGAGTTCGTCGACCGAGGGCCAGTACACGTAGACGCGGGTGACGGAGTCGGCCGGGCAATGCACGGTGTCTTTCCAGCCTGCCTCCCACGGGGCGGGTGGCAGGTCGGGGCCGAGAGTGAACCTGTCGACGGGCGGGTTCCAGCGCACGCCGAGTCGGGCGGGCGGCGGGTGCGTCGCCCAGTAAGCCGAGCTGAGGATCGTTTGGCGGGAGCCGATACGCTGCCGGGCCAGGTGCACGTGAATGGGGTGGTCGAATGGGGTCACATTGACGATGTCCCAACGCTCGACAGTTCCCGCCTCCGCCACTTCGATGTCGTCGGTGCGGAACGGCAGATTGTTGATCGCCATCATCGTCGGGAAGTTCGCGGCCCCACGGTCGGAGTCGTTCAAACCCATCAGCGTCATTGTGCGTGTGCGGATCGGATCACTCAGTGGCGGAAGGGGATCGGGCAGGCCGGGTCCGCCGCGCAACACGGCGGGCACCTGAGCGGGCGGGCCTTCACCGCCGACAGTGAATCGCATGATGGGCCGCAACTCCGGGACCATGAACACGGCGTTGCCGAAGTCGTTGAGTTCAGTGTTGATCAACTCGAACTGCTCACCGTCGCGTAGCCCACTGAAATCAACGAGGATGTCGGCGCGTTCGCCCGGACCCAACCGGACCAGCGCAGTCGGCACGGGGGCGTCGAGCAGTCCGAGGTCGTTACCTATCACCCAGAACGGCATCCCGTTGCTCAGCCCGAATCCGTAGGTGCGCGAATTGGATCCGTTCAGCAGCCGGAAGCGGTAGAGGGTGCGGCGCACGTCGAGGTTCGGCCATGCCACTCCGTTGACGCAGGCCACGTCCCCGAACTGGCCGGACTGGTTGTAACCCTGCGGGATATAGGTACCGACCATCGGCTGCAGGCTGCCGTCGGGGTTGAAGGTGCGGTCCTGCACGATCAGCGGGATCTCGAACTCACCGGTCGGCAATCCCAGCGGGTTATCGGCAGTCCCGGTGTCGTACTCGTCGCGCAGGTAGTACAGCCCAGCCAAGCCGGCCTGGACATTGAGCCGGGTGATGCCCATCGCGTGGTCGTGGTACCACAGCGTCGCGGCTTCTTGCCGGTTGCTGTAGACGTTGCGCTGGCTGCCGCCGTTGCGCCACGAGATCATCGGGTGCCCATCGGAATCCGGGGCGTTGACACCTCCGTGCAGGTGCACCGTCGCGCGCGGGTCGGTGCGGTCGAGTTCGGTGGTGGCGTGCATCGTGACGTCGACGTGCGGGGCGAGCACGTGGGCACCGAGGTCGTTGCGGAAGGTGATGTGCGCCGGTCGATCCCGGTGCCCTTCCAAGATCGGACCGAGCAGTGGCCGCGAATAGCCCCACGTCCGGGTTTCGGGCAGGTCGCGGTGGTATCTGTGCATGCCCGACATCGAGACCAGTTCCCCTGCGGCGGGGCGGGTTTCGGGGATCGGCAGCGCGTCGACGAACGGCTCCAGCGGCGGCGAATGATAGTTGAGCGGGGTGTAGGTGGGCGGCGGCAGCGGCGGCAATGGCAACAGGGCGGGTGGGAAGGGGGTGGTGTCGGCCTGCGCGAATCCCGTGGCGCCCAGCGCGAGCGCGCCCACCGCGCCGAACAGGAAGCCTCGCCGCGAAGCTGTCGAGGAATAGAGCTGGTTCCTCGACGCCATCTCGTACCCGACCTCTCTCCTGATCATGCCCGGGATGGTGTGCTGCGAGTCTTCATACATACCACCTTCTGCCGGGTTCCCGCGGTAGCCCGGGCGCGAGTCCAAATGTGTGGTGTATCGAGATGATCGCCGCGTGACCGTGTTCGGTCAGGCGGTCAACGCCGCAGTTACTCCGGTGCGGTGAACACGGTGTGGGCAGCGCGCCGGACGTCGCAATCGGAGTGAGTGCGCAGGGTTGTGAGCAAGTGGGCCCACTCCGGTGACCAGCCGAACTCGGTGCCACAACGGCTGATGATGGCGAGTGCGGCCAGCGCGGTAGAAGGTGTTGGACTGCAAGCGAGTTGGGAACTGACTGCGTGGAAGGTTATCGGTGGCGTGGTGTCGAGTTCGGCATTGAGACGCTGACTCAGGTGATGTGCGGGCCGGGTGACGAGGGCGCCGGTGGCGTAGCGGGCTACCTCGTCGAGGGTCGCGATGACACCGTCGGGGTCAGTCCAGCGGACCGCGACGACCGTGAGTTCGATGACCTGGTCGTGCCAGAGCGGGTCATCGGTCAGTGCGGCGACGACCGGTGCGACGATGCTGTGCGGACTGGTGGGATGGTTGCGGACGACGGTCATGAACCAGTGCAGGAGGGTGGAAAGACGCTGGTGCGCGGCTAGATCCCGGTCGACGGCGAAAAATTCGGCGCTGCGCAATCTGCGGACCGAATCGACCAGGGCCGCGGGGTGGGTGTCAGCTCGGACACCGGCCAACAGCGCGCGTAGTGCGGCCTTCCACGTACCGAGCGATTCGAGGTCGGTGAGTTGATCGACGATCACGTCGTCGGTGCCGGGCGCCCACCAGCGCTGCCACAACGGCAACGCGTCGAGGGCCGCACCGGCCAGTCGTGGATCGAGACCCGCGGCCGCGTCGCGTACGAACGCGGCGAACCTTTGTCGCTGCGGGACGGGCAACATGGTCGGTCGGATGTCGAGGATCGCGTCGGCCACCTCGGGATCGGTTGCCGCTTCGTCGAGCAGAGCCCATGTTTGGTCGTTGCCGAGCAGGAATCGTGTGGCGAACACGGCCGCGCGTCGGACATCGCGATGCGCATCGGGGTGGGTGGCGAGCCCTGCGATGATCGGAAGCGCGTCCGGTGCACGCAACTCAGCGAGGAGTCGGATACCTTCTTTCGCCGCACTGACGTTGGGCGACTCGAGAAGTGGCGCAACTGTTCTCGACAGCCGATCCGGTGCGATCCACCTGGCACAGGTCGCGATACTGCTGACCGCGACCCGAGCACGATCGTCACCCACATGCCGCGCCAGAACGCCGATGGCCGCTTCGGGCTCGTCGCTGGTGCCGAGCGCGGTGAGCGCGGCCTCGGTCACGACGAGTTCGCCGTTGTCGATAAACCACGTCAGCCGCGCGAAACTGCCCGGCAGAAGACCGAGTTGGCGGACAGCGGAGGCCCGCTCGTACGGGGTGGTCTTGCGACCGCGTGCGTAGTCGTCCAGCAGATGCGCGTAACGGTCGACGTGGTGCGGTGACCACCGGTGGAATCCGGTCACGAACATCGGCACGAACACCACCTTCGCCGACAGGAACCTGCCCGGCGTCTTGGTGTTCAGCAAGTCACCGAGCAGGTCGGTGCGACGGTTACCGATCAGGAGTTGGACCGACGGCAGAGTGATCAGGGAGCGGTCGCGGGCGAGGAGTTCATCGAGGTGGGCGTCGCGGGTAGCCGGGGCGGCGAGTGCGAGCTGAACGGCCCGGCGGACAGTCGAATCCGAGGACGAACGGCAGGCTCGCACGATCAGCCGCTGAAGTTCCGGCAGGTGGAAAGCACGGTGTTCGAGGCCCGCGGCCATGCTCAGGCAGAGGTCCCAACGGTCGCGGTCGGCGTCGGACTCGAGTCGGGGGAGCAGCGTCGCGAGAATCTGCTGTTCCGCTCCGCGGGGGAGATTGCGGTGCAGCCCGGACAGATTCGGGTCGATCGACAGGTCGGCGAGCATGCTCATGATCCGGAGCGCGGTCTCGGTGAAGGCGGCGTCGGTCGTGACGCTGCCGTGCAACAGCAGAGTACGGGTGAGTGTGCCGACTGTGCTCGAGGTGTTCCATGACCGGTCACGCGCTTGCAGGGCATCGGTGGCGAGCTGTTCGAGGCCGGGCAGGTGGTCGGTGGTGAGTAGCGACATCGGGATGCCGGCAACTGCGCGCAGCGCACTGGAGCGAACGGGGTCCTGTTCGTTGCGCAACCTCGTCAGCATGGCCAGCAGTTCGGTGATCACCGACGGATCGCGGCTACCCACCGCCGCCGTGACGAGATGGGGGTAGGCGATGGCGCGCTCGTCGGCATTGGGGCGCCGGATTGCCTCGGTCAGCACCGATTTCGCCTCTGCCCACATCAGTCGCGCAGTGAGCCGATCGGCGACCTCGGGTATGTCGGCGCCGCCGGGCCGCGACAGCAGCTCGCGGGCGATCTCCGCACGGGCAGGACCGGGAATCGCGTCGAGCAGACCGAGGTCGACCGCGGCGGGGGCCGATCCTGGGCGCGACAGCTCGGCCCCGGCGATCGCGTTTCGCCGCGACGGTGGAACGGTTCGCAGGAACTCGAGTTTCGAGCGGGCGGCGCGGTAGAGCACCCGCAGCTCGTCGTCGGGCATACATCGCATCGACCGCCACAACGCCGGGCCTGCCAGTGCGCGGCCGTTGCCGCTGGGATGCAGTATCAGTCGGCGAACCGCCTGCGGATCGTGGCGAGCCAGTCTTCCTGCCACCGGATTCAACGCCGTCACCGGGACGAATTCGACAGCCACCGCGGCCACCGCGAGCAATCGGCCAGGGGCATATTCTCCTGCCGTTGCCGCACCGGCGGTCAGCCAAGACCAGAGTTCCTGCCACTCGGCGCGGCCTGCGCCCCGTGACCGCGTCTCCACGAAATCCATCACCACACCGATGTGCTTGCTGGACAAGGAGGTCCAGTTCGGCACCGCATACGCAAGCGTCGGCAGCCACTCGGTCACTGTGGCGGCTGAACACGACGGCAACACACGCGCCGCTTCGGCGTCCCCGAACAACATCCGCAACGCCGGAACCAGCGCATCGGCGATCTGCGTCCGATCACCACGTCCGAGCGCCCGACTGATGTTCTTCCTGGTCCGCTGCGAGGCGCCCGCCAATCTGTCGACAACGACACTGGGCTCGACACCGAGACGAATCAATCCGGTCAATGCCTGACTCGCGGTCTCCTGATCCGTCGAATCGAGCTGCGACAGCAGGTAACCACGCTCTCCGCCGACAACAGCCAGATAATTCGCCGTCCGCCGCCCTGCTCGCCCCTCCCCGGCGATCTCACCGAGCAGCCTCGCGAGTTCGGCGGTCCCGACCAACCGTCGGGCCTCGACCGCCAACGTCCGCATCCGCTGCGGCACAGACATCCCCGCAACGTCGTTCAACAGCGTTCTCCCCGTATCCTTCACTCCGCCCACCGTATCTGCCCGGACCGACAGGTCCTGCTCGGCGTACTTCGAGGCGACGGTCACGGACTGAGCAGGTCCGCCAACCGGTTCCCGCTTCATGGGTGCATACAACGCGGCTGTGAGCTAGATCACGGTTGCAGTTGACCTTAGGTCAGGGTGGAAGCTCGTCGCAGCGGCACGAAGCCGACCGGACATCACCGATTCGATGGAGCAAAGCACCATGTCGATCACCCTTTCCGACCAGGACAAGAGCACTCTGCGCACTGCCGCGTACGGCGCCGTCTCGCTGATCGCCGCCGCCGGTGCCGCCGGCAAGCCCCACAAGATCGCGACCGCGGGCTCCATCGCCCTGTACACCGCGACCGGACCGGTTGGGCACGTCCTTGCTGCGAAAGCCAAGGACATCGATCTGACGGGGAGGTCGGTGGCAGAACTCGCCGACCAGGTGCTGCCGGCCCTGACCGCAGCCATGTGCCTGCTCGCGCAGCAGGATCCGGCGGAGGCCGCCAACTTCCGAACCACCGTCCTCGTCGCTACCGACGCCGCCCAGGCCCAGCAGGGGCAGCGCAGCCCGGCGACAGCCGAGATGGCCCGCAAGATCACCGCCGCCCTCGATGCCACCGGGGCCGGCGTGCCGAATGCCGCTGCCGGACAGGATCGCCCGGAGCTGCAGAAGATGATCGAGGAGATCGCCGAGTCCGGTTTCCTCGGGGTGTCGCTGCGCGTGCACGATGAGCGGGGTGAGTGGGTCGGCAGCGCTGGGGTGGCCGAGCTGGGCGGTAGCGCGAAGCCGCCGATCGACGGGCATGTCCGGATCGCCAGCAATACCAAGACCTTCACCGCGGCCCTGGTGCTGCAATTGGTGGCCGAGGGCAAGATCGAGCTGGATGTCCCGGCGACGGACTACCTGCCAGAATTCGGGCTCGACAAGCGGATCACGGTGCGGATGCTGTTGCAGCACACCAGCGGGATCTTCAACTTCACCGGCGAGATGTATGAGGACGGGACGATCGTGCTGGGGATCCCCGCCCCGGGTACACCCTTGGGTGCGGAGTGGGTGGAGAACCGATTCAAGACCTACCGACCGCAGGAGCTGGTGGAGCTGGCGCTGTCCAAGCCGGCGCGGTTCGAACCGGGCACCGGCTGGAGCTATTCCAACACCAACTATGTGCTGGCCCGGCTGCTGATCGAGAAGGTCACCGGCCGCTCGTTCGCCGAGGAGATGGGGCGGCTGATCCTGGGCCCGCTCGGGCTCTCGGGCACCGTGGTGCCGGAAACCTCGCCGGAGATTCCCGAGCCGCACGCCCACGCCTACTACCGGTACGAGCAGAACGGCCAGGAGCAGACCATCGATGTCACCCGCCACAACCCGTCCTGGAACCCCTGCGGCGGCGACATGATCTCTACCACCGAGGATCTGGCCACGTTCATCTCCGCGCTGCTGAGTGGCAAGCTCCTGCCGGCCGAGCTGCTGGCCGAGATGTGCACGCCGCATCCGACGGGCATCCCGACGATGGACTACGGACTGGGGGTGTTCGTGCGGGACCTGGGTCCGGACGGCGGCATCGTCATCACTCACAACGGCGGCCATGCGGGCTACGCGACGCTGATGTACAGCACCCCCGACGGCAGCAAGACCATGACCGCCTCGCTGACCTGCGTGGACGACTCCGCGATGTCAATGGCGGTGCCGTTCCAGAAGGCACAGCACATGCTCCTCGCCGAGGTGTTCGGCGGCGGGCAGACCGATCCGGGTCAGTAGCACGGGAACCGGGGCCCGCGCCGAACTCAACTCGGCGCGGGCCGTCCGCTTGTCCTTGTGGACAACCGCGGCTCCCTGCCGCCCGAGGACAAGGCAAGCTGAGCAGATGAGGAACGGAGTCACGATCGGGCAGGCGTCGGCATTCGTCGGCGTCACCGTGAAGACCGTGCGGCACTACCACAAACTCGGACTGATCGAGGAGCCAGAACGCGACAGCTCCGGTTTCCGGCGGTACGGATCGGCCGAGTTGTCGCGGCTGGTGCAGGTCCGGACGCTGGCCGCTGCCGGGGTGCCGCTGGCCGAGATCGGGCCCATGCTCGACGCCGACGCCGCGTCCTTCGCTGCCGCGCTCGCCGACGTCGGACGCCAGCTCACCGAACGGATCGAGGATTTGACCGCGCGACGTGACACACTGGACCGTCTCGCCGACGGCGACCGCGCGCTGCTGGGCGACCACGCGGTGGCACTGCTGGAGCGGATGACCGGCCTCGGCTTCCCCACCGACGAGGTGGCGACCGCCCGGGAGGGCTGGGTGCTGGCCAAAGCCCTGGTCCCGGACGGCTTCGACGACTACCTCACCCATCTCGAGCACGCCCTCGACGACCCGCACTACGTCGCCTTGATCAAACGCGCCGCCGAGGCCGCCACCTGGGAACCGGACGACCCCCGCGTCGCCGAGCTCGCCACCGCCATGGCCGAGCACTACCTCGCCAACCCCGCACACCTGAAGGTCGTGACTGCCCTGCAAGCCCGCACCGAGGCCGCCACCCGGTACACGCTGATCGCCCGCCACGGCGAAGAACAGACACCGGCCACGACGCGAGGGGCCGCGGTTTTCGAAACCAGGCTCCGCGCCGCCGGCATTCATATCCCCAGACCGAACGCCCACTGACCGCGCCGGAGCGGAGGGTTACTTGCGGACGACGGTCGCGAGCCAGGCGGGGGTGGAGTCGTGGAAGCGGGTTCGGAGGTGTTCGGGGGCGATGGTCGTGATCTGCCATGCGGGACTGTCGGCGAAGGGGGTGGTGAGGGCTTCCCGGCTGACCGGATGGGGGCCGGTGCCGGTGCCGATGTCGCTGAAGCACAACACATACAGAGTGGCACCGTCGTCGGCGACCGAGGCCAGGCTCGCGACGTATTCGATGCGTTCGACCTCGTCGAAGGCGTGGAAAAGACCGCAGTCGAGGATTGTTTGGAAGCGGCGGTACAGGCGTTGCAGGTGTAGGGCGTCGGCCATGGCGAAATTGACGTCGACGTTGCGGTCATCGGCTGTTTGCCGGGCGATGGCCAGCGCCGTTTCGGCTACGTCGACGCCGAACACCGGCAGGCCACGGGCGGCGATGAACAGTGCGTTGTCGCCGGTGCCGCACCCCACGTCGAGGACAGGTCCGGAGAATCCGCCCACCTCGGCCAGCCGGACGACAGCCGGTTGTGGGGCGCCGATGTCCCACGGTGCGGGGCCGTCGAGATAGGACGCGTTCCACGGTTGACCGGCATGGCGTTCGTGACTGGTCGGTGGACGGGGGTCGGGCCTGGGTGTCGTCGGCATCAGCGGATGAACAGGGCGCAGCGGTCGGCGAGGTCGAGAACCGGCTGGGGCAAAATGCCGAGCAGAAGGGTGGCGCCCGCGCTGAAGGCCACGACCAGGGTGGTAGCGAAGGGGGCGGTCACGGTGGGAGCGTCAGCGGGGGGATCGGTGAAGAACATCAGGACGATGACGCGGACGTAGAAGAAGGCCGCGATGGCGCTGCAGAGCACACCGATGATGACCAGTGGGGTGTAGCCGGCACCGGAGGCGGCCGCGAAGACCGCGAACTTGCTGACGAACCCACTGGTGAGTGGCAGACCGGCGAAAGACAGCAGTAACAGGGCGAATGCCGAAGCGAGCCACGGGGATCGGCGTCCGAGACCCGCCCACTGCGACAGCGCGGTCGCTTCGTCACCGGACGCGTCGCGGACCAGACTGACCACCGCGAACGCGCCGACGGTGCCCAAGCCGTAGGCCAGCAGATAGAACAGCACGGCCGCGACCCCGGCGGTGTCGGCGGCGACGATACCGACGAGCAGGAAACCGGCGTGGGCGATCGAGGAGTAGGCCAGCATGCGCTTCACATCGGTCTGGGTGATCGCCATGATCGCACCGACGACCATCGTCGCCACCGCGACCGCGGCGATGACCGGACGCCAATCCGAGCTCAGCGCATTCACTCCGACCATCAGCACCCGCATGGTCGCACCGACCGCGGCGATCTTGGTGGCGGCGGCCATGAAAGCGGTGATCGGTGTCGGCGCGCCCTGGTACACATCGGGCACCCAGGCCTGGAACGGGACGGCACCGATCTTGAACAGCAGACCGACAGCGAGCATCCCGATCCCGAGCAGCGCCAGTGTCGCGTTCTCGGGCTGCTTGTCCAGTGCCGCACCGATTCCCGGCAGCGACACCGTGCCGGTCTGCCCGTAGAGCAACGCCACGCCGTAGAGGAAGAACGCGGAGGAGAACGCACCGAGCAGGAAGTACTTCATCGCCGCCTCCTGCGAGAGCAACCGCCTGCGGCGAGCCAGCCCGCACAGCAGATACAGCGGCAGCGACAGCACTTCGAGCGCGACGAACATCGTCAGCAGATCATTCGACGCGGGAAACAGCAGCAGACCACCGACCGCGATCATCGTCAGCGGGAACACCTCGGTGGTCGAGACACCGGAACGCACCGCCGCGAGTTCGTGCGCGCTGCCGGGCACCGCGGAAGCTTGCGGAGTGAACGCGTCGACCCCTCGATCCAACGCGGCCGCCGCCCGGTTCCACGTGCCCGGCCCGCTGCGCGCCCGCGGCACCGCGCCGCGCTCGGCGATCAAGAGCAGACCCAGCAGCGCGACCAGCAGGATCGTGCCCTGCAGGAACAACGTGACCCCGTCGACGGCCACCGCACCCACCACCGCCGTGCCCTCGGATCCCGCGAGCAGCACCACGGCCACCAACGCGCCGATCACACCGGCCATCCCGAGCACCAACTGCGTCAGATACCGGTAGGGCCGTGGCACGAACGCTTCGACGAGCACCCCGACCACGCCGACCGCGAACACGATCAGCATCGGGGCGAGCAGGTGGTATTCGATGCTCGGTGCGGGCGCGATGGCCGCGAGCTCGGTGATGGTCACGGAGTCCGTCCTCATTTGTGGCCGCCTGCGGGCGGGGTGGCCGCACCTGCTTCGGGAGCGGGGACAGTCGGAGCGGGATCGTGCTTACCGATCGTCGACAGGGTGTGTCCCACCGCGGGATCCACCAGATCCAGGACCGGTTTCGGGTAGAAGCCGAGCACCAGCAAGGCGACCAGCAGCGGCACCACCACGGCCAGCTCGCGCGGCACCAGATCACGCAGGTGCTCGTTGCCCTGCTTCAGCGGGCCGGTCATCAACCGCTGATACAGCCACAGCACGTAGATCGCGGCCAGCACCAGCGCACCTGTCGCGATCACCGCCGCCACCTGATATTTCGGGAATGTGCCGACCAGGACCAGGAATTCACTGATGAACGGTGCGAGACCCGGCAGGGAGAGAGTGGCCAGGCCGGCGATGAGGAACGTGCCCGCCATAACCGGCGCGACCTTCTGCACGCCGCCGTATTCGGCGATCATTCTGGTTCCACGCCGGGAGACGAGGAATCCGGCGATGAGAAACAGTGCCGCCGTGGACAATCCGTGGTTGACCATGTACAGCGTCGCCCCGGATTGGGACTGGCTGGTCATGGCGAAGATGCCGAGGATGATGAATCCGAAGTGCGAGATCGAGGTGTAGGCGATCAGGCGCATCACATCGGTTTGGCCGATCGCGAGTAGCGCGCCGTAGACGATGCCGATCACGGCCAGCGTGATCACCAAGGGCGCGAAGGTGTCCGACGCCAGGGGGAACAACAGCACGCAGTAGCGCAGCATGCCGAAGGTGCCGACCTTGTCGACGACCGCCATCATGAGCACCGCGCTGGACGGGGTGGCCGAGACCGCCGCGTCGGGCAGCCACGTATGCAGTGGCCACAGTGGCGCTTTCACCGCGAAGGCGAACATGAAACCCAGGAAGAGCGCGTTGAGCACCGCGGTGCTGCCCCCGAGTTCGCCATTGTTGGCCGCGGCGACCACAACGCGCAGATCGAAGGTGCCCGCGGATCCCTCGCCGAGGCCTGCCGTGGCGGTCAGCACGTACAGCCCGATCACCGCGGCGAGCATGATCAACCCACCGAACAGGTTGTAGAGCAGGAACTTCACCGCGGCGCGCGAACGTTGGGCCCGGATCGCGGTGTCGGTGGTGCGGGTGCCGAATCCGCCGATGAGGAAGTACATCGGGATCAGCATCGCTTCGAAGAAGACGTAGAACAGCAGGATGTCGAGGGCGAGAAACGAGATCAGCACCATCGCCTCGACCAGCAGCATCAACGCCATGTAGATGTGAGTGGTCTTGCGGCCGTCTCCGGTGGCGGTGTCGTCGTTCCAGCCCGCCAGGATCAGCAACGGCACCAGTACCGCCGTCAGCAGGACCAAGGCGGTGGCGATGCCGTCCAATCCCAGGGTGTAACCGACGCCGAATGCCGGGATCCATTCGTGGGATTCGACGAACTGGTACTGCGCACCGCCGGGCTGGAACCGGACCGTCAGGACGACGGCGAGCGCGAGCACACCGATCGACACCGCGAACGCGATGCCGCGCGCCACAGTGCGGCGGGCGGCGGGCACGACGAGCACCGCCCCCGCCCCGATCGCGGGGGCGAGCCAGAGTGTCGTCAGCCAGGGAAACGAGTTCACCAGTACCTCACCGCCAGCAGGGCAGCGGCCACCAGGGCCGCGCCGGTGAACATGGACAGGGCGTAGGAGCGCACGAAACCGGTCTGCACCTTGCGGATTCGCGCCGACAGCCCACCGATCGTCGCGGCGGTCCCGTTGACGATCCCGTCGACGCCCTTCGCGTCGAGGAACACCAGCGCCCTCGTGAGGTGGCGACCGGGGCGCTCGAAGACGGCTTCGTTGATCTTGTCGCCGTAGAGGTCGTCGCGCGCGGCCCCGGTCAGCACGCTGACCGGCTCCGGTGCGACCTCGGGGATCGGGCTCTCGGCGTATTTGCGGTAAGCGACGGCCACACCGATCGCGACCGCTGTCAGAGCGAGGCCGGTCACCACCGCCGCGGGGATCACGGGTTCCGCGTGATGGGAACCGACGACGGGTTCGAGCCAGTTCACCAGCGACGACCCCCAGACGAACAGTCCGCCTGCGAAGACCGATCCGAACGCGAGCAGGATCATCGGCCCGGTCATCACCGTGGGTGACTCGTGTGGATGGGTGTCGGGCTTCCATCGGCGCTCGCCGAAGAACGTCATCAGCATGACCCTGGTCATGTAGAAGGCGGTGAGTGCGGCACCGAGGAGCGTGACCACGCCCAGCAGGATCCCGGTGGATCCGCCGTGGTCGAAGGCCGCCTCGATGATCTTGTCTTTGGAGAAGAACCCGGAGAACGGTGGCACTCCGATGATGGCGAGATAGCCGAGGCCGAAGGTGATGAAGGTGATCGGCATCAGCGTGCGCAGGCCGCCGTAGCGGCGCATATCGGTTTCGTCGTTCATCGCGTGCATCACCGAACCGGCACCGAGGAACAACCCGGCCTTGAAGAAGCCGTGGGTGAGCAGGTGCATGATCGCGAACGCGTAGCCGGCGGGGCCGAGGCCGACGGCCAGGATCATGTACCCGATCTGGCTCATCGTCGAGGCGGCCAGTGCCTTCTTGATGTCGTCCTTGGCGCAGCCGATGATGGCGCCGAACAGCAACGTCACCGCACCGACCGCGAGCACCGCGGTACGCGCGTTCGGGGCGAGATCGTAGATCGGGTTGGAGCGGGCGATCAGGTACACACCGGCGGTGACCATGGTGGCGGCGTGGATGAGCGCCGAGACCGGGGTGGGGCCTTCCATCGCGTCACCGAGCCACGACTGCAGCGGCACCTGCGCGGATTTGCCGCACGCGGCCAGCAACAGCAGCAGTCCGATCGCGGTGAGGGTGCCTTCGCTCGCGCCGGGGCTCGCCGCGAACACGGTGCGGAAGTCGAAGGAACCGAATGTCGCGAACATGACCATCATGGCGATGGCCAGGCCCATGTCGCCGACCCGGTTCACCACGAACGCCTTCTTGGCTGCCGTTGCGGCCGAGGGCTTTTCGTACCAGAACCCGATCAGCAGATAGGACGCCAGGCCCACGCCCTCCCAGCCCAGATACAGCACGAGGAAGTTGTCGGCGAGTACCAGCACCAGCATGGCGGCCAGGAACAGGTTGAGATAGCCGAAGAACCGGCGCTTGGCGGGGTCGTGGCTCATGTAGCCCAGCGAGTAGAGGTGGATCAGCGACCCGACACCGGTGATGAGCAGCGCGAAGCAGATCGAGAGCTGGTCCAGCTGCAAGCTGAACCCGACTTGGAGATCACCGACGGGCACCCAGTTGAACAGTTCCTTGTGCACGGCGCGGTCGGCGTCGGCGCGGCCGAGCATGCCGAAGAACGCGACGAGGGCGACGACGAACGAGGCCACAGCGGCCGCGGTACCCAGGTAGGGGCCCCAACGGTCGGTGCGGTGGCCGAACAGGAGCAAGACGATCGCGCCTGCGAGCGGGAGGGCGGGCAGCAGCCACAGCATCGCGGTACCCATGTCAGAACTTCAGCAGGTTCGCGTCGTCGACCGAGGTCGATCGGCGGGCACGGAAGATCGTCATGATGATGGCCAGGCCGACGACGACCTCGGCGGCGGCGACCACCATGGTGAAGAACGCGATCACCTGACCGTCGAGGTTGTCGTGCAACCGGGCGAAGGTGACGAACGCCAGATTCACCGCGTTGAGCATCAGCTCCACGCACATGAACACCACGATCGCGTTGCGGCGCAACAACACTCCCGCGGCGCCGATGGTGAACAGCAGCGCAGACAGGAACAGGTAGTTCTGGGGGTTCACCGCTTGCCTTCCTCGTCGGCCGTCGGGTTGTCGTCGCTGATCTCGTCCTCACGCAGCGTGCCGACCGAGGCCACGGCGGCCTCGGTGTGAGCGCGGGTGCGGCGGTGACGCAGGATCGTGCTCACCGAGAGTTCGGCGAAGGAGCCGTCGGGGAGCTGGGCGGGGCTGTCGACAGCGTTGTGGCGTGCGTAGACACCCGGTGTCGGCAGCGGAGTCGCCCGTTCGCCCGCGGTGCGGAACCGGTCGCGCGACATTTCGCGCTGCCCGCGCTTGGGCGTGAACTGCTCACGGTGGGCCAGCACCATCGCACCGATAGTGGCGGTGATCAGCAGTGCGCCGGTGAGTTCGAAGGCCCACACGTAGCGCAGGAAGATCAACTCGGCGAGTTCGGCGATCACGTCACGGTCGCCGAAACCGCGGCCGGGGAAGCTGGTTCCGCTGTCACGCAAGGCCGCGCCGATGCCGCCGATGAACAGCAACCCGAATCCGACCCCGACGATCGCGGCGGCGATGCGCTGTCCGCGCAACGTTTCCCGCAGCGATTCCGCGGAGTCGACGCCGACGAGCATCAGCACGAACAGGAACAGCATCATCACCGCGCCCGTGTACACCACGATCTGCACGACGCCGAGAAACAGTGCGCCCTGCGCGATATAGAACACGGCGAGCGCGATCATGGTGGCGGCCAAGCACATTGCCGAATGCACGGCCTTGGCGGCGGTCACCATGCCCAGTGCGCCGAGCACCGCGATCGGGGCGAGCACCCAGAACAACACGGCCTCGCCGGTGGAGGTGTCGGCGATCTCGGCGGCCAGCATCTGTGCGGTGCTCATCGCAGTACCTCCTGCTCCGACGGTGCGGGACCGACCCGGCCCAGGTAGTAGTCGGCCGCATCCGTGCCCGGTGCCATCGGGTGTGGCGCGGGCGTCATGCCCGGCTGCAGGGGTGCCAGCAGCTGGTCCTTCTCGTAGATGAGGTCGGCGCGGTTGTCGTCGGTGAGTTCGTATTCGTTGGTCATCGTCAGTGCGCGCGTCGGGCAGGCCTCGATGCACAGGCCGCAGCCGATGCAGCGCAGGTAATTGATCTGGTAGACGCGTCCGTAGCGTTCACCGGGGGAGAAGCGTTCGTCCTCGGTGTTGTCGGCACCTTCGACGAAGATCGCGTCGGCCGGGCACGCCCACGCGCACAGTTCGCAGCCGATGCACTTCTCGAGTCCGTCCTCGTAGCGGTTGAGCTGGTGGCGACCGTGATAGCGCGGTGCGGTCGGCACCTTCTCTTCGGGGTAGGACTCGGTATTGGGCTTCTTGAACATGGTGGCGGCGGTAACCGCGAATCCGGCGAGCGGTTCGAACAAGCCGATCTGGGGTTCGTCGTTCGCGGGCCGTGGTGGCATCGGCGGGACCGGGAATCCGAGGAACACCGACGAGGTCGAGGGCTCCTGTGGTGGCAACGGTGGTAGTCCCTTGCTGCGGCCGGCGCGCAGGAACATCGCGATCATCGCCGCGGTGATCACCAGACCCACACCGACCAGGATCAGGTTCTGCCCGGGGAGGCCTTCGAGGTCGAGCACCCGCGCCCCGGCCACGACCATCACCCACACCAGCGAGGTGGGGATGAGCAGTTTCCAGCCGAGGTTCATGAACTGGTCGTAGCGCAGCCGGGGCAGGGTGCCGCGCAGCCAGACGAACACGAACAGGAACGTCCACACCTTGAGGGTGAACCACAGCAGCGGCCACCATCCGGAGTTGGCGCCCTCCCACAGGCTGATCGGGAACGGTGCCCGCCAGCCGCCGAGGAACAGGGTGGTCGCCAGCGCCGACACCGTTGCCATGTTCACGTATTCGGCGAGCATGAACATCGCGAATTTCAGCGACGAGTACTCGGTGTGGAAGCCGCCGACCAGTTCACCTTCGGCTTCGGGCAGGTCGAAGGGCGCCCGGTTGGTTTCGCCGACCATCGACACGCAGTAGATGAGGAACGACGGCAGCAGCAGGAAGACGTACCAGGTGCCCTCCTGCGCGCCGACGATCTCGGAGGTCGCCATGGTGCCCGACAGCAGGAACACCGTGGCGAAGGTCAGTGCCATCGCGATCTCGTAGGAGATCACCTGCGCCGTCGAGCGCAGGCCGCCGAGCAGCGGGTACGTCGAGCCCGACGACCAGCCGGCCAGCACGATGCCGTACACGCCGATGGAGGTGATGGCGAGGATGTAGAGCACGGCGACCGGCATGTCGGTGAGCTGCAACGCGGTGCGCGTCCCGAAGATCGACACCTCCGGGCCCATCGGGATCACCGCGAACGCCATGAACGCCGGGATCACCGAGATGATCGGGGCGAGCACGAAGATCGGCTTGTCGACGATGGCCGGGATGATGTCTTCCTTGAGCGCCATCTTCACACCGTCGGCGACGGACTGGAGCATGCCACCGGGGCCGATCCGGTTGGGGCCGATCCGCATCTGCATCCACGCGACGACTTTGCGCTCGGCATATACCGCGATCAACGGCACCAGCATCAGGTAGACGAACACGCCGAGCGCCTTGACCACCACCAGCCACAGCGGGTCGGTGCCGAAGACAGGTCCGGCGTCGGCCGCGAGGAGTAGCACTCGATCACTCATGACGGTGTTCCTTCATCCTGTCGTCGGCGCGACGCAGGCGCACCACGGCGCCGGGTGTCACACCGAGTTCGGCGGCGACCGTCGAGCCGGGCGAGTGCAGCGGCAGCCACACCACCCGGTCGGGCAGGTCCGTGATCATCAGCGGCACCGAGATCTCGCCGCGATCGGTGTAGACGATGACGTGATCGGCATCGTCGGCTTCGATCTCGGCGGCGGTCGCGGCCGACAGGCGTGCGACGGGCGGGCGGGCGACGCCGGCGAGGTTGGGTTCACCGTCTTGCATGCGACCGGCGTCGAGCAGCATCCGCCAGCCGGCCAGCACGGCC
The DNA here is from genome assembly GCF_042754695.1 of Nocardia sp. NPDC059195. Lineage (NCBI taxonomy): Bacteria > Bacillati > Actinomycetota > Actinomycetes > Mycobacteriales > Nocardiaceae > Nocardia > Nocardia sp. NPDC059195. The sequence goes on along the minus strand of NZ_JBHZBG010000001.1, from coordinate 296,581 downwards.
GTTCCCGGGCCGGGCACGGGGCGGGTCTGGCTGGTCAGCTCCGGTGCCGCGAGGGGGGCGCCGTTCCAGGTGCCGAGCGCGTCGAGTTCGGTGCGGGCGGCGGCGGTGTCGGGCAAGTTGATCGGGACGCCCATCTGCGCGGCCAGCGATTGCAATACCCGCAGGTCCGACTGGGGGGCGGCGACGCGGCGGGTGGTGTCGAGCGAGGCCGCGGTGAAGGGGCGTGGTCGGCCTTCCCAGGTGCGGAAGGTGCCGGACTTCTCCATCGCGGTCGCCACCGGGAAGACGACGTCGGCACGTTCGGTGACGGCGCTGTGCCGCATTTCCAGGCTGACGACGAACCGGGCGGCGTCGATGGCGGCCAGTGCGGCTGCCGGGTCGGGCATGTCGGCCGGGTCGACACCGCCGATGACCAGCGCACCCAACTGGGCCGCGCTCGACAGGATCGCGGTGGCATCGCGCCCCAGCGTGACAGGGAGTTCTGCGGACTGCCAGCGATGCCGCACCTGTTGGCGCGCAGCGGGATCCACCACGGGCCTGCCGCCGGGCAACAAGCCAGGCAGTGCGCCCGCCTCCAGCGCACCGCGCTCGCCCGCACGACGCGGCACCCACGCCAGCGCGGCACCGGTGACATCGGCCAGCCGGGTCACCGCCGACAGCGCGCCGGGGCTGCCCGCGAGACGTTCGCCCGCCATGACGACCGCGCCCGGTGTGTTCAGCATCGCCATGAGTTCGGTGGCATCAGCGGAGTTCTTGGCCATGATCGAGGTGATGACATCGGCTTCGCCGCAGGGCGGGGTTTGGATGAGCGCACCCGACATCCGTTCGAGGCCGCGGGACGCGAACGGTGCCAGCGACACCACCCGCTGCCCACGTGTCCGTGCTGCTTTGCGCAGCCGCAGGTAAACGATGGGCGATTCTTCTTCCGGTTCGAACCCGACCAGCAGCACGACAGGGGCTCTGTCGAGCGCGGCGAAGTCGACCTGGACACCGCGTCCGGCGACGCGGGCGGCGAGGAATCGTTGCTCCTCTTCCGAGTGCACCCTGCTACGGAAGTCGATGTCGTTGGTAGCGAGGACCATTCGCGCGAACTTGCTGTACGCGTAGGCCTCTTCCTCGGTGACTCGGCCGCCGACGAGTACTCCGGCATTGCCGATCGCGGCGCTCAGGCCCGCGGCGGCGGCGGTGAGGGCTTCTGTCCAGGAGGCGGGGGCGAGGACGCCGTCCCAGCCGCGCACCATCGGTGTGGTGAGGCGGTCGCGTTCGGTGGCGTACGCGAAGGCCCAGCGGCCTTTGTCGCAGTTCCATTCCTCGTTGACCTGCGGATCGTCACCGGCCAAGCGGCGCAACACTTTTCCGCGGCGATGGTCGGTGCGTTGGGCGCACCCCGAGGCGCAGTGTTCGCAGACGCTGGGTGTGGAGACCAGGTCGAACGGGCGGGCCCGGAAACGGTAGGACGTGCCGGTGAGCGCACCCACTGGGCAGATCTGCACGGTATTGCCGGAGAAATAGGAGTCGAGTGGCTCGGCCTGGGCGATGCCGACCTGTTGCAGCGCACCACGATCCATCAGCTCGATGAACGGGTCACCGGCGACCTGCTGGGAGAACCGGGTGCACCGTGCGCACAACACGCACCGCTCCCGGTCCAGCAGCACCGCCGTGGACAACGGGATCGGCTTCGGGTACGTCCGTTTCTCACCCTCGAAGCGGGATTCGGCGCTACCGGTCGACATCGCCTGGTTCTGCAGCGGACACTCGCCGCCTTTGTCGCACACCGGGCAATCCAGCGGATGGTTGATGAGCAGCAACTCCATCACCCCGCGCTGGGCCTTCTCGGCGACCGGGGAGCTGATCTGGGTGCGCACGATCATGCCGTCGGTAACTGGGATCGTGCAGGAGGCGACCGGCTTTCGCTGCCCTTCCACTTCGACGAGGCACTGCCGGCATGCGCCGACCGGGTCGAGCAGGGGGTGGTCGCAGAAGCGGGGGATCTGCACGCCGATCAGTTCGGCGGCGCGGATCAGCAGGGTTCCGGCGGGCACCTCGATGGTGGTGTCGTCGATGGTGACGCTCACCATGTCGGTGGGTACCACACCGCTGCTGTTACCCGGGGCAATGGCTGTCATCGGTCCTCTTTCGCTGGCGCCCATACGGTCGAGGCGGCCGGATCGAACGGGCAGCCGCCGAGTCGCTGATGCGCGAGGTATTCCTCGCGGAAGTACTTCAGCGAGGAGAAGATCGGGCTGGCCGCGCCGTCACCGAGCGCGCAGAACGATTTGCCGTTGATGTTGTCGGCGATGTCGGCGAGCTTGTCCAGGTCGGCCTCGGTGCCATGGCCCGCTTCGAGACGGTGCAGCAATTGCACGAGCCAGTAGGTGCCTTCACGGCACGGTGTGCATTTACCGCACGATTCGTGGGCATAGAACTCGGTCCAGCGCAGGACCGCGCGCACCACGCAGGTGGTGTCGTCGAAGATCTGTAAGGCCTTGGTGCCCAACATGGATCCGGCGGCGGCGACACCTTCGTAGTCGAGGGCGACGTCGAGATGTTCGTCGGTGAACATCGGCGTCGAGGAACCCCCGGGGGTCCAGAACTTGAGGGTGTGCCCGGCCCGCACGCCGCCCGCGTAGTCGAGCAGCTCGCGCAAAGTGATGCCGAGCGGGGCCTCGTACTGGCCAGGTCGGGCGACGTGTCCCGACAGGGAATACAGCGTGAAGCCGGGTGACTTCTCGCTGCCCATCGAGCGGAACCATTCGGTGCCGTTGCGCAGGATCGAGGGCACGCTGGCGATGGATTCCACATTGTTGACCACTGTCGGGCACGCGTACAGGCCCGCGACGGCAGGGAACGGTGGGCGCAGCCGGGGCTGCCCGCGCCTGCCTTCCAGTGAGTCGAGCAGGGCGGTTTCCTCACCGCAGATGTAGGCGCCCGCGCCGGCGTGCACGATCAGGTCCAGGTCGAATCCCGAGCCGAGGATGTCGTGGCCCAGCAGTCCCGCCGAATAGGCCTCGGCGACGGCGGCTTGGAGCCTGCGCAGCACCGGCACCACTTCGCCACGGACGTAGATGAACGCGGTCGCCGCCCGGATCGCGTACGCGGCGATCACGATGCCTTCGATGAGGGTGTGCGGGGTGGCCAGCATCAACGGGATGTCTTTGCAGGTGCCGGGTTCGGATTCGTCGGCGTTGACGACGAGGTAGTGCGGTTTCGTCGTGCCGTCGGGGCCGGGGCCCTGCGGGATGAACGACCATTTCATGCCGGTGGGAAAGCCCGCGCCGCCGCGACCGCGCAGACCCGCGTCTTTGACGGTTTGGATTACCTCGTCGGGCGTTGTACGCAGGGCGGCGCGGAGTCCGTCGTAACCGCCGGTCGCGCGGTAGCTTTCGAGGGTCCAGGATCGTGGGGTGGCCCAGTGTTCGCTGAGTACCGGGGTGAGCGTCGTCATCGCGATCCTCCTGCCGAGTCATCTTCTGCCGCACCGGTTTCGAGCCCTGCCAAGGTGGGTGCGCCCGGTGCGCCTTCGAGCGCGCCGGGGCGCTCGTCGGGGAATCCGGCGAGGATGCGGGCGGTCTCACGGAACGTGCACAGTGGTGCGCCGCGGGTCGGGCGGACCTGGTGGCCTGCGCGCAGGGCATCGGCGATCGCGATTGCCGATTCGGGGGTCTGGTTGTCGAAGAATTCCCAGTTCACCATCATGACCGGCGCGTAATCGCAGGCGGCGTTGCATTCGATGTGTTCGAGGGTGATGGCGCCGTCGGGGGTCGTTTGGCCGTGTCCTACTGCCAGATGTTGTTGCAGTGCTTCGTAGATGGCGTCCCCGCCGAGGACCGCGCAGAGGGTGTTCGTGCACACGCCGACGTGGTAGTCGCCGGTGGGGGTGCGCCGGTACATCGAATAGAACGTGGCGACCGCGGTCACTTCGGCGCCGGTGAGGTTCAGGTGGTCGGCGCAGAAGTCGATGCCGGTGCCGGTCACACAGCCTTCCTCGGCTTGCACCAGGTGCAGCAGAGGGAGCAGCGCGGAGCGGGGGTGTGGGTAGCGGGTGATGATCTCCTTCGCGTCCAGTTCGAGGCGTTCGCGCACGTGCGGTGGATAGGGCTCTGGGCGCGTGCTGAGCTTCAGGAGAATTGGTGTGCTGGAGGACTGTTCGATAGTCATCGGGCCACTCCGCACAGTGAGAGGTCAGTGCCCGGACGGTATCTATTGCTCATCTGTCCACTCCGCCCATGACAGGGTCGATGCTGGCGACCGAGGCGATCACGTCGGCGACCATGCCGCCCTCGCACATCGCGGCCACCGCTTGCAGGTTGGTGAACGAGGGGTCGCGGTAGTGCACCCGATACGGCTGGGTGCTGCCGTCGCTGACCATGTGCACACCCAGTTCCCCACGCGGGGATTCCACCGCCGAATACACCTGTCCGGCAGGCACTCTGATGCCCTCGGTGACGATCTTGAAGTGGTGGATCAGCGATTCCATGGAGGTGCCCATGATCTTGCCGATGTACTTGGGTGAATTGCCGAGACCGTCGGGGCCCAGTTCCAGATCGGCGGGCCAGGCGATCTTCTTGTCGTCGATCATCACCGGTCCCGGCCGCAGCTTGTCCAGGCACTGTTCGACGATCTTGATCGACTCGGCCATCTCGGCGACGCGGATGATGTAGCGGCCGTAGCAGTCACAACCGGTAGTGGTCGGGATGTCGAATTCGTAGTTCTCGTAACCGCAATACGGATCTGATTTGCGCAGATCATGCGGCAGGCCGGTGGCGCGCAGGACGGGGCCGGTGATGCCGAGGGCCATGCAGCCGGTGAGGTCGAGGTAACCGATGTCCTGGGTGCGTTTCTTCCAGATCGGGTTTGCGCTGAGCAGGTGCTCCATATCGCGGAGCCGGCCGGGCAGCAGGTCGAGGAGTTCACGGACTTTGGTGACGCCGTCGTCGGGGAGATCCTGGGCCAAGCCGCCGGGGCGGATGTAGGCGTGGTTCATCCGCAGGCCGGTGATGGTTTCGAAGACGTCGAGGATGAGTTCGCGTTCACGGAAGCCGAACAGCATCGGGGTGAGCGCGCCCAGTTCCATGGCGCCGGTCGCGAGGGCAACCAGGTGCGAGGAGATGCGGTTGAGCTCCATCAGCAGCACCCGCACCACGGTGGCGCGTTCGGGGATCTGCTCGGTGATGTCGAGGAGTTTCTCGACGCCGAGGCAGTAGGCGGTTTCGTTGAAGAACGGGGACAGGTAGTCCATCCGGGTCACGAAGGTGACGCCCTGGGTCCAGTTGCGGAATTCCAGGTTCTTCTCGATGCCGGTGTGCAGGTAGCCGATGCCGCAACGGGCCTCGGTGACGGTTTCGCCTTCGATCTCGAGGATCAGGCGCAACACCCCGTGGGTGGAGGGGTGCTGTGGGCCCATGTTCACCACGATGCGTTCTTCGGCGCCGCCGTCGATCACTTCGCTGACCTGGTCCCAGTCCTGGCCTGCGACAGTCACTACCGGCGGTTCGTCGCGGCGGAAGTCGGTGTCGGTCATCAGCTGTAGGTCCTCCGCTCGTCGGGCGGCGGTATGCGCGCGCCCTTGTACTCCACCGGGATCCCGCCGAGCGGGTAGTCCTTGCGCTGCGGATGGCCGCGCCAGTCGTCGGGCATGGTGATGCGGGTCAGGGAGGGGTGCCCGTCGAAGAGGATGCCGAAGAAGTCGTAGGTTTCGCGTTCGTGCCAGTCGGTTGTCGGATAGACCGAGAACAGCGACGGGATGTGCGGATCGGCATCGGGCGCGGACACTTCCAGCCGCACGCGGCGGCCGTGGGTGATCGACGTCAGGTGATAGACGGCGTGCAGTTCGCGGCCTTCGTCGTCGGGATAGTGCACGCCGTTGACACCAAGGCACAGTTCGAATCGCAGGGAGCTGTCGTCGCGCAGCGTGCTCGCGACGGCGACGAGGTGTTCGCGCCGCACGTGCAGGGTGAGTTCGCCGCGGAACACCACGATCCTCTCGATCACGGTATCGAAGGCGATGACCCGTCCCATGAGTGCGGCGCGCAACGTGCCGACGAAGGCGTCGAACCAGCCGCCGTACGGGGGCGGGGTGCCCGCGGGCAGGGCAACCGGGGTGACCAGGCCGCCGTAGCCGGAGGTGTCGCCGGTGCCGCTGACGCCGAACATGCCGCGCCGGGTGCCGATCACCTCGTCCTCGGGCGGTTTCGGTTGCGGCTGTACGGGCGATTCCTCCGGAATTTCTTGTCCCGCGGGGCTGTCGGTGTTGTCGGGGGAGTCGAAGGTCATCGCAGCAGCCCCTCCATCCGGATGGTCGGCGTGCTGGCCAGCGCGGCTGTTTCGGCGGCGCGGATCGCTTCCTCGCGGTTGACGCCCATCGGCATCTCGGCGATTTTCGCGTGCAGCGCCAGGATCGCATTGAGTAGCATCTCCGGGCGCGGCGGGCAGCCGGGCAGGTAGATGTCGACCGGGACAATGTGGTCGACGCCCTGCACGATGGCGTAGTTGTTGAACATGCCGCCCGAGGACGCGCAGACCCCCATGGCCAGCACCCATTTCGGCTCGGTCATCTGGTCGTAGACCTGGCGCAGCACCGGCGCCATCTTCTGGCTCACCCGGCCCGCCACGATCATCAGATCGGCCTGGCGTGGGGAGGCGCGGAACGCTTCCATGCCGAAGCGGGCGATGTCGAATCGTCCGGCGCCGGTGGCCATCATCTCGATCGCGCAGCACGCCAGCCCGAACGTGGCGGGCCAGACCGAGCCCTTACGCAGGTAGCCGGCGAAATCCTCGACCGTGCTCAGCAGGAACCCGCTTGGCAGTTTCTCTTCGAGACCCATTATTTCCCACTCATTCCCAGCTGAGGCCGCCGCGACGCCACTCGTAGGCGTAGGCGACAGACACATTGACGATGAACAGCGCCATCGCGGCGAGACCGAACAGCCCGAGCGTGTCGAAATGCACTGCCCACGGGTAGAGGAACACGATCTCGATGTCGAAGATGATGAACAGCATCGCCGTGAGGTAGTACTTCACCGGAAAGCGCTGTCCTGCTGCATTTCCCGGGCCACCGGCGATGGCGTGCGGGGTCGGCTCGATGCCGCATTCATAGGGTTCGAGCTTGGCCCGGTTGTAGCGTTTCGGGCCGATCAGCGACGCCATGATGACGGAGAACACCGCGAACGCCGCGGCGATGGCGCCGAGTACGAGTGCGGGCACCTCGATATTCACGACTGCACTTCCCCTCCTCGCTGGAGCAGGCCGAGCCGTGTGGCCCGGCCGCGGACGGCAGCTTTCGGCGAGACGGGGCCGACAACGTTGTCCGCCGAACCGGGGCTCGCGCAAGGCTGTGCAGCGATGACGGAGCGTTATACAAGAGCCCGTGCTCGTGTGAGCTAGAGCACAGACTACCGCCGTTTCGGGGCTCCGCCGCACGTTTCCGGGGCGGGGTTTGATCGATATCGGTACCGCGATTCATGAGCGATACGGGGGTAATCGTCAGCGGGCATGCGGCAGCGAACCACTGGCATTACCAGTGGTGATGAACAGAAAGGTGCGAAGCGGACTATCCGACGGTTCGGGACGATGCCCGGACGCTCCCGGTCAGCGGGCGAGCAGGACCCCGGCGACCGCGTTGGTGAGCTGCGTGGGGTCGATCGGGTGTGAGACGGCGGCCTCGGCACGCGACCAGTTGGCCAGCCAGGCGTCATCGGGCCGACCGGTGAGCACGACCACCGGCGGGCACTGCTCGATCTCGTCCTTGAGTTGCTTGGCGATACCGAGGCCACCGGTCGGAGCCGATTCGCCATCGAGGATCGCCAGATCGATCCCACCCGCATCCATTTGCTCGATGACCACCGGTGCGGTGGCGACCTCGAAGAAATCGAGCTCGGGTAGATCGGCACGCGGCTTACGACCCAGCGCCAGGATCACCTGTTGGCGGGTATCGGCATCGTTGCTGTAGACCAGCACACGCAAGGGGGTGGAACCATTGGATTCGGCCACGCTCGGATCGTACGTCCGGGTGTGGCGCCACCGTGGCAGGTTCGCCGGATCAGGCAGTTGGCCTGCGGCGCAAGGACCTCCGCCGCGGGCGTCCGGGAGCTACCCGTCGGCGTCTCCGACGACGTTGCCGCCCAGCGGAATCGTCGCAACGCCTTCTCCGATGGGCTGATCGGGTTGGTCGTCGGCGAGTTCGGTCGACAGGATCTGCTCGCGCAGAATATCGGCGTGTCCGCAGTGCTGCGCGAGCTCGCGCAGCACATGCAGGTAGACCCACCGCGTCGGCAGCGGGCCGCGTCGGTTGCCGTGGACGAGGTCATCGAGGTCGAGGTCCGCCGCGGCCGTTCGGGACGCGTCACACGCCTGGTCGTAGGCGGTTCGGATGGACGCGATCGTGTCCGACTCCTCGAGCACGAACGATTCGTCCGGAGTCTCGGGGATTCCGATCTCCGCGCGTGAGCGGCAGCTGATCGCCTCGTCGAACCACACCCTCTCGACGAAGGTCGCGTGCTTGACCAGGCCGAGCAGCGTTGTTCGCGACGACACCAGTGAGCGTCGCGCCTGCGCCTCGGTCATCCCGTCGAGGCAGTTCCGCAATGACTCGCGATGGTCGTCGAGGAAACCGGCGAGCTGATTCCGGAGCGGCTGGGCAAAGAAACTCGGGGCCATGGTGCGGCTGACCGTCAAGGTTGTCTCTCCTCGTAGTTGGCGTAGCTGCGAGGATCTCGCCCCTGGCGACAACGGTATCGACGACGTCGGTACCCGTCTACCGGGATCATTTGCTCAGCGCGTCGTCCAACTCGGCGAGGAGTCGAGCCTTCGAGCGGGCGCCGACGAGGGTGCGCAGGAGTTGGCCGTCCCGGAAGAGCAGCAGCGTCGGGGCCGCCATCACTTGGTAATTGCGGGCGGTGAGCGGGTTCTCGTCGGCGTTGAGGGTGCGAACGGCGAGGGTGTCCGCGCGTTCGCGGGCGACTTCGGCCAGCACGGGGGCGATCATTTTGCACGAAGGGCACCACGTGGCCCAGACGTCCACGAGGACGAGGCCCGGGTGGGTGAGGACGTCGCGGTCGAATGATTCATCGGTCACCGCGACGGTGCCGGCGATCGCGGAACTCTGGGTCATCATGATTCCTTCAGTTCGGTGGGGCTGTCGTGGGGTTGCTCGGCGTGCCGTTCGATCGCCCCATCGCGGCCCGATAGGGGCTGCCGCGCAAAGACCGCTTCTGGCCATGGGAGCGTTCGAGTGGTGCTGTGGCGGTGCGCGGCGTCGCGGAGTCGATCGGCGAGGGCGTCTCTGCGGGTGGTGAGTGCTTCGATTTCTGCGTTCAATGCGTCGATGGTCCGCTGGTATTCGGCCAGCGAGGCCGGGCAGTCGTCTATGCGTTCGCTGCCTGTCGCCAGGCAGTCCAGGAACGGGCGGGTCTCCTCCACCGGGATTCCCAGACGATTCAGGGATCGGATTTCCTGCACCAGCCGGACGGTGTGGTCGTCGTATTCGCGGAAGCCGTTGGGGTGACGTTCCGGTGCGACCAGCCCCAAAGCCTCGTACCGCCTGATGGCCTTGGGGCTGAGCTGAGCCAGCCGCGCAAGCTCTCCGATCCTCATACAGCGAATGTAAACGCTGCCCCCAGGGGCAAGGTCAAGCGTGACGGCCGATCAAGGCGCGGCCCATGTTGTCGGGCGGGTTCACATTGATTGTGAGCGTGTTGTGAGCCATTCTGGAAAGGGCAAGGGACACACCGGATTTCACAGGGGCTGTTGCCGGATGCCGAATGGACTGAAAACACTCACTCGCTACACGATCGAGGAAGAACATCGGCACCCCGGTTCTTCAGGGGAGTTCTCCGCGCTGGTCAATGTGGTAGCCACGGCGGCGAAGATCATTGCCAATCAGGTGACGCGTGGGGCGATCATCGGGTCGGGGGTCGACGACGAGTCGTCGGTGAGTGGGCGCCTCGATGTGCTGACCGATGAGATCATGGTGGGGCAGACGCAGTGGTCCGGGCATTTATCGGGGTTGTTGTCCGAGCAGCACGCGACCGTGTTGCCCGCTGCTCAGCGGCGGGGCAAGTATCTACTGGCCTATGACGCGCTGGACGGGTCGAGCAACATCGACGTGAACCTGCCTGTCGGTTCGATTTTCAGCATTCTGCGGGCGCCTGAAGAGGTGGTCGCCGGCGACGCGGAACCCGCCGAATCCGACTTCCTGCAACCAGGTGTGGAGCAGGTGTGTGCGGGGTTCACGCTGTACGGGCCCGCGACCATGCTGGTGCTCACCACCGGCAGTGGGGTCGACGGGTTCACCCTCGATCGGGAGATCGGCGCGTTCGTGCTGACTCATCCGCAGATGCGAATTCCGGAGGACACTTCGGGTTTCGCGATCAATGCCGCCAATGAGCGGTTCTGGGAGCGGCCGGTGCGCCGGTACGTGCTCGAGTGCCTGGAGGGAGTCGAGGGGCCGCGGGGGCGCGATTTCAATATGCGGTGGGTGGCGTCGCTGGTGGCCGACACCTTTCACATCCTGACCAGGGGTGGGCTGTATCTCTACCCGCGCGACACCCGCAATCCCGCACTGCCGGGTCGTGTTTCGTTGCTGTACGGGGCGAATCCGATCGCGTTCATCGTCGAGCAGGCGGGCGGGGCGGCGACCACCGGGCACGAACGCATGATGGAGGTCCCCCCGGCCCAGGTGCATCAGCGGGTGCCGTTCATCTTCGGTTCCCGCAACGAGGTGTTGCGTATCGAGCGCTATCACCGGGAACCGGACGCGGGCAAGCGGTTCGACAGTTCACTGTTCGGGACGCGATCACTGTTCCGGCCCGCCAAGCACGACCAGCGCACGTAGACGCGCGACCGGTCCAGTGCTTCTGGGGTGATCAGGCCGGGTCTTGATCGCGTTCTTCCTGTTGCCTGCGGGCCTCGCGACGCTGCTGTTCGGCGCGCTCACGCAGGCCGCGGAGGAAGGCCTCGTCGTCGTCGGGATTCGACGCGACCCGGCGACCGGGCCGATCGTATTCACTGAACCGGGTATTCGAGGCAGGTCGTGACTCGCCGACGGGCCTACCCGCGAACAACCACAACAGCGCGCCGATCGTCGGGACCAGGACGACGACGATGATCCATCCCATTTTCGGTAGGTGCCGGATGCCCGTGTCGGGGCTGGTAATGATGTCGACCAGGCAATACACCCACAGGGCGAGCGTCAGGAAGCCGATGACGGCGTAAGGCATTCGGCGATTATTCCACGTCGGCTCCCACGGTGGATCCGTAGTGGTCGGCGACCGCGGCGAAGGCGAGTTTCGGCTCCCATTCCAGGCCGGGGTAGGTGTGTCCGGTGCGGTCGAGCACTTTGACGATGCCGTAACTGGCGAGATCGAGGTCGTCTCGGGGGTCGCCGTCGGGACGGTGCGGCATGTCGTAGAGGGCGAAGAGGAAGACGAAGGCGCTGTCGATACCGCCGTCTTCGAAGAGTCGCAGCAGTTCGCGCAGATAGGCGGCCTGGCCTGCTTCGTCGCGGAGGAGGGCGGCGCGTAGGCGGACGGGGCCGGGACCGTACTCGACGACCTCGAGTCCGCGCGCACCCACATCGCCGGCGCCGCGGAAGCTCGCGGCACCGAATTCGGTGATGGCCACGGGCTTTCCCTGCGCGACCAAGTCCCGGACGCCGTCGGCGAACCGGTCAGCGACCTCGGCGGAGCGATACAGGTCAAGGGACACAATGTCGAACGGTGTCCAGTCGACCCGTTCCAACGGCACTGCGGCATAGGTGATCTTGCCGCCGAAGTGTTCGCGGACCAGCGGCACCGCGGCGCCGAGGAAGTCAGTGATGCGCGTGCCCACCTCGCCGACCAATTCGGGGAGTGCACCCGGCACGGCCAGTGCCGCGACTCGTTCGTCGAGTCCTTCACCGGGCAGGAAGCCGATGTTCATCAGACTCAATTCGGCACCGGTCACGAACACCACCTCGGCGCCCTGCCGCCGGATGCGTTCCGCGCGTTCGGCGCAGTCGACGAGGAGATCGAGCATCTGCGCGGTGGTTTGTTCGAGCGGGTACGGCGAGAACCACACTTCCAGGCCCAGGTCGGCGGCGTAGGCGGCGGCGAGCTCGAGCCGGTCGGGGTCGCCGCCGACGATGCGGACCGCCGTGCAGTGCAGATCGTCGCGGATGATCCGCAGTTCCTGGTGGACGATTTCAGGGTCGAAGTGTGGGCGAGACGATTGGCCGTCGCGGATGAAGCCTGTGTCGTAGGTGATTCCGTTGGCGCGCATGATGGGTCTCCCTCTCAGCAAATAAGGTACGTTCAGTACCGTATATCAAGAGTTAACAGGCTACAAGGATGGTTTACTAAGGTACGGTCGTACGAACTTCGGAGGAGATCGACGATGGTGGACCAGGGGAAGCCGGGTGCGACGCGCAGGCGTGGCACCGAACTCGAGGACGCGATTCTGCGGGCCGCCGCGGTCGAACTCATCGAGACCGGCTACGCCGGACTGACCATGGACAAGGTCGCCCAGCGTGCGGGGACCAACAAGAACGCCCTCTACCGGCGGTGGCCCAACCGGCTCGCGCTCGGCATCGCCGCGTATCGGCAGCTGGCCACCACCGTCGACGTGCCCGATACGGGTGACCTGCGCGACGACGCCCTCGAATTGCTGCGCCGGGCCAACCGGCACTGGAGTTCGACACTCGGTGCGATCATGCGCGAACTGATCGCCGCTGCCGGTGGTGCCGCGGAAATGCTGGCGCAGCTGCCAGAACAGTCGGCCGATGGGACGGCCGCGATGTGGTTGACGGTGCTCGGGCGTGCGGTGGCGCGCGGCGAAGCGCCGCCGGAGTGCCTGCATCCGCGGGTCGCCACGGTCGCGGTGGTGCTGCTGCGCAACGAGTTCGTGCTGCGTGGCGTGCCGACCGCTCCCGATGATGTACTGGTCGAGATCGTCGACGAGGTGTACCTGCCGCTGGTTCGTCGGCGCGGCTAGTCGGGCAGTAGCGGAACCGAGATCCCTTCGCCGCTGCGCAGCAGTGCGGCACGCGTGACGGCGGTGGAACCGAAACGGCGGCGCAAGTCGTCGAGGGTGGCGTCGAGGGTGTTCTCGGCGCGTGCCTCCAGGGGCAGGGTGAGTTGCATGGTGTCGGCGTCGTCGAGGTTGGTCAGCGACAGGCCGATCAGGGTGATGCCGCGGTCGGTGATGAGCGGTTGCGCGGTGTGCAGAAGCAGGCGGGCGGCGTGACGGATCGCGGCGGAGGCGTCGGTGGCTTCGACGAGGGTGTGGGAGCGGGTGGCTCGGGTGAAATCGTCGAAACGTAGGCGCAGCACCACTGTTCGGCACACACGGTCGGCGGCGCGCAGGCGGCGGCCGAGGCGGTCGGTGAGGCCGTCGAGATAGGCGGCGATCTCTTCGGGCTCGCGGGGGCGTCGGCCGAGAGCCCGTTGGGCGCCGATCGAGCGTCGCCGTTTGCCGGTTTCCACGCGCCGTGGGTCGCGAGCCCAGGACAGCGCGAACAGGTGGCGGGCCGCGGCGGGACCGAGGATCGCGCGCAGATGGGGTTCGCCGAGTTCGGCGAGCTGGCCGATGCGGGTGATGCCGTTGGCGTGCAAGGTCGCCGAGGTGACTTTGCCGACGCCCCATAATCGCTCCACCGGCAGTGGGTGCAGGAAGTCGAGCTCTGTGCCGGGTTCCACGAGGCGCAACCCGTCGGGTTTGGCGACGGCGGAGGCGACCTTGGCGAGGAACTTGTTGCAGGCGATACCCACGGAGATGGGCAGGCCGACCCGCTCTGCCACCTGGGCGCGTAGCCGGTGGCCGATGTCGATCGGCTCGCCGCTGATCCGGCGTAACCCGCTGACGTCGAGGAACGCCTCGTCGATCGAGATCCCCTCCACCACCGGGGTGGTGTCACCGAATACTGCGAACACCGCCTTGCTCGCCTCGGCATAGGCCGACATTCGCGGCGGCACGACGATCGCGTGCGGGCACAAGCGCAGCGCTTGGCCCGCGTTCATCGGAGTGCGGATACCGAACGCCTTGGCCTCATAACTGGCCGCCAGCACCACCCCGCCGCCCACGATGACCGGTTTGCCACGCAGCCACGGCTGATCACGCTGTTCGACGGAGGCGTAGAACGAGTCGAGGTCGGCGTGCAGGATCGAGGCATCGGCGCGGGACTGGATACGCGGGCGACGTGGGGCGGCGGAATCGGACACGAACATATGTTCGCATCGGGGTATGACGAGTTAGGCCGGTCAGGGTGCTGCGATGGTCCTGGCCCGCAGGTTTTCGGCGAACGTGCGAGCGGCCGTGATGTCGGTGGCATCGGGGTGGCCCTTACGGATGCCACCGACGAGGCGCAACGGGAGCATCGTGTCGAAGCCGCGGCAGTCGAAGGCATCGACCACGTCGAAGCCCTTCCGTTCGATGCTCTTGGTCAGGGTGGTGACGTAGCGGCGGAACGGTGGTTCCGCGACTCCGCTGGTGCGGAACACGAACGCCTTGCCCTGGTGCCCGGTTGGTAGCGATGCGATGAATCGGCGCAGTTCCGGGTGGAAATCCATGTAGTAGATCCCCGAGCCGAAGCCGACGAGGTCACAGTCGGCGAGCTCGGCCGGATCGATGTCGGCGGGGGCGACGACCCGGCCACCGAGAACTTGGCTCATGGTCTCGGCGACGCGCTGGGTGTTGCCGTGCGAGACCGACTTGCACACGAGGATGACCTTCATGGGGATGGTCCTTTCGTTCCGCTGCATTGCTGGACACTCTCGGAGACACCGCTCGGGGGTTCAGCGTGACACGGGGGAGATGTGTCCTCCGTCACAGCTCGGCGGCGATGTTCAGGGTGCGGAACACATCGATGGACTGCAATTTGTCGGGGTTACGGACCGCGTAGAGGCCGGTGACGAGGTCGTCGGTCATCTCGACCACCAGCACCGTGTCCAGCTCGCCGGTCTTCGATCGGGCTATCACCGCAGGCTGTGCGTTGAAACTGCCGAATTCGACAGTCGCGCCCGCCATCGAGTTCTGTGCCAGCCCGATCAGGAACCGCGCGACGGGCTCGGCACCGATGATCGGGCGGCGCGCGGCGCTCACGCGGCCACCACCGTCGGAGATCTGGACGATGTCGGGTGCGAGCACAGCCATCAGCGCGCCGATGTCACCGGTGTTGGCGGCCAGCAGGAAACGGCCGATCACCGCGCGGCTGGTGTCGGAGTCCGGTTGGAAGCGGCGGCGCCGTGACGCCACATGCGCGCGGGCCCGGTGCGCGATCTGCCGCACGGCGGTGTCGGACTTGTCGATCATCTCCGCGATCTCGCCGTGGCTGTGCCCGAACACCTCCGACAGGACGAACACCGCGCGTTCGGTGGGGCCGAGGGTTTCCAGCACGAGCAACATGGCCATCGACACCGACTCCGCCAGCAACACATCGTGGCCCGCGTCCGGCGCGGTGCGGATCGGTTCGGGGAGCCAGGTGCCGACGTAGTCCTCGCGGCGGCGCCGGGTCGAGCGGAGATGGTTGATCGCCTGACGGGTGACGATCTGCACCAGATACGCGCGCGGATGCGTCACCTCCGTCGCATCGCGCCAGCGAAGGTAGCTGTCCTGCAACACATCCTCGGCATCGGCGGCACAGCCCAGGATTTCGTAGGCGATCGTGAACAGCAGTGGCCGGTATGTGGCGAACGTGTCGAGCTCGGTCATCGGGCCACCCCTGCGAACCTCATACGCCGATGATTCCGGGAGACAGCGAGTCGGCGCAACCACAGCGGTTGTCGCGCGCCACGTCAACGCAGCGTGGCGAGGTCCTCTCGGCCGAACCAGACAGGCAGGTGGGCGAGCAGATCCTGTTGGTCCTGCCCGACCCACGCCACATGCCCGTCAGGGCGAAGGAGCACCGCGGGGGCGTCGAGTTCTTCGCTGACATCGACGATGTGGTCGACCCGGTCTGCCCATCCCCGCACCGACAGGCGCCCGGTCTGGTCGAGCAGGAGTCCACGGCCCGCGTGCATCTGCGCGTAGAGGCGGCCGCGTTTCAAGGCGATATCGCGCAGCCGCCGACCGAGCAGTGGATCGCCCTGGCCGAAGTCGTAGCGGATTCCGATGGCGATGATCTTCTCGGTGAGATAACGACTCACGTCGTCGAAGTCCATCAGTTGCGATACCAGCTTGCGCACCGCCTGTGGTCCCGGGTCGAGGGACATCAGTTCCATCTGGGCGCGGGTGTTGTCGAGCACGTCGGCGGCTATGGGGTGGCGTTCGGCCTCATAGGTGTCGAGCAGGTGCGGTGGTGCCCAGCCGTTGATCTGCGCGGCCAGTTTCCATCCGAGGTTGAACGCGTCCTGAACGCCGAGGTTGAGGCCCTGTCCACCGACGGGCGGGTGAATGTGGGCCGCGTCGCCTGCCAACAGCACGCGGCCTACACGGTAGTGCTCGGCCTGGCGGGTGGCGTCGCCGAAACGCGACAGCCAGCGTGGTGAGTGCGCACCGAAGTCGGTACCCGCGGTGGCGATGAGCTGTTGCTTCAGTTCGTCGAAGGTGGGCGCGACCGCGCGGTCCTCGGTGACTCCGGCCGCGGGGGCGAGCACGCGATAGACCCCGCCGGCCAGCGGCATCGCACCGAATCGCAGCTGGGTTCTGCGGACTTCGGTCATCACCTCGGTGATCGTTTCCGGTGACGCGGTCAATTCCATTTCGCCGAGCAGCGTCTCGACCCGGCTGGGCTCACCCGGAAACACGACGCCGAGCAGCCTGCGTACGGTGCTTCGGCCGCCGTCGCAACCGACGAGGTAGCGCGAACGCACCTGCGTGCCGTCGGCCAGGTCGACCGTGACCGCGTCGTCGTCCTGGCTCAGTCCGACCACCTCGGTGCCGCGCCGGATCTCGGCACCGAGCTCGGTGGCGTGCTCGCTCAGCAGCTGATCGGTGAGCGGTTGCGCGATGCCGAGTACATACGGGTGGGCGGTGTCGAGTCGCTCGGGTGCCGGTTTCGGGATCCCGGCGAAGAAACCGCCGACCGGATGCTTGCGGCCGAGCGCGAGGAACCTGTCCAGCAGACCGCGCTGATCCATGATCTCGATACTGCGCGCGTGCAGGCCGAGCGAGCGGACGATCTTCGTCGGCTCGGTGTCCCTTTCCAACAGCACCACATGCACCCCGTGCAGCCGCAATTCGGCGGCCAGCATCATGCCGGTGGGTCCACCGCCGGCAACGATCACCTCGATCATCGAAAACTCCCCTTCGACCAGATTTCCGCAGGTTGCGGGCTTGCCGAGAGATTGTGCGGCATGACCGGGGTCTTGCCGCAAGCCCCGGGGTGCGCTATAGATTAGAAGTGGCAAGGAGCGGGTTTCCCTCCTTGCCATTGCCATGCTCGCGACTCTCACCGAGGCAGTGCCGGTACTGTGAAGCCGGTTCGGGCAAGGTGAAGGAGTCGATCGGCGGTGCGTGGTTTCGGGGATCTCGAGGCGGTGCTGATGGATCGGCTGTGGGATCGCGATGTGGACACGACCACGGTGCGCGAACTGTTCGACGAACTCGCGACCGAACGCGACATCGCCTACACCACCGTGATGTCGACGATGGACAATCTGCACCGCAAAGGGTGGCTGGCCAGGGAGCGCGAGGGGCGCGCGTACCGGTACTGGCCGACGGTGACCCGCGAGGAACACAGCGCCCAGCTCATGCACGAAGCGCTCGGTGTCGGCGGGCGGTCCGACCTCGTTCTCAACTATTTCGTCGACCGGATCAGTGACGACGAATTCGCGGGATTGCGCGCGGCATTGCGCCGAGTCGCCACCCGACGGACCGAGGCGAGCTAGCCCGAACGTGTCGGGGTGATCTGATCTGATGGGGACGTCCAACGGGATCGGTCATGGGGATGGGGACGCATGCTCAGTGTCGGATGGGATCAGGTGTTCGCCTGGCGGCTGGGTCGTCAGTTCGTCGCGGCACCGACCGCGGGGTCGGTCGAGAATGTCGCGACCAGGCTGGCCGGGGTGCAGGCGCAGGTGGCGTCGGCGGCGCAGTTGGCTGTCGCGGTGCGCAGTTCCGATGCCGGCACTCGACGTCGGCGAGGCGTTGGGCGCGGGCACGCTGATCAAGACATGGGCGATGCGTGGCACCCTGCACGCGATGGTGCCCGAGCAGGCCGCGGCGGCGCTCTCGCTGATCGGATCGGCCCGCACGTGGGAGAAACCCGCATGGCAGAGGACTTTCGGTGCGACCCCTGAGCAGGTGGCTGCCCTGGTGGAGGTGGTGTCCGGCGTCCTGGCCGGTCAGGTGATGACCCGGGACGAACTGGTCGAGGCGGTCCTCGCCGAACCCGGCTTCGCCCACCTCGGCGAGCAATTACGGTCCGGGTGGGGTGCGGTGCTCAAACCGTTGGCCTGGCAGGGCGCGCTGTGCCACGGTCCCGCGCGCGGCAACAAGGTCACCTTCACCGCACCGGCCGACCTGGCTTCCGGGTGGCAGGGCATACCCGAACTCGACATCGCCGCACCGACGCTGATCCGCGCCTACCTCGGCGCGTACGGTCCCGCGACACCGGAGGCGTTCGATGCGTGGCTCAGCCGCAACAGCGTGCGCAAACCCGTGGTGCGTGGCTGGTTCGCGGCCATGGGCGAGGCGCTGACCGAGGTCGACGTCGACGGCCGGATCGGCTGGATGCCGAGCGAGTTCGTCGACGATCTCGCGGCGGCGACTCTCGACGGCGGCATCCATCTGCTCGGCCCGTTCGACCAGTACGTCTTGGGGCCTGGAACGGGCGACACCGCGCTACTGCCCGCCGAGCACCGGTCGAAGGTGAGCAGGACAGCGGGCTGGATCTCCCCGTTGGTAGTGGTCGGCGGCCGGATCTCGGGCACCTGGGAACAGGTCGGCACAGAAGTCGTGGTGTCGATGTTCGACGCGCGCAGAACCCCGAAGCGAGCGCTGTCCGCGGCGGTGAATCGGCTGGCCGAGGCGATCGATGCGCGCGGGCTCGGCCTGCGCGTGGGCTGAGATTGCGGATACCCCGGACGCCGAACCAAGCGCTTGCTACGGTGGCGCGATGATCCCCACGATCGTCTGGGGCACCGGAAATGTCGGCCGCGCCGCTATCCGTGCCGTGGCTGCCCATCCGGCGCTGGTTCTCACCGGGGTGCTCGTGCACAATCCCGACAAGGTCGGCCGAGACGCGGGCGTGCTCGCGGGCCTCGACACCGAATTGGGGGTGGCCGCCAGTGACGACATCGACGCTCTACTCGCCGCCGGTCCGCGGGCGGTGGTGTACGCGGCGTCCGGAGATATCCGGCCCGACGACGCGCTCGCCGACATCACGCGGGCGATCCGCGCCGGTGCCGTCGTTGTCACGCCCGCGCTCTACGCCCTCTACGACCCGCGCAACGCACCAGCCGAAATCCGCGAGCCGGTGCTGGAAGCCATTGCCGCGGGCGGTGGTTCGCTGTTCGTCTCCGGGGTGGATCCCGGCTGGGGCAACGATGTGCTGCCACTGTTGATCAGCGGGCTCGCCGCCACCGTCGAGGTGGTGCGCTGCCAGGAGATCTTCGACTACTCCACCTATGACCAACCCGACTCAGTGCGCTATCTCGTCGGGATGGGCCAGCCGATGGATTACCAGCCGCCGATGCTGATGGCGAGCGTGCCGACGATGGTGTGGGGCGGCCAGATTCGGCTGATGGCCAGGGCCTTGGGTGTCGAACTCGACGAGATTCGCGAAACCGTCGACCGGCGCGCCCTCGATGCGACCGTGCAGACCAAGCAGATGGGGGCGTTCGACGCCGGCACACAGGGCGCGGTGCGCTTCGAGGTGCAAGGCATCGTCGACGGGCAGCCGCGCATCGTGATCGAGCATGTCACCCGCATTCATCCGAGCTGCGCACCGGACTGGCCCACACCGCCCGACGGTGACGGTGCACACCGGGTGATCATCGAGGGCTCGCCGCGTATCGAGGTCAGCGTCGAAGCGACCGACGAGGGCGGCAATCGCGCGGCGGGCGGAAACGCCACGGCGGTAGGACGTTTGGTCAATGCCATCGACTGGCTGGTCGAGGCGCCACCGGGTCTGTATGACGCACTGGATGTGCCGCTGCGTGCCGCGGTCGGCAAACTCGGAAGGACACCACAATGATCATCGACATTCCCGAGGGCAAAGATCCCATCGGTTTCGTGTGGGGCGAGATGGTGCCCGGCATCGGAGTCGCCGCGGCGGCGTTCTCGCTGTCGGTCTACGAGCACTCCACCCTGGGCCTGCGTGAATTCGAAGCGGCTCGGCTGCGGATCGCCCAGATCAACGGGTGCCTGTTCTGCCAGGACTGGCGCACCGAACGCGACGGGCAGAAGGTCGAAGCGGAATTCGCCGACGCCGTCACCCACTGGCGTGACACCGACCGGTTCGACGAACGCGCCAGGCTGGCTGCCGAATACGCCGAGCGCTATGCCACCGACCATCACGGCCTCGATGACGAATTCTGGGCCAGAATGTTCGCGCAGTACACCCAGGCCGAAGTGGTGGAGCTGAGCATGAGCATCGGTTCCTGGCTGGCGTTCGGCCGCCTCAATCGTGTCCTCGGGCTGGACACCGTGTGCGTGCTGCCCGGTCACTGACCGCCGGATGCCGCAGGCGTAGCACCCCGCCTTGCCCGTGGCCGTGCGCAAGGGACTGGGCAACACCGTCGCGCACGTGCCGATCAGGCGTACCTCCGCATTCGCTCCGGCCATGCGCAGTTGAGGAACGCTGCGCGTCTGCGCCCGTTATGCTGCGGGCCGTGGTGGAACCTGCGCAACAGCAGCTCGTCGATACGGTGGCCTGGGTGCTGATCGAGAACGGTCGCATCCTGTGTGCCCGCCCACGCGGTAAGGATGTGTTCTTCATTCCGGGCGGCAAACGCGAAGGCGCCGAGACCGACCTGCAGACCCTGGTCCGTGAGGTTGCCGAGGAACTGACCGTCGAACTCGCGCCCGAGAGCGCGGTCCACGTCGGCACCTACGAGGCCGCGCTCGCCGACGGGCACCACGCTGTCGTCCGGATGGCGTGCTATACCGCCGACTACCGCGGGGTGCTCACGGCCAGTAGCGAGATCGAGGCGCTGGCCTGGTTCGGGTTCGGCGACCGCGATCTGGTTCCGCCTGTCGATCAGTTGTTGTTCGACGACCTCGCGGCGGCCGGGTCCCTGCGGTGATCGGCGCGGTGGCACGATCGGCGGTCTATGAACTGCTGGCATTGCCACTGGCATTCACTCGCGTGCGAACCCGGCTGCGGGTGCCGCGCTTACTGTTGCGCGAATCTGTTGGCGCTCACAAGGTTTCGCTGGCGCGGTGCCTGATCCAGTCGGTGCTGTCCGGGAGTGTCGGGCTTCTCGGCTGGTTTCTCGCGATGCTCAGCGTGCTGGTTCTGGTGCGTGGTCTGGCCTATCCGCTGGTCGCCGCCGATGGTTACGAGAACTCGTGGGGCGGGCCCACCTTGGTGGGAGCGTGGGCGGTGCACGCGGCGCTCGGCGTGCTGATCGCGCCGGTGTTCGTCGGCATGATCGCCCTGTTCGGCCGGTTGCAGTTGCGGGTGACCCGGACGGTGCTCGGCGGTGACCGATCGTGGTGGGCGATCCCGATCGCCCTGGTTCTCGCGGCCTCGGGTGCGCTGTTCTTCGTGGCGTGGGTGCACCAGATCTGAGGGTGGCAGCGCCTCAGTGGGAGTTCGGTCCGGGGATCCGGACACCGGCGGCACGAAGTTTCGCTTCGACGAGCGCGGACATCTTGGCCGCGGCCGATTCCGGCTCTTCACCGTGGTGAGCGATCAATTTGTAGCGTGTCGCGGCCTCGGTGCGGGCTTGCAGCCCGGTCACGATCTCGAGGTGTTCGGGGTTGGTGAGGTAGTGCTCGGCGACCGCGCCGGCGACGTCGTCGATGCGTGGGTCGTCGGGCTCCCAGCTCATGGCCTCGGCGGCGCGCCGGTACACGGCGAGGAACTCGGGGTCGGCGATGGCGTTCTCGACGTTGGCGAGGTAGTCGTCGAAGCCTTCCGGGACAAGGGCTTTGGCCAGCACCCAGCCCTCTCGGGCGGCGGCGATGTCCGCTGAGCTGATACCGAGTTCGGGCAGGCGGGCGAGCAGCGCCACCGCGCGGTCGGGCAGCAGCGTGCGGTCGCCGTCGGCGAGGCGGTGCAGGGTGTCACGGCGGGCGATCAACTCCTCGATCCGTTCGGTGAGGCGCCGCTCGACATCGGCGAGTTCGGTGGTGAACGCTGCCGCGTCGGCGTCGAGCAGTGGTCCGATCTCGGCCAGCGGCACCCCGGCGGCGGCCAGGGTTCTGACCTGCACCAGCCGCAGCAGCTCGGCCGAGCCGTACCGGCGGTAGCCGGAGCTGTCGCGTGCCGGTTCGTCGAGCAGACCGTTCTTCTCGTAGTGCCGCACGGTTTTGATCGTGACGCCGGCGAATACCGCGGCCTGGCCGATTGTGACGCCGTTGTTCATCTGCTCAGTCCGCCCTGCTCGGGGTAGTCCTACCGGGAGTAGTTGACCTTGATGGGCTCGGTGAGGTCAAGTCTGCGGGCCGCGCCCGGTCGGGCGCGGCCCGGTTCGCGATCGGCGATGCACTCAGACCGCACCGGCCGGTGCGCCGAAGACCTCCTCGACGAGCCGTTGCGTCGCAGCCTGGAACGCGACGGCCAGGGACAGGTCGGCGTCGTCGACATAGTTCAGCGCGGCGGTCATGGTCTTGGTGCCGTCCGGTGTGCTGTACATCAGTGCCGCATGGCCGCCGTGGCCGCCGTTGTGGGTGATGACGGTGCCGGTCGCGGTCTTCTGGACGAACACCCCGAGGCCGTAGCCGACCTTGGTTTCGGGGGTGAGCATCTCGGCCAGCAGCGGGGCGGGCAGCAGGGTGCCGCTCAGCAGCGCGGAGATGAAGGTGTGCAGGTCCTCGGTGGTCGAGATCATGTCGCCGCCGCTGGAGATCCAGGAGGGGTTCTGTGCGGTGACGTCGACCGTTTTCTCCACACCGGCGTCGTCGTAGCGGTAGTAGGCGTGGGCGTGCGGTCCGCCGATCTCGGTGGAGGTCTCCGGCACCACGGTGTCCGACAGCCCGAGCGGACCCAGGATCAGTCGTTGCATCTCCTCGGCCAGCGAGTGACCGGTGACCGCCTCGATGAGCAGCTTGGCCAGCGCGTAGTTGGTGTTGGCGTAGCTCCAGTCCATGCCCGGCTCGAACCGGGCAGGTTTGGCCAGAGCCAGGCGCACCAGGTCATCGGCGTGGTGGGTCCGGAAACGGTTGTCCACCCAATCTTTGCCACTCCAGGCGACGATTCCCGGCGCAGTCGTCCCGTCCTCGTAGACCTCACCGGTGAAATTGAAGATTCCGCTGGTGTGCTGCAACAGCATCCGCACCGTGATTCGCGGGTCGAGTGCGAACCGGGGCAGGTAGTCGACGGCGGGGGTGTCCAGCGCGATCTTGCCCTCGGCCACCAGTTGCAGGACCAGGGTCGCGAGGAAGGTCTTGGTGTTGCTGCCGATCCGGACGCGCCCGTTGATCGGCGGCGTCGCGGGCTCGCCGAGCACGCTGCGCCCGGCGCTGCCGACCCACACGCCCTGCTCGTCGTCGACCCGCAGGTGCAGGCCGACCACGCCGGTGTCGACGATCTCCTGGATGGTCTGCTGCAGGTTCGGATAAGCCTGTGCGGCAGTGGTTGTGGTGGTCGCTGCGTTGTTCGAGTTCGAAGTCATGAGATGAGCGTCCACCTTGACCCAAGGTCAACCGCAAGAGTGATCTGAGTCATAGTCGGTGTCGGCTAGCCCAGCTCCTCCCGCAACGTCTCGGCGATGACGGTGAGGGCTCGGTCCTCGGTCATTCGCCAATGGGTTGCGTCTACGGGATGGTTGTCGACAGAGCCGGTCACTGCCTCGTCCCAGGACGACGCACCGGTGGTCCCGGTCGGATCATCCTGGGCCGCGGTGAAATAGGTGATGGTGCCGTCGAAACGGCGAGGGCGATAGGAGGCGTCGAGGGCGACCGAGGTGATCGTCGCGTCGACGATTCGGTCGATGCGGGCGGAGTCGAGTGACGCCTGCGGGGCGGACAGTTCGAACAGCGTTCGGGCGAGTTGGTGAACGTCGACCGGCTCGGCGGGGTTCACCTCGTCGGCACCGACGAACCCGCCGAGCAGATCGGCAGCGGTCACGGTGGTTGCGACGGCCGTCGATTTCGACGACAGGGTGCTGTCCAGCATGGCCAGCAGCGCGACTTCCTCGCCGTCTTCCTGTAGCTGAACCGCCATGGCGTGGGCGATGACGCCGCCCAGGGACCAGCCGAGCAGATGGTAGGGCCCTTCGGCCTGCACCGCGCGGATTTCCTTGAGGTAGAGCAGCGCCCATTCCTCGATCGAATCCGGAAGGGGCTCAGCCGAACTCAACGCGGGTGACTGCAGTCCGTAGAGCGGACGGTCCAGGTGGGCGGCGAGGCCGCTGAAAGACCAGGCGAGGCCGCTGATCGGGTGGACGCAGAACAGCGGCTCGCGGGTGCCGTCGGTGCGCAAGGGCAGCAAGACGTCGAAGGCGGCGTCGGAGCCCGCACTGTCGGCGCGCAACGCCGCGACGATGCCCGCCGGGGTGGGCGTGGTGAAGATCCAGGTGACCGGAATGGTGGCGGCTGTCGCGGCGCCGAGCTGGGTGGACAGCCGGGTGGCGCTCAGGGAGGTGCCACCGAGTTCGAAGAAGTGGTCGTCCATTCCGACGCGGTCCAGGCGCAGGATGTCGGCGAAGATGTCGCAGACCGTGTGTTCGATGGTCGTGTCCGGGGCGCGATAGGTGCGGGTGGCGAGTTCGGGGGCGGGCAGCGCGGCCCGGTCGAGTTTGCCGATGTGGGTCAGCGGGATTTCGTCGAGGACCATGATCGTGGTGGGGACCATGTGGGTGGGCAGGGCCTGGGTCGCCCACTGCACGATGC
Organism: Nocardia sp. NPDC059195; assembly: GCF_042754695.1. NCBI lineage: Bacteria > Bacillati > Actinomycetota > Actinomycetes > Mycobacteriales > Nocardiaceae > Nocardia > Nocardia sp. NPDC059195. The sequence goes on along the minus strand of NZ_JBHZBG010000001.1, from coordinate 271,669 downwards.
TGTCCACGGTGGCCTCGTGACCTTGTGCGGCGACGACGTAGGACACCAAGACTGTTGCGCCGGCCTGGTTCTCGCGGCCGACGGTGACGGCGAAGCCGACGTCGGGATGGGACGCCAGGACCGCGTCGATCTCCTCGAGTTCGATGCGGAAACCGCGGATCTTGAGCTGGAAGTCGGTGCGGCCGCGGTATTCGAGTTCGCCCTGTTCGCTCCACACGGCGAGGTCGCCGGTGCGATACAGGCGGGCGCCCGCGTGGAACGGGTTGGCGACGAACCGCTCGGCGGTGAGGTCGGGGCGGGCGAGGTAACCGGTGGCCAACTGGGCGCCTGCCAGGTACAGCTCACCCGGAACACCCGCGGGAACCGGGCGCAAGCGGGCGTCCAGAATGTAGACCTGGCTGTTCCAGACCGGTGTACCGATCGGGACAGTGGTCGTGTCGGCGGCGCTCACCCGGTGGCTGGTGATCGAGACCGCGGCCTCGGTGGGGCCGTAGACGTTGAACAGCGCGGTATTCGGTGCCACGGTGGCGAACCGGCGAGCCAGCGCGACCGGGAGGGTTTCGCCGATGGCCAGGACGCGGCGTAGCGACGACGGGAGCGTTTCGGTGAGCAGGGTGTCGAGCATCGACGGCACGGTGTGCAGGGTCGTCACTTCTTCGCGTCGCATCAGGTCGGCGAGGTACGCCGGATCCCGGTGGCCGTCGGATGCGGCGAGCACCAGCCGGCCACCGCAGACCGCTGCGGACCAGAACTCCCAGACCGACAGGTCGAAGGTGGCGGCGGTCTTCAGCAGCACGGAGTCCTGTGCGGTGAGACCGAATTCGGTGGTCTTCCACCGCAACTGGTTGACGATCGCGGCGTGCGAGACGGCCACCCCCTTCGGGCGACCGGTCGATCCCGAGGTGAAGATCACGTAGGCGGTATTCGCCGGGCGCAACGGTGCGCGGCGGTCGCGGTCGGTGATCGGAGCGGAACTGTGCGTCGAGAGGTCCAACTGCTCGACCGCCAGGACGGGAGGGGCTGTTTCGGTGCCGAGGTCGTCTGCTGCGGCGGAGCCCATCGCTGTTGTGCGGCCACTGCCGAGGTCACCCGATGCTGCGGCCGTGCGCTCGGTGTTGCGACTTCCGCCCAGGGCTGGAGCCGTCGCGCCGGGCCAGGTATCGGCGTTCGTGAGAACCAGCAGCGGAGCGGCCGTATCCAGGATGTGTTGGGTGCGTGCCTGTGGTTGGTCGGGATCGATGGGGACGTAGGCCCCGCCCGCCGTACTGACCGCGTACATCGCGACGACCAGGTCGACCGATCGGCGCATGGCCAGCGCCACCCGGGTTTCCGGGCCGACACCCGCCGCGATGAGACAGCGCGCCAGGCGGTTCACTCGGGCATCGAGGTCGGCGTAGGTCAGACGAACCTTGTCGGCGACGAGGGCTACGGCATCCGGGGAGCGGGAGACGGTGGCGTCGAGCAGCGAGACCAGCGTGGTGTTCGGATCTGCCTGTCGCGCCGTGTGATTCCAGGTGTCGAGGATCTGGACTCGTTCGACGGGGGCGAGCAGGTCGATGGTGTGCAGCGGTGCGCCGGGGTCGGTGACCACCGCGGCGATGAGGCGGGTGAGCCGGGCCAGGAAGCCTTCTACCGTGGCCGCGTCGAACAGATCGGCCGCATAGGTGCAGTAGCCGGTGATGCCGGCCGGAGAACCCTCGGCGGTGTAGCGGTCGGCCAGGATCAGGTGCAGGTCGAACTGGGACAGCTCACGGTCGAGCTCCACTGACGACACGCTCATGCCGGGCAGGTCCATCCGCACCTCGGCCAGGTTCTGGAACGACAGACCGACCTGGAACAGGGGGTGGCGGGCGGTGGAGCGGGCTGGGTTGAGCACTTCCACGAGCCGTTCGAACGGGATGTCGGCGTTGGCGAAGGCGGCCAGGTCGGTTTCGCGTTGGCGGGTGAGCTGTTGCGCGAAGCTCACACCGGTGTCGACTCGGGTGCGGAAGACCAGGGTGTTGACGAACATGCCGATCAGGTCGTCGAGGACGGCGTCGCCGCGGCCCGCGACGGGGGTACCGATGGCGATGTCGGTGGTGCCCGACAGCTCGGCGAGAACCACCGCGAGGGCGGTGTGCACGGCCATGAACAGGGTCGCGCCATGGGTGCGGGACAGTTCGGCGAGGGCGGCGTGGGTGGCGGTGTCGACGGTGAAGGGGACTCGGCCGCCCGCATAGGACTGGATCGCCGGTCGTGGCCGGTCGCGGGGTAATTCGAGCTGGTCGGGCAGGTCTGCCAGGGCTTGCTGCCAGTAGGCGAGCTGGGCAGCCGACATCGAGGTGGGGTCGGTTTCGTCGCCGAGCAGGGTTTGGTGCCAGATCGCGTAGTCGGCGTACTGCACGGGCAACGGTGCCCAGGTGGGGGCATGTGCTCGCGTGCGTGCGGTGTAGGCGAGGACGAGGTCGCGGGTGAGGGGGCCACCGGAGAAGCCGTCGCCTGCGATGTGGTGGACCGCCATGGCCAGGATGTAGTCATCCGGGCCCACTTCGAACAGGGTGGCGCGCAGCGGGACCTCGGCGGTGACGTCGAAGACTGTCGAAACCAGTGCTGTCACCGCGGTTGTCATGTCTTCGTCGGTGTCAGCGGTGTTGCCGGTCCGGGCGATCGCGGTGACCTGCAGGCGTGGCACGTCCGGGTGGTCGATCGGCAAGACGATCTGTGCCGGTGCGTGGTCGACGGTCGGATAGATCGTGCGCAAGATCTCGTGGCGTGCGACGAGATCGGTGAATGCCTGCCGCATCGCGGTGGTGTCGAGCGCGCCGGTCAGACGGAGCACGACCGGAATGTTGTAGGCGGCGGTCCCGGTGTCGAAGCGGTTGAGGAACCACATCCGTTGCTGGGCGGGGGAGAGGGGGATGTGGTCCGGTCGCGGCCGCGCCTGGAGGGCAGGGCGATGAGCGGCGCGGGTCAATCCGGCGATCTCGTCGGCGCATTCGGCGACGGTGGGTGCGGCGAACAGCACACGCACCGGCACCCGGATGTCGACCGCCGCGCCGAGGCGTGCGGTCAGGCGGGTGGCGAGCAGTGAGTTGCCGCCCAGGTCGAAGAAGTTGTCGTCGGCGCCGACACGCTCGGCGCCGAGCACCTCGGCGAACACCTCGGCGACCGTCCGTTCCAGCCCGGGCGCGGGTTCACGGTAGGTGCGGGTCGCGAATTCTGGTGCGGGAAGCGCGTTTCGGTCGATCTTTCCGGCGGCCGACAGCGGGATGCGGTCCAGCACGACCACGGCTGCCGGGACCATGTGCGCGGGCAGCATCGATGACGACCACCGCGCGATGGCGCCGGGATCGATCTCGCGGCCCGTCACGTACGAGACCAGCGCGGTGTCACCGGCGGGGTTCTCGGCGCCGACGGTGAGGGCGAAACTCACCTGCGGGTGCCGCAGCAGGACGGCGTCGATCTCGCCGGGTTCGATGCGGAAGCCACGGATCTTGATCTGGAAGTCGGTACGGCCCAGGTACTCCAGCTCATAGGTGTCGCCGTGTACCCAGCGGACGAGGTCGCCGGTGCGGTACATGCGTTCGCCGGGTCCGGCCCACGGGCAGGCGACGAAACGATCGGCGGTGGCGGCGCTGCGGCCGCGGTATCCGCGGGCGAGTGCGGGACCAGCCAGATACAGCTCACCGGTGGCTCCCACCGGTACCGGGTGCAGGCGGGCGTCGAGGACCACCGCACGCACGCCCGGTACGGAGCGGCCGATGGTGACGCGGTCCCCGGCACGCAATGCCGAGTAGGTCGCGCCGATGGTCGCTTCGGTGGGGCCGTAGCCGTTGAGGAAGCTGCGGCCGGGTTGCCAGGTGGCGAGGAGTTCGGGGGTGGTGGCTTCGCCGCCTGCCGACACACACTGGAGATCGGGCAGAGCGGCCGGATCCAAGGTGCTGAGCAGGGCGGGGGTGATGATCGTGTGCGTCACCTGTTTGGTGCGCAACAGGTCGTCGAGGTCGGCGCCGCCCAGGGTGTCCGGCGGTGCGATGACCAGGGTGGCGCCGAGGTGGAAGGCGGTGCCGAGTTCCTCGATCGACTGGTCGAAGCTGGGCGAGCAGACGTGCAGCATGCGGTGGTCGTGACGCAGGCGCATCAGGGCTGCCGAGTGGGTGACAAGGGCACCCAGTCCCGCATGGGTGACCGCAACGCCTTTGGGGGTGCCGGTGGAGCCGGAGGTGTAGATCACGTAGGCGATGTTGTCGTGGCGCAGGGGTGCTCGGCGGTCGCGATCGCGCACCGGGGTCGACGAACAGGCGGCGATACGGCCGCGCACGGTCGGCTCGTCGAGGATCACCCAGCGCAGGGATTCGGGGAGTCCATGTGCCCTGGCCGCGACGGTGAGGCCGATTGTCGCGCCGGAGTCGTCGAGCATGTGGCGGACACGGTCTTCGGGGTAGTTCGGATCGACCGGGAGGTACACGCCACCGGCTTTGGCGACGGCCCAGAAGACGAGGATCGACTCGTAGGAGCGCGGGATCGCCGAGGCGACAACGGTTTCCGGGCCGATGCCCTCGGCGATGAGGACCCGGGCCAGGCGCGAGGAGTCGGCGTCGAGGGTGCCGTAGGTGTAGGTGTTCGCGTTGTCGCGCACGGCGATTCGACGCTGGCCGTAGCCGGTGCCACGCACGAGCAGCTCGGGCAGGGTGCCGGTGGTCGTGGGGGCTGTGCCGTCACCGATGTGGGTCAGGAAGGTGTACTCGGCGTGGTCGGACAGGGGTAGGTCGCCCGCCGGGGTCCGCGGTTCGGCGGCGATCGCGGTGAGCAGCCGGACCAGACGCCGCACGAAGGTGCCGGCCTCGTGATCATCGAAAAGGGTTCGGGGGAAGGACAACTCGATTGTCATGCTCGACTTGGCCTCGATCACCGTCACGGTGAGCTCACCGGCTGCCTCGGCGTCATCGCCCGGCAGGCGCCGTGCATCGGAACCGACTTCGGTGCCCGCCTTGGCAAGGGCGCCATCGGGCAAGTGGGCGTCCGAACAGTCGGCGGATTCGCGCGTCGCGGAGTCGCCGGAGTGGATCGCCAGGGACACCTGTCCCCAGGAATGGGGCTCGACGCCGAGCAGGTCGGCGAAGTCCGCGAGCGGGATTCCCGCATGGGCCAGCGCCCGGGATTCGGACTCGTGTGCCTGAGTGAGCAGATCGAGGAACGGTGCCGTGGGATCGATTGCGGTGCGTAGCAACAGATCAGGAGTGCGGGTTCTGATCACGATGTCGTCGGAAGCGGTGAGTCGTGCGAGCAGAACTGCCAAGGCTGTGCGGATCAGCGACTGCCGGCTCACGTTCGCGGTTTCGGTGAGTCGGCGCAGGTCGCGGTGCACCGTCGCGGGGATCACGACCTTGGTGTGATCCCGCGGAGGGGTCTGGTCGTTGTCGCGGCGATCGACCGAGCGCGAGCTCGCGGGCCGACGGCCGGGTTGTGTGGGCGGCAGTGGGTGGTCTGTGGGCAGGGGCGGGCGGGCGGGTAGGTCGGCCAGGGTTCGGCGCCAGAACCGGGATCGCGTGATCGGGTCGGTGGGGTCGGCGGCGAGTTGTTCGGCGATGGTGGTCGCGAGAGTGCTCGGTGTCGCGATGAGGTTGTCGATGGCGGTGCGGAGCCGGTCGGTGATCGCCTGCGCGACGGCGTCGGAGACGAGGTCGCGACGGTGTTTGATCTGCACCTGGGTGCGGGCGCCGAGGAAGACCAGGACCGTGATCGGGTAGTGGGTGTGGTCGGCGCCCCGCAGGTCGTCGATGCTCAGGTTGTCGAGTGCGCCGCCTGCCTGCTGGAGGCCTTCGACGTCGACGGGGTAGGACTCGAAAGCGAGCATGGTGTCGAAGAGTTCGCCCAATCCTGCGACGCGCTGGATCGCGCCGAGGCCGAGGTGATGGTGGTCGAGCACGCAGGCCTGTTCGGCCTGTACGGCGCGGATCAGGTCACCGACGTTGTCGCCGGGATCGATACGCACGCGCACCGGGACCGCGTCGACGAACAGGCCGATCATGTCGCCGACGCCGTCGAGCTGCGGCGGGCGCCCGGAGACGGTGGCGCCGAACACGACATCCTCGCGCGCGGTGCTCGCGGCGACGACCAGGCCCCAGGCCGTTTGGAACACGGTGTTCGCGGTGACCTCGGCGGACGCGGCGAAGGTGGTCAACTCCGATGTGCGCGCGGCGTCGAGTTCGAACTCGCACAGGCCGTAGCCGTCGCCGGTCGCGGGCGGCCAGGTCAGCTCGGGGGCGAGCATGGTCGTGCGCACCCCGTCGAGGACCGCCGACCATGCGTGTTCGGCGGCGGCGCGATCCTGGCGGGTGAGCCAGTCGAGGTAGTCGCGGTAGGGGCGCACCGGCGGTAGCGGGGTCGCGTCGCCGTGGGTGGCGTAGAGGACGAGCAGTTCCTTCATCAGCAGCGGCATGGACCAGCCGTCGAGGAGGATGTGATGGCCGGTCAGCACGAGGTGGCTGCGCCCGGAACCGGTGGCGTACACCGTGAATCGCAGCAGTGGCGCGATCGTCGGGTCGAAGCCGGCCCGCTGATCGGCGGCGAGCAGGGCGGGCAGCTCGGTGTCGGCGGCTTCGACGATCCGCAACGGTGCTTCGACGGCGTCGGGGACGAGCTGGACCGGGGTGCCGTCGGGTGCGGTGACGAAGGCCGAGCGCAGGTTGGCGTGCCGGTTCAGGACGGTCGCGGCCGCGTGGCGTAGCCGGTCGGTGTCGAGCTCGCCGGTCAATTCGGCCATGAGCTGGATGACGTAGGCGTGGACCGACTCGTCCAGCATGTCGCCCAGCGCGAGCAGCGAGTGCTGCAACGGCGACAGCGGCAGCACATCCGACAGGCCAGGATGGGTTCGGCGCCAGGTGTCGAGGTCGGTTTGCGAAACCTGTACCAGCGCCACGTCGGACGGGGTGAGCCCGCCCGCGGACGGGTGGCGGGTGTGGTCGGCGAGGGCGGTGAGCCAGCTCGTCCAGTCTTCGGCCAGTTCCTGGACCTCGGACTCGGTCAGGATGCCGGTGGCGTAGCGGAAATTCGCCCGCAGTCGCAGACCGGTGTCGGTGGTGACGGCGATCGCGTTGATGTCGAGGACGGTGTGCGCGGGCAGCGCGGGGTCGTAGTCGACCTCGATGTCGCCGAGATCGGCCGTGGGCAGCCACGCGGTGTCGTCGGTGGGCTGGGCGGCGGTGCTCGCGCGACCCAGATAATTGAAGCCGATCTGGCCGATGTTGCCGGACACCAGGTTTCGGGTATCCGGTGCCAGGCGCAGCAGGCCGAAGCCGATGCCGTTGTCGGGCACCGCCAGGAGCTGCTCTTTGACCGTGCGCACCGTTGCGGCGAGGGCTTCGTCGTCGAAGTTCGCGGGGGCGATGTCGTGCAGATCGAGGGCGACGGGGTAGACGGTGGTGAACCAGCCGACGGTGCGGGTCAGGTCCGCGCCGGGGACGGCGTCCTCCTGGCGGCCGTGGCCTTCGAGTCGCAGTCGCAGCGTAGGCGAGTCGATACCGCGACGGGCACGCCAGACCCGCACGGCCAAGGCCAGCGCGGCGAGCAGTGGGTGGTCGGCGCCTGCCCGGTATTGCGCGGGCAGGGTCGTGAGCAGGGGTTCGGTGATCTCGGTCGGGATCTGCACCGTGATCGACCGCATTGTCGCCTCGGTGTCGACGCGGCTGTCGACCGCGCGGGCGCCGAGCAACGGGTCGGGGGTGGACAGGACCCGCTGCCAGTGGTCGAGTTCGGCGGTGCGGTCGGCGGTGGCGAGGCCGTGTGCCCACCGGCGGAACGAGGTGCCGACCGGTGGCAGGGTGATCTGCTGACCTGCCGCGTACTGGGCCCACGCCACAACGAGATCGGGTAGCAGGATTCGCCAGGAGACACCGTCGATGACGTAGTGGTGGGCGGCCACCGCGAGGACATCGCGGGCGCCGTTCCTGCGGATCCAGGTGAAGGCGATCATGCGAGCGGCCGCGGGATCCAGTGCTGAGAGCGCCGAATCCATTGCCGCGCTGCCGATTCTGGTCAGCTCACCTGGTGTGCCTGCTGTTGGTGTGTCGCCAGGACTGGCTGACGGTGCGGCTTCGAACGTCGAGTGCGGTGCGGCGCTGTCGGTTCGGTCGCCGACAACAGCCCCGGGCGAACCCGCGCGAAGGGTCGCTGTCGCCGATGAATCCTGCTCAGGCGAGTAGGCGTCGATCTCGGTGATCAGGCAATCCACGTCGATGGCGTTGGCTGGCAGGACCTCGAACCGCCAGTTGTCGCCGTCTCGTCGCAGGCGGGAGCGCAGCATGTCGTGGTGGCGCAGGACTGCGGCGATCGTGGTGGTCAGGCCTGCGCGGTCGATATTTTCGGGGAGTGCCAGGACCATGGTTTGGGCGAAGCGGTCACTCGAACCGGTGGTCAGGAAATCGGCAAGGACCGGCGTCAACGCGACCTCGCCGATGCCTCCGCCGGGCAGTTCCGCCAGGACGGGCGTATCCGGGCTGTCCAGGGCGGCGATGTCGGACAGCTTCGCCACGGTGCGGTGTTCGAACACGTCACGGGTGCTGAAGACGATGCCTGCGGTACGGGCCAGCGAGACCAGCTGGATCGACAGGATGCTGTCGCCGCCGATCGCGAAGAACGAATCGTGCACACCGACCTGTGCCACGCCGAGGACGCGGGCGAACAGCTCGGCCAGGAGGGTTTGCATCGTGCCCGTCGGAGCGGCGGCGGGCGCCGTCGCAACGGTCGGTTCGGGCAGGGAGTTGCGGTCGAGTTTGCCGTTGGAGGTCAGCGGCAGCTTGTCGAGGACCACGATCGCGGACGGCACCGCGTGCGCGGCCAGGCGGTCTGTGGCGTACTCGGTGAGCGTGTGGGGGTCGGCCGAATGATCCTGTGCCGCGAGCACGTAGGAGACCAGCGTTGTCGACCCGGCGGAGGTCTGTCGACCCACGGTCACCGCGAACTCGACGTCGGGGTGGCTGACCAGCACGGCGTCGATCTCACCCGGTTCGATCCGGAAGCCGCGCACCTTCAATTGGGTGTCCGCGCGGCCGAGGTAGTCGATATCGCCGGTGTCGCGACGGCGCACCAGGTCGCCCGTGCGGTACATGCGGGCGCCGGGCGCACCCCACGGATCGGGGACGAATCGGGCCGAGGTCGTCGTCGGCTGATTGCGGTAGCCGCGTGCCAACGCACGGCCGGTCAGATACAGCTCACCGGTGACGCCCGGCGGGACCGGGTTCAGGCGGGCGTCCAGGATCATCGCATGCGTGCCGTGCACGGGGTTGCCGATCGAGATGGGCTGTCCGGCAGTGAGTTCGGCGTAGGACGAGATGATCGTGGTCTCGGTGGGACCGTAGCCGTTGAGGTAGCGGCGACCGGGCTGCCATTTCGCGAGCAGTTCCGGGGTGGTCACGTCACCGCCGACAGACAACGATTCCAGTGCGTCCAGACCGGCCGGGTCGAGGGTGCCCAGGACCGCGGGGGTGATGATGGCGTGGGTGACGGACTCGGCGGCCAGCAGTTCCGCGAGTTCGACGCCGCCCGCGATGTCGGACGGGACGACGACCAGCGTCGCTCCCGTGGCGAAGGCACACAGCCATTCGAGAACGGAAGGGTCGAACCAGGGGGCGCAGATGTGCAGGAAACGGTGGTCGGACCCGAGGTGGTAGCGGTGGACGGCTTCCTCGACCAAGGGGGCCAGACCGGCGTGGGTCACGGTGACGCCCTTGGGCAGACCCGTGGAACCGGAGGTGTAGATGATGTAGGCGGGGTGGTCGATGCGCAGGGGTGCGAGGCGGTCCGCGTCGGTGATCGGCGTCGTCTGGTGCGCAGCGCCTGCTCGGTCGAGGTCGTCGAACGTCAGCCAGGTCGTGTCGCCGGGCAGGTCTTCGAGGAGTGCGGGGGCCGTGATGCCGAGTGCCGCACCTGAGTCGGTGACCAAGTGCTGGAGACGGTGGGCGGGATTGCGCGGGTCCATCGGCACATACACCCCACCTGCCGCGGCGATGGCGAGTGCGGCGGCGACCATCTCGAAAGACCGTGGAAGGGCAACGGCGACAGCGACTTCGGGCCCGACACCACGGGCGATCAGCTCGCGGGCCAGTCGAGCGGTCTGCTCGCTCAGCTCGCCGTAGGTGATCGAGTGGCTCTCGTGCCGCACGGCGATTCGGTCGCGGCCCAGTGTCCCACCGCGCGAGGCCAGCTCAGGGAACAGAGCGGCGGGTGTCCGGAGGTCAGCGACCCGCGCGGTCACGGTTGCTCGCTCTTCGACGCTGAGCATCGCGAGGTCGCCGACGGGGGTCTGTGGGTGCTCGATCGCTGCGGTGAGCAAGCGAACCAGACGCTCCGCGAAAACCGCAACCGTCTGCTGGTCGAACAAGGCACTGGCGTAGGCGAACTCAGCGGTGAAACCCGCGCTGACTTCGGCCTCCGGCGGCCCGGCATTGTCGGCACGAAATGCCTGCCGGTCATCACCATGGGAACACTGGTCGGCGACGATATCTGAGGTGTTCGACGAGCACAGGGACAGGATGAGATCGCGCGGCGCCGCGTCTCGACGCGCCTCGGACGCGAGCATGACCCGCACCAACGGCTGCTCATCACGTGCGGGCGACTGCGCTGACAACCATTGCGTGTCCTCCGAGCGTCGCATCGCCGCATCCCGGGCGAGATGGGTCGTCAACGCAGTGCGGGACAACCCGTTTCGCGCGAACGCCTGCCGGGCCACGGCAGCGGCCTCGGCCAGCAGTTCCTCGACAGAGGTAGCGCCTTGCACCGGTAGTCGCAACACCAGGTGCGTGTCCGGAGACTGGGGGCACGGAGTGTCGATCGCGATGTCGCCGGTGCCCGACAGTCGGGCCAGGAGCACCGCGAAGCTCGTGTGCACGAGGGTGAACACGGTCGTATCGCGTGCCCGGGCGAAGTCCCGCATGCGCTGGTGGAGATCGGCGGGAATCTCGAAGCTGACGTGGGCGTCGGTCGCTACGGGAGTTGCGGGGCGGGCGCGGTCGGTCGGGAGGTTCAGGTCCTGCGGCAGGTCGGTGAGGACCGAACGCCAATAGGCAGACTCCGCGATCGGGTCGTTGCGCTGCTCCAGGGTGGCCTGAAGTTCAGCCGCGGTGCGGTCCGGTGTCCGGACGAAGGAGTCGAGAGTCGTGCGCAGTCGCTGGGCCAGCGCTTCCGCGATGGCCGTGTCGATCACGTCGAGTCGATACTGCATACCGACGCGGATCCCGTCGCCCACTTCGACACCGACTGCTACGGGGTAGTGCGTGGCGTTGGCTGCCTGGACGTCGACGATCTCGAGGCCGTCGATCGAGCCGTGCGCGCGCCGCATTCCTTCGGTGTCGACGGGGTAGGACTCATACGCCATGAGCGTGTCGAACAGTTCGCCCGCGCCGGCGGCCCGCTGGATGTCGGTGAGGCCGAGGTGGTGGCCGTCGAGGAGTGCGACCTGTTCGGATTGCACCAGCGACAACAGGTTTCGCAACGACTCGGCCGGGTCGTAGTTCACCCGCACGGGGATGGTGTTGGCGAAAAGGCCCACCATGCTGTCGACGCCGTCCAACTGCGGCGGGCGCCCCGAGACCACGGCACCGAACACGACGTCGCTGCGACCGACGGCCCCGGCCAGCACCAAACCCCACGCCGCCTGGAACAGGGTATTCACCGTGACGTCGTTGGCCGCCGCGCAAGCCGCCAGCTCTTCGGCCTCAGCCGGTGACAGATCGAGGGTGCACATTCCGTGGCCCTCGGCCTGTGCGGTCGGGGGTGCGATCGCCGCGGTGAGCAAGGTCGGCTCGTGCCCGGACAACGCCTCGCGCCAATTCCGCACGGCGGCGGACCGGTCCTGATCGGCGAGCCAGACGAGGTAGTCGCGGTAGGGGCGTACGCGCGGCAGCACCGCGGGGGCGCCGTCGGTGGCGTAGCAGATGAGCAGTTCCTGCATCAGCAACGGCATCGACCAGCCGTCGACCAGCAGGTGATGCGCGGTCAACACCAGGTGCATGCCGTCGGCGCGGCGGTACAGCGTGAAGCGCAGCAGCGGCGCTGCGGAGAGGTCGAAGCCGATCCGCGCCTCGGCCGCCAGGAACTGCTCGGCGTCGGCACCCTCGGTGTCGACGATCTGCCACGGCACCGTGACGCCCTCGGCCACGAAGCCGACCGGGGTGCCCGCCGCCGACGAGCCGAAGGCTGTGCGCAGAATCGCGTGCCGGTTCAGGACCGCCTGGGCGGCCCGTCGCAGGCGGTCGGTGTCGACCTCGCCTGCCAGCTCGACAGCCAGCTGGACCAGATAGGGGTCGGCCGCAGACACCTGGGCGAGGAACATCAAACCGAGCTGCAAGGGCGCCAACGGCAGCACATCGGTCAGGCCTGGGCGTTCGCGATGCCAGCTGTCGAGTTCTGCCTGCGTGACCTGGACCAGCGGAACATCGGCGGGGGTGAGACCACCCGCTGCCGGATCGCGCAGGTGTTCGGCGAGGATCGCCAGCGCGTGGGTCCAGCAGTCGGCCAGTTCCCGCACCGACGCTTCGTCGACGATTCCGGTGACGTAGGAGAAGGAGGCGCGCAGTTGCAGGCCCGCGTCCGTGCTGGTTGCCAGGGCGTTGATGTCGATGACGGCGGCAGCGGGCAGCGCGGGGTCCTGCTCCGCGGTGGGCTCGCCCCAGTCGGCGGTGGGGAGCCAGCTGTGGTCGGTGAGGGTTTCGGCGACATCGCCCGCAGAGATGCGGCCCAGGTAGTTGAAGCCGATCTGGCCGAGGGGGCCATCGAGCAAGGCAGCCGAGTCCGGGTCCAGGTGGCGCAGCATGCCGAAACCGATGCCCTTGTGCGGCACCGCGCGTAGCTGTTCCTTGATCGCCTTCACCGCGTCGGCAGTGGCGTCACCACCGTGCCACAAGGCTTCGCTGTCGACCCCGCTCAGATCGAGCGCAACCGGATACATGCTGGTGAACCAGCCGACCGTGCGGGTCAGGTCGGCACCGTCGACCGCGGATTGCTCGCGGCCGTGACCTTCCAGACGGACTCGGGTCACGGGTGCGTCCACACCACGTCGGGCCCGCCACGCGCGCACGGCCATCGCCAAAGCGGCGAGCAGGCCGTCCTCGGCACCCGCGCGGTACATCGTCGGCAGGTCGGTCAGGACCGCCTGGGTGATGTCGGCGGGCACTTCGACGCTGATGGATCGCACCGTGGACGCGGTATCGGCAGCGCCGAGCGGACGACCGCCCAGCAGCGGGTCGGGCACCGACAATGTCTGCTGCCAGTGGTCCAGTTCCTCGCGCCTGCTCGTCGCCGCGTCGGTCAGGCCGTGCGCCCATCGACGGAACGACGTGCCGACCGGGGGCAAGACGACCCGTTGACCGGACTGCGCCCACGCGGCGACCAAGTCCGACAGCAGGATTCGCCACGAAACACCGTCGATCGCCGCGTGATTGGCCGCGACGACCAGCCCGTCCGGGCCGTCCTCGCGGGCGAGCCACGCGAAGCCGATCATCCGATACGCCTGCGGATCCAGCGACGCGAGCACCGAATCCATCGCGGTCTCGGCGATGTCATCGAGCTGGTCGGTGCCTGCCGGGACATCGACGCGGATGAGCAGGTCGTTCACGTCCACCGCACCGGGCGGCAGTGCGTGCAGCTCCCACTTGCCGTCCACGTGGCGCAGACCGGCTCGCAGCATGTCGTGGTGATCGATCACCGCGGTGAGGGTGTCCACCAGGGCGTGTCGATCGATACCGGAAGGCAGGGCCAGGACCATCTGCTGGGTGAACCGGCCGAACACACGCCCACCGGCCAGTGCGGCGGCCAGCACCGGCGTCAACGGCATCTCACCCACGCCGCCGCCGGGTAGCTCGGTCAAGGTGGGCGCGGACTCGGCACCCACCACCGCCACCCGCGCCAACCCGGCAACAGTCCGGTGCTCGAACACCGCCTGCGGGGTGAACGAAATGCCGGCATTGCGTGCTCGCGACACGAGCTGGATGGACAGAATGCTGTCGCCACCGGCGGCGAAGAACGAATCCTCGGCACCGATCTGCTCCAGGCCCAGGATCTGAGCGAACAGTTCGGCGATGGCGGTCTCGACCGGGCCTTCGGGCGCGCGGGAACCGACAGCTCCGAAAACGGGGGTGGGCAGGGCATTTCGGTCGAGTTTGCCGTTGGGGGTCAACGGGATCTCGTCAAGGGTCATCAGGACCGTCGGCACCATATGGGCGGGCAACGACGTCCCGACGAAGCGGGCTGCTTCCTCGGTGTCGATCGAAACCCCGTGCCGGGGCAGCACATACGACACCAGCACGGTCGCGCCCGAGTCGGCTTTCGTGCCGAGGGTCACCGCGTACTCGATGTCGGGGTGGGCGGCGAGGGCCGCGTCGATCTCGCCGAGTTCGACGCGGAAGCCACGGATCTTCACCTGGAAGTCGGAGCGCCCGAGGTATTCGAAATCGCCGTCGGCGGTGCGGCGGACCAGGTCGCCGGTCCGGTACATGCGAGAACTGGTGAAGGGTGAGGCGACGAATCGTTCGGCGGTGAGAGCGGGCCTGCCCTGGTAGCTCTGGGCCAGTGCGGGGCCGGACAGATAGAGCTCACCCGCCACACCGACGGGGACCGGGCGCAGGCGCGAATCCAGCACTGTCGCACCGACTCCGGCGAAAGCCGAACCGATCGTGATGAGCTGGCCCGGTAGTAGTTCGGTGGTGCCAGTGGCGAGGATGGTGGCCTCGGTCGGGCCGTAGCCGTTGAAGAAGGCGCGGTTCACGGCCCAGCGGTCGACGAGGGTCGGGCCGAATGCGTCGCCCGCTACGACGACCACCCGCAGGTCGTCGAGGTCGTGCGGGTCGACCGATTCCAGCGCTGCCGGGGTGATCAGCAGGTGGGTCACCCGTTCGCGGCGCAGCAACTCGGCGAGTTCGGGGCCGCCGAAGACCGTCGACGGTGAAACCACCAGCGTGGCACCGGAATTGAAGGTCAGCAGCAGCTCGAGTACTGAGACGTCGAAGTTCGGCGAGCACACGTGCAGGACTCGGTCGCCGCCGTCGACCGAATAGCGTTCCCTGGCCGCCGCGACCAGGGCGCCCAGACCGGTGTGGGTGACGACGACACCCTTGGGCCTGCCCGTCGATCCCGAGGTGTAGATGACATAGGCCGGGTGCTGATCGGTCAGCGGGCGGACTCGGTCGAGGTAGGTGATCGGGTGGGCGGGGTGCGCCGCGATGCGGTCGTGGTGGGCCGGGGCGTCGATATCGAGCCACGCGACGGATTCACCGAACTTGTCCCGATGTGGCGTGCAGGTGAGTCCGAGGATCGCGCCGGAGTCCTCGAGGAGGTAGGCGATCCGCTCCGCGGGCAGCGCCGGATCGACGGGGACGTACGCGGCACCGGTCTTGGCCACGGCCCACACCGCCGACACCGATTCGATCGAACGGGTGAATCCGAGCGCGACGACATCGCCGGGGCCGATCCCGCGCTCGAGCAGGTCTCTGGCCAGCCGTGACGAGTACTCGTCGAGTTGGGTGTAGGTGAGTTCGCGGCGCTCACCGTCGACCGGGGAGCAGGACACGGCGAGGGCATCGCCCGCGGTGTCGACCGCCGCGGTCAGCAGCTGGGTGAAGAGCGGAGTACTCGCCTTTCGGTTGCCTCGACCGCGCGGCGCACGACGAGCTTCACGTGGAGAGGTGCGCGCTTCACGCATTCGAGTACAACATCCTTCATCTGTGCGGCCCACAGCTCTGCGATGACCCACGAACCCTGTCGGATTCGGCCTACCGGGGCGGACCAGTGTCGAACAAGCAAGAAGGAGTCGATATCGGGGCGTTCGGCGACCATGACATCACATGTCACGGTGTCACGACCACATGACTGGTTTGTTTACCTACGTCCGGACCGAATCGATCAGAAATTTGTGCTGATGACACAATGGTGTCGACGGTTTTTGTTCAACGGATGGAAGCGGCCGTGGCAGCGTACGGATCCCTGGTATGGGTGGGACAGGCCCTCGGCCCGCGCGTCGACGCCATCACCGAAGACCTCATCCGGGTGACCGAGCAGATGATTCCGCTCAACGACGTCGCCGCCGACCTGGCCGAGATGCGAGCCGCGAGCATCGCGGAGAACATCGCCGCCGTGCAGTACGTACTGGCGAACAATATCGACCCGGCCACCGTCGGCACGCCCGCCGGTGCCGCCGCCTACGCCCAACGCCTGGCCAGGCGCGGAGTACCGCTGACGATTCTGCTGCGCGCCTACGGGCTGGGGCAGTACCGGATCCTCGACGCGGCGATCGGGCTGGTCCTGGCCGTTCCCGGCCCTGACCAACCCGCCAGGATCGCGGAGTTGCTCAAATTCGCCGGGACCTACCTGGATCGGCTCAATTCGTCGATGGGGCGGATCTACGAGGCGGAACGGGACCGCTGGCTCAGCAGTCGCCAAGCCGCTCGTCAGCAGTGGATCGCGCGTCTGCTCGACAACGACGATGTCGATGTCGCGGCGGCCGAAGAAGTGCTGGGCTACCGGCTCGACCGGCGACACCACGCGGCCGAAGTGTGGTCGACGGCCACCGGCACGGACGCCGTGCGCGCGCTCGAGCAGGCACGACAGCTGCTGTCCGCGGCGATGCGCACCGGTGGCACCGAATTGGTCGCAGCGTCGGGGGACCGCGCCATGTGTATCTGGTTCCCGGTCGAGCAGTCGTGCGTGCTCGGCGAACTCGCCGAACAGGTCGAGGCGTCCGGCTTGCCGGTACGCGTCGCTCTCGGCCCGATCGGCGACGGGCTGCCCGGGTTCCGGCGCTCGGCCCGCAGTGCCGCACGGGCGAAGGCGCTGGTCATCTCGGCAGGGGAGAGCGCACCCACGGTTATCGACTTCGACACGATCGCACCCTTCGCGCTGCTGTCCGACGACCCCGGCGAACTAGCCGGCCTCGTCCACCGCGTCCTCGGCCCGCTCGCCGGCGATGGTGCCAAGGTGGAGCTATTGAGGAAAACCCTCGACGTTTTCCTCTCCGAAGGCGCCAGCTACTCACGCACCGCCCGCGTCCTCGACGTCCACCGCAACACGGTCCAATACCGCATCCAACAGGTCACCGGCCGCTACGGCATCGCGGTCGACACAGACACCTTCGAACTCCGCTTCGCCTTGGGCGTCTGCCGCTGGTATCGCCACGTCCTGACTCGGACAATCTGAGTCCAGGTGGTTTGTGCGTGCCGCACAGTGCACCTCCGCCGCAGCGCTGGGCACGCGACGCGCGCTGCGCATCCTGTTGCGATCGGGCGAGAATCCCTCTGACAGTGGCGGTCTCGGCCGCTTACGGTCATGATGGTCGAGGAGGGGGTAGAACATGAACAACAAGCTCATCGCCGCTGCCGCGGCTCTGGCTGCGGGTGTCATCGCACTGACCGGATGCTCGAGTGACGCCGACGTAGTGTCCAAGAACCTGTCCAAAGAGTCGGACCAGTTCAAGATCGACCGCCGCGTGGTGTTCTTCAACGGAATCACCGACAAGTACCTGCTGTCCATCGAGGGCAAGTGCTCGATCAAGGACGAGAACAACCAGCTCGAGGTGACGTGCAAGACCGGTGACGACGAATACAAGAAACACTTCCTCGGCCTCTCCGACAACGTGAGCTACTTCGTCGAACAGCTCGAGGCCGCTGAGGTGAGCCGTTACCACTACAAGGTGATCTTCAAGCCCGAGACCATCATCCGCGACGTCGACCGTCCCTGAGCTCGAGTTCCAGCGAACCTCGACCGCGGACCCGGCCGGCAATGCCATGTCGCGGAGACCGGCGGGCATTCCCGATGAGCGGGACGACAGGCAATCAGTGACGTCGTCCCGGTCCTACGGTGGCGGACATGTCCGCACCATCGCTCCCCGACGACCTGGCCCGCCACCTTGCACGGTCGGCGGCGATCGAGTCGATCACCGCGCTCAAGCACCGCTACTTCCGTGCTTGCGACGCCAAAGACCCGGTCGGTTTCCGCGACTGTTTCGTCGCGGTCGGCTCGGCGCTGGACTACGGCCAGCTCGGCGCGACGGACGCCGACGGCATGGCCGCGGTCTTCGCGTCGATCGCCTTGCAGCAGGTGGACGGCAAGCACGCGATCCTCGACATGCATCACGGCGTGCACCCCGACATCACCGTGCGTGAGGACGGCACAGCGAGCGGCCGGTGGACGCTGCGCTTCCGCCAGGTCAACCTGATCGAGCGCACCGAAACCGTCGCCACCGGCGAGTACGCCGACGAATACCGGGTGGAGGACGGTCGCTGGAAAATCGCGACGTGCACGTTCCGCCAATTGTGGGCGATCACCCGCCCGTTCGATGACGGCACCCGGATCACGCAGTAGCAGTGGACATGTCGAAAAGATCGCTCAGGTGGCGCGTGTCCGCCTCCAGGAGAACCACCTGCCCGCTTCGATCGGGCGGGAATCGTTCGGCGGTGGGGTGGCACCTTACTGTGGTGCCACCCCACCGCCGTTGCTTCGAACCGATGCCCAGCGATGGCAGTCAGACGGACAACTCAGAGTGTCGTCAGGTCGATCTTGTTCGCCATGGCGCGGTAGCCGGCGGCATTGGGGTGCTTGTGGTCGCCGGAATCGAAGACGGGGTTCAGCGCTTCGGGGTCCGATGGATCAGCGACCGCGGCATTGAAGTCGACCACCGCGTCGTACTCCCCGCTGGTCCGCATCCACTGGTTGAACTCTCGGATCTTCGCTGCTGAGACGTCGTTGTAGTACTCGGCTCCCTTCATCGGCAGCAGAGTCGCGCCGGTGACCCTGATCCCGGCCCGGTGCGCGGCGGCGATCAATTCCCGATGACCAGCGATCAGTTGCGCCACCGAGACCTGCGGATTCGGCTTGTAGGTCGGCAGGTCGATTTCGGAGAAGCCGATGTCATTGAGGCCGCCGAAGACGATAACGCTTTTGACGTCAGGCTTGGTGAGCACATCCCGTTCGAATCGGCGAATCGCGGCCTCACCGAACCATGTCGAATCGTTGAGGATCAGATTGCCGCCGATACCCGCGTTCAGAACCGGACGTGGGGTTCCGGCATCGGCGAGCCGCTGCGCGAGCCAGTCCGGGTATCGCGTGTTGGCGTCGTAGCCGGACCCGTATCCGTCGGTGATCGAGTCGCCCATCGTGACGACAGTGCCGCCTTCGTCGTCAGTATCGCTGGATACCTGAACGTCGGTCAGGTAGTACCAGGAGTGCGTGGATTCGGTGAACGCCCCGGCTGACGGGTCGGCAGCGTGGTCGCCCGCGGCGCGATACGTGGTGGCATAGGCCTGCGAGTGAAAGGTCGCAGGCCCGGTGCGTTCCGGCAGGTAGATGGTGACCGCCGCCGAATCCAAAGCATCGAGATCGAGGTCGACGACATCGCTGGTCAAGGTCGCGCCGGCGGGGATCGCGGTGGCCGAGTTGCCGTCGAAGGTCAACTGCCGCACCGAGTTCGGTTCCACCTCCGCACCGTCGGCAGTCCGTCCGATCGTGACATTGTCCACCCGCAGTGGCGCTGTGCCGTACTGGTTGGACAGCGTGATCCTGGCAGCGGTGCCGCCGTCGGTCACCCGGACCACCTGACGCACGGTGTGGTTGTCGAAACCCTCCCGAGCCCAGTTGGGCTCGAATCCGATGCTGGGCAATTGCGGAGCGGCCATCCACCCGGTGTCCCACGCCGGTGCCGGTTCGGCGGTGGAGCAGGCAGCGAGCCCGCCGAGTACGGCAACGGCGGCAGTGGCAGCAAGTCGGACACGCGTGTTGTGCAACATTTTCTATCCTCTCAACAGCCCAGTCGATGAGCCTGCGGAACCCCAACGCTGGGGACTATCTCCATCAACTCGCATTAATGGAACTGTATTCCCGTTTAAGACACGAGGATGTGACTCATGCCGGAGATTCGCGAGCCCATCGCGGTGTAGAGCGGTTCGAGAACCTTCGGTCCTGCGCGGCGGCCGTGGCCACCCGCACCGGTGTCCACGCCTCCCGACGACCAGGTGCCTGATGCGGCTACTGAGCTGATCGAACCGAAGTGCCGCGCGCGCAGCCGATCACAGCATGCGCCCTCTGCCATGCGCGGCGAATTCCAACTCCAGTGCGTGCCGGTCCGCCTCGGTCATCCGAGCGTAGTGCGGTCGACCGCGCCCCGCCCAGCGGTGGACCGGTTCGTCGGTGCGCCAGCCCTGTTCTTGCAGTTCGCGTTTGAGTACCTTGTTCGACCCGGTCACCGGGAGGTTCGCTGAGACACGCAGGAGCCGGGGAATACCTTTGCTACCGAGATCGGACTGGGCACAGAGGAATTCGGTGAACGCGTCGATATCGAAGCCGACCGGATCGGCGACCTCGACAGCGGCCATGACCTGATCGCCCGAGCGTGGGTCCGGTACCCCGAACACGGCGGCGGCGATGACTGCGGGGTGACGGCGCAGGACCTGTTCGATCATGAGCGCCGAGGTGTTCTCGCCATCGACCCGGATCCAGTCGCCCTTGCGCCCGGCGAAGTACAGGTATCCGGCGGTATCGATGTAGCCGAGATCCCCTGTCCAATACCAGCCGTTGCGGACGCGGTCGGCATCGGCGACCTCGTTCTTGTAGTAGCCCTCGAACGCGAGCGCACCGGCCTTGTCGATCATTTCCCCGATGGCCTCGTCGGGATTACGGACCCGGCCGTGCTCGTCGAGCTCGGCCCGCGAGCACTCCCGCAAAGTGTCCGGGTTCACCACCGCCACACTGGCGTGCGCGGGCCTGCCGAGCGCGGCGGGCGGCGCGGCCGGGTCGAGGGCCGCCAGATTCGGTCCCTCGCTGGAGCCGTACCCTTCGAACAGCTTCGCGTCGAAGCGTCGTCGGAACTCGTCCTGATCGGCCACCGACGCCTCGGTACCGAACCCGCGCACCAGTGAATTGTCCGAATCTGTCGCGGTTTCGGGCGTGGCCAGCAGATACCCCAACGCCTTACCGACGTAGGTGAAGTAGGTCGCGCCGAAGTACCGAACATCCGGAAGGAATTGCGACGCCGAGAATTTCGGGATCAGGCAGACCGTCGCGCCGACCGACAGCGCGGGCGCCCACAGCGCCATGATGGCATTGCCGTGGAACAGCGGCATACAGCAGTAGTCCACGTCGTCGCGGACATGCCCGAACTTCGCCGTCGCCGCGTTCGCGACCGTCGCGAGGCGGCGCTGGGTGCACCGCACCGCCTTCGAGGTGCCGGTAGTGCCGGAGGTGAACAGCAACAGCAGCAACGCGTCCGGTCCGCCCACCGCCGAGGGCTGCACGTGGCAGGCATGGATCCGGTCGGCATAGCCGGGATCGTCGACCAGCAGGAACCGATCCTGCGCGAGACCGAGATCCAGCTGCCGCAACCGCGCCATCCCCGCGGCATCGGTGACGATCAGCTGACAGTCGACATACCGGACATCGGCAGCCAGTTGGGCGTCACCCCGGGTCGGATTGAGACCCGCCACCGTCGCGCCGGCCAGAGCCGCTGCGCCCAGCCAGAAGACGAAGTCGGGCACATTGTCCAACAGGACCCCGATGTGGAACGGGCCGTCGCGGCGCAGGGTGCGGGCGAGCTCCGCGCGGGCGCTCGACTCGCGGACGACCGCGTCCCAGGTCCAGTCGGTATCGCGGGTGCGCAGGCCGAGTCGGTGGTCGCCGAGCCGGTCGAGCAGCATGGTCGCGATATCCGCACGGCCCTCGGCCATTCGCTGCGGCGCCCCTGGGCTGTTCGGATCGATGATCGCCATGCTGAGACTCCTTGTTCCGGTGGAGCCTACCTCGATGCATGGAAGGTCATGATCAGTCCGTTGATCTGGGATTCTTGCGCTGATTGGCGATGAAGCGCGCCTTCTTCTCACGATTCCCGCACGTGTTCATGTCACACCATTTACGAGTGCGACTCTGGCTGGTGTCGAAGAAGGCGGCCCGGCGCCGGCGTTCCACGTCGTGGTTCCCTCGCTACCGGGATTTGGTTACAGCGACAAGCCGGCCACCACCGGGTGGGGAACCGAAAAGATCGCGGCCGCATGGGTGGAGCTGCGGGCTTCTCGCCTGGATCCTGGACAAGTTCGCTGAGTGGACAGATACCGACGACAGCCCGTTCGAGACGATTTACATAGACCGGATTCTCGACGACGTCACCCTGTATTGGCTGACGCGAACCGGTGCATCGGCGGCCCGCATCTACTACGAAAGCCACAACTCCCTCGACCCCGAACTTCGGGTCGACGTCCCGTCAGCAATCACTATGTATCCCCGCGATATCGAAAAGTGTCCGCGCGTCTGGGCGCAGGAGCGGTACCGGCAGATCGTCCGATGGAGCTCACCCGAAGCCGGGGGACATTTCCCGTCGCTGGAGGTTCCCGAGTATTTCGTCGAGGACCTGCGAGAAGGCCTCGCGGCGGTACTGGCCGCTGATGTCCGATCGCCGTTTCATCTGCCCTCGGGCACACAGCCGATGTAATAGGGTTCGCGCGTCCGCCGATGGTAACGGTGAGATAGCTGATTGTGCGAGCTGAGGATTTTGCGTGTGGATGACATCGAATCGTTTATCGGGGCGGTGTCACGGTTCGCCCGGCTGCCGGTCTCGAACGACACCGATGCGGTGTTGCTCGACTTGACCCAGACCGTCACCGCACTTCTCGACCTGACGGGAGCCGGAGTCAGTCTGGCGACCAGCGGACAATTGCGTTACGTCACCGCGGCCTCCGAACCCGCCGCTGAGCTGGAGCGATGTCAGGAGCAGTTTCGGTCGGGGCCGTGCTGCGTCGCGCACACGACCCAGGTGACAGTGCCGGTCACCGATGTGGGGCAATACACCGTGCGCTGGCCGGGCTACGTGGCCGCCGCCCGGCGAGCCGGTATCGCCGCGGTAGCCGCCATACCGATCACCCACGGCACCGAAGGGGTCGGGGTGCTCGACCTCTACGCCGCCCAACAGCGATCATGGTGCAGCGCCGACCTCGAGGCCGCACGGGCGCTGGCCGATATCGTCGGCGGGTACCTCGTCAACTCCGCCGTCCAGCACCACCAGCGGCAGCTCACCGAGCAGCTTCAGCGAGCCCTGGACACACGGATCGTGATCGAGCAGGCCAAGGGCATCCTCGCCAACGAGAACACCATCGATATGGACCAGGCGTTCGCGCTGATCCGCAACCATGCCCGCCGCCACCATGTCACCGTGCAGTCGGTGGCGAGCGCGATCGTCGAACTTCATCTGCGATTGTGAGTGGCTGCGACAGCGGCCAGGACGGCCGAGCGGGTGGCCAGTCCCCACACGCCGTTCTCCCGCAGCCCGAGCACCCCGCACAGTGCGGCAGTCCGGGGAGATAGGTCGGGCAGGCGGCACAGCGGGCAGCTGCCCGGTCGGTGCCCGAGCAGCGCGGCACACGCTTGGGCGAATCCGGACTGGTAGGAGCCTCTGGTCAGCGGAATTCCGGCGGCGCGCACCGCGTCGTCGGCGTTGCGTGGCGCTCGTGAGATCACGGCCTCGGCGAAGATCGGCAGGTCTTCGCTGGTGTCACCGACAGCCAGTGCGACATGACCGCCGAGCCGAGCCGACAGTGCGCGCAGACCGGTGCCCTTATCGATCCCGTGCGGGACGAAATCTGTTTGCCCCGCCCCGACGACGACGCGCACCGCTCCGTCGGTCATCGAGGTGATCGCGCGGGTCAGCTCAGCGGGGATCGGTCCGCGTTGCGACCTGGCGCGCACACTGTAGCGGTAGCGCCGGTCCACCTCGATGCCATCGTGCGCGTCGAGGTAGCGGCGAATCTCGTGATCGGTCTGCGCGGCGCTGCCGTCACGCAGGTCGGCGCAGTGCCGATTCCGGTGGTCGTAGAGCGCGGTGCCGTACTCCACCACCGCGCCGGCCAGGCCGAACTGTCGGCACCGGGTCACTGCCTCGGGCAGGCTGCGTCCGGTCACCAGAACCGGCCGATACCCGTGCACGAGCAGGGCCCGCAAGCCGAACGCGGCGGCCGGCGTGGTGCACGGGAAGCCCAGCGGATCGGTCTCGAGGACTCCGTCGAGGTCGAGTGCGCAGATCGGGGCCGCCGCCCTGGTGCTCGCCGGCTGGGGAACAGCGAAGACCGTGGACAGGTAGTCGTGCACGGCCTCCGCACAACGGTCTTCGAGGTCGGGACCGGCCAGCTCGTCGGCCCAGCCGAGCCCCCACAGCTGCGTGAGCCGATACAGCAGCCACTTTTCGGGATCGACCGTTTCGCCGGTCTGCGCGAGATAGGCGCTGCGCAGCTGGGATTCGAAGGTGCCGGAGGGGGGATCGGCGGCGGCGCCCGCGAGGTCGAAGATCGCGTCGTAGCAGGTCATTTCCAGGTTGCTGAAGGAGAACTGGTGAAAGTCGACCTTGCGCAGTGGTCCGGTCGGCTCGGCGCGCAACCAGTAGCGGGCATGGGTGTGGCCATCGGGGATGCTCGCCGTGTCGACCCGCAGCAGGTGGCGAACGATTCGATCGATGAGCACGGTCTGCCCGGCAGGCCTGAGCCGGCCGAACTCCCGGCTCAGCAGCCCGGCCGCCACCTCCCAGGCCGGCCGGCGTCCACGCAATCGGGTGGTCGGGTCGGCACCGACCCGCAGCGCACGCCGACGGTCGACCACATAGCGAGCGATCTGCTCGGCCGCCGCGCTTTCGGCAGGTGCGTGGGTACCCGGAACCCAGTCGCGGTAGAGCAAGCCGTCGACGAGCCCGTACACCGAAGGAAAATGGCCAGGCAGGGCGGCTGCCACCGCCAGCGCGTGCCGCCCGAAGTAGCCGAGACCCGCGCCTTCGACGGCGATCTCGCGGCGAATCATGTCGCTGCCGGTGGTGATCTCCACCGTGTACCGTTCGCGCACGCGAGCCCGGCTGCGTCCGTGCGCTCCGGGCCGATGCCGCGCCACCACTTCGTGTCCCGGGCCGAGCAGCCCGGCCAGCGTCGCACCGACAGCCTCCTCGGTCAGCCGCTGGTGCACACTCCACTGCGGCCAGGGCAGCGTGATCGTGTGCCAGCACCGGATCGTCGTCGGCGGATCGGTTCCGGCCAAGGCCAGCAGCAAGACGATCGCGCGTGCGGGGATGCCGAGCTCTTCGACGGCTCGTCCCGTCCGAGCCAACGCGGTTCCGGTGACCGGCGGATCGTCGATCACCACGATCGTGCCGCCTGCGGCCACGACCGCGCGCAGCTGCGCCGCCTCGGTGCGCCGCCATGGCAGGCCGGGGCGGTAGGTGCACACAGACACTGCCGTCGCCCCGGCGAGCTCGAGCGCGGCGGCACACAGCGGAGCCAGATAACTTCCCGAGGTCCGAACCCCGACAACGCAGATCGGCGCCGAGCGCTCGACGTCCTTCAGCAACCGGTGCGCAAGCTCGACGACGTCGTCCGGGTGCTGGTCGAAGCTGCGGAAACACGTGGGAATCCGCAGGAGGTCCGCGCGCAGCCGCCGGGTTGCCCGCACTGCCGTGGTGCGGCCGATCGACAGGTCGGCGGCGGGATCGAAGACAGCGTGTCCGCACCGGATCGACATCTCGCCCAGCGCGTCGCGCAGCCGCCACAGCTCGCCCGCACCCCGGCCGACAGCGATCGGGCCCAGCACCAGCGCCGTGCCGCGGGCCAGGGCGGCGGCGAGGTGGGCACCCCAGGCAGCGCTGTCGTCGAGAAAGTCAGCGGCGCGGTGCAATTGGAGCGGATCGGGATGGAGGTGATCCTCGACCAGCTGGTTCAATCCTGCGGTGAGCAAGAAGGTGTCGAGCCGGTCCCGGTCGGCGATCGCCCGGCCCAGCAGGTCGGTGACCGTCTGCGCGGTGCAGAGCAGATCCAGCGGTGCCACCCGCTCACTCATGGGCGAGGTCGATCCGCGGCGTGGTCCATCGTCAGTACGCGGCGCTCGACGTAGCCGCGCAGTGCGATGCGCCCACTGTCGAAGCGACTGAGCGGAACCCGTTCGAAGGCGTACTCGGCGAGATGCTGCCGGGTGCCGCCGAGCCGGTCCTTGACGTGGGCGAGCGTGCTGACTCCGCCCGATTCGCCCATGTCGAAGTAGCGGCACCCGATCCGGCACGCATGTTCGACGGCCAAGAACTGCATCAGCTCATGGGCCCGCAGCGGCCCGGCCAGCTCCCGGTCGCTGAACGCACGCCAGCCGACACCGACCCCACCATGGAAGACCGCGATGGCGGCGGCGATCGGGATCCCGTCCAGGCGCGCCACCCAGATACGGCACTGATCCTCGAATGCCGCTGCGACGGTACGGAACCGGCGCAGCGGTTCGGCCCGCATCGCCCGCAGCCGGGCCACCCGGCGCGGCATCCGCCGCTGCACTGCCCGCCGGGCCACCCATCGCAGGTACACGTCGTACAGGTCCTCGACCAACTGGGGGGAACTACCGACCTCGATAACCAGCCCGGCACTGTCTGCCTTGCGGCGGGCACTGCGAATGCCCGTGCGCGCCTTCGAACTGAGCCGCCGCGACCAGACCTCATCCAGCCCGCCGCCGAGGTCGAGCACATGGGTCTGCACCGGAATCCGAACCGGGACACGGCCACTCGCCCCCGACGATGCTTCACGCCAGGCCGCGGCCGCTGCGAAACCGGGCCGCAGCAAAGTCTGGAGCTCTCGGCCCGCGGCGAGATCGGCCAGGACCACCGCGACATCGCCGACCCCGGCACCGCCGGGTGCCACGATTCCACCCGACCCCCAACCGTGCGGGAACGAGGCCTGCACGGTGAGCAGCTTCGGGTCGCCCGGTGATCCGGCGAAGGCGCGGCGAACCAGCGGTAGCACGGCCTGCCTGCCGCCGGGCAGTTCGTAGAGCCTGCTGGCCTCGGTCCAGCCGTCGGCTCGGCACACGGAGTCGGACCAGGCGGGCAGATGTGACGGCCCCGCAAGGGGATCGGCGGCGACGATCTCGTCCCACACCGCGCGTGGCGCCGGACTGGTCACCCGCGCTGGGCCCCGCGGTGTCTGCACGTCCCACGTCAGCGTTGTCATCGTCTCAGTACCGTTCCCCGGGATAGACCCGGACGTAGTCGATGAGCATCCGGGCCGGGAACACGGTGTCGCGGTCCGGCGACCCCGGCCACTCGCCACCGACGGCGAGATTGAGCAGCAGGTAGAACCGGTGATCGAAGACCCAGCCCGGACCGGCTTCGGCTCGGGTCAGCGTGCGCGTGGCCTGTCCGTCCACCAGCCAGGTGATCCGGTCCGGCGCCCACTCGACGGCGTAGGTGTGCCAGTCCGTCACCGACTGTCCGGCCGGGAGGCGGAATTCGGCACCGAAGTCGAGTCCGGGCCCGTGCACGTGCTGCTCCACCGAATCGGTTCGCGCGCCGAGCGTTTCGACGATATCGATCTCGCCCGCCGCCGGATGTCCGACGGCGTCGATGTTCTCGCCCAATAGCCAGAAGGCGGGCCAGAGCCCGGCCCCGCTCGGCATGCGGATCCGTGCTTCGAACGTGCCGTAGCTCTGGGCGAAGGCGACACCGCGCCGTTGCCGGGTCGTCAGCTTTCCGCTGGTGTAGCGGCAGCGCCCGTACCAGCACGAGTGCCCGTCCGATCCTTCACGCGCCTCGATCACGAGGTTTCCCCGGCCGTCGAGCGCGGTATTGACGCCGCGGGTGTAATACTGCAATTCCTCGTTGCCCCAGCCGGTTCCGCCGACATCGGGGCGCCAGATCGACGGATCGGGTGCTGCGCCGGGCGGGCCGTCGAACTCGTCGGCGAATGCCGGCCGGGTCTGGTCGACGGTCGTCGAGGCCTGGCCGCAGCCGGCACCGAGCAGGGCGACGGCCACCACGATGCCGACGCGCGAGGACGCACGATGGTGCCGCACGGTCATATCGCCACCACCGCGATGCCTCGTGGAGTCCGGCCGACCGGGCCCGAGCCGGTTGCCCGCAGTGTCCGGGTGTCGATCACGGTCACATCGTCGGAGTACACATTGGCGACGTAGAGCAGGCGCCCGTCCGGGCTCGCCGTCATCTGGGCGGGCGCGGCGCCGGTCTTGATCGGTTCCCCGATCACCCGCAGTGTCGTCGTGTCGATGACGCGCACATCATTGGAGTTCTGGCTCGCGACGAAGACACGCTTTCCGTCGGCGCTGGTGACGATCCCGGTCGGATAGCTCCCGACCGGGATCGGCTCCCCGACGACCCGCCGGGTGTCGGTATCGACGACCGAGACATCGTCGGAATTGGCGTTGGCGATATAGACCCGACGCCCGTCCGGGCTCACCACCGCCCGCGCCGGAGCCTTGCCGACGACGATCGGGTTGCCCACAACGGCCAGCGCCTCGGTGTCGATCACGCGCACGTCGTTCTGGTATTGGCTGGTGGCGAAGATCCACCGTCCGTCCGTACTGATCGCCAGACCGCCCGGCGCGTCGCCGATCTTCATCGGCTTGCCGACCATGCGATGGGTGGTGGTGTCGTAGGCGCGCACGTCGTCGGTCTCACCGCCCGCGACGTAGAGGCGACCCCCGTCCGGGCTGACGACCACGCCCGCCGGATAGGTGCCGACCCGGATCGGGTCACCGACGGTGCGGCGGGTGGCGATGTCGACCACCGTGATCACGCTGGCCGTGGGACTGACGACATAGGCCCGGTCGCCGGTCGGACTCACCACCACGTCGGACGGGATGGGACCGACCTCGATCGGTTCCCCCTGACCGGCCCAGGTCGACGCGTCGAGCACGCGCACGTCGCTGGTCTGCGCGTTGGCCAGCAGGACGTAGCGGCCGCCCGGCAAAGGATCGACAGGGCCGGGCACGCTTGTCCCACAGGCGGCCACGACCGCGGCGGCGACACTCACCAACAGAGCCGCACGCACGCGCGCTCGGAGCGCGGGCCTAGACATCGCGGAAGCCGATCACGCGTTTGACGCAGCCCCGCAGAGCCTGGTCGACGCGATAGACAGGGACGCGCTCGAGCCAGTACTCGCAATAGTCGTAGGGCTCGGCACCGAAGTAGCCCTTGAATCGGGCCAAGCCGGGCGAGGCACCGGACTCTCCCATGTGGTAACTACGGCAGCCGCTGCGGCACGCGTCTTCGATCGCCACCGTGTGCAGGAGCCGGTTCGCCGTCGGGAAGGCGCGCGATTCGTCCATCGCTCCGCGGGTGTAATGCGCGTTCGCCCCGCAGCGCAACACAAGGATCGCAGCCACCGGACGGCCATCGAACCAGGCCACCGACACCTGACATCCGCGACCGAGGTGCGCGGCGATCGTAGCGAACTTGCCTGCCGGATCCCGATGTCGCCCACAGAGTCTGGCGAGCCGCACGGGTTCGTGCTGCTGTCGCGCCCACCGATCCAAGGAGCGCTGCAATAGGTCGTAGAACACCGGAACGAGGCGGCCGGTGGTGTCGGTCTCGACCCTCACCCCGGCCCGCTCGGCGCGCCGGACGGCGGTGCGCGTCGCGGCCTTGAACCGGTGCTGCCACACCTGCTCGAAACCACCCTCCAAATCCAGAATGTGCGCGCGTGCGGGCACCGCAGTGACGCCGGTGCGCGCCGCGGCCACCTCGGCCCACGCGGCGGCGTGCACCGGGTTGGGGCGGATGTGTATCCGCAGCGCCGGTGTCGCGGACAAGTCGTCGAACACCGCGGACACGAGATCGGGCGCGACCCCGTCGGGCGCGATCAGCCCGCCGTACCCCCAACTCTTGGGCAGCGACTGCAGAATCGTCGACCCGCCGGTCGGATAGGTCCGTCGAACCAACGGGAGCAGCGCCCGGCGACCGTCCGGCATTTCGTACAGTCGGCTCGCGTCCCGGTAGTTCCCCGTCGCGACGAGGCAGTCCAGCCATTGCGGCGTCTGGGTAGGCACCGAGTGCGCGTCCGCTCGGTGCAGCTCGGCCCACACATCTCGTGGCACCCCCACGGTCACCCTGGGTGCCGATGAGCCGATCGCGGTTGTCGTTGGCGCCATGTCCAGCTCCGTTCACGCGGTGACAGCCGCGCTGCCGCTCAGATCGAGGTCTCGCGCAGCCAGGCGATGGTGTGATCGATCCCGGCGGTGATGTCGACGTGCGGATCCCAGCCCAGGCTCTGGTGGGCCGCGGTGTGATCGAGCGCGATGGCCTGGATCTCCCCGGTCCGTGCCGGTGCGTACACCGGGGGATCGTCGATGCCCAGCGCCGCCGCCATCATGCGGTGCAGTTCGGTGGTGGTGGTCTGTACTCCGGTGCCGATATTGAAGGTGCCGGTCAGTGATTCCGGCGCCGCGCCCGCGCTCCGGAACGCGTCGACGACATCACCGACATAGACGTAATCGCGGGTGGCGGTGCCGTCGCCGTAGATGGTCCCCGGATGTCCGTGCAGCAACGCACAGCCGAAGATCGCGACGACGCCTGCTTCCCCGCGCGGATCCTGGCGTGGCCCATAGACATTCGACAACGCGAGGCTGATCGGTGCCATCCCGTACATGTCGGCATACGCGGCGAGGTACAGCTCACCGGCGACCTTGGCGGCCGCATACGGCGAAAGCGGATGGGGTGGTGCGTCCTCGCCGATCGGCAGCGCGGTGGGGGTGCCGTAGCGGGATCCGCCGGAGGCGGCGAAGACGACACGGCGAGTCCCGGCCTGCCTGCACGCCTCGGCCACATTGATGGTGCCCAGCACATTCGTGCCCGCGTCGGAGCAGGGATCGCCGACCGATTTGCGGACATCGACCTGGGCCGCGAGATGGAACACCACCTCCGGTGCCACCGCGCGCACGATCTCGGCGAGCTCGTGCCGGTCGACGCCGGTCTCGGCGAAAGTGAACGTGTCGTGCCGAAACGCACTGTCCAGATTGCCTATTCGACCGGTGACGAGATTGTCGATACCGACGACAGTGTGGCCGTCGGCGAGCAGACTGTCGACCAGATTCGAGCCGATGAATCCGGCAGCGCCGGTAACGAGGGTGCGCATGGTCAGGTACCTCCTGGTGGTCTCGATGACTGGCCGGGCATCGTGATGACTCCGCGCGTCGATCGGTGACCGCGCAATCGGCGGTAGGTTCGCCACGCCTTGGTTCGCCACGCCTCCGGATAGGGCGCGACAGCAGCGTCTCGGCCGCAGAGCCAGGCTGTCAGCTCGTCGATGGTGGTCGTCGAGCGAATAGTGAGCCGGGCCAGCGCCAAGGGATCGTCAGCAGTCGAGCTCAACGCATCGCCCACAGCGGCTGCCGAGGTGTAGCCCGCTAACTGCGCCTGGCGCCGGACCTGTGTCGAGTGGAAGCCGTGGGGGTAGGCGAAGCTGCGGACTTCCCGGCCCATCGCGTCCTCGAGCAGGTCCTTGCATTCGCGGATCTCGGCCGCCGCCACCCGTTCTCGCAGGGTGTCGAGCTGCGGATGGGTGTGAGTGTGGGCGCCGATCTCGACGCCGTGCTCGGCCAGTTCGGGAAGTTGCGACCACGCCAGCATCCGGGCCGGTGGCAGGCACAGCCGCGAGGACTGGTGCGGTCCGCGCAGTGCGCCAGTCGTCACGTAGAGCGTGCACGGGATCTGATGGGCGGCGAGAACCGGTGCGGCGTCGGCGAAGTCGGCGAAGCCGTCATCGAAGGTCACCAGCAGCGGGCGCGCGGGCAGCGCCCGGCCATCGCGGAGCGCGTCGGTCAGGGTGGTGACGGTCATCGGCGTCCGGTCGCTCGCCGCCATCAGCTCGACGTGCCGGGCGAAAGTCCGTGGCGACACGGCATAGGGCGCGATCCACCCCGCCGGATCGACCGACACGCAGTGGTAGAGCAGGATCGGGACGATGGTCATGGCCGCGCCGATCGATAGATCCGCACCGCCGCCGCCCCGGTGGTGATGACCGCCAACGACACCAACCGCGACGTAATCGAATCATCGCGCGCCGCCGTGAACGCGACACTGACCAGCAGGCCGAAGGACACACTCAACGCGATTCCCACCACCCAGACCTCGATGTCCTCCCGCAACGGCAGCAATCTCGCGACGGCGAGACCGGGACACAGCAGCACGAACGCGAAGACGACGAGCGTCCGCAGCACCGACAGCGGCGAATCGGGGGAGATGGCGTGCACGCACAGCAGCGTGACCCAGCCCGAACCGGCCAGCACCCAGGTGGCGGCCGACGTCGCACGCAGACCACGTCGCAATGCCGCGGGATCGGGAAGCCGAAACCGGCTGAGGCCGACGGGAATTCGCGTCATGTTCTCACTCCGGTGCCGGTTGGGTCAGGGTGAACACCACGGCGTGCGTGTTCCGGTAGAGCTCGGTGAATCTCGGTGACTCGGACAGCGTCTGCTGGATCCGGTCGAGCGCGTCGCGCGGTAGGTCACCGGACAGCGTCATCCCGGCGCTCTGGCTGCGGGTGAGGATGAGGTACGAGTGGTGATGACGTTGCGCGGACATCATGTCGCCCAACTGCGAGACCGGCTCCGCGACAATGTCTTCCCGGTCATCGGCGTCGAAGGTGGCAAACCACATGTGGTCGTAGAACTCGAAATTCTTGAACGCCCAGGGAAAGCCGCTCGTCGCGCCGATGACCAGCGACCCGCGCGGCGCGATACCGTAGACGAACTGAGCCGCCGCGTATTCCTCCGGCGCGAAGTAGGCCGTTTGCTCCTTGCCGTAGTAGCCGAAACCGAACCCCGTCACGAGCAGCAGCAACACCACCGGCAGCACCAGCCGACCGAACCGGCGTCCGCGCGAGCGGGGCGCGTCGACGGCCGGGCGTGGGAAGAACGCGGCCGCCGCGTAGAAGGCCACGAAGGGCAGCCCGAACAGGTAGACCCGGAAGACCATCTCACCGCCGTAGTCGTTGCTGAGGATCAGCGGCAGCGGTGCGACGGCCAGCAGCGGCAGCGCGAGTTCACCGCGCCCGCGGAAACGACGGGCGAACCCGATGACGGCCATGAGCCAGATCGCGGCACTCAGCGCACGGTCGACCTCGGCGACCACGACCTGACTGCGGCTGCCCGCATCCAGATCGATGAAATTCGCCCCGGCATTCGACTCGGCGTTGCCGAAGTTCGCCAGCAGGCCGGAGAGGTTCTCGCTCAGCCATGGCCCGGCGACGAGCAGATCCCAGCCCACCGTCATAGCGACCATGAGGACCGTCAACACGAAGACTCGCCGCACACGGAACACGGCGAGCAGACCCAGCGCCAGGATGACCATCGGCGCCGTCAACTGATGGGTCGGCACGATCGCCGCCATCATCGGCACGATCGCGACCACCACGATCACCCGCCGGTCGAAGCCCATGGACTCCCGGCGCAGATACCGCAACACCAGCGCCACGATCGTGAGGTACAGGAAGTTCGCACAGGCCTGTGGAGCGAAATAGTCCTGGCCCACCCACGCACCGAGGACGTAGATCACGATCGCGGACCAGATCAGGCGCCGATCGGTGCTGAAGGTCGCGAAGATCAGATACAGCGGGCCGATCAGCAGCAGGTTGAACACCGGCGGCGCCCAGGCGGCGTAGCCGAGCGAGGACTCCAACCCACCGGCTTTCACCAGCATCGCGTTGAGATTGAAGAAGCCCGGCCAGAATTGGTACACCGCCAGCTCGTTCAGCGTGGTGTCGACGCCGTTGTGCCGCTGGAAGAAGTCGACGATGCCCACGTGCTTCCACGCCCACGAATAGCGCAGCGTCTCATAAGTCACCGACGGCGTCGCGTGCATTATCGCGATCAGGACGACAACATGCGCGGCCAACAGCCGCGTCGTCGCCTTTGCCTGCACCAGCACACCGAAACTCACCAGCAGCACAGCCAGTGCCGCCCAGAAGGTGAACGGCAGCAGCGGCAGCAGGCCGTAGTCACCGATGCGATCGAGCTCGATGCGGGGCAGCGAAACCAGCCACAACCCTGTCGCTACCGCCACACCGATGTAGCGCCAGGCGCCGGTCCGCCGGAACGCGGGTCGCGCCGCCGGTGTGCGATGTCCCGCGCGGGTGCCCGCGGCATAGCCGATCGCGGTAGCCATGACCCCCACCATCATCACGACCGCGGTGACGAATCCCCAGAGGCGCCCGCGCAATCCGGCACCGAGGTTGCGCAGCACCCCCAGCGGCACCGTCGATCGCAGATACGACCGTTCACTGGCCAAGGCTCGATCGGAGCCCGCGAGAACACTGACTTTCGCCTTGGACAGGCCTTCGGAATAGCAGCGCGAGCGGAAATACGACCACGTCGCGCGCGTGCCGGGGACGCTGTGCCACACCCGCGCCGCGGGTTCATAGACATGCACGCCATCCGGGTGGCCGCGCTGCAGGCGGATGCACAGCTCGGTCTCCTCACAGCCGAGCGGCCGTGTCCCCACCCGGCCGAGGTCGATATGGAATCCGCCCGATTCGACGAGCAGCTCACGCCGAAACGACATATTGGCGCCGATCATGTTGCGCACCGCCGCGCGCCCGGTGGCCATGCCGCGATAGCTGCAGCCGACCACCCAGTCGAATTCTGGGGGAAACCAGGACGGCCGTGCTGTGAGCCAGTTCGCGGTGACCAGGCCGCCGACACCGAGCACAGCGGGATCGGCGTAGGGCGCGGCGAGTTCGGCCAGCCAGTCGGCGTCGGCGAAGGCGTCGTCGTCGAGGAACGCCACGATATCGCCTGTGCTGACCGCTGTTCCGGTGTTGCGGGCGCCGGACAGCCCTGACGCGTCGCGGTTCGCAACGACCGTCACGCCGGGCAGGGTGCGTGCGCGATCCAGTAGCGCTGTGTTGTGGTCGATCACCACCACGATTTCCTCGGCGGGCCGCGACTGCGCCTGGATCGAGGCGACCGCGAGAACCAACGTGTCCCAACGGTCCTCGGCATAGGAACAGATGACAACCGAGACGGTCAGCTGGTCGAACCGCCCTCCGTGATCCGGTGCGGGTGCAGGTGCGGCGTCGGGGTCCCATTCGGCTTCGAATTCCACGAGATCTGCCGGTGCCGCAGCGGCTGCCGAGACCGGCCGATCCGATCGGTCGGCGGCACCGACGAGTTCCGTGGCGCGCTGCTGTGCCTCGAGCTTCGGGGCGAGGTCGGCGAACGCGCGCAGCACGGGTTCGGCATTGAGGGCCCACCAGACGCGGTGCTCGCGATAGACACCGCATGTGCGCGACAACGCCGCGACATGATGCAGCCAGGTCAGCAGGATCGCTATCCGCTCGTCCAGCGGGTCGCCGCGCGCCGCGGCACCACCGACGAGGTCGAGCTGACGACGTTCGCGCTCGGTGAGGCCACCTGCGCGCAACCGCCGGGCCAGCACCGAGCCGAGTTCGCGCTGTTCGACGGTGCAGGATGCCGTCAAGACCAGGTGGTACGCGTCGAGCGCGCAGAGCCAGTCCGGCCGAGCGCCACCCCAGTCGATGATGGCGGTAACGCGCCCGGATTCGAGCAAGACGTTGCCGCTGTGGAAGTCGCCGTGCGCCCAGCCGATCACCATGGTGTGGTCGGCCAGTGCCGCGCGCACCACGGTCCTGATCCGGTCAGCAGTGTCGATCGATGCGGGGGAGAGGGTCCGGCACATCTCGGTCAGGGTGTGCACGGGCTCGTCGACCCATTGGGTCAGCATGGTGTCATCCACTACGGCGAGGCGACCTGTGCGGCGGTGCAACTCGTCGATCGAGGTGAGCGCGAGCGTCGTCAGGGCCTCGAGCCGGTCCGGGTGCGCGGTCAGGACCGTGGTCAGGTCTACGCGCGGATGGTATGTCTCGATGGAAGCCACCCCGTCGGCGTCGTCGCCGAACGCGAGAACGCGGGGGAGCAAGGGCCAGTCGCCGAGCGGGGAGTCGGCGGACAGGATCTCCCGTTGCCGGCGCAGGTCAGCGGCGGCCAGCGGAGACCTTGCGACTTTCAGGACCGCGGTCGGCGGACCGTCACCGTGACCGAGGTAGGCGACCGCGACATCGGTGACCGTCCGGACGGGCCGGGCGCGGGTCCATTCCTTCGAGGGCACATCGGTATCCAGCCGTGCGGCCCGACGCACCAGGTCGCGACTCGCGTCGGCGGAATCCGGCCTGCGCAACACTGCCCTCGCTCGGTCCAGGGCCTTCCGTCGACGCGTGGCTCCGGCCACCCTGAGCACGAAAAGTGCTGCCGCACTGCGTAACCGGACCGACATCGGCGCTGCGACCATCGTCCGGGGCGCATCGACGGACCACCAGAGGTCGCGGCGCACGAGCAGTGCGCAGGCAATCGAGGTCTGGCTCAGCAGACAGGCCACCCCCGCTCCGACCACGCCGACGAGGTCCAGCAATACCCACGCCAGGCCGACAGTGAGCACGAAGTTCGATGCCTGGATCGTCAGGAGCAGACCCAGCCGGCGATGCGCCCGTGCCGAACTGATCGCCGTCGAGACCAGCAGACCAGGAACCGCCGCGAACGCGAGCACGCGCAGCACATCGGCACCCGCGCGGTACTCGCTGCCGAAGATAGCGAGCACGACCGGGGCGAGCACGAGCACCGCGGCCACGATCGGAAGCACCAACTTGGCGCCATGGACCAGGATCTGATGCACATTGCGAGCCAGCTGTGACGGATCGGCAGCGGATTCCGCGACGAGGGAAGTGCCGAAATTGACATTGATCAGGTGGATGACGTTCGCGATGGCCCAGGCGATCGAGAAGTAGGCGGTCGGCACGGGGCCGAGTGCGTGGAGCACAAGGATGGGCAACAGCATCGCCGCACCGATCGAGCACACCGATCCGACATAGTCGACTGTCACGAAGCGAGCGATCTGCGGCATCGGCGGCAGCGCCTCGGTGAGATTCGCTGCCCGGACCCGGCGGGGGATCGCCCACAGGAAGAGGTAGGCGCCGACGAGCACGACGATGGCCGCCGATGCCACCGTCCACGACGCGAAGATGCCATAGCGAGGCAACGTCGAAGCCACGGCTACGACCAGCACCAGCTTGGTCACCGCGAACATGATGTTGGCCAGCGGGACAACGGAAGTGCGCCGCAATCCGACCAGCACACCGTCCTGCAGGACGAACAGGGTGACCGCGACGGTGCCCGCGACGAACAGCACCTGGGCCCGGTCGTCGGACAGAAAAGTCGTGCCGGGCGCGAACACCCCGACCGCCAGCACCGAACCCACGGCGATGATCAGAGCAAGGCTCGCGCTGACCACATGTGCCCCCGCGATCAGCGCGGTCGTGCGGCGCCCCGCGGTCGGCACGAACCGGACCATGGCACTGGACAGGTTCAGCTGGGCAACCGTGGCGGCGAGCACCGCCATCGAAATCACGGCCGCGTTGCTGCCCACCGAGGCGGCGTCGTAGTGCCGCGCGACGAGCGCCCAGAAGGCGAACCCGATCAGCGCTGACAGCCCGGAGCTGGCCGTCAGCAGTATGCCGTTGCGCAGCAGTGGTTTACGCCAATCCCGGGCGAACGTGCCGAGCATGGCCGGTGCTGGCGTTGCCGACAGCGCTCGTCGCCGTGCCATCCCGACACTCACTGCCGACCACCCGGACTGCTCGCCCTGTAGGTGCGCCACCGGCTGACCACGTACGCCACGGGCCCGAACAACACGCCGCGCTTCTCGAGCCTCGCCAGATCGCCGGGCAGTCCGTCGTAGCGGCCACGATTGCGATCCGAGGCCGCGCCGAAGGTGTACCCGAGCCCGCGAGGCAATCGCCGCACCAGCCCGGCGACCATCGCGGGCTCGTGGACCAGCGCACTGGTCAGGAACGCACCGAGCCCGACGCCATAGCCGTAGGCCTGATTGCGCAGC
The DNA here is from genome assembly GCF_042754695.1 of Nocardia sp. NPDC059195. NCBI lineage: Bacteria > Bacillati > Actinomycetota > Actinomycetes > Mycobacteriales > Nocardiaceae > Nocardia > Nocardia sp. NPDC059195. The sequence goes on along the minus strand of NZ_JBHZBG010000001.1, from coordinate 234,021 downwards.
GCTGCCATATCCCGGTGGTGGCGATGCCACACCACCGCGCTGGGCTGGTACACCAGCTGATGTCCAGCGACGACAACACGGAAGAACCCGGCCAGATCGTCACCGCCACGCGCGAACGTGCCGGCCCCGATCGCCGGGTCGAACCCGCCGAGTCCGCGCAAGACCGCGGTATCGAACGCCATATTGGCGCCGGAACCGAACCGGCCCGCGGTGAACGGGAACAACGGATCCGCGGGCCGGTTCCGGCTGGTGTCGAAGACGTGCAGTTCGAAGCCTTTGTCGAACCCGCCGTGTTGCTCGAGCAACAGCTGCGCAGGCGTTTCGAGTTGGGCGGGCAGGATCAGGCCGGTGACGCAGGCGACGTCGGGTCCGGAAGCGAAGCCTTCGGCGATCCCGGTCAGCCAATGCCGGTCGACCACCACATCGTCGTCGACGAAGGCCACGATCTCGCCGCGGGCCGCGGACAGTCCCCGATTATGTGCCGCCGCAAGACCGCGCTGGTTCTCGCGGACATACCGCACGCGGCCACCGAAACGCCGCGAGATCGCCGTGGCGGTCTCCTCGGTGGTCGGGTCGTTGTCGACGACGACGATCTCAAAAGCCGGATACTCCATCCGCAACAGCGCGTCCAGGCACTCGCACACACTGTCCGGCCGATCCCTGGTGGCGACGACGACGCTGATCACGGGAGCGTGCAGCAGCAGCTCCTCATGCCAGCGCAGACACTGCGCCGACACCACCGGCTCGCGCGCCACCTCGGCGAGGCACTCCGCTCGGGGCAGCCCGTCCGCGGCCAGGTGCGCGTTGACGGCGTCGCCGACCGCCGTCCAGACCGTCGGAGCATGCCTGTGCCAGGACAGGCCGAGCCGCCCATCCAGCACCGCGATCCCGACGGGGTGCCCGTGCAACCGCAGCAGCGCCAGGATCTTCGCCGGCCGCACCGACGGATCCGCGAGCACGAGTTCGCTCTCCGGCAAGCTCAGCTCGACATCGATCCGCCCGATCGGCAGATCGGTCTGCTCGAGCGCACGCGCCGCACCCGTCTCCTTGAATTCCCGGTGCGGCTTCAGGTACCTGGTCACGGCGATCATGACGATCCCATCGCGATGCCGGGAGGTGTATTCGGCACCGGTTCAGCCGCCCGCACAGACCCCATCCGATGACCACGCACCACGGTCCGCAGGACCCGGGTTCCGTCGTGGATCGCGCGCAGGTTGGACTGGCCTGCCCGCCGCGGTAACTCCAGGCTGGGCACCTCCGCGATCCGCAAACCCGCCTGCATCGCGCGCACTGTCATCTCGGCCTCGATCTCGAAGCCGGTCGCGCACAGATTCAGATGCTCGAGATAGCGCCGATGAAACGCGCAATACCCGTAGCACAAATCGGTGAGGCGCGTGTGATAGATCGCGTTGAACACCGTCAGCAGGAACCGGTTACCCCAACGCCGGATCCGGGTGATGTCGAGCGAACCGCCGCCGCCGATGAAACGCGATCCCTTGACGAAGTCGTAGCCGTTCTCCAGGAAGTGCACGTAATGCGAGATCTCCTGCGGCGACATACTGCCATCGGCGTCCATCATCACGATCACATCGCCTGTCGCGGCGAGAAATCCGGCGCGCAGCGCGCAACCCTTTCCGAGGCCCTGCTGCGGCACCACCTTGATATCGGGCCGGGAGCTGCGGGCGGTGATCAGGGTCGCGTCCGTCGAGCCGTCGACAAGGATGACTTCGGTAATGCTGTCCGGAATCTGGTCCAGCACCCACGCGATATTGCGTGCTTCATTGCGCGCTGGAATAACCAGGCTGACAGCAGTTTTCTCAAACATGGGACACACCTCATCTGAGGACGCCGGTCATCACAACGGCGGCCGAAGCAAAAAGTACTGAAAGCAAATCTGACGCCGTTCCGTGCGAAATGTGCACGGTGCGGCAAGGCTGCAGAATGCGAAGTATCGGCTATCAGTTCAGTGGCGGTGAGTGCTCACCGTGGTTGCCGCTGCGATGGCAGCGCGGGCGCTCTTGGCGCATTCGGGAGAATTCTTGAGCCATCTCCACTTACCCTTCCCGCGGTGAGGTGGTCGAGAGCACCGGCGGGGTCTGGGACGGTGTGTGCTGAATGAATTGTCGCAACAACGGTGACGAACGTTACACTGGCTCGACCCGAGTGGACCGCGTGACGATCGCCCTCGCCGAACAGGCTGAGGACGAACCTCTTTCGCCGGGCGCGAGCCCGGTGCAACGGCGCCGTGGTCAGTGACTGGCGGCAGGCTCGTCGGCGACGACAGTGATGATGCCGGGGGAGATGTCCGATTCGAGTGCCTGGACGGCGCGTATCATTTTCGGCCGGATCAGCCGGAGTTGACAGGCGTAGAGTTGGTAACCCGAGGCGACAGGAGTTGGCGATGTCCATACGCGCCAGACCAGCGATAGTCCGGACTGCTGCGATCGCCGTGGCCGTGGGTGCCGCCACGATCTTTGGCACGGTCGGTCAAGCATTCGCCGACGTCGAACCCGGTGCCTACACGTCCACGACGTGGTTGTCAGGCATCGTGCTCCTGGAACGCGACGCGCGCGTCGAGGGCGGGGACCTGGTCTTGATAGGGCGGTATCCAATTCATTCGACGCCCGACGGCGGCTACGTGGATCTGTTTCCCGGCCATCGAGTCGTACTGATCAGCGACGGACATGGTGGGTACCAGGGCCCGGCGTATTTGGGTGGAGTCGTGATCGGCGCCATCACGCTGACACCCCAACGCTGACCGATCAATCACCAATCTCTGATGTCACGCTTCCTGCATGCAGGGGGTTTACTTGACATAATGTGCATTATCGGCGTTTGAAGGCGGCCGGTCGGGAGGGGTTTTGCGGATGCGCGTGCGGCGTGCGCTGAGTTGTATCGCGCGCTGAAAGGCACTCGGTGTTCACCTGCCCGCATTGCCGTTCTGTGTGCGCTGGCATTTCGCGGCGCTTGTTATTCATGGCATTTCGGGGCCCGGGATGAAAATTGACGAAAATCCGGGTTATTTCTCAGGTTGACCGATTAATGACCGTTCGTGCTGAATGTGCTAATCGGCCGATCCGGGCTCCATATCCGCGGAAACCGATCCGGCCACCCGAAGGGTGGCACTCCCCCGTCCACTTGCCCAGGCTTAATTCGTCACAGTGACGAAACTATGGAATGTTTCCCGGCTGGCGCACGCATCGCAAAGATGCGGTGCGCGACGGTATTTCGCGTCGCGCTCGCCCAAGCTGGATTCGATCCGCCCGCGCAACGCGTCCAGGCGCTGCCCGAACTCTTCGATGTCGGTTGGCGAGAGATGTGTGTACGCATCGACGTCAGATATAGCCATCTGCTGTGTTCAACCCCTGTTCCAGTGCCGCACGCCGGGCGCGGTCCTGGTGAGAATACGAACTCGAGGGGTCGATTCGGTGCGATGCGCGGTAATTGGTTAGACGTAACAGACGGCGGCAGTGATTGCGGTGTCAGTGACTACTTTCCGTGGCGGGGTCGTAGATCTTGTCGACCTCGGCGGCGTACTTCTTCATGACCGCTGAGCGCTTGAGCGACATCTTGGGCGTCAGTTCGCCGGTTGCCTCGGTCCAGTCGACCGGCAGGATGCGGATCTTCTTGATCGCCTCGGCATGTGACACCTGCTTGTTGGTGTCCGCGACCGCCGCATCGATCTCCGCGGCGAGATCGGGGTTCTCGATCAGGGCCTCGTTCGAGGTGTCGGCGGGCAGGTGATGGCTTTGCTTCCATGCCGGGAGTACTTCGGGGTCGAGGGTGATCAGGGCTCCGACGAACGGGCGGCCGTCGCCGACGACCATCGCCTGGCTGATCAGCGGGTGGCCGCGCAGCGAATCCTCCATCAGTCCCGGGGAGATGTTCTTTCCGCCCGCGGTGACGAGGATTTCCTTCTTCCGGCCGGTGATGGTGAGGTAGCCGTCGCGGTCGATGGTGCCGAGATCGCCGGTCTCGAACCAGCTGTCGGCGAAGGCGTCCTCGGTGGCCTGGGGGTTGCCCCAGTACTCGTGGAAGACGACCGGGCCGCGCAGCAGCAACTCGCCGTCGTCGGCGATCTTGACGGCGTGGCCTTCGGTCGGGCGGCCGACGGTGCCGACCCGGGTATTCGTCGGGGTGTTCACGGTGATCGCGGCGGTGGTCTCGGTGAGTCCGTAGCCCTCGTAGATCGGGATGCCGACACCGCGGAAGAAGTGACCGAGCCGCGCGCCGAGTGGTCCGCCACCGGACACGGCCGCCTCGCATCGTCCGCCGAGCGCGCGGCGCAGCGTGCGATACACGAGTTTGTCGAACAGGGCGTGGCGCAGTGTGAGCACGACACCGGGGCCGCCGGCGTCCAGCGATTCGCTCCAGGCGATGGCGGTTTCGGTGGCGAGGTCGAAGATCTTGCCCTTGCCGTCGGCGTGCGCCTTCTGCTTCGCGCCGTTGAAGACCTTTTCGAACACGCGCGGCACCGCGAGGATGAAGTGCGGGCGGTAACTGCCGAACTGGTCGACGAGCGTGGACCAGTCGGAACTGAACGCGACGACCACCTTGGCATCGAGCGCGGCCAGTGTCACCGCACGCGCGAAGACGTGGGCGAGCGGCAGGAACATCAGTGTCTTATTGCCCTGGGTGACGAACTCGCCCAGGGCGATACGGTCGGATTTCGACTCGGCGTAGAGGTTCCCGTGCGTGAGGATCACGCCTTTGGGTCGGCCGGTGGTGCCGGAGGTGTAGATCAGGGTCGCCGGGGAGGTCGCGCCGACCTCTGCGCGGCGGGTGTGGACGGTGTGGTCGTCGAGCTGGGTACCGCGAGTGGTCAATTCCTCGACGATGCCTTTGTCGATCTGCAGGATTTCGCGCAGTTCGGGCAGTGCGCCTGCGTCGATCTCCTCGATGATCCGGCGGTGTTTGTCGCTGTCGACAATCAGCAGTTTCGTCGCGGAGTCCTGCAGGATCCATTTGGCCTGTTCGGCGGCGGAGCTGTCGTAGATGGCGACGGTGCAGCCGCCGGTGGCCCAGATCGCGTGGTCGAGTACGACCCACTCGTAGCGGGTGGGTGCCATGATGGCCACTCGGTCGCCCGGTTCGATGCCCGTGGCGATGAGGCCCTTGGCCACGTCGGTGACCGTTCGCGCGAACTCGGCCGCGGTGACGTCGGTGAGGCCGCCGCTGCCGTTCGAGACGTTGAACAGCACCGTGCGGGGCGAGTTCTCGGCGTGCAGGAACACACTGTCGGAATTGTTCGTGTGTTCTGGAATCGTGTAGGAAGCCGGGGCTTCGAACTCATGCATCACAGGGGCCTTCCACGTGGGTTGATCAGTTACTGCGCGGGCGCGTGCTCGATGCCCAGACGCAGCATTCCGCGCAGGTCGTAGGCGTTGGTGGCGACCGCACCGAGGACCAGGCCGACCGCGAGTCCGGCGAGGGTCATCCACAGACCCTGTGCCATACCGGCTTCGAGATGTCCGTCGAAGAACAGGATGGCGCGCACGGCCAGGTAGATCTGATGCATGGGTTCGAAGGTGGCCATGTCGGCGATCCAGCGCGGTGTCGCCTCGAGCGGGATGGTGCCCGAGGACGACGGGATGCCGAGCACCACGAACACGATGAGGTTGATCATCAGGCCTGCCGTGCCGAAGGCGGCCATCACCGACAGGGCGGTGACCGCGATGGCGGCGATCGCCAGTGTGCCATAGAGAAACAGCATCAGTGGCCGCTCGATGGCCATGTTCAGCAGGGTGCCGACAGCGAGGAACACACCGGATGCCAGTGGGGCGCTGATGGCGGCGATCCCCCATTTGACGAGCAGGGTGCGCCACCGGCTGATCGGGGCCGGCGAGGTGGTCTTGTGCCAGGGGCCGTATTCGGCGGGGATGTAGCCGAGTGAGGCGTCGACCAGCGAATTGATCATCATCGCGCCGCTGAATCCGACGATCAGCAGGACCAGGGTGTAGAAGAACGCCGCCAAGCCTTGGCCGGTGCCTTCGGGCAGCGGGTGATAGGCGGTGACCACGATGTCGATCGGCTCGCTGAGTTGCAGTCGGGCCGCGCCGCTGAGTGGTGTGGTGCCTGCCGCTGCGCTGACCTGCTCGGCGAGTTGGGCGCCGACGGTGCTGTTCACCTGTGTCATGGCTTGGTCGGCGACGGTGTTCATGATCTGCGCGGCGAGCGTGCCCGCCCGCGGATTGGTGAGCACGGAGATGATCGGCTGTTCGACCTCGCCCGGGACGATCGAGGCGGCGCCGAGGATGGCGACGCGTTTGGTGAAGTCGCCGGGGATGACGATGGCGCCGTAGACCTCGCCGTTTTGCAGCTGTCGCTGGGCTTCGTTGATGCCGAGTGGGCGCAGGTCGATTTTGTCGGCGGGGATGTTGTCGCTCAGTGCCGAGGCGATCTGCTCACCGATGTTGCTGGGCTTTCCGCTGACGGTGTCGCCGACGTCCTGGTTGACCAGGGCGATCGGGAAGTCGTGCAGGTGCTTCTCGGGGTCGGCGGTGTAGCCGAGGTACATGGTGCCCAGCAGCGCCGCCAGGATGGTGACCAGGGTGATCGGGGCCAGCCATTCGCGGATCGGCATGCTGCGCTGCTTGCGGGTGGGCGCGGTGTTGTCAGTCATGGCCTTCGTCAATGTAGTCAGCGACAACAAAGTAGTCAACGCAAACATTGAGTGATTGTCGGATATCCTGCTCGTACCATGTCCCTGCACACCCCCTACCACCACGGAGACCTCCGCGCCGCGCTGCTGACGCGCGCCGAGGCGACGCTGCGCGAGTCCGGCGTGGATGGGCTTTCGCTACGCCAGCTGGCCCGAGACACCGGTGTCAGTCACGCGGCGCCGAGTCGGCATTTCCGCGACAAGCAGGCACTACTGGATGCACTCGCCGTCACCGGCCTGGAACGTCTCGGCGCCTGCTTCGAACAGGCCGTGATCGATGGATCGATCACGGCACGCCTGCAGACGGTCGCCTACGCCTACCTACGTTTCGCCGTCGACAACCTCGAGCTCCTGCCGCTGATGTTCGCGCGCCGAAACAACTCCACCTCCGCCGACATCCAGCAGGCCGTCGACCGGGCCTTCGCGGTCCCGATCTCCCTCATCGCCGAAGGTCAGGCCGGCGGCGAGATCGTCGAAGGCGACCCGAAACGCCTGGGTGTCACCGCCCTGGCCGCCCTCCAGGGCCTGGCCACCTTCGTCGGTTCCGGCTACACCGCCGACTACGACTCCGAGCAACTACTCGACGACCTGGTCCGGCATCTCACCCTGGGCCTACTCCCCCGGTCCTCCCCCAGCTGACGATCGCCGAAGGCGCCGTGCGGATGGAGTGACCGGTTGGTCAGTTGGATCCGGCGAGGACTACCGGGCGGCCGTTGAGCGGCTGGGTCGGCCGGTTGCTGTGTGGGAACAGAGCACGGTAGTTGTCGACGACGGCGACGGCGACCGGGGCGGGGTGGCGCAGCACGATCCACTCCACGCCTTCAGTGCACGGACGCGTGGTCAGGGAGCCCTGGTAGCGGAATTGGGCGAGGTCGGCAGGGAGGAATTCGTGCGGGTCGACGGTGGTGACAGTGCGGGTGAGGCCGGAGCGGTTCGGCGTGGCGGTGAGTATTCGGCTCAGCGGGGTGGGATCGGTTTGCGCGTGCAGGAGGACGGCGGCGAGATACATCACATCGGCAGTCGCCGCGACCTGCCGAACGCACCTAGGGTCGAATCATGATCGACATTCCAGAGGTTTTCGCCCGCGAAACAGTCAGTCGCGAAGGGGAACCCGGGCGGGCCTGGATCGAGGCACTTCCCGGCCTGGCGGATGAGTTATTGCAACGGTGGTCGTGTACCCCGGAGGGGCCGGTCATGCACGGCAACGTCGGGATTGTCCTACCGGTGCGGCACCAGGACCTGCCGCCTGCGGTCGTCAAGATCTCTTTTCCGCACCCGGGCAATGTGTTCGAGCCCGACGCGTTCGCCGCCTGGAATGGGCGAGGTGCGGTGCGGTTGTTCGAACGCGATGACGAACGGTTCGCGATGCTGCTCGAGCGGACAGGACGCGGCACCCTGGCCGATATCCCCGACTTCGACGAGGCTGTCGGCGTACTCGGGAAACTGTCCCATCGCCTGGCCATCGACGCCCCGATCGGGCTGCCGCGCTTGAGCGACCTGGTTGCCGACTGGCCGGACGAGATCCGCACGACCGCTGCCGAACTGGGTGATCCACTCCCCCGACGCGTTCTGGATGCTGTCGCCGAGACCTTGCGCGACCTCGGTCCAGATCAGCCCCAGACGCTCGTCCACGGTGACCTCCATGATGCGAATGTCCTGGCGGGAGAACGTGAGCCGTGGCTCGCGATCGACCCCAAGGGATATGTCGGCGACCCTGCGTACGACACGATCACCGTTCTCCGCAGCTACCGGTTCGTACCTCTGCTGTTCGCACCTGATCCGGCCGCCGGTATTCGTCGCGGACTGGATTTGTATTGCGAGGCAGCAGGGATCGACCGTGCTCGTGCTCGTCGATGGGCGCAAGTGCGCGCGGTCAAGGCGGCGCTGTGGGGCCGTCGCCACGGCGATCCCGGCTGGCTGATCCAAGCGACCGACCAGCTGGCCGAGATGCTGGACGTGGGCGGCGCGACATAGCGCAGGCGGATCGCTGCGGTTGACAACGTCCGCGCGCACCAAGAGGCTCCGGTCGAGCGAGGGCGTTTTACGGAGCCGCGGTTCCCGCTATCGCAGTGTCGTCGTGCTGTTGATCATCGAACTGCGCACGCGCCTGTTCGACCTCGGGCAAGTTGGCGGTGGTCCAGCCCAGTAGCGCGTCGATGAGTCCCTGCAATGTTCGACCGATCGGCGAGATGCGGTATTCGACGGCGATGGGCCGGGTGTGGGTGACCACTCGTTCGACCATCCCGTTGCGCTCGAGCCGTCGCAGTGCCGAGGTGAGTGATTTCTGCGTCACCACCGGTATCGCCCGGCGGAGCTCGTTGAACCGCAACGGCTGTTCGCACAGCGCCTCCATGATCTGCAGCGACCACTTGTCGAGCATCTGGTCGAGCAGCTCACGGTGCTGGGAGGTGAGCTGAGGAGCATCGTCGGTTTCCTGCATGACACCTAGTCTCGTTGAAGTGCCCTTCGAATACCACGTATACATGGGAAACCTAGTCAGATCACGAAGGGAATTGCCGTGTCCGTGCAGCTCATCACGCCACCGAACATGTTCGGTCCTGTTCCGTACCACCATGTTTCGATCAGCACCGGGACCCGCCACATCCACGTCGCCGGTCAGATCGCCCGTGACGCCGACGGCCACCCGGTAGCCACCGGCGACCTCGCGGGCCAGTTCGCCCATGCCCTGCGCAACACCGCCCTCGGTTTGGCCGGGGCGGGCGCCACCTTCGCCGACGTCGTCCGGCTCAGGATCTTCGTCACCAACTGGACCCCTGACAAATACGCCGACTTCCTCGACGGCATCAACCAGGTTGCCGCGGAACTCGCCCTGCCCGATCCGCTTCCCCCGCTGTCTGCCATCGGCGTCGACAGCCTGTTCGAACCGGACGTCCTCGTCGAGGTGGAGGCCTACGCCGTCCTCGACTGACCACTCCCTCGGGCAAGGTCTCAGAACAGCATCAGCTGGCGATTCAGGCGGGGTTGGCCGGCCAGTTCTTTTCCATCCACTGGTCCGGTTCGGGGTGGGGTGTGAAGCCGTAGCGGCGGTATAGGTCGTGAGCGTCGCCGGTTGCCAGCACCATGCGGCGCATGCCCCACTCGTCCGCGTCGGCCATGATGCGGTCGAGAAGGAGTTTGCCGATGCCCTTTCCTCGCTCGCGACGGTCGACGTAGACGTCGGAGAGCCAGGCGAAGGTGGTGCGGTCGGTGACCAGGCGGGCGAAGGCGATCTGGGAGCCATCGTGGAACACGCTGTAAGGCAGGGAGTTCGCGACGAGGCGCTCGACACGCTCGCGGCTGCGGCCGAGGGCCCAGTACGCGTCGCTGGAAAGGCGGTGGTGGAGCCAGTCGAGGTCGACGGCGGCGGGATCGGTGGAGATCTCGGGCATCGGTCAAGATTATGTCGGTCGTTCGGCCGGGCCCCGAACGAGCCCGGCCGAACGTTTCTCAGGCGCCCACGTAGGTGGCGAGGTGTTCGCCGGTGAGGGTGGAGCGTGCCTCGACGAGGTCGGCGGGTGTGCCCTCGAAGACGATGTGGCCGCCGTCGTGGCCCGCGCCGGGGCCGAGGTCGATGATCCAGTCGGCGTGAGCCATGACGGCCTGGTGGTGTTCGACGACGATGACGGACTTGCCGGATTCGACGAGGCGGTCGAGCAGGCCGAGGAGTTGTTCGACATCGGCCAGGTGCAGGCCGGTGGTCGGTTCGTCGAGGATATAGACGCCGCCCTTGTCGGACATGTGGGTAGCGAGCTTGAGCCGCTGACGTTCGCCGCCGGACAGGGTGGTCAGTGGCTGGCCGATGGTCAGGTAGCCGAGGCCGACCTCGGTGAGGTGGGTGAGGATCTTGTGGGCGGCGGGGGTGCGGGCCTCGCCTTCGCCGAAGAACTCGCGGGCCTCGTCGACAGGCATGGAGAGCACTTCGCTGATGTTCTTGCCTGCGAAGGTGTACTCGAGGACTTCGGCCATGAAGCGTTTGCCCTCGCACACCTCGCACATGGTCGAGACGCCCGCCATCATCGCCAGGTCGGTGTAGACCACGCCCGCACCGTTGCAGTTCGGGCAGGCACCTTCGGAATTGGCGCTGAACAGGGCGGGTTTGGCGCCGGTGGCCTTGGCGAACGCTTTGCGGATGTGGTCGAGCAGGCCGGTGTAGGTGGCGGGGTTGCTGCGCCGCGAGCCCTTGATCGGTGCCTGGTCGATGTTGATGACGCCTTCGTCGATCGGGATCGAGCCGTGGACCAGCGAGCTCTTGCCCGAGCCCGCGACACCGGTGATCGCGACCAGGATGCCCAGCGGGATGTCGACATCGACTTTGTCGAGGTTGTTGGCGGTGGCGCCGCGAATCTCCAAGGCGCTGTCGGACTTTCGCACCGAATCCTTCACCGAGGTGCGGTCGTCGAAGTGACGGCCGGTGACGGTGTCGCTGGCGCGCAGCCCGTCGACGGTGCCTTCGAAGCAGATAGTGCCGCCCTTGGAGCCCGCGGCGGGCCCGAGGTCGACGATGTGGTCGGCGATCACGATCGTTTCCGGCTTGTGCTCGACGACGAGCACGGTGTTGCCCTTGTCGCGCAGGCGCAGCAGCAGCCCGTTCATCCGCTGGATGTCGTGCGGGTGCAGGCCCGCGGTGGGCTCGTCGAAGACGTAGGTGACGTCGGTGAGGGAGGAGCCGAGGTGGCGAATCATCTTGACGCGCTGCGCTTCACCGCCGGACAGGGTGCCCGAGGAGCGCGACAGCGACAGGTAGCCCAGGCCGATCTCGACGAACGAGTCCAGGGTTTGGCGCAGCGATTCCAGCAGTGGCGCCACCGACGGGTCGTCGACCTCCTTGACCCAATCGGCGAGATCGGTGATCTGCATGGCGCAGGCGTCGGCGATGCTGATGCCGTTGATCTTCGACGAGCGGGCCTCGGCCGAGAGCCGGGTGCCGTCGCAGTCCGGGCAGGTGCCGAACGTGACGGCGCGTTCGACGAAGGCGCGCACATGCGGCTGCAGCGCTTCGACATCCTTGGACAGCATCGACTTGCGGATCTTGGGGATCAGACCCTCATAGGTGAGATTGATCCCTTCGACCTTGACCTTGGTCGGTTCCTTGTAGAGCAGGTCGGCGAGCTGTTTCTTGGTGTACTTCTTGATCGGCTTGGCGGGGTCGAAGAAGCCGCTGCCCTTGTAGATTCGGCCCATCCACCCGTCCATGCTGTAACCGGGGATCGTGAACGGGCCCTCGTCGAGTGACTTGTTCTCGTCGTAGAGCTGGGTGAGGTCGATGTCGTTGACGTGGCCCTTGCCTTCACAGGTGGGACACATGCCGCCGGTGACGGAGAAGCTGCGGCGTTCCTTGACGGTGACACCGTGCTTCTCGACTTCGACCGCACCGGCGCCGCTGATCGAGGCGACGTTGAAGGAGAACGCCTGCGAGGACCCGATGTGCGGGTCGCCGAGGCGGCTGAACAGGATTCGCAGCATCGCGTTGGCGTCGGTGACGGTGCCGACGGTGGAGCGTGGGTTCGCGCCGAGGCGGGACTGATCGACCAGGATGGCGGTGGTCAGTCCCTCGAGCACGTCGACGTCGGGGCGCGATTGGCTGGGCATGAAGCCCTGCACGAACGCGCTGTAGGTCTCGTTGATCAGGCGCTGTGATTCGGCGGCGATGGTGCCGAAGACCAGGGAGCTCTTGCCGGATCCGGAAACGCCGGTGAAGACCGTCAGCCTGCGCTTGGGAATCTCGATGCTCACATCGCGCAGGTTGTTGACGCGCGCGCCGTGCACGCGGATCAAATCGTGGCTGTCGGCCGGCTCTATGGTGGTGCCGGTCTTCTTGGCCGTGCTCATGGGTCTCCCTCGATCAGTCGACATCGCCGAATATCGAATCTACCGGCGTGGTGGCTTACTTGGCCTGCTGGATTCGGACCATATTTCCGGCGGGGTCACGGAAGGCGCAGTCGCGGATGCCGTAGGGCTGATCGGTGGGTTCCTGGACGACCTCGATCTCGCCTGCCTGCAGTTTTTCGAACAGGCCGTCGAGGTCTTCGGTGGCGAGGTTGATGGCGGCGTAGGTGCCTTTGGCCATCATCTCGCCGATGACGCGGCGTTCCTCGTCGGTGATGCCGGGGTCGGCGGCGGGCGGATGCAGCACGATGGAGGTATCGGGCTGGCCCGCGGGGCCGACGGTGATCCACCGCATCCCGTTGTAACCGACATCGTTGCGCACCTCGAAGCCGAGCGCGTCGCGGTAGAACGCGAGGGCGGCGTCGGGGTCGTCCTGCGGCAGGTAGGTCTGGTGAATGGTGAGGTTCATGCCGACCACGCTAATTGCCGGTCGGAGCCGAAGCTTCTCGATTCCTGATCGGTCTGGTCACCTTCTTGACCACGCACGACGGCATACCCGCGGTTTGTTCGTCCTGCTGCTGTTTGTAGACGCTGGGCGGCACGCCGACGAGTTCGGTGAAGCGGGTGCTGAAAGTTCCCAGCGAGGACGATCCGACCGCGAAACACACCTCGGTGACACTCAGGTCGCCGCGACGCAGCAGCGCCATGGCGCGTTCGATGCGGCGGGTCATCAGGTAGGAATACGGCGATTCGCCATAGGCGAGACGGAACTGGCGGCTGAGGTGTCCGGCCGACATGTGTACGCCGCGGGCGAGCGCTTCGACGTCGAGCGGCTGGGCGTATTCGCGGTCGATGCGGTCGCGCACACGACGCAGCAGCGCGAGGTCGCGCAGGTGCTGTGGTTTCGCGGGTGTGCCGGTCATATCCGCGATCGTCCCATGTCGGGCGGTATTCAGGACAGGTGACCGCGGCGGGTGTCGAGGACTCCGGCGAGTTCGGCGCGGAAGTGGGGGCAGGTGCGGAAGTCCTCGGCATCACACTCGAGGACGTGGGTGACGGCATCGAGGGCGGCGCGGGTGCGGGCGATCTTGTCGGTGAGGCGGTCACGGTGGGCCTCGAGCACCTCGCGGCGGGTGGTGCGGTCGGGGGCGCGGGTGAACAGGATGGCGAGATCGTCGAGGGACAAGCCGGCCTTCTTACCGAGCACGATCATCGCGATGGTGTCGATATCGGTGCCGCGGTAGTGGCGGCGTCCGGCCGAGTCGCGAGGTGGACAGAGCAGTCCGCGGTCTTCCCAGTGGCGCAGGACGTGGGTCGCCAGCCCGAACCGCGCCGCCACCGCACCGATCGTGGTGTGTTCCTCGGCCATCCGCCGAGCCTATGCGGTGACGCGGTAGCAGGTGATTACGGCGACGGGATGCCATGGGAGACGGACTGTTTCGGTGTCGACCGAGCCGAAGACCGCACCGAGGGCGCGTCGGATCTCGCGGGTTCGGGCGAAGCGGAAATCGTAGATCCCGGCGGTGCCGCCCGGCCGGAGCACTCGCCGCAGTTCGGTGACGGCGGTGGGCAGGTCCGGCCATTCGTGCATGCTCACGCTCGAGACGGCGAGGTCGATGCTCGCATCGGGATGGGGCAGGTCGCCGACGTCGGCGACGGTCAGTTCCACTGTGTGCTCGGCGAGCGTGCGGCGGGCGATCTCGATCATGTGCGGGGACAGGTCGATGCCGTGCAGGTGCAGGTCGGGTCGGCGAGCTGCCAAGTGTGACAGCAGCTTTCCCGGACCCGTACCGAGGTCGACGACGGTGGCCGAGTCGGTGGTGCGGGCGTCGATGTCGGTGGCGATCCGGCGGTACAGGCCGGTAAGGAGTCGGGTGGCGCGGCGGTCGTAGCCGAGGCTCTGTTCGTATCCGAAGGTGGTCATGGGACCACTGTGGGTGTTCAGGTCGACTTGAAGTCAAGCTCTCCGGTCGGGCGGACCGCCGCGGTGCGGCCAGGCGCTCGCTGGAACTGCCAGTACAGGTTCGTATGGGCGATGACATCCTCGGGTTTCGGTGCGCCCCAACGGGTTTTGTCGCCGGCGGTGTGGGCGTCGGCGACGAGCAGTGCGGTGTTCGCGCGGTCGGGCAGCGTGGTCATGGCGATTCCTCGGCGGTGGTCAGAGCGGGCGCAGGACGACGATGCCGGGAACGGTCCGGAGGTAGTCGGTCAAAGGAGTATCGACGACCTGGTTGTTCACGGCGAGTGAGGAAGCGTTGCGGAAGACGGGGCCGGTGGGGGTCTGGACGATGAAGCCGACGTGGGTGACGTCGAGGCCGGCCTCCGGGGTGTAGGCGCCGAGGTAGTCGCCCGTGCGAAGCGCACCCGAGACTCCCCCGTCGACCGCGGCCGAGGGGATATGGGTGACGGCGCGCTCGACCACGGGGACGCCGGGCAGGTAGGTGCTGCCGTCGGCTTTCGCGTTGAGATGCTTGGTCGTGGTGACGGCGGCGGGGCTCAGGCTCGCGGTGATGTCGGTGGCCGCCAGGCGCTCGCGGGTGGCCCAGTCGGTGAAGAAGTGCTTGCGCTGGGCGAATTCGACACGGCCGTCGACATAACGGGTGGCGATCAGGTTGGTGAGGAACTGGTCGCGGTCGGCGGAGCGGGAGGCGGCGTCGATGTAGTCGAGGTAGGTGAAGCAGTCGACGCGGCGCAGGTCGACGACGAGTTGTTCGGGCTCGGTGGCCGAGCCGATCAGCACATTCGCGCCATAGGGGGTGCCGAGCAGGCGTGCGGAGAGGCGTTCGATGAGTTCGCCTCGGCCGAGATTGCCCGATTCGGCGCGCACCGTGAGCAGTTCGTCGATCTTGCGTGCGGTGGCGTCGTCGATGGACGGGGCGGCCGAGGCCGGTGCGAGCGCGCACAGGAGCGCGGCGAGCACGAGCAGGATCCGGACGATGATGCGCAAGACGCCTCCAGCTGGCCACGGGTCGATCGGTGCGAGCGCTGTCCACCGTAGCCGAGCCGACCGACACGATCGCAGTGTCGGACATACCTGGTGCCGCGATGGTCGTTTCGCCTCTCGATGCCCCTTGTTCGCGAATGGTCTCGTATCGACCGATCGATGGGTTGTTCGCGTACCGTTGCCGCAGGTGGTCCGTATTCGCGGCGAGTTCGCGATGGGGTGCTCCCCGGGTGTCGTGGATGTGGTTCGTGCAGACGTCGACCGTTGGCCCGTGCGGGCGGAAGGGATGCCGAAATGCGTGCGTTGACCGTGGTTCCCATGCAGAAGCAATCATTGCTGGTGGAGGACGTACCCGATCCGAACGTCGGCCCCGGCGAGTTGCTCGTCGACGGGATCTCGCTGGGCATCTGCGGCACCGACCGCGATATCGCGCAGGGCAACTACGGCTGGCTGCCCCCGGGCAAGTCGCGGATGGTGCTCGGCCACGAATCTCTGGGCCGAGTGAAGACGGTGCCAGCGGGCAGCAAGTTCGCTCCGGGCGATCTCGTCGTCGGGATCGTGCGCAGGCCGGATCCGGTGCCGTGTGGGGCGTGCGCGCGCGGGCAGTGGGACATGTGCCGCAACGGGCTGTATGTGGAGCGCGGGATCAAGGAGATCGACGGGTACGGGTCGACGGCCTGGGTGGTGCGCGAGGACTTCGCGGTCACGCTCGATCCGGCGTTGGAGAAGGTCGGTGTGCTGTTGGAGCCGATGACAGTGGTCGCCAAAGCGTGGGATCAGATCGAGAAGATCAACAACCGCGCCTGGTTCGATCCGCGCACGGTACTGGTCACCGGCGCCGGGCCGATCGGCTTGTTGGCGGCCTTGCTCGGGCAGCAACGCGGACTCGACGTGCACGTCCTCGACCGCGTCCGCGGCGGGATCAAAGACGAGCTGGTCACCGCGTTGGGCGGCACGTTCCACACGGGGACGACAGCGGCGGCCGCGGCGGCGATCCGGCCCGATATCGTGATCGAGGCGACCGGTGCGCCCGCGGTGGCGTTGCAAGCGATGGAGATCGACAATCCCGGGGTGATCATCTGCCTGACCGGGGTGACGACGCCCGGTATCGACACCGAAGTCGATGTGGGCGGGTTGAACCGCAATATCGTGCTCGGCAACACGCTGGTGTTCGGTTCGGTGAACGCGAACCGACACCACTACGAGCAAGGCGCGCAGGCGCTGGCCGAAGCGGACGTGTCCTGGCTGGAACGGTTGATCACGCGGCGGCTGCCGCTGGAGAAGGCGATCGAGGCGTTCGATCCGGGTGGGTCCGATATCAAGGTCGTCATCGACCTGGCCTGACTCCGTCAGTCCGCGGTGCTCAGTCGGCCGTCGCGGATTCGGTGGTGGGCACCGCGCAGCCGTCGGGGCCACAGGCGTCGCCGTCGGCGATGAGCTGGGGGGTGGGTCGATCGTTCCACGCGGTATTCAGTGCCCGGGTGAAGGTTTCGGGAGGCTGAGCGCCCGAGACCGCGTACTTGCCGTCGAAGACGAAGAACGGGACACCGGTGGCGCCGAGCGCGGCGGCTTCGGCTTCGTCGCGGCGGACCGCGTCGGCGTAGGCGTCGGGGTCGGCCAGTACAGCGCGTGCCGAGGTCTCATCCAGGCCCGCGCGAACGGCCAGCGCCACGAGACGTTCGGTGTCGCCGAAGACGGGTTCGGGCTCGGCGAAGTTGCCTGCGTAGAGCGCGTCGAGCATGGCTTCCTGTGTGCCCTGGTCGAGGGCGAAGTGCAGGAGCCGGTGCATGTCGAAGCTGTTGCCGGAGTCGCGACCCGAGGTTTGGTAGGGCAGTCCCATCGCCGCGGCTTGGGCGCCGATGCCGCGTTCGTTGGCGGCGGCCTGGTCGACGGTGATGCCGTATTTCGCGGCGATCGCCGGAATGACCGGGCGCGTGGTACCGGCGGGCAGCGTCGGATCGAGTTCGAAGGACCTGTGCACCACGTCGACGTCGTCGCGGTGCGCGAAGTCGGCAAGCGCTTGTTCGAAGCGGGCTTTACCCAGGTAGCAGAACGGGCAATTGATGTCGGTCCAGATCTCTACTGTGGTGGACAAGCGGGCCTCCTGCGGCACTTCTCGGGTGCGGCGGCGGTCCGCCGGACAGTTCTGGACAGGCGTTCGAATTCGGGGAGTGCAACGCCGGCAACGAAGCCGCTATTCCCTGGCGCGTCCGGGCACGACGGGATGAGCACGAAGGACATCGATGGGGTTCGAGCAGCGGAGGGGGTGGGTGCAGGTGCCCGAAGGATTGGTGGTGCCGCGCGCGCTGGGTGGGTTGTGGGCGGTGCGGCACGCGCAGAGTGAGGCCAATGCGTGGTTCGCCGACCCGGCGACCGAGCAGCGGCCGATGCGGGGGACCGACTCCGGGGTGGAATTGACCGCGTACGGGCAGTGGCAGGCGCAATGCCTCGGCGACTGGCTGGCCGGGTTGGCCGGAGTTCAGCGGCCCACGCTGGTGGTCTGCTCGCCCTACCTGCGCACCAGAGTTACCTGGGCGGTGATGGCCGAGGCGGCCGCTACCCGCAATCGGCACCTGCGCCCGATCCGCACCCTGGTCGACGAACGGTTGCGCGATCGGGAGATGGGGGTGTTCGAACTGCATCCGTATCGGGCCATCCGGCGACGCGCGCCCGAGGAGGGTGCGCGTCGTGAACTGGTCGGCAACTGGGTGTATCGCCCGCCGGGCGGGGAATCGCTGGCCGATGTGGCGTTACGGGTGCGCAGTTTTCTCGACGAGCTGGATGTGGTGGCCGCGGGCGAGCAGGTGCTGGTGGTGACCCATGACGCGGTGGTGGTGTCGTTGCGCTACATCCTCGACGGCCTCGGTGCGCCGGTACCGGATTCGCTCGAGCCGGTACCCAACGCGTCGGTGTCGCAGTGGCGGCGCGAGGGGCCGCGACTGGCCTTGCGCGTGTGGGGCGCGGTTGACCACCTGGTCATGGACGAGGAAACCGGGTAGGGCGCACTGGGCGAAGGCTGTTCGAGTCGGCGGCCGCACAACTGGTGCGCAACCCGAGCGGGCGCGGGGTGGGCGGCGCCGACAGGCCGACCGGTCCGGCGATGGGAGAATGCGCGGGTGGATGTCGCGATCGGTCTGGTTGTCCTCATCGGTTCGGCGACCGCGCTGGCGGCGTCGGCGCGGCGATTCGGGGTGTCCGAACCTCTGGTGCTGACGTTGGCCGGGGTGGCCGCGTCGTATCTGCCGATGGTGCCGCAAGTGCATCTCGAGCCGGAAGTGGTGCTGTTGGGGTTGCTGCCGCCGCTGCTCTACACCGCCGCGCTGCGCACATCGCTGGTCGATTTCAAGGACAACCTGCGCACCATCGCGTCGCTGTCGGTGGGGCTGGTGCTGTTCAGCACGTTCGCGGTGGCATTGGTGGTGTGGTGGTTGCTGCCGGTGCCGTTCGCGGCGGCGGTCGCGCTGGGGGCGGTGGTCGCTCCCCCGGACGCTGTGGCCGCGACCGCGGTGGCGCGACGCACCGGAATGCCGCGCAGCATCGTGACGGTGCTCGAGGACGAGTCGCTGTTCAACGACGCGACCGCGCTGGTGGCGTTGCGTTCGGCGATCGCGGCGATGGCCGGTGCGGTGACCGCGTGGCAGATCGGGGGCGATTTCCTGCTCGCGGCCGTCGGTGGCGGGGTCATCGGGGCCGTGGTGGCGGCGGCATTGGTGATGTTGCGCAGGCGGATCACCGATCCAGTGCTCGATACCTCGGTGTCGCTGCTCGCCCCGTTCGTGGCGTATCTGCCCGCCGAACATTTTCACGCATCGGGAGTGATCGCGGTCGTGACGTGCGGGATGATCCTCGGACACGGCGCGCAACGGTGGCAGGGGGCGGCCTCGCGCGTCGCCGAGACCACCAATTGGCGCACCATCCAGTTCATTCTGGAGAGCGCGGTGTTCTTGATCATCGGGTTGCAAGTGCGCTGGATCGTCGAGGGTGCCTGGCACAGCGGTTTGGATCACGGCACCCTCGTCGTCGCGGCGGCGGGCGTGCTGGCCGCGGTGATGCTGGCGCGCCCGGTGTGGGTGTTCACGCCGGTGTTGGTGGCCAGGCTGTTCGGGCGCGCGACCGAGCCGTTGAGCCACGCGGCGGTGGTGTCGTGGGCGGGGATGCGCGGGGTGGTGACATTGGCGGCGGTCTTGCTGTTGCCCGACTCGACGCCGCAGTTGCCGGTCCTGGAACTGCTCGCGCTGGTGGTGGTCGGTGGCACGCTGCTCGTCCAGGGCAGTTCGTTGCCGTGGCTGGTGCGGTTGCTGCGGTTGCGTGGGCCCAGCCGCGAGGAGGATGCGCTCGCGAAAGCCGATCTGCTGCAACAGGCTTCGGCCGCGGGTCTGGCCGAACTGGACCGCCGGATCGGACCGCACACCCCGGAGCCGGTGATCGAGTCGCTGCGCCAGCGACTGATCTGGCGTTCCAACGCCGCGTGGGAACGGTTGGGTCGCCCGGAGGCGGAACTGGTGACCCCGACCGCGGAGTACCGGCGGCTACGGCTGGCGATGCTGGGTGCCGAACGCGATGCGGTGCTGCGGGTCCGCGACGCGGGAGCCGTGGATTACGAAGTGCTGCAACATGTGCTGGCCCGGCTCGATCTCGAGGAATCGATGATCGACCGTTTCGACGAACGCGATGACGAGCGCCGCGTCGAAACGCTGGCGACCGCGGCCGGTGGGCTGGGGTGCGCACACCTTGACCAGGCCCCGATACTGGCGGAGCCACCTACCGGTGAGCTGGTCTGCCAGACCTGTCTGGACGAGGGTCTGCGCTGGGTGCACCTGCGAATGTGTACCGGCTGCGGGAACATCGGCTGCTGTGAGTCCTCGATCGGCGATCACGCGAGCGCCCACTTCCGCACCGCGGCACATCCGGTGATGCGCAGTGTGGAGCCGGGCGAAGCGTGGCGATGGTGCTACGTGGACCAGCTACTCGGATAATCCGCGAACTGCCCGCGCCGCACCAGCGGCGGAGCGCCGTGCTCGGTCAGCCGCGGTGGGAGTAGATCAGGCGGGCGTACTCGGCGAGCAGGTGGTCGAGTTCGGTGGATTCACCTGCGGCAGCGAGCTGTTGGTAGCCGATGATCATCGCCATGCCGAATTCGGTGACGACGGTGGCGGTGGCCGTGTCATCGACCACGCCGTCGATCACCCGGTGCACGGTGCGCCGCCGTGACTCGTCGACGCGCTTGACGGTGACGTGGACCGATTCGTCATTGGCCGCCCAAGCACGCAGCGCGGCTTCGGCGCCGTGTTCGAGGCCGCTGGCGAGCACCGACATGGCGCGCACGTCGGCGTCGGCGTCACCGTGGCCGACGTCGAGCGCGCGTAGCTCGACCATCTGACGGTTCTCCCAGTGTTCGAGCAGGGTGTCGACGAAGCCTTGCCAGGAGCCGAAGTGGTGGTAGAACGAGCCGCTGGTTACGCCGAGGCGACGGCACAGCACCCCGATGTTGAGACCTTTGAAACCGAACTCGGCGAGCACCGCCACCGCGGTGTCGAAGTACTGCTCCTTGGTGACCACTCGGGACATCGCGATGCCGTTCTGTTCGTGCGGGCAGGGGCCGAAGAATGCGAACAGTACCCCATCGTATCGAGCCCCCGCGCGTACGTAACGTTGTCTACGCTGTGCCAGAATCGGCTAATCGAACAGCGAAATACCAAGTGGCGGAATGAAATACGTGCACAACGGCCTAAAACCGCATCCGAATGGAATAGCAGAGCGGACGCTCTGTAAACTTTTGTTCATGCCGAGACCGCGCACACACGACCCGCAGACGGTGCTGGACGCCGCCGAAAGGCTCGCGGCCCGTTCCGGTCCCGCCGCTGTCACGGTGCGCGCAGTCGCCGCCGCCACCGGAGTATCCAATGGCGCGCTCTATCACACATTTCAGTCGCGACAGATTGTGCTGGCGCGCACCTGGTTACGCGCCGCGCACCGATTCCTCGCCCTCCAGTCGGCCGACATCGGCCGCGCCGTCAGGGCGGCCGACCCCGAGACCCGCATCGCCGCGGTCCTCGACGCCGCCGAGGCGCCGGCCCGGTTGGCCGAGGACCACCCCGACTCCGCGCGCCTGCTCCTGCTCGTCGACCGCGCCGAACTGCTCGCCGGCGACATCCCGCCCGCGCTGGCGCAGGAGGTGGCCGACACCGAGAAGGCGCTCGTCGCCGCACTCAACCGGCTCGCGCGCGCCCTGTGGGGTCGCGCCGACCGGCGCGGCGTCGCCACCGTCACCACCTGCCTGGTAGACCTGCCCACCGCGCTGCTGCTGCGCCGCGACCGGCTCACCGATCCCCTGGCCCGCGCTCAGCTCCGCGCTGCCGTGCGTGCCGTCCTCGACCTCGGTCCCCACTGAAAAGGAAACCCCGTGCCCACACTGCGCCACCATGATTCGATCGCCGTGCTCGACCTCGGCGACGGCGAGAACCGCTTCTCCCCCGACTTCCTCACCGAAGTGCAGACTCATCTCGACACCGCCGTCGCCGAGGGTGCATCCGCGCTGGTGACCACCGCTACCGGCAAGATCTACTCCAACGGCCTCGACCTGGACTGGCTCTCGGCCAACGGTGACCGGGCCGCCGAATACGTCGAAGCGGTGCACGCCCTGTTCGCCCGGGTCCTCACGTTGCCGATGCCGACGGTCGCCGCGATCGGCGGACATGCCTTCGGGGCGGGTGCGATGGTGGCCATGGCGCACGACTACCGGGTGATGCGCGCCGACCGCGGCTACTTCTGCTTCCCCGAGGCCGACATCCGGATCCCCTTCACCAACGGCATGGCCGCACTCATCCAAGCCAAGGTGACCCCCAAGACCGCCGTCGCCAGCATGACCACCGCCCGCCGCTTCGGTGGCGCCGACGCACTGGCCCTGGATCTGGTCGACGCCACCGCCGCCGAAGGCGAAGTCCTCGATGCCGCACTGGCTCTGGTCGCCCCATTGGGCGGCAAGGATCAGACCACGATGACGGCGATCAAATCGGTGATGTTCGCCGGTGTCCTCGACGCGCTGCGCGGCCGGGACTGAGCTGGGCGCCGGAACTGATCAGGGCAGCCGGGGGCCCTTGCCCAGGTAGATGTCGCCACGGTCATCGCCTGCCCAGCCGCCCCCGGTGTAGTCGCCGAGCACGAAACACGCGTCGCAGAACTGCTTTCCGAACACCGTCAGGTAGATGCTGCGGTAGGAGCTGATGGCCCGCATCTTCACCGACTTGTACGCCGCCTGCGCCGGCGGTTGCGCTTCGAGGAACGCGTAGCGGCGGAAGTCGGCGACCGGTTCGGTGGAGAAGCGGACCAGCCCGAGGCGGCTCAGGTTTCCCAGGTAGTGGTGGTCGCGATCGGGCAGCGCGCACCCGGCCATCGCGGCGATCATGTTGATGCCGTCGGCCAGCCGTTGCGAGCCGATTCCGAACGGCGCCTTGGTGCGGATGTCGATGGCGGGCTGCGGCCCGGCGACAGCGAGGAAACGCAGGATCCGCGCTTCGTCGGGCGTCAGGTCGTGCAGGATCGGCACGAACGAGGGGTGCAGGTCGCGCGGTTGCTGGGCGCAATCCCAGCCCTCGGTGATCATCGCGTCGCCCATCGCTTTGAGATCGGCGGCATCGACTGTGGTTTCGACCGGGCCGTAGACGCCGGTGGCGGTGCTGGTCAGGCCGAGCACGCTCAGCGCGGTGCGGCGCAACAGGTCCACGCGTTCGTCGAAGATCTGCGACATCGGCTCGCCCGAGCGGAGGTCGTCGACGAGATCGGTCGCGGTGTGCACGGCGCCCTTGGTCACCGCTGCGGCGATGTGGCGCAACGACAGTCCCGCGATCCGGGCCAATCCGAGCAGATCGGTGGGGATCCCGGGTTCGCGATCAGGCTGGGGCTCCATGCTCACGCTCCGAAGATCAGCAGGTGCAGTGCACCGATGAAGGCGCCCAGCACGCCACCGTGCAGATACAGCAGCCAGGCATCCTGTTCGATGGCGGTGTAGAGCATTTCGACGAACTCCTCCGGCGGCAGTTCGCGTAGTTTCTCGGTGGCGAGCCGGTCGACGCTGGCCGCGGTGGTCTGGGAGAACTCGACGTCTTCGACCAGCCATGGCTTCATCTCGGTGGCCAGGTTCGCGCCCGCGGTGGCCTGGATGGCGTCGAAGTGGCGTGGCCCGATCGCCAGCCGGGTCACCGAGCGCAACGGGCCGAGGATCCGGTCGATCTCGGCCTCGAGGAAGTGCGCGATGACCGCGCGGGTCTTGTCGCCGCTCGGACCGTCGAGCAGTTGCTCGGTGACGACGTCGAGGGTGACGATCTGATACCCGATCGCATGTCCCAGATCGGCCGCGGCCTGGTACTGCCGTTTCGCGAATTTCGCGACCCGCCACGGATATCGGTAGGGCGGTTGCGGCGCGGCGGGTTCGAACACCACCTTGATCGCGATGATGTTGACCAGCACGCCCACCAGCGCGCCACCGGCGATCACCCACGCCCACGCGGGCAGGAAATGCAGGAGGTCGTAGAGCCAGCCGGGCAGCGAGATCACCGCGGGAGTGTCGCCATGGGGGGTGCTGTAGTGCAGCAACGACAACCACAGCGCCACGATCACCCCGAACGGGAACCCCAACACCCCGCTGCGGACCATGAACCGCAATTCCGGCGCACCGAGCCCGTAGATCACGTCCTTCAACAGTTCGGGCCTGCGCCGCAGATAACCGACGACCATCAGCTTCACATCGAGGAGCTGGTCGATGTTCTCGCCGATGAAGTCGAACGCGCGATCGGTGATCGCGGGCAGCTCGGCCTCCACCCGCGCGTAGACGGCTTCGCGTGCGCGCGGCGGCATGTCGGCCCACAGCCGCGGGTGCTCGGCCACCATGATCGAGTCGACCATCGAGCGCACGTTCGGCAGCGCGACCTGCGCGACCTGCGCGGAGATCTTGCGCGGATCCATCTGATCGAAGAAGTCCTTGGCGGTGCCGATCTTGGCGACCGCGTTGTCGACCATCAGGCTCGCCATCTTCTCCGAGCGGGCCGGAATGAACCCTTGGAAGCCGAGGATGCCGCCGGGGGCGAAGGTCGGCAGGATCTGCACTTTGCGCGGCAGCAGCGGGAAGATCGTTTTCAGACCCGGCACGTAGAAGCCGGTGAAGCGCACCGGCGCGAACAGCATGATCACTCCGGTCCAGTTGGTGATCAGACCGGCCATGGCGCTGAAGATCGGGATGGTGATCATGTCGACCCAGAACCTGCTCAGACCGGTCGTCTTCTCCCAGTCGAGCAGGCCGAAGAACCCCGCCGCCTCGATCCCAGCATTCATCCGGCGTCCACTCCGTTGTGTGGCGAACATCGCGCGTACGGTCATCATAGGCGACCGAACTCCCCGTTCCAGGCAAGTTACGCCGTTACCCGCTAAACCGGAGCAAACATCGAATCAGGGCAGCAGC
Organism: Nocardia sp. NPDC059195; assembly: GCF_042754695.1. NCBI lineage: Bacteria > Bacillati > Actinomycetota > Actinomycetes > Mycobacteriales > Nocardiaceae > Nocardia > Nocardia sp. NPDC059195. Next base: position 209,136 of record NZ_JBHZBG010000001.1, on the reverse strand, counting down.
GGCGTTCTCGCCGTGCCGTTCGATGCCCTCGGCGGTGCTCGTCGGGCGAAGAATCAGTGCGTGGTGTTGACCAGCAGGAGGTTGGTGTCGATGTCGTGGGTGACCTTGTTGGCCACCGAGCCCAAAAGGCGTGCGGGGCCGCTCATTCCGCGGTTGCCGATCACGACGAGGTCGTATTTCCAGGCCGAGTTGCAGATCGCCTCGGCCGCGGGGACCCCGGTGAGGATGTCGCGGCCGAACAGTTCCGGGTCATCGACCTCGAGCTGACCCTCCACCTCGATCAGGGTGTCGGCACCGTCGTCGTCGGTTTTGGCGGAGGTCACCAGGAACGGGCGCGCGCCGAGGGCGAGGGCGAGGTCGTAGCCGCGCCGGACCGCGCTCAGCGAACTCGGCGATCCGTCGGTGGTGAGGCCGATGGTGGTCCAGCGTTTGGGGACCTTGCTGGTGAACACGACATCGGTCTGACTGTGGTGTGACACGTGATTGGCTGTCGAGCCGAGCAGGCGCGCCTTGGAACTGCCCAGGCTGCCCCCACCGATGACGAGCAGCGTGTCGGGTTGCTGTTCGGCGATCTCGAGCAACAACGCGCCCGCGGTGCCGTCGAGTTCGGTGCGCACAACCTCGGGCACACCGGCGGCGGTGAGGATTTCCGCGGCCGCGGCGGTGGCCTGTTCGGCCCACTCGGCATCAGTGCCCGATTTGCGCCCCGCGTCCTTCCACACACTCACCGCGGTGACCGCGATATCGAGGCGCACCGCGAACTCCCCCGCCACCGCGACCGCTGTCTGCGCGGACTCCGAGCCGTTGGTTCCCACGATGATGTGCTGGTAGCACCCCATGTGACGCTCTCCGATCGACGGCCGGTCAGCTGCACTGCGGCCAACAGTATCAGCGCCGCACACTCCGGGCTATCGGTGCTGTGGTTCAGTCGTCGGCGCGCAGATGCCGGTCGAAGAACGCGAAGATCCGCTGCCACGCGTCGTCGGCGGCGTCGGCGTCATAGCCGAATCCGATGCGTTGCAGGACCGGATTGCCTGGCAGGACATTGGCGAAACCGTGGGTGGCTCTCGGATAGGTCTTGATGTCGTGCTCGACATCGTTCGCCGTGAGCGCCGATTCCAGTTTGTCCGCCGCGCCCAGCAGCGCGGGGTCGCGCCGACCGTAGCTGGCAACCACCGGGCACGCGCCGTCGAGGATGGTTTTGTAGTCGCCGTAGAGGCTGGGGTAGAACGGGGCCGAGGCCTGGAAACCCTGGGGTGCGGTCAGCAGTGCGAAGCCGCCGCCCAGGCAGAAGCCGAGCACCGCGATGCGGCCGGTGCAGTCGGCGTCGCCGGCGAGTCGGTCACGGGCAGCGAGGATTTCACCCACTGCGGGACCGGTGCCGGTGAACACGACCGCCCGCAACGCCTGCTGCACGCAGCGCGCGGTGCCGCGGGTGAACAGGTTCGGTGCGATCGCCAGATAGCCGGCGGCGGCAAGGATGTCGAGCTGATGGCGCAGATCGTCGTTCACGCCGAGGATGTCGTGCACGACGACGACCCCCGGCCATGGACCCTCACCGGCCGGGCGCGCGATCAGTCCGTCAATTTTCCCGGTGGGAGCATCGATCTCGATCGATTCCATCTCCCGAATCTAAACCCTCCGGCAGCCACGGGCGATCATGTCGGGTTGACGAGTTCCGGGTAGTCGGGGAGCTGCCCGGAGCGCACCGCGTCAGAGGGTGAGACCGAGCAGTGCGTCGACGGCGGTGCGGACCAGGGTCGGAGCTTCGGTGTCGGTGCCGCCGTAGGCGATGGCCTGTTCGGCCCAGTTGTCGATCGCGTCGAGGGCCTTGGGGGTGTCGAGGTCGTCGGCCAGGTGCTGACGCAACCGGGCGACCGTGTCGGTGGCCGAGGGGCCCGCGGTCAGCGACACGGCTTCCCGCCAGCGGTCGAGGCGGTTCTGTGCGGCGGTGAGCACCTCGTCGGTCCACATGCGGTCGGACCGGTAGTGACCGGCGAGCAGGCCGAGGCGGATCGCGGCGGGGTCGACACCGGAGCGGCGCAGCTTCGACACGAGCACGAGATTGCCTCTGGACTTCGACATCTTCTCGCCGTCGAGGCCGATCAGCCCGGCATGCACGTAGTGGCGAGCGAAGCGGCGGGTGCCGGTGATCGCCTCGGCGTGTGCGGCGGAGTACTCGTGGTGCGGGTACATCAGGTCCGAGCCGCCGCCCTGGATGTCGAACTCGGCGCCGATGCGGTTGAGCGCGATCGCCGCACACTCGATGTGCCAGCCGGGGCGGCCCGGGCCGAAGGGTGCCTCCCACGACGGTTCGCCGGGGCGTTCTGCCCGCCACAGCAGGGCGTCGATGGTGTCGCGTTTGCCTGCCCGGTCGGGGTCGCCGCCGCGTTCGGCGAACAGCGTCTCCATGGTCGCGCGGTCGTACCCGGATTCGTAGCCGAACTGCTCGGTAGCGTCGGTGCGGAAGTAGATGTCGGGGTACTCGGCATCGTCGACGATGTACGCGGCGCCGGCGGCGAGCAGCTTCTGCACCAGCTCCACCACCTCCTCGACCGATTCGATGGCACCGATGTAGTGCCGCGGCGGCAGCACCCGCAGTGCGGTCATGTCCTCACGGAACAGGTCGATCTCGCGGCTGCCGAGGTCGCGCCAGTCGATGCCGTCGCGATCGGCGCGTTCGAACAGCGGGTCGTCGACGTCGGTGACGTTCTGGACGTAGTGCACGTCGTGTCCCGCGTCGCGCAAGATCCGGTTGACCAGGTCGAACGTCAGGTAGGTCGCGGCGTGACCGAGGTGGGTGGCGTCGTAGGGAGTGATGCCGCAGACGTACATTTTCGCGGTCTCGCCGGGGGTGACCGGGCGGATCTGACGATCGGCGGTGTCGTACAAACGCAATGGCGGCCCTGTTCCGGGGACGGTCGGCAGGGCGATATCGGACCAGGACTGCATGTCTTCGAGGGTAGAGCCCCTGCCGATGTGCTCGGCTCGCGGCCCGGCTCATGGGGTTGCTCGCGGTGTCGCGGCACGGCCCGCTACCTGCACACAAACGTGTTGTGGCTCCCGCGTCAAGGTTTGTACTCGAGCAGATCCGCTGGTCACGGGGGTAACGGGTCACATCGGGCGTTTCGTGCCCAGTGTGCGTTCCGACCTGGGCGAACGGTTGCCATCGCGATCATTGTCACAGTCCATAGTTCCCTGAACTTCCCTATTGCTCCCTATAGGTACATTCGTTTACGGTAGTTTCATGACGGATCGTCTCTATTCGGTGGATCAGGTTGCCGAACTGCTCGGATTGCATGTCCGCACCGTGCGCAGTTATGTGCGCGACGGCAAACTCCCCGCCGCCCGCATCGGCAAGCAGTACCGCATCACCCACGAAGATCTCGAGGCGTTCACCGGGCTGCCGATCACCACCCCGCAGACGGCACCGCGCCGGCATGCCGAGTCCTCCTGCATCGTCGAGATCGACGACATCGACCGCGCCACCGTCGACCGGATCACCACGCTGCTCACCGCCACCGCCGGCACCCGAGGCGCGGGCGGTCAGCGCATGCGCGTGGAAACCAGCTACGACCCGGCCCGCCATCGCCTCAAAGTGATCCTGCTCGGCAGCCTCGCCGACAGTTCCCGCCTGCTCGACTACCTGGACGGAATCCTCAGCTCATGATCTACAAGTCCGACGAAGGCCGACAGCTCATCCAGCAGCGCTACCGCGAGCACCTCGACGCCTGGCCGGTCCCGCGCGAGGATCTGCACATCGACACCAGTGCAGGCGAAACGTTCGTCGTGGTCTCCGGACCCACGGACGCACCGCCACTGGTCGTGCTGCACGGCTCAGGAGCCAATGCGAGTACCTGGCGCGCCGACATCGCGGACTGGTCGACCAGTTTCCGCGTGTACGCCGTGGATCTGCCCGGCGAACCAGGGCTCAGTGCCCCGACCCGGCTGGCCCTTGACAGCGATGCGACCGCGAGCTGGCTCGACGAGGTGATCGATGGACTCGGCCTCGACACCGTGGCGCTGGTCGGCATGTCACTCGGCGGGTGGACCGCGCTCGATTACGTGCTGCGCAGGCCGGGACGGGTCACGACACTGGTTCTGCTGTGCCCGGGTGGACTGGGTAAGCATCGCTACGGCTGGCTGGTGAAGGCGATCGGCCTGCGGCTGATCGGCAGGCACAGCGCGCGTGACATGGCGCGCGCCGGCCTCGGCATCGACGGGCCGGAAGCGGACCCGATCATCGATCACATCGAACTGACGTTCACACATTTCTCGGCCCGCCCCGGAAAGCTGCCCATTTTCCGCGACGAACAACTACGCAAGGTGGACATCCCGGTCCTGGTAATCGTCGGCGAACGCGACGCCCTGTTCGATTCGGCGCGCACCGCCGAACGCGCTCGCGGTGCTTTCACGCGAGGCGAGGTGCGTGTGCTCCCCGGTGTCGGCCACGCTCTGGTGAATCAGACTGCGGCGGTACGGGAATTCGTGCGGAAGCACGCCGGATGATACTTCGGTGCCACCGCTCCCCGACGTGCGGCGACACCGAACGAGATCACATCACTGCTGGTAGCACTGCACATTCGCGGTGTCGGCGTCCGGGCCGAACTGCGGCAGCGCGTAGAACGAGGCACCGACCTGGTCGGCGGCCTGCACGGTGACGTCGGGCAGCGGCGCACCGGCGCGGTCGGTCGCGGTGCAGACGAAGGTCTTCTCGCTCCACCAGCCGGACGGAAACGCCTGGGCGGGTGCGGCGATGGCAGCGGCGGCACCGGTGAGCAGCAGCGCGGCGGCGGAGGTGGTGACAATAGAACGGGTCGACATGTGGTTCCTCGGATCTCGCGGGGATAACGAAAGTGCTTGGAGCACACTAGCACCGGCACTGACCAGGCAACAGAGCCTCGGCACCCGCGAGAAACCCGCAGCGGGGCACCGACTCAGTCGACGAGGTAGCGCAGCAGCACCGCTGTGTCGAAGCGCCTCGTCTCGACCAATCGGAGCCTGATGCGCTTGTCCAGTGACGGGAACATCGGCGTGCCGCCGCCGAGCACCACGGGCGAGACGAACACCTGGTACTCGTCGATGAGCCCGTGTGGCATCAGCGAGGCAGCCAGGTTCGCGCCACCGACCTCTATGACGCCATCACCGTCGGCCTTGAGCCTGCGGACCTCCTCGACCGCGTTCTCGCTGACCAGTGTGCTGTTCCACTCGACCTCGGTGAGCGTTCGGGAGAAGACGACCTTGGGCTTGTTCGTCCAGAGCTCGCCGAACTCGCGCGTGATGGGTGGCGCGTCCTCGGGCACATAGGGCCAGTACTCGGCCATCAGTTCGTAGAGCCGACGACCGTTCAGCGCGACCTCGAGCCCGCGGAACCTGTCGTTGTGGAACTGGTGCAGCTCGTCGTCCGGGTCGGTCCAGTCGATGCTGCCGTCGCGGTCGTTGACGTAACCATCCAGGGATACGCCGAACCCGTAGATCAGTTTTCTCATGACTGTGTAGACCTCCTTCGCGCTCGAAACTCATCGCTGGCGTGTCAGGCGACACCGAGCACGAGCGCGGCGCCGACCAGTTCGACCGAGCAGTAGAACCAGATCGGATAGAACCGCACCCCGCTGTCGACCAGCCGCGAGATGATGCGGCCGCCCGCCATCCCGGCCAGGGCGAACCCTACTGTCAGCGCTGCCCCGGTCCGCAGCTCGTCGGTACCGAACGCCGACCACACCAACACCCCTGCGACAGCCAGGCCGAACCCGCCGTACACCGCACGAATCTCCGATCGGCTCACCGCCGTTGACACCGACAACCCGAACGGCCGGGCCAGCGCGGCAGGGGCGGCCAGCGCGTACAGTCCCATCCCCGCGAACAGCACACCGAGAAGGCAGAGCACAACGGTTCTCATCGCCGTCCCCCAACCGAGAGCCCGTGCGCGACAGCGCGCTCATCCCGTAGCAGCGTGACTCCGAGCAAGCCCGGACCAGCATGTCGTCGCATGATTTCTCCTCGGATCGATGTCTGGCGATCCTCACACCCGGGGTCACCCGTGCGCTTCCGAAAACCTGCTACGCAACCGGCTCGAATCAGAAAGCGGGCCAGGGAATCGGGCGTGACGAGTTGGGCACCGGCATCACCGGATGTTCGAGCAATGCCTTCGCGCGTTCGGTGAGCGCGGCGATCTCGGCGTCGGTGATGTGGGTGGCCAGCGAATCAGCTACGGCGCCGGGCAGATTCGCGGCGAAGGTGGCGATGTCGGTGATCAGCGACTCGTGCACCGGTCGCCCCGCCCAGCCCCACAGCACGGTTCGCAGTTTCGGTTCGGTGTGCAGGCAGATGCCGTGGTCGACACCGTAGACCTGACCGTCGACACCTTCGAGCGCGTGCCCGCCTTTGCGATCGGCGTTGTTGAGCAACAGATCCAGCACCGCCATCCGTTGCAGGCGCGGATCGTCGGCGTGGATGAGCGAGACCTCGTTGCCCTGCTCGTCGAGAGCGCGCAGTACTTCACAGAATCCCGCGGGCACCGTGCCCGGCGTACACAGGTCGACGAGGTCGAGGCGCTGACGGGTATCGGTGCGGTTGTCGACCGAGGTGACCCAGCGCTGCACCATGCCCGGTCCGAAAGGCCCGTCGCGCAGCACCGTTTCGGGGATGACACCCCAGCCGAGGTGTTCGGAGATCAGATACGACGCGACCTCGCGGCCCGCGAGGGTGCCGTCGGGGAAGTCCCACAGCGGTCGTTCACCGCGCACCGGCTTGTACACCACCCGCAGCGGAGCACCGTCGGGTTCGGGTGCGGCGATCTCACACACCAGTGTCAGATTGCTGGCGACGCCGATCCGACCGACGATGTCGAGTTCACCTTCGGTGAGTATCGGCACGGAAGATCACTCCTCTTCGAGCTCGGCAGCGCCGAAGATCTCGCCGCGCTTGTACCCGTTGGTGCGCACACACATGTGCCCACGTGAGGACAGCGGTTCCCCGCACAGCGGGCAGGGCGGGCGCCCCGCCGCGATCACCCGCGCCGACCGCAACGCGAACTCGCGCGCCTGGATGGGGGTCAGGAACACCCGCACGGCGTCGGGACCTTCGTCGGTGTCGTCGAGCACCACCGATTCATCGACCTCGGTCTCGGTGATCGCGAGCAACTCGACCACGACGGCTCCGGCGTCGGAATCCCAGCCCAGACCCATGGTGCCGACCCGGAATTCGGTGTCGATCGGGGTGACCAGCGGTGCGACATCGCGCACGTCCTCCCCTTCGGGTGGCACCTCGGCGCCGAAGCGACGCGCTACCTCGTCGAGCAGCAGACCCATCCGATCGGCGAGCACCTTCACCTGCTGCTTCTCCAGCAGCACGCTCACCACCAGCGGCTCCTGCACGGCCTGCAAGTAGAACGAACGATCGCCCGGTTCACCGACAGTCCCGGCGACGAAACGATCGGGGGTGCGAAATACATGGATTGCGCGTGACACATGCACCTCCTGATACGTGACCCTGATCGACACTCACGAACACACTCCTCTAAGGAGAATCGCGGTGCCCCGCATTCCCATTATCCGCGTTCGCGGCCGCAGGCACCTCTCCACCGGGCGTCGGCGTCGCCGGTGCGGCGGCGGCCAGCGCGGAAAGATCGGCGCCGGTGTCGTTGAACTTCCACACCGACGGCCCGTGTGGGCTGTAGCGGACAACGCTGATCGAGGCCGGTTCCACCGCGATCCGCTGAAAGCTGTCCAGATGCAGCCCGAGGGCGTCGGCCAGAATCGATTTGATGACGTCGCCGTGCGCGCACGCCACCCACAGCACATCCCGGCCCGCCTTCTCGGCCAGTGTGCGTTCGATGTCGCGGATCGCGGCGACCGCCCGCTGCTGGACCTGGGCCAGCCCTTCCCCGCCGGGGAACACCGCACCCGAGGCGTGACCCTGCACGACCCGCCACAGCGGTTCGGTGACCAGTTCGGCGATCGGGCGCCCGGTCCAGTCGCCGTAGTCGACCTCGATGAGCCGTTCGTCGTGGTCGGGTTCCAGGCCCAGCTTCTCGGCCAGCGGCGCCACGGTGCGCTGACAGCGCAGCAGCGGTGAGCTGGCGATGTGTTCGATCGGCAGCATCGCGAGCCGGTCGGCCACCGCGGCGGCCTGTTCGGTGCCGCGTTCGGTGAGTTCTACGCCGGGGGCGCGGCCCGCGAGGGTGCGCGCGGTGTTGGAGGTCGACACTCCGTGCCGGAGCAGGATCACCGTCATGGGACCAGCCTAACCATGGGTCGGGGTCGCCGATCAGGTGGCGGAGACGACGCCGGCGGCCAGCAGGCCCATCACAGCGAGGCCGACGATGATCCGATACCCGACGAACCAGTACAGCGAATGATTGCCGACGAACTTCAGCAGCCAGGCCACCGAGGCATAGCCGACGAAGAACGCCAGAACGGTAGCGACCAGCAATTGCGGCCCACTGGCATTGAGGCCCTCACCGGCCGGTTCGAACGCATCAGGCAGGCTGAACAGTCCGGACGCGGTCACGGCGGGGATCGCCAGCAGGAAGGAGAATCGCACAGCCGCCTCACGCTGCAAGCCGAGGAACAGGCCCGCGGTGGAGGTGGCGCCGGAGCGAGAGACGCCCGGGATCAGCGCGAGGCACTGCGCCAGGCCCATGATGATGCCGTCGCGGGTGGTGAGCTGTTCGATGGAGCGTTCCTTCTTGCCGTAGTACTCACCGGCGGCGATCACGAGGGCGAAAGCGATCAGCATGAACGACACCAGCCACAGATTGCGGGCACCGGTGCGGATCTCGTCCTTGAACAGGTACCCCAACACACCGATCGGGATCGTGGCGATGATCACGTACCAGCCGACGCGGTAGTCGAGTTCGCGCTGGGTGTCACGTTCGTGCGCTTCGCGGGCGCTGCGGTCCATCACCGGCAGTTTCGTGGTGACCCGGTCACCGACCGCGACCTCGCGCTGCGACCGTTCCCGCCAGCGCATGCCGAGGGTGGTGAACCAGGCGACGAGGATGCGCCAGATGTCCTTGGCGAAGTACACCAGGACCGCGAGCTCGGTGCCGAGTTGGGTCACAGCGGTGAAGGAGGCACCCGCGTCGTCGCCGAAGAACACGCCCGAGACGATCCGAAGGTGTCCGGAGGAGGAGATCGGCAAGAACTCGGTGAGTCCCTGCACCAATCCGAGTACCAATGCCTGGAACCAGGTCATCGACTCGCCCACCACGTCCTCCTGCTGACTCGCGCCCGAAAGACCGCGTCCTCCTGGGCTTTTGCACTAGCCGCAACCAGCACGGCCACGATCTCGCAGCGACCCTACCCGTCGCCGTGCCCGGTCGCCGCCCGCGGACCTCATCGAGGCGGATCCCGCCGATGCCGGTGCGGGTCGGTGAATGGGGCAGCGGTGGTGTGCCCATTAGGCTGTCGCCGTGACGAATGCGCGGGCGCGGTGATGGAACAGCGAACGGTGGGACGCAGCGGACTTCGGGTGTCGCGAATCGGATTGGCGACCCATACCTGGGGAACACATACCGATGCCGACGAGGCATCGGTGCAGTTGGCGGCGTTCACCGAGGCCGGTGGCACGCTCGTCGACCTCTCCCCCGTCTACGGCGAGGGTGCGGCGCAGCGGATCCTGGCGGATCTGCTCGGCGACCTGGTCTCGCGTGACGAATTGGTGCTCAGCGGCAGTGCGGGTGTGGTGATGCGCGCGCCCGGCAACGGGGTCGGCGACGCGGTGCCCGCACCCGCGGCGGCGGGCCCGGTGGTCGACGCGTCGCGGCGCACGCTGCTCAAGCAACTCGATCGGACCCTGCTCGAACTGGGCACCGACCATCTCGATATCTGGAGCATCGCCGCCTGGGATCCGTACACGCCGCTCGACGAGGTCGCGGCCACCCTGGACACCGCGGTGCGGACCGGCCGCACCCGGTACGCGGGTGTGCGCGGGTTGGCGGCATGGCAGCTGGCCAGTCTGGCCGCGATCGCGCCGATCACCGCCGCGCAGACGCCGTATTCGCTGCTCGCGCGTGGCACCGAGAACGATGCGATTCCCGCCGCCCGTCACCACGGGGTCGGCATCATCGCGTCGGCACCGCTGGCCGGCGGGATCCTGACCGGCAAGTATCGCGACGGTGTTCCGGCGGATTCGCGCGGTGCCGATGAGGCGACCGCGGCCGAGATCCGGCGCAGGCTCGACGACGATCGCGCGACCAGAGTGGTCGATGCGCTGGTCACCGCCGCTGACGGGCTCGGTACCTCGCCGCTGGCGGTGGCGCTGGCCTGGATCCGTGATCGGCCCGGCATCACGAGCATGATCGTCGGTGCCCGCGATATCGGTCAGCTCACCGGCGTGCTGGCCGCCGAAACCCTCGAGTTGCCGCGGGCGATCGCGGCGGCCCTGGACGATGTGAGCGCCCGTTCCGAATGATGGCTAGCCTTACCTATATGAAACTGCGTGGTGTGCTGACGGCGATGCTCGCGGCGACGGTGCTGACCGGCGCCGTCGCTTGCACCGGAAGCAATCCTGCATCGACTGCCAATTCGGGTGGGCCGGTGACGGCACAACTCGCCGACCTGGACCCGGTACCGATCGGGCCCGCACCGACGCCGCGGTTGCCGGTGACGGTGAAGTCCCACGACGGCACCGACGTGACGATCGCCGACACCTCGCGAATCATCGCCGTCGACCGGTACGGCACCCTCGCCCAAACCGTGTGGGCACTGGGTCTCGGCGCGAACCTCGTCGGCCGCAGTACCTCCGCCTCGTTCCCCGCCGTCGCGGCCGTGCCCAATGTGGCGGGCGGCAACGGCAGTCTCAGCGTCGAAGCGGTCCTGAATCTGCGCCCGTCGGTGTTCCTCACCGATACGACCAGCGCCGCCCCCGCCGTGCGTGAGCAGCTGCGAGCAGCCGGGGTGACCGTCGTCTACTTCGACCCCGATCGGAGCATGGACGGTGTCGTCCCGCAGATCGAGGCAGTGGCCACCGCGCTCGGCGTTCCCGAGGCGGGCAAGCAGCTCGGCGCGCGCACCCACGACGAGATCGCCACCGCGACAGCCCGCGTCCCGAAGCAGGATCCGCAGCCCAAGATCGCCTTCTTGTACCTGCGCAGCGCCGCGATCACCATGATCGCGGGCCGCGGTTCGGGTGCCGATTCGCTGATCACCGCGATCGGTGGCGTCGACGCGGGCACCGCCGCCGGAGTGAACGAGCCCTTCGTCGCCATCACCAGCGAGGCGATGATCGCCGCCTCCCCCGATGTACTGCTGGTGATGTCGGACGGACTGAAATCGGTAGGCGGCGTCGACGGACTGGAGAAGGTGCCCGGCATCGCCCAGACCCCGGCGGGCCGCAACCGACGCGTGGTCGACATGTCCGACGCGGTGGTCCTCAGCTTCGGCCCCAACACCGGCCGCGTGGTCTCTGCCCTGTCCGACGCCGTCTACGGCACACCGGCATGAGCGGTCTGCGTTCGGCGCCGGCACGCCGGTCATCTGCGGCGACACTGGGTTCGCGGCCGAGCAGGCGGACCGGACCAGGCGGTCAGAGGTCGGCTTCGGTGAGTCCTGCGCGAGCGTGCCGGACGGTCACCGTATGAACGATGCGCCCGACCTGACGAAGTCCACGAACGCCCCGCGGATAACCGACGCGACCCCTGATCACCTGCCCCCGACACGCCATCGAGGCACCCGCGTGACGGTCGTGTTCGCTGTCGCACTGCTCGCTCTCGTCCTGCTGGCCGTGGTATCGGCGGTGCTCGGACAGGTACCGACGACCGCTGCCGAGGTGCTGGGCAGTGTGGCGCACCGGATCGGCCTCGACATCGGCCCCATGCTCGCGCATCCGGCCGGTGAGGTGACGCTGTGGGAGGTGCGGTTCCCACGAGTGGCCCTCGCCGTCCTGGTCGGGGCTTCACTCGCGACAGCGGGTGCGCTGTTGCAGGGCGTGTTCGCCAATCCGCTCGCCGAACCCGGCGTTATCGGGGTGTCCGCGGGTGCCGCGGTCGGAGCGGGCACCGTCATCGTGGTCGGTGGCGCGTTCGTCGCCGCCTGGTCGGTGGCGGCCGCGGCGTTCGTCGCGGGATTGATCACCACCGCGCTGGTCTATGTGCTGTCGAGGTCGGGTGGGCGCACCGAAGTGGTGACGCTGATCCTCACCGGTGTCGCGATCAACGCCTTCGCCGGCGGCTTGATCGCGTTGCTGTTGTTCGTCGCCAGCCCCGCCGCCCGGGATCAGATCGTGTTCTGGCAGCTCGGCAGCCTCAACGGCGCCACCTGGCCATCGGTGGCGATCGTGGCGGCGCTGGCCGCGGTCGGCATCCTGGCCGCGATTGTGATCGCGCCGCGCCTGGACCTGCTCGCACTCGGCGACTCCGCGGCCCGCCACCTCGGGGTGGATGTGGAACGGCTGCGCAGGCAGGTGATCGTGGTGGTCGCCGTGCTCACGGCGGCGGGTGTGGCATTCAGCGGCATCATTCTGTTCGTCGGCCTGATCGTGCCGCACCTGGTGCGCATGATGGTCGGGCCCGGCCATCGCGTGCTCGTTCCGCTCAGTGCGATCGTGGGCGCGGTGGTGCTGCTCGGCGCCGATGTCGTGGCCCGCACGCTGGTCCACAATGCCGACCTGCCACTGGGCATGCTCACCTCCCTGATCGGCGGCCCGTTCTTCTTCTGGCTGCTGCGCCGAACCCGTGCCCGCGCAGGAGGATGGGGATGACCGACACCACCCGCCGATGCGGCGCCGGGACCGGAGGCTCGCGATGACCGACACCCACGCCGCCGACGCCGACCTCGGACGCCGGGCCTCCTGGCGTTCGCTGTTCGCCCGAACCCCCGATGTGCCCGCACGCCCCGAACTCGGCACCGTCACCCTGCGCGCCACCGGGCTCACCGTGCGGCGCGGCACCCGTACCGTCCTCGAAGACGTCGACTTTCAGGTCGCGGCAGGCGAAATCGTCGCGCTCGTCGGTCCGAACGGTGCGGGCAAGTCCAGCCTGCTCGCCGCCCTCGCCGGCGAACTGGAGCCGAGCACCGGCACTGTCAAGCTCGAAGGCCACGCACTCTCGCACTGGACCCCCGCCGACATGGCCCGCCGCCGCGCGGTCCTGCCCCAATCCCACGCCGTCGGCTTCCCGTTCACCGCCCGCGAGGTCGTCGCCATGGGCCGGGCCCCGTGGCTGCACACGGCGGCCGCCGCCAACGACGACGCGCTCGTCACCGCGGCACTGGCCGCCACCGACGTCACCCACCTCGCCACCCGCATCTTCCCGTCGTTGTCCGGCGGCGAGCGCGCCCGCGTCGCTCTGGCTCGCGTCCTGGCCCAAGACACCGCCACCCTGCTGCTCGACGAACCGACCGCCGCACTCGACCTCGGCCACCAGGAAGCCGTCCTGCGCTTGGCCGCGACCAGCGCCGCCGAGGGTGCCGCCGTGGTCGTCGTCGTCCATGATCTCGGGGTGGCCGCCGCCTACGCCGACCGCGTCACCGTCCTGGACGCGGGCCGCGTCGCCGCCGACGGTCTTCCCCGTGAGATCCTCACCCGCGAACTGCTCACCACCGTCTACCACCACCCCGTCGATGTCTTCGATCACCCGACCACCGGCGCCCAACTCGTCTTGCCCGAACGCGGCCGCAACTGACGCACCACCGGTTTATGAAGAACTCAGGGCGTCCTGGTCGAACGCGGCCGCCGCTGAGAAATCGCTCCTCGACACGCGGATTCGACGGCGGCGGAGGGCCGAGCGAGTCTGAGTAGGCTGGGCGCTGAGGTCATTCGTCCATCGCGGTCATCAGCGCCGGCGACGATCGGTCTAGTCGTCGCCCGCGAACGTGGCTCGCTCCCATCGCAGAGGAGATCCGATGAGCCCCACCATCGCCAGCGTCGTCATCCCTGTATCCGATCTTGCGGCGACAAAAGCTGTCTACACCACCCTGTACGGGACTCCGCACACCGACGAGCCCTACTACGTCGGCTGGGCGGTGGGCGATGTCCAGATCGGACTCGACCCCAGTGGCGACGTCGCGGCAGGACCTGTCGCCTACGCCGGAGTAGACGATGTCGACAAAGCCCGAGACGCGGCCATATCCGCGGGCGCCACCGAACGCACCGCCCCTCGCGAAGTCAGCCCCGGCACCCGCATCTGCGTCCTGGAAGACACCGACGGCAACCCGTTCGGCATCATCGGCACATGACATCCTCCCCGGTGAAAGCCGGCCTACTTCCGCAGTTCTGAGGCGGCTATTTCCAGATGATCTTCAGCAGCGCCGGGGTGAGCACCATCCGGATGATCGTGGCATCGATGACCAGCGCCACGATCATCCCGTAGGCGATGTATTTCATCAGCACCAGATCCGAGAACCCGAACGCCCCGGTTACCACGATCAGAATCGCGGCCGCCGAGGTGATCACCCCGCCGGTGTGGGCCACGCCGTAGCGGATGGACTCGGCGGCATCGGCACCCGCGGCGCGTTTCTCGGCGATCCGGGACAGCAGGAACACCTCGTAGTCGGTGGACAACCCGAAGATCACCGTCACGATCAACGCCACCACCGCGAACATCAATGGCCCGGGCGTGAACTGGAATGCCTGCGACCCGTGTCCTTCCACGAAGATCCAGGTCAGCACGCCCAGGGTCGAGACCAAACTGAGCGCACTCATCGCGACGGCCTTCAGCGCCAGGATCACCGACCGGAACGCCACGATCATCAAGGCCAGCGCCGCCGCGATCAGGATCGCTAACAGCAGCGGCAGCCCGTCGATCAAGCCGTTGATGCTGTCGCGTTCGAGCGCGGGGATACCGGCGACCATCACCTGCACGCCCGGTGGCGCGGGCAGCGCACGCAGCGCATCGATCACCCGGTCGGCGTCGCGTTTGTCACCGAGCCCGGCGGAGAGCACATTGACGTTGTCCTTGGTCGGCGCCGCCGGTTCGAACCGCCCGGTCAGCCCGGGAATCTGATTGGCCTCGAACCGGATATCGCCCAACTGCTCCGGCGAGGCACCGACCACGATCAGCTTCAACGGTTCGGTGCGGAATCCGGGAAACAGGCGATCGAAGTCTTCCTGGGCCACCCGCGCCGGATTGTCGGCGGCCAGGTATTTCTCACTGATGCCGCCGAACTCGATGTGGCGCAACGGAATACTCAACGCCAGCAGACCGAGCACGATCGGGATGACCACCGCCCATGGCCGTCGCATCGCCCACTGCGCCAGCCGGGAGAAGAACCCGGCATCGATCTGAGCTTCGGTCTTGCTGCGCGAGAAGCGTTTCCAGCCCAGCCAGTCGATCCGGTGTCCGGCGATACTCAACGCGGCGGGCAGTGCGGTGACCGACAGCAGCGCCGCCAGCATCACCGCGGAAATGCCGCCGTAGGGCACCGAGCGCAGCACCCCGTTCGGGAAGATGAACAGCGCACCCAGACTCATGGCGATGATCCCCGCCGAGAACAGCACGGTGCGCCCCGCCGTGGCGACGGTGCGTGCGGTCGCGTCCTCGACGGAGCGTCCGGCGGCCAGTTCCTCCCGGAACCGGGTCACCGTGAACAGTCCGTAGTCGATCGCCAACCCGAGCGCGACCAGCGTCATCACCGCGCTGGCGAACACGTTGACCTCGATCTGGGCGGTGAGCACCCGCAAGATCCCGGAGGTGCCGAGGATGGTGAGTCCACCGATCAGCACCGGCAGCAGTGCGCCGATCACCCCGCCGAACACGAAGTAGAGCAGGATCGCCACGATCGGCAAGGCGATGATCTCGGCGCGCTTGATGTCGTGCTGCATCCCGATATTGATGCCCTCGACCACCGGCTGCAGCCCCGCCAGCTGCACCGTGGTCCCACCGGGTCCACCGCCGGGCACACCGGCGTCCAGGTGCGGTTTCAACGCGAGATAATTGTTGACCGTCGCGGTCCCGCCGCCCCCTGCCAGCCCGATACTGGCGAACGCGTGCTGTTTGGTCGGGTCGGAGGCGTTCGCCGAGAACGGGCTGTCCCAGTAGCTGTCGATCTTGTGGATCCGCTCCCCGTACTGCTCGCGCAGGTCGGCCAGTGCCGCCGTCACCGGTCCGCGCACGGCGGGATCGTCGACGGTGGTGCCGGGTGGGGCGGTGTAGATGACGATCAGATCGCCGTCGGTGTCGCGGCCGAAGGTCTCGTCGGCCAGTTTGGACGCCGCCACCGACTGGCTCGACTCGTCGAACCAGCCCTCCTGGGTGTAGCGGTCGGCCAAGTCGCGACCGAACCACCCCGAGACCAGCACGGTCAGCACGAAGAAGCCGAGCACGAGGAATCGGTGGCGGTGGACGAACCTGCCCCACCGCATGGATCGAGATTCGCGCATCTCAGCCGCAGGCGGCGGTGCGATAGTCGGCCGAGCGCAGGATGCCGCACAGGTCGGTGCGCGAGATCTTCCACTTCCCGTCGAGCAGCACGAAATGCACGATGGTGGTACGCACATTGGCGCCCGAACCGTCCTTGTCCAGGCGCATGGTCGCGGTGAGCGTGCCGTCACGGTTGTCGAACACCGGGTCGACGACGCCGTACACCGCGTGGGGGTTGTCGCGCAGCGCCTTGTACATGTCGGGGATGGCGTCGGAGAACGCCGCGCCGTCTTCGATCAGCTCGGTGCGTTCGACATCGGGCAGGCTCGGGTCGAGCGCGCGTTTGATCTGCGCGTCGAGTTGTTGGGCGGTCGGCAGCGGCACATTGGCCTTGCTGGCCGAGATCGCGACGGAGGAAGCGAGGGAGGCGTTGGCCGAAGACCGTGCGGCGTCGACCGAGGCCTCGTCGGCGGTTCCCGCGCACGCGGCGAGGGCGACGAGGGCCGTGAGGCAGGCGGTGGCCGCAGCGGCCCTGGCGAAAAGTGTGGAAGACATCACCATCTACATACCATCAATGACGGCACTGATCCGTCCCAGGATGGCGCGAACTGTGGAGATGTCACCGGTCGCGACCGCGGCGACGGGGTTGGCGTCGGGAAGCAGATCGCGCACGAACGCGCTGACGCTGCGTTCGTCACCGAGGTCGATGTCGGTGACCTGCGCCTGCGCCTGGGCCACCACGTCGTCGGATCCCGGTACCGCATCGCCCAGGTCGGCGCGGTAGATCTGCACGGTCAGGGTGGCGCGGTGGGTGCGGAAGGCGAAGGGGTGGCCGTCGTCGGTGGTGCCGAAACCGTGCGCGAACGGTCCGACGGAAATGTCATCGATGCCGAAACCCGCTGGTGTCCGGTCGGTCATCGTGGGGATCTCCTGCCGGTGTGTGGCAATCAATGTGTCGACGTGTCAACAGTAACGCGGGTCACCGACACCTCCGACGCGAGCACCCGGTCGAAGCTACTGGTGAGTCATCATGGTCAGATGGTGATCAAGGGAGTCACCTCGTGCGGATTGAAGGAGTTCGGTGCATGCGCCCTCGTGGCTCGGTCGCCTCTGCGTTGGTCAGCGCGGCGGTTTTGGTGGTGTTGACCGGGTGCAGCGGTGAAGACGGCGGTCCCGATGTCCCGACCAGGCCCCCGGCCACCGCGGCCGTCTCGCCCGCTGCCGCGAACCCGGCCGGTCAGGTTTTCCCGGCGGCCGCGGCGAAAGCCCTGCTCGCCGAGAGCTCGACCGGCCGCCTCGCCGCCCTGGACACCGCCGGTACCGCACTCGCGCTGATCGACCCCGCCGCGCCGACCACCCCGCGCACGGTCAGCCTGCCTGCCGCCGGCGTGTCGCTGGCCCAAGGCAAGCCGGGCGAAGTCCTCGTCGCCGCCGCCAACCGGGTATTGCGGGTCGACGCGACCACCGGCGCGCTCACCGAGATCCCCGTCGACGGTGACGTGCACAGCGTGCAAACCCGCACCGACGGCACGCTCGTCGTCGGTACGGCCGACGGCACCCTGCGCGAACTGGACACCGACGGCGCGGTCACCCGCACGATCACCGGCCTCGTCTCGGCCGACGCGATCGCGCTGACCGGCGAGAACATCACCGTCCTCGATCGCAAGCAAACCGCCGTTGTCGCCGTGGGCAAGGACGCGCTCGGCCTGATGCTGCGCGCGGGTGACGGCGCCACCAACGCCATCACCGACCCGCACGGCCGCATCATCGTGGCCGACACCGCGGGTAGCGAACTGCTGGTCTACTCGGCCGGTCCGCTCGTGCTGCGCCAGCGTTTCCCGGTATCATCGTCGCCTTACGCGCTCGCTTACGACCCGCGTTCGGAGCTGGTGTGGGTGAGTAGCACGCAGAGCAACGAGGTCGTCGGCTACGACCTGTCGACCGGCATCGGTGTCGAGGTGGCCAGGCTCGCGACGCTGCGCCAGCCCGACTCGATGGCTGTCGACGAACGCACCGGCGACCTGTTCGTGGCTTCGGCCGTGGGCGATGGCCTGCAGCGGATCGGCGCGGACGAGCGGAAGAGAGGGCAGTGATGACCAGGCCTCGCAGTTCGCGCTCGGCGATACCGCCGAGCTGGGAAACCAGCAACGACGACTACGAATACGTACCTCTGCGGCTGCCACCGGAGGTCAACCGGGTCACCGCCTCGATGCGGCTGGCCATCCAGGCCGAATTCGGTGGCTGGGAGTTGTCCCGGGTGCGCGCCTACACCGACGGCAGCCGCCGGGTGCTGTTGCGCCGCCGCAAAAATGCCGTCCTGCCTGTGCCCGAACCCGGATTGTGAGCCGACCATGTACGCCCTCCTGTTACGCCTGATGTTCTTGATCCCGCCGGAGCGGGTGCATCACCTGGTATTCGCCGCACTGCGTTTCGCCACCTGGTTCCCGCCGACCCGCTGGCTGGCCCGCAAGCTCACCGTGGTCGAAGACCCGATCCTGGCCACCACTGCCTTCGGCGTCGATTTCCCGGCACCGCTCGGCCTGGCCGCCGGTTTCGACAAGAACGCCGACGGCGCGAACGCCTGGGGCACACTCGGTTTCGGTTTCGCCGAGATCGGCACCGTCACCGCCCACGCCCAGCCCGGCAATCCCGCACCGCGGCTGTTCCGGCTGCCCGCCGACCATGCCCTGATCAACCGGATGGGGTTCAACAATCATGGCGCCGCCGCCGCGGCCGCCCAACTACACCGCGCGCACCCCACCGTCCCGATCGGCGCGAACATCGGCAAGACCAAGGTCACCGAACCCGATGCCGCCGCAGGTGATTACGCGACCAGCGCCCGATTACTCGGCCCGCTCGCGGACTTCGTCGTGGTCAACGTGTCCTCCCCCAACACCCCCGGCCTGCGTGATCTGCAAGCCGTCGAATCCCTGCGCCCGATCCTGCAGGCCGTGCTCGACAGTGTCTCGGTGCCGGTCCTGGTGAAGATCGCCCCCGACCTGTCCGACGATGACATCGACGCCGTCGCCGACCTCGCTGTCGAGCTGGGTCTGGCGGGCATCGTGGCCACCAACACCACCATCCGCCGCGACGGGCTCGACACCCCGGCCTCCGAGGTCGAAGCCATGGGCGCGGGCGGCCTGTCCGGCGCCCCCGTGGCCGAACGGTCCCTGGAAGTGCTGCGCCGCCTCTACGCCCGCGTCGGCGACCAGGTGGTCCTGATCTCGGTCGGCGGCATCGAAACCCCCGACCAGGCCTGGGCCCGCATCCTCGCCGGCGCCACCCTGCTGCAGGGCTACACCGGCTTCATCTACGGCGGCCCCTTCTGGACCACCCGCATCCACCGTGCCATCGCCGCCAATCTGCGTGCGGGTGGCTACGCCTGCCTGTCCGACGCGGTCGGCGCCGAACACCGCGCCCCCTCGGTCTGAACTACCCGAAGTAGACGCGCCGCTGCGCGTTGCCGTGCCCGAACAACTGCGGCGCGGTACGCGGACCGCCCGACGGCACCGCCCGATAGGCCGCCTCCTCGGGGTCGCCGTTGTCGAACCGCGCGATCATCCGCTTGTACAGGCGGATGATCGCCTGCTCCCACACGATCCCGAGGGTATCGGCGTAGGCGCTGATCTGGGCGTGCGCCATGCGGTCGTGGGTGGCAGCGGCATCGCTGATCAGCTCGTCGAGAAGCATTCCCGCGTAAGCCTGTTCGCGGGTGAGTTCGCGTTCGGGCAGCCAGCTCAGCTGCCAGGTCTCCGAGTCCGCGACCACGCGCACGGCGTATTCAGGGCTCCGGGTGCTGCGCATGTCGTCCGGGGTCAGGTGAATGGTCATCGGATTCTCCGATTCCAGAAGGGGAGCTCACGCTCCCAGTTCCTCCAGATGCGGAACGCGCCCGTCATCTCGCGTTCGGCACGTGCATCAGCGGTGGGCGCTGACTGCACCTCGAGCTCGCCATGTCCTGGTGAACTCGCTGTTTCGCCAATTCCAGTGTGGCATTTGCCCTTCGCTTCAGTCAATTGCCCCTGTAGTTTGGTAATTGCCCGACGCGCCGGTGGGTAAACCAACATTTGTCTCGACTTCTGGAGGTCGATCCCGTTGCCGACGGTTCCGCAGGATCCACGCACGGACGTGTTGCGAGGCACCCTCGCGCGGTTGGCCAAGTTCTCCGGGCTCAGCGCGGATCGCCTGCGGCACACCGAAATCGGTGCCGCTCCCGTTCTCGAGCTGCCCGTGGTGGCGCGACGCGCACAGCGAACGGGTGTTTCCCGCGAGGATGCGGTGCTGCCGGTCCTGCGAAACGCAGCCCGGCAATTGCCCCCGAGCGAACGGCTCATCGCCGACGCGACACTCGCGCTCGGTCTGCTGCGCGATCCGTCGATCACCGGAATCGACCCCGACCAGCTCTATACGGTCAACCTCGGCGCCCGGCGCGTCTACCTGGCACAACACTGGACCGAACTACACACGGCGATCGGCGTGGACATGGTCTCGGACGCGCCGACCGTCAAGCGCCTACGTACCAGCGCCGAGCACGCAGCGCTGGCCGCACTCGCACGGCTGCTGATCGCCGAACCGACGGCGGCCACGTACCGCCCCCTCGAACCTCAACCCGCACCGCTGCCACCCGGCGAAGTCGTCACGGTCATCGGCGCTGCCGTGATCGACCACCTCTATCGGGTCACAACCTTCCCGGCCAGGAATTCTCCGGTCGAGGGCACGTTCGCCGGACCTCCCGGAGGAAAGGGCCTGAACAGGGCCGTTGCCGCCGCACGACTCGGGCTCGATGTCCGCTTGCTCGCCGCCATCGGCTCCGACGACAACGGGCAACGCATCCTTGAGCTGCTCACCGAGCACGGCGTCGACAAGAGTCTGGTCAAAGAGGTGCCATCCGCCGCGACATTGGTGACGGCGGTGATCATGACCCAGAGCGGCGAAGTTCGATTGATCGGGTGTCGCGACCCCCACATGCAGCTGGTGACCGAGGACCTCGATCAGCAGACCGTGCGCGCAGCGCTTGCGGATTCAGCCGTCGTCGTACTCACCTTCGAACAACCCGCGGCGATCATCGAAGGGATCCTCGCGTTCATCCGGGGCCTCACCGATCGCCCGCAGGTGATCCTGTGCGCCGCCCCGAGTCTCGCCACGCCGCAGGGGCTCTATACGTTCCTCGATGTCGTCGACTATCTCGTGGGCAGCACCACCGAACTCGACGCGCTGCTGCCCGAGGTCGACACCGATTCCCTCGCCGATACAGCAAGGCGCCTACGCGGCCTCGGTGTCTCGACGGTGTGCGCCGTCGACGGCTTCGCGTGCACTGTGTACTCCGATGACGACGACATCGTTGTCGACCATTTCCCGCCGATCCTCAAGGCCGCCATGGGCGCGGCCGCCGCGTTCGCCGCAGCGCTCGCCTATCGAGTGGTGAAATCCGAAGACGCTCTCACCGCCGCCGATTTCGAGTGGTGCACAGGGGCGATGCAACCCACCCAGAAGCTCGCCGCGGTCTCGACCGTCTTCCCCGACGTGAGCGAAGTGGACCGACAGGTGAACCTGCACCGACGGCACACGTAACCCCGATGTGACCCCCAGTTGACGTGTCGTACGACACACCGCGAGTAGAGTCGCGCCGTTGCTATGCACACGCCGTCCACGCAGCGGGTTTCCCGATGCCGGAACAGCCCTCGGAGGAGCGCTTGACGATCACCGATCCCGTCCGTGCAACGCCGGAAACGGCACCCGGACGCGGCGCTGACGATCTGCGACCGGTGCATCAATTCAGCCGCAACGGCACCCAGATGCAGGTGCAGGTACACACCATCGACAGTCCGACCGATGGCGGCTACGTCCTGGCCTTCGGCGACCTCGGCGACAAACCCCTCGTGCGCGTGCATTCGCGCTGCCTCTACGGCGACGCTCTCGGATCCGACGACTGCGATTGCGGCCCCGAGTTGGCGATGTCTATGAACCTGATCCAGGACGAAGGCGCCGGCGTGCTGGTCTACCTCGAGCAGGAGGGTCGCGGCGCGGGTTTGATCTGGAAGGCCATCGGCTACCGGACCAGCGAGCAGCTCGATATCGACACCTTCGACAGCTATGAGTGGCTTGGCTTGGACCCTGACACCCGTCGCTACGAGCTGGTCGCGAAAACATTGCGCGACCTCGGCATGACGCAGGTGCGTCTGCTCACCAACAACCCGGAGAAGGTGCGCGCGCTGACCGACGCGGGAATCGCGGTCGAGGTCATCCCGCTGGCAATCCAGCTGCGCACCGAGCGCGGCCGCCGCTACCTCGACGCCAAGGTGCGCCGGCGCAAGCACATGATCCCGCGCGATTACGCGCCCTGGGCACCACTGCCCACCGCAACGGCCGAGGTCGCGAACCCGCAGGCGGACGGCGACCTGCCACGGTGGTGGCACCGAATGCGCATCCGACGTCGCTGGTAACCCCCCTCACAATCCCGTATGTCCGGTTACGATAAGTGAGCCACGCCACTGCCGACGCCTCTGCCTCGAGATAACGAGACAGCTTCACTCGCATTGGCTCGGTATCCAGCTCGGCCTATGGGAACAGGGATATGACAGACATCGGTTTCGCGCACGCTTCCGGGGTCACGGTGCACACCGTGCCCGCCGCCTTCCAGCAAACCGCCGCGTTGCGGCCCGACCAGATCGCCTTGCGCACGGTCGGTGGCACCCAGGAGATCACCTGGGCCGAGTATGCGAAGCGGGTGCGTGCGCTGGCCGCTGGGCTGGCGAAACTAGGGGTGCGCCACGGCGACGCGGTCGGCATCATGCTCACCAACCGGCCCGAGTTCAACCTGATCGACACCGCCGCCCTGCACCTGGGCGCCATCCCGTTCTCGGTCTACAACACCAGCTCCACCGAACAGATCGCGCACGTGTTCGCCAACGCGGGCAACAAGGTGGTCATCACCGAACAGGCGTTCCTCGACACGATCCGTGCCTCGGGTGCCGTTGTGGAGCACACGATCATCGTCGACGGCACCGCCGAAGGCACCGTTACCTTGGCCCAGCTCGAATCCGACCCCGAACCGGACTTCGATTTCGATGCGGCCTGGCAGGCGGTCCAGCCCGGCGACCTGGCCACCTTGATCTACACCTCCGGCACCACCGGCCCGTCCAAGGGCGTCGAACTCACCCAGAGCAATGTGATCGCCCAGGTCGTCGGCCTGGTCTCGGGTCCGCTGCCGGTCGGTTTCGACGACCGCGCCGTGTCGTATCTGCCCGCCGCCCACGTCGCCGACCGCATCTCCGCGCACGCGATGAGCCTGCTCACCGGCATCCAGATCACCACCGTCACCGACCCGCGCGAGATCGCCGCCGCCCTGCCCGATGCCCGCCCGACGGTGTTCTTCGGTGTGCCGCGGGTGTGGCAGAAGATCAAGACCGGTATCGAGAACAAGCTCGCGGTCGAGCCGAGCCCGGTCAAGAAGGTCCTGGCCAACTGGGCGATCGGTGTCGGCGTCGCGCAGGCCAAGGCGAACCTGACCGGTGAGAGCTCGCTGCTGCTCGGCGTGCAGCACAAGATCGCGGACACCCTCGTGCTGTCCAAGCTGCGTGAGGCGCTCGGGTTCGCGGAGTTGAAGTGCGCTGCCTCCGGTGCCGCGCCGGTACCGCCGGAGACCCTCGAGTACTTCCTCGGCCTCGGCTTCGCCGTCACAGAGGTGTGGGGGATGTCGGAAACCGCGGGCGTCGGCACCTACACCGAGCTCGACAAGCCACGCCCCGGCTCGGTCGGTCGGGTGATGGACGGGTGCGAACTGCGCCTCGACGCCGATGGTGAAGTGCTACTGCGCGGCCCGATCATCACCCCCGGCTACCGCAATATGCCCGACAAGACCGCCGAGGCGATCGACGACGACGGCTGGCTGCACACCGGCGATATCGGGACCCTCGATGCCGACGGCTATCTGCGCATCGTGGACCGCAAGAAGGAACTGATCATCAGCGAAGCGGGCAAGAACATCGCCCCCTCCAATATCGAGAACGCCATGAAGGCCGCCTCGTCGATGATCGGCCAGGCCGTCGCGATCGGCGAGGCCCGCGCCTACATCACCGCCCTGATCATGCTCGATCCCGACGTGGCGGCGCTGCGCGCCAAGGACTTCGGCGCCACCGATGCCACCCACGCGGAGCTGGCCCGGCGTCAGGAGATCGTCGACGAGGTCAAGGAAGCGATCCTCGCGGGCAACCGCAAGCTCTCCCGGGTGGAACAGATCAAGCGTTTCGTGATCGTGGACAACCTGTGGGAGCCCGGCGGTGACGAGCTGACCCCGAAGATGTCGCTCAAGCGGACCCCGATCTCGAAGAAGTACGCCGAGACCATCACCGAGCTCTATGCCGCGACACCACCGGGGCATGTCATCAACGTGAAGTGATTGCGAGAACAGCGGTGGCCCTGGAAGTCTCAGGGCCACCGCTGTTGTGCGTCTCAGTGCTGTTCGTAGGTGCCGATCAGGGTGGCCCTGGCCAGGGTGTGGAAGAACAGATTGAACCCGAGGTAGGCGGGCGTCGCGTCCGGTCCGATCTCGAGTTCACCGATGTCGACCGCGTGCACGACCACGAAATACCGGTGTGGGCCATGGCCTTTCGGCGGGGACGCACCGACGAAGCCGGGGAATCCACCGTCGTTGCGCAGGGTCACCGCACCGGCGCGCAAGCTGCCACCCTCGCTGCCCGCGCCGACGTCGAGCGAGGTCACCGAGGCGGGAATGTTGGCGACGGCCCAGTGCCAGAACCCGGAGGCGGTCGGCGCGTCCGGATCGAACACCGTCACCGCGAAACTCTGTGTCTCTTCCGGGAATCCGGACCAGCTCAGCTGCGGTGAGATGTCCTTGCCGCCCGACCCGAACACCCCCGATACCTGATCGTTGGCCAACGGCTGACCGTCGGTGATATCGGCGGAGGTGACGGTGAACGACGGCACCTGTGGCAGCGCGCCATACGGGTTGTAACTCATGAGGACCTTTCGGTGTTGTTGGCGGCTGGCGCCGCGGGTTCTCGGCCTGTTCCCTCGATCTTCCCTCCCGCCGGGCACTCCTTCGTCGCACCCTCTGGTCAGTCCAGATCGAGGCGGCCGAGAACCGGTCAGCTGTGCAGAAGGAAGTGTTCCAGCACCCGGGTTCCGAATTCCAGTGACTGCACCGGTACCCGTTCGTCCACCCCGTGGAACAGGGCGGTGAAGTCCAGCTCCGGCGGCAGCTGCAACGGCGCGAAACCGAAGCAGCGAATCCCCAAGCGCGCGAACGCTTTCGCATCGGTGCCGCCGGAGAGCATGTAGGGCACGGTGCGCCCCTGTGCGTCATTGGCCAGGACCGCGTCGTTCATGGCGTCGACGAGGTGTCCGTCGAAAGTGGTCTCATAGGAGTCGAGTTTGGTGATCCATTCCCGCTCCACATCGGGTCCGATCAGCTCGTCGACCTCGCGTTCGAACGCCGCCTGCCGCCCCGGCACGACCCGGCAGTCGACCACGGCTTCCGCGGTCTGCGGGATGACGTTGGCTTTGTATCCGGCGTGCAGCATGGTCGGATTCGCGGTATCGCGCAGGGTGGCGCCGATGATGCGCGAGATGGTGCCCAGCTTGGCCAGCTGTCCTTCGATATCGGGTCCGTGCGGGTCGAAGGCCAACCCGCTCTCCTCGCTGACCGCGGCGAGGAATTCGGCCACCGAATCCGAGAGCACCACCGGGAAGGTGTGGCGGCCCAGACGCGCGACGGCTTCGGCGAGAATGGTGACCGCGTTGTCCTCGTGCAGGAACGACCCGTGCCCGGCGCGGGCCTTGGCACGCAACCGCATCCAGCCCAGGCCCTTCTCGGCGGTCTCCACCAGGTAGAGCCTGCGCTCGGTGCCGTCGGGCCGCGGCACGGTCAGCGAGAACCCGCCGACCTCACCGACCGCCTCGGTGACACCGTCGAACAGGTCGGGCCGGTTGTCCACCAGCCACTGCGAGCCCCATTTGCCGCCGTTCTCCTCGTCAGCGAGGAACGCGAACACCAGATCCCGCGGCGGCACTGTGCCTTCGGCTTTGAACTGGCGGGCCAGGGCCAGGGTCATCCCGACCATGTCCTTCATGTCGATCGCGCCGCGCCCCCACACGTAGCCGTCGCGCACCGCACCCGAGAACGGGTGCACGCTCCAGTCGGCGGCCTCGGCGGGCACTACGTCGAGGTGCCCGTGGATCATCAGCGCGCCGCGACTCGAATCGGCGCCCGGCAACCGCGCGAACACATTCCCGCGCCCCGGCGCACCCGACTCGACGTATTCGGTCTCGTAGCCGACCTCGTGCAGTTGCTGTGCCACCCACTCGGCGCACTGCCGCTCGCCCTTGGTGGTGGCCAGCTCGCCGGTATTGGAGGTGTCGAACTGGATCAGCTTGCTGACCAGCTCCACCACCTCGTCCTCCGCACGGGACCGCCCGTTCGAACCAGAATTCTCGCCAGATGCCGACACGCCCCCTTTCCTACCACCATTCGCGCACCCGACGCGCCACCTCCGATGCTCTGGACCCTTGCGCCGCTGCTCGGTGCCACAGACTCGGTGTGAGCAGAACTCCCCGGATCCGAACACGGGCACGCATTCGCATCCATTCCCGACGCGTGCTTTGCTGACGAAGTGAGAGCGCAGGTAGTTCGGGGCGGTGTCCGTCTGTTGTCAGTGGCGGCGACGCTGGTCGCGGCCGCGGGGATCGGACTGCATGTCAACCGGTGGCCGCTGGAACCGCTGGTCCTGGCGGCTTCGGGAGCGCCGTATCTGATGGGCGGTGCGGTGATCGGCGTCGTCGGTTTCGCGGTGACCAGGCAGTGGATCGCGACCGGGGTTGCCGTGGTCGTGGCAGGCGCGGGTATCGCGACCCAGGCGCCGCTGTATGTCGCGCAGACCGGCGGTGACGGACATCCGATCATGGCGATGCAGGCCAATCTGCTCTTCGACGGTGCCGATCCGGGCGCGCTCGTCGACCAGGTGCGTACCCGTGACATCGCGATTCTCACCGTCAACGAGCTCACCCGCCCGGCCGTCGAGACTCTGTCTCGCGCAGGCCTCGACCAGCTCCTGCCCCACCGCTACCTCGCTCCCGGCCAGACGGCCAGCGGCACCGGTATCTGGAGCCGGTTCCCGTTGTCCGACACCGTCGAATACGACGGGTACGTCCTCAACCAGATCTCGGCCACCGCGACCATCCCCGATCTCGGCCCGGTCGCGATCTACGCCTTCCACCCTGTCCCGCCCGTCTACGACACCGGCGTCTGGGCAGACGAGCTCTCCCGCCTGCACGAGATCCTGCGCCGGGCCCCCACCGACCGCCCGGCGATCGTCGGCGGCGACTTCAACGCCACCTACGATCACGCACGCTTCCGCACCATGGCATCGGGCCGTTTCGCCGATGCCGCCGCACAAGCAGGCGCAGGCCATCTGGTCACCTACCCCACCGACAAACGCGTACCCCCGTTAGTCGGTATCGACCACTTCCTTCTCGCCGACGCGCACGCCACAACCGTCGAAACCGTGGCACTGCCCGGCGCCGATCACCGAGCACTGGTCGCCCGCGTGGTCCTCCACCGTGATCGTTAGACGGCGTATTCACCTGTCGTAGAGGTCGTTTCGTGCGGACGGACGCACCGCGGCATCGCACGTGGGTGGCGGCGCGATTCGCTACTCGCGTGCGGCGCTGCGCTCGGCCAATCGCTCTCGCCACTGTTCCATCGCCTGCCGCAGCGCCGCGCCCACGATGACGACGAATTCGGCCGATTGTTCGAAACGCGCGCCCGCGGGAGTGCCGGGGCCGAGGATCTCGACTCCGCGCCGGGTGATCGCGGCCAGGGCGTTCTGCATCTGCACGGAGGCCACGAGGTTGCGTAGCCAGATGTCGTCGTCGATGACGTAGCGCTCGCGCCGGGCGCCGGGGACCAGTTCGCGGCGCAGCATTCCCTGCTGTTCGAGGAAGGCCACCGCGTTCGAGATGGAGGCGGGGCTCACGCGCAGCCGTTCGACCAGTTCGGCGGCGGTGAGTGCCCCCGAGTCGGTGATCTGCAGGCAGGCGAGCACTCTGGCTTCCATCCTCGGCAGACCCTGCTCGATGAGCAGGGCAGTGAACGACTCGGTGAACTCCGCTACCGCTTCGGGGTCACGCCCGTGCGCGCTGTCCGGGATCGGCGGCGCCGGGGACTTGGCCTGTTTGTGCCGGCGCGCGCGCTGCTCGGTGGCTTCTTGTGCGCGTTCGGGTCGGTAGTCGTCGGGTCCGCCGTTGCGGGTGACCTCGCGCATGACGGTCGAGGCGGGCCGACCCAGCTGCCGCCCGATTTCGGCGTATCCGAGTCCGTCGGCCAGGCCCGCGGCAATGTGCCTGCGGTCCACGTCGGTGAGTCTGCCTCCTGGCATCGCTACTGGTCACCTCTCTGTCGGCAGGTACTCGGCTCGTCACCCGTACCGCACCAAGTATGCATTCACCCTCATCTCATTGCAAAGTGCAACGTGATCATTCGTTGCATTCACTGTCATGTTCATTGCAATAGTTCTGAATCTATGCGCTTTCACATGGCTTTTCGGTGATGTTTGATGTTGACAGACTAGTGAACGCAATTTATGGTCTTAATCATTCAGTAAAGCCCGAACATCGCAACGCAAGGACATGACAATGACTTCCCCGAACCCCACCAGCCCGACCGCCACCGCCTGGACCGGCATGGTGTCGATCGATGACACCGAACTGGCCGTCACCGATACCGGCGGCACCGGCACCCCGGTGGTCTACCTCAACGGCCAGTTCGCCACCCAGGGCTACTGGCGCAAGGTCATCGCCGAGCTCGGCCCCGGCTACCGCCACATCACCTTCGACGAGCGGGCCCGCGGCAAGTCGAAGAAGTCGGCCGACTACTCCTTCGACACCTGCGTGCGCGACATCGACGCCATCCTCGCGGCCAGGGGGATCACCGAAAAGCCGATCCTGGTCGGCTGGTCCTACGGCGCCTACCTCGGTGCGCACTGGACCAGCCGCAACCCCGACGGCGCCCTCGGCGCCGTCCTCGTCGACGGCGCGTTCCCCTACGACTGGCTCGACGAGGCCATGGAGCTGCGAATTCGCAAGCTGTTCAAGCGTTTGAGCTGGGTGCTGCCGCTGGCTCGCCCGACTGGCCTGGCACCCCGTTTGACCGCGCAGCAGCAGGCCGACAGCAATATCGAACTCGGCAAGCTCTCCAGCGTCAGCGCACTCGGACCGGTGCTCGATGCCATCACCGCCCCGGTGCGGTACGTGGTCGCGTCGGGCACCTCGTTCGGCAGCCGCGGCGACGAGCAGGAGAAGATCCGCGCCGGCCTCGACGACGTACTGGTCCGCAACCCGAACATCCGCGTCAGCGCCAAGGTCGCCAGCAACCACGGTGCGATCCTGCGCAAGGACTTCCGTGCCATCGCCGACGCCGTCCGCGAGATCGAGACCATCGCCGGCACCGCGACGACCCACTGACCCAGCACTGATCCCCTTCCCTCCCAACAGAACCCCAGGAGCACACCACCATGTCTGCCACCCTCACCACCCAGGAAAAAGCCACCCTGCGGACCGCCGCGTACGGTGCGGTCTCCCTCCTCGCCGCTGCGGGCGGTGCGACCAGCAAGCCGCACAAGATCGCCACGACCGGCAGTATCGCGCTGTCGTCAGCGACCGGTCTGGTCGGACATATCCTGGCCGCGAAGTCCGGACGTATCGCACTGAGCGGCTCGTCGGTCGCCGAACTCGCCGATCAGGTGCTGCCCGCCCTCACCGCGGCGATGACCCTGCTCGGCAAGCACGACCCGGTCGAGGCCGAGAACTTCCGCAACACCATCGTGGTCGCCATCGACACCGCCCAGCTCTATCAGACTCAGCCGAACCCGACGATGGTCGAGATGACCCGCAAGATCACCGGAGCGCTCGCCGCTGCGTGATGAAATATCTACTCGCGCAACCACAGCCGTGTCACAGGGCCCGTGACACGGCCACTGTGGCGTCTGGCGGTGCTCAACGATCGATGGCAGAGCCCTCGCGCTCGGTGAGCACGAGATCCACCCGCGCCGCCATCGCTCGACCGGCCGCACGCAACGGTTCGGCCGAGCGCAGGGTGCGGCCCAGAATGAACGCTCCTTCCAGGGCGGCCAGCATGGCCACGATCAGCTCGCGCGCTGCGGATTCCGCGACTCCGCGGTCGGCGAAATATGTTGTGCCCTGGTCGATCCAGTCCCGCATCACCTCGGCGGCGACCTCGCGCAAGGCCGGTTCGCTGTCGGCGATCTCCCCCGCGACCGTGCCGACCGGACACATGTTCATCCACCCGGACTCCTCGAGCGTGCGCGCGGCGTCGTCGAACGCGGCGGGCACGGCCACCCGCAGGTCCTTGTGTGGGTCCATCAGCAGTGGCAGCAGCTGGATGTAGACCGCGCCGGTGCTGCGCAGCGCCTCGGCCGCGATCTGCACTTTGCCCTGCGGAAAGTGGTGGTAGAGCGACCCCATCGGCGCATCGGCGGCGGCGGTGATCTGTTTGACGGTGATCGCGCTGTACCCGTGCACGCGCATCAGTTCCGCGACCGCGCTCACCAGGCGCTCGCGGGTACTCGTTGACATCTGCTCGCTCACCCCACCAGACTAGAGCAAACGCACTAGAGTGAATGCTCTAGCCGTGGAGCGCAAGGGAGGATGTCATGCCGACCGTCGAACTCGATGCGGGCCGGATCCACTACCGCGAACACGGTGACGGACCCCCGGTGGTCCTGCTCCATGGGCTGCTGATGAACCACACCGTCTGGGATTCGGTCATCGACCACCTACCCACCGGCTTCCGCTATGTCCTACCCGACCTGCCCCTGGGCGCCCATCCCGAACCGCTGCGGCCGGGCACCGACCTGAGTGTGCGCGGCCTCAACCAACTGGTCGCCGACTTCCTCACCGCGCTGGACCTGCACGAGGTCACCCTCGTGCACTCCGACTGGGGTGGTGCCCTGTTCCTCACCGCCTACGGCCTCGACGACCGCGTCGGCCGACTGATCATCTTCCCCAGCGAAGCCTTCGACAACTTCCCGCCCGGCCTTCCGGGCAAAACCGCCACCCTCGCTTCAGCCCTGCCCGGCGGCGTCGCCCTGGCCCTGCGCCAGATGCGCATCGGCTGGCTACGCCGCAGCCCGCTGATGTTCGGCTGGATGGCCAAATACCCCCTCCCCGACACCCTCGTCCACGCCTGGACCGAACCCGGCCTGCGCGACCCCCGCATCCGCGCCGACCTGCTCGCCTACACCCGCTCCGGCTTCGACAAACGCGAACTCATCACCAACACCGAAGCCCTCCAACACTTCCCCGGCGAAACCCTCATCCTCTGGTCTTCCGCGGGCAAAGTCATGCCCCGCTCCCACGGCGCCCGCCTGGCCGCCCTGATCCCCCACTCCCGTCTCGTCGAAATAGACGACGCCTACGTCCTGTCCATGCTCGACCAACCCACGGCCGTCGCCACCGCCATCACCGAATTCCTCACCACCACCACCGCGGACCGCTGACAACGTCGCACCGACCGAACGCGGGCCTTCCCCGTACGCGCCGCACAAGGGTCACCCATTGACAGTGACCCAGGTCACTGATCGATCCTGTCAGGAAATCGCGTGCTGTCGCGTTCAGGGTGCACGCGAAGCAGACAGGAGCGAATCATGAAGCACCGCATCGTCGTCCTCGGGGCCGGATACGCCGGAGCCTTTTCCGCCGGAGCACTGGCCCGCCGACTCCATTCCGGCGATTTCGAGATCACCGTCGTCAACGCCGAACCCGATTTCGCCCAGCGGCTGCGCAATCACCAACTCGCGGCCGGACAAGACCTGCGCCGGCTGCCGCTGGCGCAGGTCTTCGCCGGCACCGGCATCCGGCTTCGCGTAGCGCGGGTGACCGGCGTCGACGTCGAGCACCGGACTGTCACCGTTGCCGACGGCACGGACATCGACCGGCTCGAATACGACACGCTGCTCTACACGCTCGGCAGTACCGCCGACGACCATGACGTCGCCGGTGTCGGCGAGCACGCTTTCCACGTGGCATCCCGCCCGGCCGCGCTGCGGCTGCGCGCACGCCTGGACGATCTGGGCGCGCACGCGAAGGTCCTGGTAGTCGGCGGCAACCTGACCGCGATCGAGGCCGCCACCGAGATCGCCGAATCCCATCCAGAGCTTCAGGTCGGCCTCGCCACCCGCGGCGAGCTCGGCGGTTGGCTGGGCAGCAAGGCCCGCCGCCATCTGCTCGATGCGTTCGACCGGCTCGGCATCACGGTCCACGAGAACACCACCGTCGAGCGTGTCGAGGCGGCGGGCGCCGTTGCCGCCGACGGCACTGTTTTCGCCGTCGATGCGACGGTGTGGGCCGCCGGGTTCGCCGTGCATCCGATCGCCGCGGCCAGCGGTCTCGTGGTGGAACCCAACGGCCAGATCACGGTCGACCGTCAGATGCGGTCGGTCTCGCACCCTGACGTCTACGCCGCCGGTGACAGTGCCTTCGTCATCGGCGACAACGGTCAACCGTTGCCGATGTCGTGCGCCTCCGCGGGATTCACCGGTATGCAGGCGACGGCCTCGATCGTCGGGGACCGGACCGGGCGCACGATCTCGACGACCTCGCTGTCGTATGTGGGCAACCACATCAGCCTCGGCCGCAAGGACGGGCTCTTCCAGATGGTCGACGGTGACGCGCGGTCGAAGTCGTTGGCCCTGCGTGGCCGGACGGCCGCACTCCTCAAAGCGGCCATCCTCGGGGTCAACCCCTGGAGCCTGAGGCACCCGACGTTCGGTATGCCGAGCCGCCGATACCGCGCGGCCACCGACCGACCGCATGCGTTGGTAGCGACCTAGAGTCGTGCCCATGGACACTGCCACCGTGGCGCGTTTCGAGGCCAGCCGCAACCGGCTGGCCTCGATCGCCTACCGCCTGCTCGGTTCGGCCGCCGACGCCGAGGACACGGTGCAGGACGCGTTCCTGCGATGGCAGGCCGCCGACCGCGAGTACGTCGAGGTGCCGGAGGCATGGCTGACCAAGATCGTCACCAATCTGGCCCTCGATCGGCTCCGGTCGGCGAAGGCGCGCCACGAACGTGCGGTCGGCACCTGGATGCCCGAACCACTCCTCGACGGCGACGCGATGCTCGGCCCCGCCGACACCGTCGAGCAGCGCGAATCGGTGACCCTGGCGGTGCTGA
The DNA here is from genome assembly GCF_042754695.1 of Nocardia sp. NPDC059195. Taxonomy (NCBI): domain Bacteria; kingdom Bacillati; phylum Actinomycetota; class Actinomycetes; order Mycobacteriales; family Nocardiaceae; genus Nocardia; species Nocardia sp. NPDC059195. The sequence continues at coordinate 175,627 of NZ_JBHZBG010000001.1, read as the reverse complement.
CCCTCATGGAACGGCTCTCGCCCGTCGAACGCGCCGTGTACGTGCTGCACGAGGCCTTCGCGTACCGCCATGCAGAGATCGCCGAGATCCTCGACATCACCGTCTCCGCGAGTCAGCAACACCTCCACCGTGCCCGTGGGCGAATCACCGTCGCCCGCAACGCCACCCGCATCGACCATGGTGCCGCGCGGCGCATCGTCGCGGCGTTCGTCGATGCCGCCACCTCGGGCCGCACCGATCGGCTGATCGCGCTGCTGACCGACGACGCGACCGGGATCTCCGACGGCGTCGGGGGGCTGGCCGCCAAGTTGATCCACTACGCGACCCCGCAGCGGCTCGCCAACGTGGTGCGCGCGGGCTTCACACCGACGCCGGCCAAGCGCCGACTCGCCGGAGGTTCACCCTCGATCCACGCCGTCGTGGTCAACGGCTGCCCGGCTGCGCTCGTCACGCTCGACGATCGAGTCCTCGGCGTCGCGATCCTGGAGCTGCGTGACGACAAGATCGCAGGCATGCGCAGTATCGCCGCACCGCACCGGCTGGGCCGTGTCACCGACGAATGGCAGCGGCGCGAACATCAGGCACCGCTGGTCGAATTGTGGTAGTCGGCAGGCGATCTCAGGGACGGCCGGCGACACCGAGGGATAACGCCGCGAAGGCTTTCGGGGCGCCCGGCTGGTAGAACCGGTCGAGTTCGGCGATCTCGAAGCCCGCGTCGGTGATCAGGCCCGCGATGTCGCGGTTGAGGTGACAGCCGCCCGCGATCTTCTGCTGGATCGGGTCGAGTCGGTGCTGCCAGGTCCGCACCGACTCCTCCGGCGCGAGTCCGTGTTCGACGAAGTGCAGGGTGCCACCGGGTCGCAGTACCCGGCGGATCTCGGCGAGTGCCGCTGTCACATCGGGGATGGTGCACAGAGTGAAGGTGGAAAGGGCGGTGTCGAAGGTGGCGTCGGAAAACGGTAGCGACTGTCCGTCCAGACCGGCACGTTCGATCGGAATCGCGCTCGCCGCAACACGTTTGGCACCGATTCTCCATGCGGTGTCCGCGGGTTCGACCCCGCTGACCCGCTCGACCTCGGCCGGATAGAACCCGATGTTGTTGCCCGACCCGAAGCCGACCTCGACGACAGTGCCGTGCAACGCGGCGCATGCCCGTTCACGTAATGGCCCGTTCTGGGCGACCCCGCACACTTTGTCGACGATGTGCGGGAGGATCCGATCGGTATAGAAACCCATCCTTCGATCATCCTCCTGCCACCGCCGGCGGTCGAGTTCAGCCGAGCCGGCGGTCGAAGACCTGGGTGCTCGCGCCCGAGGCCGGGTCGACGGTGAGCACGCGCAAATTCACCGAATCCGGCGCGAGGTCCATGACCATGAATCCCAGCTCGTGCTGGGTTTCGAACAGCGCGGCGTGAGCGCCGGTCGTGAGGCGCGGCTGCCCACCGGAGGTCTTACCCGCCGCACCCGACACGATCTGGCGGGTGCCCTTGGTCGCCGGCGTCGGATCGAGCACCTGCAAGGTGTGGTCGTGGCCCGAGAGCAGGAACGAGACCTTGCCGAGCACGTGGTCTTCGAAGAAGCGCTTGGCGTGCACGCCGTTGAGCGGCTCGATCGGCAGGCCCTCGTAGTTGCCCGCGTCGCCGTGCGGCCCGTTGCTCAGATACGGGTGGTGGGTGCACACGATCTTCCACTGCGCCGTCGATTCGGCCAGCGCGCCGTCCAGCCAGGCGCGCTGGGCGTTCATGTACGGTCCGTCCACTGCCCAGTAGGGGTCGAGCAGTGGCGGAATGTAGGCCGCGAGCGGGTTGAGATCGAGCACGAAGAACTCGACGACCGGGTTCTGTTCGGGCACCCGAACCGAGTAGTAGCGGCTCGGCATCCACCAGCGCGAAGACTTCGCGTGGTATTCGACCTCGTGATTGCCGCGTGCGAGCCAGCCGCCGTCACCGGGGAATACGCCGGAGGTGTCGTGGTTACCGAGCACCATGGCCCACGGAAAGTCCAGTCCCGCATTGGGATCCTCGAATTTCGTGGCGAACTGGGCGTCGTCGGGGCCGCTGGGACCCGAGTCGTAGATGTTGTCACCGAGTCCCACCGCCATCGCGAACGGTTCACGCGCGTGGAACGCACGGGCCGCGTCGGCGACCGCCCACTGGGTGCGGGTACCGGTGCCTGCGTCGCCGGTGATCAGCACCCGCACACTGCGCCCGGCCTTCGGGGCGAACTTGGGCACCTCGGCAGGCACCGCGGCGGCGGGTGTGAGCCCCACCAACGACACGCCCGCGACGACACCGGCCGCCCCGGCCAGAACTTCACGACGGCCGATTCCGGACGAGAACTGATCGTGCATGCTCACCTTCTGGGTAGTAGCTCTGTTGGACAACTGACCTGATCGAAGCACAGTGTCATGATCGAGACGCCGCCGCAGCTTAGACGGCGCACATCGGTGGGATGACACCAGCACGATCGACGACCTACGTCACCGGATCTGATGCTCGACCAGTTCCGCCAAGTCGCTGACGACGATGTCGGCGCCGGCCGCGCGCAACGCCGAAGGTCCGCTCCCCCGGTCGACCCCGATGACCCAGAATCCGCCCCGGTGCCCGGCCTCGACCCCGGACACCGCGTCCTCGATCACCACCGTCCGTGCCGGATCCACCCCCAGAACCCGTGCGGCCGTGAGGAACATGTCGGGTGCCGGTTTACCCGCGAGGCCTTCGTCCTGGGCGAGCACACCGTCGACAACCACCGCGAACCGGTCCAGCAGACCCGCGGTCCCGAGCACCAGCACCGCATTGCGTGAGCTCGACACCACCGCCATCGGGATACCGGCGGCCGCGAGCTCCTCGACCAGACGCAACGACCCTTCGAACACCTCGACACCGTCACCGCGGATGATCTCGGTGAAGCAGATGTTCTTGCGGTTGCCCAGGCCATTCACGGTCTGCGCGTCGGGCGGGTCCTCGGACTCCCCGTCCGGCACTCGCACGCCGCGGGAGTCCAGCACCGACCGCACGCCCGCCGCACGCGGCTTACCGTCCACCAATTCGAAGTAGTCGGCGTCGGTGTAGGGGGCCGCCTCGGGCGCGACCCGCGGCAGGTACTCGGTGAACAGCGCCGACCACGCCCGCCGGTGCACCGCCGCGGTGTCGGTGAGCACGCCGTCGAGATCGAACAGCACTGCCTGCGCATCGAAGACGCGCGTCATGACGCCTCGACCACGACCACGACACCGGGTTCGAGGGTCACCGGCCGCTCCCACACGGTGATCTCCACCTCGGGCCCCTCGCCGACCAACTCGAATCGCGCCTCCCGACGCCCGAGATCGGCCCGCACCGTGCGCCCCCGCCAGTGCACCGAGAACCGCAACCGATGCCAGGACGGCGGCAGCGCGGGCGAGAAACGCACCCCGTCGGCGGCGGCCCGGAAGCCACCGAAACCGTGCGTCGCGACCTGCCACGTGCCCGCCGCCGACGCGATGTGCATTCCCTCTTCGGTATTGCCCTGGTTGTCGTCGAGATCGACGAACGCCGACCGCCCGAAATACCGTTCCGCCGTGCGGGAATCGCCGACCTGCAAACCCACGATCGCGTGGATCGACGGGCTCAGCGAGGACTTGTGCATCGTGCGCCGCTCATAGAACTCGTAGTTCAGCAGCCGCGTGGACAGCGAGTATTCGTCGGGCAGCATATGCAGCAGCATCACCACATCGGGCTGTTTGAGCAGCGACGTGGTCTCGCAGTTGAACGGGTCGCAGCCGACCGGGTATCGCGGCATATCGTTGTCGTCCCATTCGACGATGGATACGTCCGTGCGATCGAAATAACCGTCGAATTGTTCGATGACACCGCAGTCGGGATCGGTCGGGGCCCGCAGCCGGTCCGCGGTGGCCAGCCACTGCGCCGGTTCACCCGGGTCGAGCCCGATCGATGCCATGAGGTCGTGCAGTTGCTCGCCACATTCCCGCGACATCCGTTCATAGACCGCCGCCGCCTGCCGCAGATGCCAGTGCACCAGCTTGTTGGTGAACGCGTTGTTGTCGACGTGGGAATGAAACTCGTCCGGTCCCATCACCGTGCGGATCACGAGCGCATCGCCCTCTTCGACGCACCGTTGCACCCAGAAGCGGGCGGTCTCGAACAGGATCACGGCGCCTTCGCCGAACAGGTAGTCGTCATCACCGGTCACGGTGGCGTACCGCATGATCGCGTAGGCCACATCGGCGGTGATGTGGAGTTCTTCTTCGCGCGTGTAGAAACGGTCTTTGCCGTCCGCGGTGTACTGCGGACATTCCTCCCGTCCGGTATCGGCCGATTCCCACGGAAAGCGAGCGCCCCCGGTTCCGTTCTCGGCGGCCACTTCCCGTGCACCGGGCAGGGTGTGGTGGCGGTAGCCGAGCAGCGCGCGGGCCGCGCGCGGCTGGGTGAACAGGAAGAACGGCAGCAACATCACCTCGGTGTCCCAGAAGACATGCCCCCGATAGCCTTCGCCGGACAGCGATTTCGCGCCGATGCTCACGGTCGGGTCATCGGGGTCAGCGGCGATGAGCAGGTGATAGATCGCGAACCGCAGCGCCTGGGTCACCCGGTCGTTGCCGACCACTTCGCAATCGGCGTCGGCCCACAGCCGATCCCACGCCGCCCGGTTCGCCGCCGCGGCGGTATCGAAGGAACCTGCCCGGGCGACGGTGTCGACCGCGCGCTCCCGTGGCGGGTTCACCGACCGATAGTCGCGACTGGTGGCGATCCCGACCATTTTGTCGACCCGCACGGATTCGCCTGCGCCCGTGTCGAATCGAAACTCCACTTCGATGGCGTCGTGCCGCGAACGGTGCTGACGCCGCCCGCCGTCGGCCGAGCAGGTGAAGGCGTAAGCGAGATCGACCCCGCTGTCGATGGTGCGGCTCTCGATCACACCGACCTCACCGTCGAATCCCGCAGCGACCGATACCAGGTGCGTGGACTTGGCCCACTTGTCCCACTTGCGTTCATAGCCGAACGCGGTCTGCTCGCGATAGGTCGGCAATCGTTCGAGATTGCGCCGGTTGGCATCGATACCGGTCCGCAGCGTCACCTCTCCGGCCCGATCCAGGCAGCTCACTTCGATCCGCAGACAGCACAGGTCCCGATCGGCGGTACTGGCGAACCGCTGAGTCCGCAGCCGGACCCGCGCGCCGTCGGGCAGCCCGAACACGGTATCGCGGTGCAGAACTCCACTGCGCAGGTCCAGTTCACGACGATGCTCGAGTACCTGCGCGGACTCGGTGTCCAGGCGCGCACCGTCGACGAAGACCTCGCTGTCGAGCCAATCCGGCGCGTTCACCAGATCGATGACCGGCGAGTCGTACGCGTCGTAGACACCGGCGATGAACGTGCCGGTCAACGCCCCCGTGTGCCGTTCCTCGAGCGACCCACGGGTACCGAGGCGCCCGTTGCCGACGGTGAAGATCGTCTCGAAGTAGTTGGCGCGCTGCGGGTTCCAGCCGTCCTCGACCACCGACCAGGTCTCGATGCCGCTCGTCCGGGTTGGTGCGTTCACGGCCCCACCACCTCGGCGCCGTATGCCTTCACCAGCCGGCTCGTCTCCGCCGGCGACCGGTACACCGCAAGGTACATCGCGCAGCCTTCCTCGTCGTCGATGGTGACCCGCCACGGTCACTGGTCGAGCGGGTGATGATCAGGCGCTGGCGGTAGGGCGTTCGAAACCGGCGGCCTCGTCCATGTCCTCGAGCGACATCCCCTTGGTCTCGGGCACGAACTTGGCCACGAAACCCAGCGACAGCAGCGCGAACACCGCGTACATCCCGTAGGCGAAACCGAGCGAGAAGGTCTTCAGACTGGGGAACGAGACGGTGATCGCCCAGTTCGCCGCCCACTGCCCCGCCGCGGCCAGCGACAACGCCGCACCACGGATCCGGTTCGGGAACATCTCACCGAGCAGCACCCACACGACCGGGCCCCAGCTCATGCCGAAGAAGACGACGAACAGGTTGGCCGCGACCAGCGCGATCGGGCCGAGCGCACCGGTCAGGTGCGGCTCCATGACCCCCTCGGCGTCGGGCACCTGGTCGGCGGCGCCGAAGCAGATCGCCATCGTGGCCAGCGTGACGGTCATGCCGATCGAGCCGGTCAGCAGCAGCGGTTTGCGTCCGACCTTGTCGATGAGCATGATCGCGACGATGGTGGTGGCGATGTTGACCACCGAGGTGAACACGCTGATCTGGAACGACTGGGATTCCTCGAAGCCGACGGCCTCCCACAGCACGTTCGAGTAGTAGAAGATCACGTTGATGCCCACCGCCTGCTGGAACACCGACAGCATCAGGCCCACCCACACGACCGGGTAGAGCCCGCCCCCCGAACGGCGCAGGTCCTGCCACGATGGCTTGGTATCGCTGCGCAGGCTCTCCTCGATGCGGCCGATGGTGATCTCGAGGTTCTTCGCACCGAACAGCATCGACAACACGCGCCGCGCCTCGCCGATCTTGTGCGTGGCCACCAGGTAGCGCGGCGACTCGGGAATCGTCGAGGCCAGCATGCCGTAGACCACGGCGGGCACCACCATGGACAAGAACATCCAGCGCCACGCGTCCAGCCCGAACCACAGCGTCTCGCTCGCACCGCCCGCGAGGTGGGCGAGCACATAGTCCACCAGCAGCGCCAGGAAGATGCCGAGCACGATCGCGAGCTGCTGCAATGATCCGAGCCTGCCGCGGATGCGCGCGGGCGAGGTCTCGGCGATGTAGGCCGGGGCGATGACCGAGGCCACGCCGACACCGACACCGCCGATCACCCGGCCGACGACCAGAACCCAGACGTCGGGAGCGAAGGCGGTGACCACGGCGCTGATGAAGAACAGGACCGCGGCGATCTTCATCACCTTGAGCCTGCCGATGCGATCGGCGATCCGGCCCGCGGTCATCGCACCCGCGGCCGCACCGAGCAGGGCCGAGGCCACCGCGAAGCCGAGAACCGCGTCGGCGACATCGAATTCGGATTGGATCGCCGAGACCGCGCCGTTGATCACGGCACTGTCGAAGCCGAACAACAATCCGCCGAGCGCCGCGACCGATGCGATCCGGATCACCCGACTACCCGACGATCCTTCGCCGTCGGGAAGGGCGGACTGGTCGGTGAAGGAGCCTCCATCATGCATCGGCATCGTCCTCTCCACGGCGAGGCAGCATGGCCTCACGAGTAGCGGCGTGAATCAGATCACAGTGTGCCCCGAATGAGGTGTCATCTGCAGGAATTCACGGTATCGAGCCCAGATCGCCGTGTTGGGTGTTCAGGAAATGAACACCGAATGGTCCGCGTCGGCGATCGCCCGCGCGATCGCGCCGAGCAGATGGGCTCGGGAGCCGAGCGCCGCGGGGCGGATACGCAGCGCGGCCGCCGCTGAGGGCACCCCGCAGCGATCGACCACCTGCTGGATCGAGGGGATCAGGATCTGGGCGGCCTGGGCGAGTTCGCCACCGAGGACGAGCAGTTCGGGATTGAGGACGCCGCACATCCCGGCGACGGCGGTGCCGACCTGCCTGCCGACGTCGTCGAGTACGCGCACGAACGCGCGATCACCGGCGACCGCCCGGCCCACGACCTCCTCGATCGAGAGATCACCCTCGGTCGGGGCCAGCAACGAGAGCACATGACGTGCCGACACCAGCGTTTCCAGACACCCGCGATTGCCGCACCGGCACACCGCACCGAATTCGTCGACCGTGGTGTGGCCGACCTCGCCCGCGGTGCCGCCGAACCCGCAGTACAGGCGCCCGCCCACGATCAGCCCGGCGCCGATGCCCGCCGACAGCTTCAGATAGACCATGTCGGTCGTGCCCGACCCGGCCCCCCACTGATGTTCGGCGAGCGCACCGAGATTCGCGTCGTTGTCGACGACGACGCGCACCGGCAACGCCAAAGCCGTTGCGGCCAGCGCGCTCGCATCGACCCCCACCCAGCCGGGCAGGATCGACGGTGCGCCGACGCGACCCGTCGTGGGGTCGACCGGTGCGGGCAGTCCCATCGCGGCACCGACCACGGCGTCACGCTCGATGCCCGCGTCGTCGAGCGCGGTGTCGAGTAGTCCACGGGCCTGGTCCATCGCGTGGTCCGCCGACAGACCGACAGGCAGTTCGGTGCGTGCCTGCGCCACCACGTGATGGGTCAGATCGCTGATGCCGACGGTGAGGTGGCGGTACCCGAGATCCAGGCCGACAACGAACCCCGATCCCCCGGTCAACCGCACGGAATTGCGTTTGCCACTGCGCTTTTCGATGCGCAGACTGCCCGCGCCCGCGAGATCACGCACGATGTTGGAGATCGTCGCGGGGGCGAGGCCGGTCGCCCTGGCGAGGTCGGCCTGGGTGGCCTGCCCCTGTCTGCGCAGCTCCTCGACCACGCGCACCCGGTTCTGGTCTCGCAGCGCCGTCGGTGAACCGGGGCGTCGACCATTGCGCCCGGTCATGGTGCCGCCGAACGAGTTGCTGAGTCGAACATCTTTCGATTGTGCACCTTGCCCATTCGTGGTGCGGCCGGGTTCGCATGAGGGCTTCGCCCGGCCTGGCACCACGCGTTCATCTGGGCGACACGCACATCACTTAGCGTCGCAGGGATGACCGATGTCGAGATTCGTCCGATCCCCCGTGATGTCAGCGAGATCGCCGATCTCGCGACCGTCGTGAACCTGGCCGACACCACCGGATTCACCGTCGACGACAGCGACGACGACGATCCGATTCTGCTCACCGAACCCGGCGGCCTCGTCGTCGACACCTGGCGCGAGGGCTACCCGTACGGCGAGCGCCTCTCCCGCCTGCAGTACGACCTCGACAAGCGACTACTGCAGATCGAACTGCTGAAATTGCAGAACTGGGTGAAGGCGACCGGGCGCCGCGTCGTCATCGTGTTCGAGGGTCGCGACGCCGCGGGCAAGGGCGGCACCATCAAACGGTTCATGGAGCATCTCAATCCGCGCGGGGCCCGGGTGGTGGCACTGGAAAAGCCTTCCGCGCGCGAGTCCACCCAGTGGTATTTCCAGCGCTACGTCGAGCACCTGCCCGCCGCGGGCGAGATCGTGCTGTTCGACCGCTCCTGGTACAACCGCGCGGGTGTCGAACGGGTGATGGATTTCTGCACACCCGAACAGCATCGCCGTTTCCTGTCGCAGGTGCCGCTGTTCGAACGGATGCTCGTCGACGACGGCATCGACCTGGTCAAGTTCTGGTTCTCGGTCTCGCCACTGGAGCAGCGCACCCGCTTCGCCATCCGCCAGGTCGACCCGGTGCGGCACTGGAAGCTCTCGCCGATGGATCTGGCCTCGCTCGACAAGTGGGACTCCTACACCGAGGCCAAGGAAGAGAACTTCGAACACACCGACACCGACCACGCGCCGTGGATCGTGGTCAAGAGCAACGACAAGAAGCGCGCCAGGCTCAACGCGATGCGGCACGTGTTGAGCGGGTTCGACTACGACAACAAGGATCTCGAGATCGTCGGCACCGCCGACCCACTGATCGTGGGCCGCGGGCGCGACGTCATCGGTTCTTGAATGTCCTAGCGGCTCAAGGCGACTCGGTGCGCTTCGAGCATGAGCGCGGCGAGGTCCTCGCGCTCGGTCTCGTCGAGGATGTCGAAGCAGGGGGCGATCAGTTCGTCGGTCAGTGTCTCCGCCGCCTCCCAGCGCATCCGCATATCGTCGGTGACCGTCTCGAACGGTTCGGCCCAGCCGAGAAATTTCGCGTGGCCGGGACCGTCGAGGATCGGCGACCCCGCGACCAGGATCGCCTGCAGCGGGGTGAGCCCGTTGGCCATCACCGCGACCAGGTGCAGCCCGCCGCGGAGTTCGCGCAGCACGTGCGTCAGCTGCAGCACCGCGGCCCGCCCGTCCTCGGGCACCGGCATCGCCCGCCACCCGGCGAACAACGGCAACCCGGTCGAGGGTGCGGCATCGACCACGCGTCGCAGCAACTCGGCGAGCCGGTCGGACTGTTCGAACGCGACGAGCTTGCGCTGCCCGAAGTCGCGACACGCGCCCAGGTAGTCCACCGCTGCCTCGGCGGCGGGCATCTGCACCGATTCCCAAGCGGCACGGACACATCCGGGTTCGAAGAAGCCGAACGCCGCGCTCACCACATCGGCGTCGACATCACCGAGCACCCCGCCACGGCCCCGCGTGTAGGCGCCGTGGAATCCGGCCACCCCGGTCGTCTCCCCGAACGCCCTGGCCTCGCGCGAGATCATGAACGCCCCACCGAGTTCGAGTACCTGCTGTTTGACCGTTGCCGACGTCATTCGTCCGCCACCTTTCGCTGTAGTCCACTCCAGGCAGACTTTAGCGTCCAATAGTCAGATAGGACAGTCCAACGACCTGAATCCCGTCGACCGCGGTGTTCGACCGGCCCTACGCTGGATCCCATGACCAAGCAGCTCGTCGCGATCCTGTCCGGCGCCGGTGTCTCCACCGACAGCGGAATCCCGGACTACCGTGGCCCGGCGGGCCTGTGGCAGCGCGACCCCGACGCCCAGAAACTGGTCACCTACGACTACTACATGACCGATCCCGACATCCGCCGCCGTTCCTGGCTCATGCGCGGCGAACACCCCGCCTGGCGCGCACAGCCCAACCCCGCGCACCAGGCCGTCACCACGCTGGCCGCGACCGGAACGGCGGTGCGCGTGATCACCCAGAACGTCGACGGGCTGCACCAGCTCGCCGGCCTGCCCGACCGCAAAGTCCTCGAACTGCACGGCAACGCCCGCACCGTGCTGTGCACGTCCTGCGATGACCGCACCACCACCGAACAGGCCCTCGACCGCATCGCCGCGGGCGAACCCGACCCCGCCTGCCTGCGCTGCGGCGGCATCCTCAAAACCGCGACGGTCATGTTCGGCCAGGCACTCGACCCCGAGGTGCTCGGGCACGCCATGGCGATCGCGCAGGCCTGCACCGTTTTCATCGCCGTCGGCACCAGCCTGCAGGTCCAACCCGCCGCGTCGCTGGCAGGTGTCGCCGCCGAACACGGCGCCCGCCTGATCATCATCAACGCCGAACCCACCCCCTACGACAACCTCGCCGACGAGGTCATCCGCCAACCCATCGGCACCGCCCTGCCCGCCCTGCTGGCAACGCTGGCCGACACCCGTTGATCTACGGCGCTTGCACCAGCGTCAGCTTCGACTTCTTTCGCACGGTGAACCCCAATGTCGCGTACAAACTGATCGCCGACGTGTTGTGCGCGACCGCATGCAGAAACGGCGTCTCACCCCGCACCCGAATTCCCGCCCCGACCGCCCGAATCAACCGCGACGCGATCCCCCGACCCCGGAATTCGGCATCGGTGCACACCGCACTGATCTCGGTCCACCCCGGCGGATGCAGCCGCTCCCCCGCCATCGCCACCAACCGCCCCTCGACCCGCAACCCCAGATAGGTCCCCATCTCGATGGTGCGCGGCGCGTACGGCCCCGGTTCGGTGCGCGCGATCAACTCCAGGATCTCGGGAACTTCAGCGGCAGTGAGTATCTCGAGCTCGGAATCCACAGCGACCCGCAACCCCGCACCCTCCATCTGCACCGTGTCGAACTCGGCAAGCACCGCCCATCCCGCCGGCAGAACATGCCCAGCCCCACGTATCCCAGCACTTCCGCCCGACCCGAGCACGGCCCCCAGATCCGCCCAATCCTGCCCGTCCAAAACCACCGGATGCCCGACGAACCGCGCCACCTCCGGCTCATAACGCCCGATCCGCCCCGCCCACTGCGCGAACCGACTGTGCTCCCCCCGCAACGAAGCCCGCACCGGATCATCCAGCGGATGCACCGCGATATCGACGTCGACCGTCAACACACCCTCCTAACCACCGAACCCGACCGCCGAACGCTAACCGAACCCACGATCACCGGTCACCGGTTGCACTCACCACGATTCCGACGCCTCGGCCTCGAGCACATCCCGCAACCGTCCCATCGCCGTCCGCCGCCACCCCCGCTCCAACGCGTTGCGCGCCATCTTCTGCCGTTTGTTCCCGATATCGAACCCCGTCTGCGTCAACAACAACCGAGTCCCCCGCCCCTGCGCCTGAATCGTCCAATCCAGCACCCATCGCGCCGGCCGCTCCGCCCGAAGATCGACCCAGCTGAACGCCAACTGCTCCCCGTCGCGCACCACCAACACCTCACACGCGATCTCCGCCGACGGCGTGGAGGGAACCACAAAAATGAAATGCGTTCCGACAGTGGGCGAAAACCCGACCGACCGCATCAACCACAACTCGAGCAACCCCGGCTCCGTCAACGCCCGCCACACCACCCCAGGCGGCTGCGCGAAGAAACTCCCGATCTCGATAGCCGCAGGATCCAACTCCGACGTCATGGGCCCACCCCTCTCACCAGACCGATACCTGCGCCGATCCTTCCGCCTACGAACTGCACATGCAACGAGTCGTCGCTACATTCGGATATCTGGTGGCCACGGCGGGACCCCGACTAGCCAGCGATCATGAGTGAACTCTCGATGTCTTGTTCGAGCAGATAGTGATTCACGGCCACCGCAGCTTTGGATCCCGCGGCCGCAGCGTGGATCAGTTGCGCGGGCGAATCAACGACATTGCCCGCCGCCCAGACGCCCGGCACACTAGTGCGGCCGGTGGCATCGACAGCCACCCAGCCATCGTCGCCTACCGCGCACCGCAGCCGGGTCAGCAACTCGTCACGGGGGCTGAAACACGGCCCAACAAAGATCACTCTTCGTGGAATGACCTGTCCCGATTCGACTTCCACTCCGCGCAGTTCACCGTCACGCACGACAACCTGCACGACATCTTCCTCGACGACTCGAATGCCACGCGCGGACAGACGGCGACGCTCATCGCCGGACAGGTCGATCTCTCGCGGAAAGAAGGTGACATCGTCGGACCATTGACGCACCAGCGAGGCTTGATGCACGGAGAACATCCTGTTCGCACCACCCAGAACTGCAAGCGGTTCGCCTCGCACCTCATATCCGTGGCAGTACGGGCAGTGCAGGACTCCCTTGCCCCATTGCTCTCGAACTCCGGGGATCGTAGGCAGCTCATCGCGTAAGCCGGTCGCCAGGACAACGGACCGCGCCGTAATGACTTGTCCAGTCGCGGTTTCGACCGCGAAGCCGCCGTCCGCCACGTCTATGTCAACGACTCGACCGGTCAGCAACTGTGCACCGTATCGGAGCGCTTCTGTCGTGCCGAGGGTCAGCATCTCCGCCGGTGTCGCGCCGTCGCGGGTCAAGAACCCATGCGTGGTCTCGGCAGCCATGTTTCGAGGTTCACCGGAGTCGATGATAACTACCTGGCGACGGGATCGGGCCAAGACCAGTGCAGCGCTGAGACCTGCTGCACCCCCGCCGATCACCGCAACGTCATAACCCATGGATCCCCCTCGATCAGCTCCCTCCTCACGGCAGTGTCGCCGTCCGGGTACGCTTCTGAACGTACCGAATTGTTAACTAGTTTACAAAAGGAGCGCCGATGGCCGAGCAATCACTGCGAGACCGGACATGCGATCTCTGGCGTGTCCGAAATCCTGAGCTCGATACCTCCGCCATGGTGGTGGTAGCCCAGATCAAGCGCATCTCCACTCTGCTCGACCGGGCCGTGGAGGACATCTACGCCGAGGCAGGTATCAGCACCGCAGAGGTCGGGCTACTGGTTCCATTGCGATATGCCGACCCGCCGCTCACCGCGATCCGACTCGCGGAGCATCTCGGAATGTCCAGGGCAGGTGTCGGAAAGACGCTCGCCAAGCTCGAGCGGCGGGGACTGATCGCCCGTGCCCAGAATCCGGCCGATCGACGATCGACCTTGATCCACCTCACTACAGCCGGAATCACTTTGATCGATGAGGTCTTCCCTCATGAGATAGAGGCCCATACGCAACTCCTGGCCGACCTGGATCACGACCGCCCAACAGTGCTGCAGAGTTTGGATCGCCTCGCCCGAAGTCTCGAGGCTCGAAGCGGCCGTTGAGACCGCGCCCGAACGCGAACCGGGCTGACGTCATTGTGTATTCGATCACTCGGCCACGCGAAACGGCTTAGTTCCGACGTCAGCCCAGATCACTCGAATTAGCGTCTGATCATGACCGGACTACCGCCGACCTCATCGCCACGGAATCCGCATTACACCCTCCCCAACAAATGGGGTTTCGCAAACGAACGCCTCACTCTGCTGGGCGCCGCCTACGACCCAGAAAGCATCGCGCTTGCGCAGCGACTGGGTGTGGAGGCGGGATGGCGGTGTCTGGAAGCTGGGGCCGGCGGCGGGTCGTTCGCGCACTGGTTATGCAGTGTCACATTGCCAGGTGGTCGCGTGCTCGCAGTGGACGCTGACCCACGCCACCTGACGGATCTGCCCCACCGAGGCGGCGAAGTCGCCCGGATGGACCTCGTCACCGACGAACTCCCCGAAGGCGCATTCGATTTCGTCCACACACGATTCGTGCTGCTCCACATTGCCCAACGAGACATTGTTCTGCAGCGCCTGGTCCGGGCGCTGGCACCAGGCGGCGTTATCTTGCTCGAGGAAGGCGATGGCCTCGGCGTTCTCGATGAACTGCCCGGCGCGTTCGGGGAGGTCTGGCGAGCCTTTGCACGTTCGACCGAGACCGCAGGTGCGAACCAAGCCTGGGCTCGGGATTTGCCCGCATACCTGGGAGCAGTGGGGCTCGTCGACGTTCAAGTAGAGGCGGAGATTCCGATGTTTCGCGGTGGTTCGCCGATGGCGCGCATGTGGAACCTCACCTGGGCGCAGGTCCACGAAACCCTGATAGCGCTCGACGTCTCACCCAAGGTCATTGCCGCCGCGCAGGCCGAGTTGGCGGACGAGCAGCGATGGTTCTATGCCCCGCCCACGGTCCGCGCATGGGGCCGAGCTCGCTAACGGCGCGCCCGGACAGCCTCACCGATCAACTCACGGGCACCGGCACCGAACACAGCCCGGTCGTTCAACACCGCGAACATCCGCTCGTACAGGGCGATCTCACGCGGCTGCGTCACCGACAGCTCCGCGGTGACCGTCTCGACCTGAACGAGCCGCTGATCGAAGATCGCGAACCCGTTCGTCGCTGGACCCTCGTACGGTGAGTTCATCGGCACGACACCCAGCACGACACGTGGCAGGGACATCAACGTCAGCAACCGATCCAACTGCCCCAGCATCACCTGATCGTCGACAACTGTCGTATGAAGCACCTGCTCGGCGATGATGAACGAAAACCGGCGGTCACCTCGGTACAGCACCCGTTGACGTTCAACCCGCGCTGCAACACCCTCAGCGAGGTCATCGGGGATGCCGTAGAAGCTGATGATCTTCGACAGGATCCCTTCGGCGTACTCGGCGGTCTGCAACAGGCCGGGCACGATCGTCGGCTCGTACCAGCGCATCGACCGGGTGCCGCCTTCGAGTTTCACCGACATCTTCTGGCGGCGTCGCGTCCCGGCGCCGAGCAGGCGTTTCCACTCCATGTAGGCCGCCTCGATGTTGCGCACGGTCGCGATGAGGTCAGGGAGTTGGTCGGGACGACCGGTATGTTCGCACCAGGCGTGCAAGTCAGCCTCGGACGGAGTTTGTTTGCCGTACTCGGTGCGCGAAACTTTGGATTCGTGCCATCCAGCAAGCTGTGCGAGCAGGCGTGCTGTGATGCCGGCGTCGCGACGAAGCTCCCGGAGCCGAAGTCCGAGAGCTTCGCGCGCTTCATCGGCCGAGTTGGTCACCGCGCACCGAGGGTGAGGTATTCGGAGTGCGGAACTGCCGCTTCCCAGACGAGGTCCCGCACCCGCACGCAGTCCGCCACGATTCGCGGGTCGGCGGTCAACGCACCGCCACGCCATCGCCCGTCGGGTTCGAACACGGTGAACGCCACCGAGTTCCGGTCGAACAGCCACCAGTCGTCGACGGTCAGTTGCTCGGTGTCTACCTCGTGGCGGGACAGGTACCGAATTTGTTCCCCCGCGGCGGCGTTCTGGTGGGAGACCTCGAGAAGCCAGCGGGTGTAGTCGGTGTGCGGAACCGTGACCACGCGCGCCCGTCGAACGGCCACCCCACGCACCGTGGTCTCCTCGACCAAGTCCAGCCATCCCCGCAGCCACGAATAGTCATCAGCGGGACCGCCGTTAAGGAAGTCGCGGAACGGTTGCGTCTCGTCGGGAGTGCTGTAGGTGTCTTGCACCTCCAGATGAAATGCCTCCTGGTGGGCGGACCGGAGGAGGCTGTCGAACGCTTCACCTTCCAGCAGGAGCACCGTAGAACTTCCTCTCGCACTTCGGGACCTCGATCGCGGTCTCTCCGGGAGCGAGATCCAATTGGTCCAGCGTGGCACGGTCGATCACCGGTCGGCCGGTCAGGGTGAAGGTTCCCCGTCCGGTGTCGGTCATCGTCGCACCGACGAAGGTGTCGGGCTCAGCGAATCCGAGGAGCAGGTGCGGGATCTCGATGACAGCTGAGTCGCTGGTCTCCCACCCTTGCACGATGTAGGCACCTGTGTCGGTCGCGAGCAGAGCAGGGCACCCGCCGCCGCCGCTTCCACCATTGCCGAGGAACTTCAACTGCATGACGTACCGTCCTGTCGAGTCGAGTCATGTGCGCAAACTTGCGCACCCTCTCTTCAGCATCCATGAACTGGCAATTAGATACCAGCCATTGACAAAGTTGGCGCAAGTTCACGCAAGTTCGTGGTGTCATCGTCGCGTCGCTTCGTAGTTTGGAGCCTCTACGCTCCGACACATCCGAGGTGGCCCTTGAGTATCACGCTCGAAACTGAGATTTTGGCCGCGCTGAAATCAGGCGGCATGCTCACGATTTCCACGATCGCCCTCAATGTGAAGGTCACCGAATGGCAAGTGCGACGCGCCGCAATCAAGCTGCAGCGCAAGGACTTCGCGTTCAAGAACCGGCACGACGAATGGCAGATCACGCCCGCTGGCCGGACGGCGGCGACCCGGTGAACGCTCTCCTGTTGTGTGGTCGTGACCCCGGCCCACTCACGGCTGCGCAGGCCCATTGGGCGATGCAAGTCCATTTGGAATGTGAGGTCGACACGTGTCGGTGTCGGCGGCGTGCCCGAACCACCCTGGTGGAACAGAACCGCATGGTCCTCGACGAACGCGCACAACAGGTCAGGGGCTCGTGATGAGCGAGGACCACCTGACCCATTGCCAGGACTGGATTTTGACCAGCTTGTGCTATTTCTCCCCGACAGCGCCGATCACGACTCCTGACCTTGCCTCCAAGTTGAGCCACTCGGTAGGCCGCACCGAGATGTACCTCGAACAGTTGGTCGCGATGGGATTAGTTCGTGTGCATGAGGTTTCAGGCGAACCAGCATGGCGCCCATCATCTGACGGTCTTTCGATCGGCACCGTCGAGTAGATCGCCGGTGACCGCAAGTGCGGTCCCGGGGGGCTGATTCGCACTTGGGCCGATCGCTGGCCTAGTTGCCCATCCGGCGGGTCTGCCGAACGGACAACCAGGCCACGAAAGGCTCAGCGCTTCAGCGTGAATCCGAAGTCGCCGGAAACCTTGCCGCTCAGGCGGACTGCTGAAACGAGACTTCCCTCGACGATCAATCTCTCGGTCTCACCTCGGGAAAACCCGAAACCGTCAGCGATCAGCCGGGTCGGCCGGATAGGGATCCGCGCCGCGAAGCGAACCGACACCTCGACCAGGTCACTGTCGAGGTGGTCCGACCCGCCGGTGTCGAGACGCCAAGCATTGTCCCAATCCAGAGCGATGCGATTGCGGCGTTGCACAAACGGATCCTCGAGTAACTCAGCTGTCAGGCTGGGGTCGTTGTCATGCATCCGGTCCAGCAGTTCAGAACGCACCGAACGCACATTCACCCGCTCCATGATCGTGAGTTTTGTAGTGTCCCCGCAGGTGATACAGCGCGCGAGGAGCCACGCATCGAGGAGCTTGTGGTTTGCGTTGACGCGAAATTTCTTGCTGGCCCGGAAACGCGCAGACGCGCATGCATGGCAACGGCGGCGGATGAGGGGCAGACAGGTGGGCACGACCACCCAGATTTTGAGCATAGAGGTACACCCTTTTCGGTGAGAAGTCCGCAGCGAAGAGCAGCGCGGCGCAGATGCGCGGCGCGCGAAATTCACTGCTCGGGAGGTCTCACCGGATGTACAACGGCACGTCCTTGGCTAAATGGCTGGGTTCGGCTGCATCGTAATGACACACAGCGGTGTCGTTCCACCGGTTTTCGAGGTTATTCCTCACCAGCCTGCCCGAATCACTACCTCCCCCAGCGATTTCCGACCGTCGACCGCTGTTTGACCGTCGCGAGGCGGGCATGCGCACTGAACAAGGACAGACCTCTACCGGAGGGACAGCGTCGTGTTCAGACATCTCCGAGGGTCCGTGTTGATCGGGCTGCTGGTTGTCGCCAGCTGCGCTACCAGCACAGAGGCACCCGATCCCGGTTTGCCACCGTCGGTCGAGGGCGCACCTGAAATCTCCGATGAGGCTGCCATGCACCTGTGCGAGATGATGGCCCCGGATCTCGATAACTGGCGTGCGCAGGGGGTGACTGTCGCGCGGGTGTCGTTCAATGCCACGGTGCAGAACTGGGCGGTGCGTAACGGCGGCATCAATGTCGCGGTGGCCGCAATCGTGAGGTGATCGATGCCGTCACTCAGCAGCGTTGCCCTGATGTGCGCGAGCAGGCCGTGCAGGCCCTGGATGTGCCGGATCTGGCCTCAGCGCTCGCCGGAGTCTGAGGCGCCTGCGTCGGCCGAGGTCTCATCGATGTCCTCGGCCCCACGGCGCCGGTCGCGCAAGACCAGCACACCCGCCGCGACCGCCCAGATCACCGCGAAAGCGATCGCGCGCATCAGGCTCCAGTTGACCATCAGCATCACGAGGGCCACGCCGCCGAACAGTGTCAACAGCCGGCCGGTACTCGTCTGACCTTTCATCGCCAGATCATCCCACGTCCGACCGTCTGCCGCGATGAGCCATCGCGGGCGGCCGCACTCGCCGTGATCCGCGCTGACGGTCGGCAGCGTCGTCGCCGCAGATCCGCGGTCATCGCCACGCCCACAGTCAGCTCTCGATACGCACGATCGGACTCTCGTCGCGGATGCGTGGGCGGCGAGTGGCCCAGGCAAGCGCGGGCACGATCAACAGCGCGATCCCCGCACCGAGGAACGCCAACCCTGGGTAGTCGGCGAATGCCACGATGACGCCGGATCCCAGCCCACCGCCTGCACCCGCGATAGCAATGCCCACATCGACCGTGCCCTGCGTGCGGGCACGGGTGGCGACCGGCGTCGCATCCGCGATCATCGTCGTCCCCGCGACCAACCCCAGATTCCAGCCGACCCCGAGCAGCCCGAGCGCCACCGCCAGCGCTACCACCGAGGTCGGCGGGGCGAGCGCCGCGGCCGAACCGGCCGCGACCAGGGTGCCCGCGGCCGCCACGGCGACCAACCCCGGCCCGAACCGATCAACGAACATCCCCGACAGCAACGACGGCAGATACATCCCCGCGACATGCACCGCGATCACGAACCCCGCCGCGCCGACACCGTGCCCGTGATGCTGCATATGGATCGGCGTCATCGTCATGACCGCGGCCATCACCAACTGCGTCACGACCATCACCGTCGTCCCCGCCACGATCGGCGCCGACCACCGGGTCGGAGCGTTCGTCACGACAACCTCGCCAGGGGGCTCCGCGATCGCGCGGGCGAGCACGAGCGGATCCGGACGCAACATCGCCCACAGCACCAGCGCCGCCAGCACATACGCCACCCCGGACAGCACGAACGGACCGGAAAGCGCCGGAATACCCCAGCCCACAGCCATATTCGACATCGGTGTCGTCAGGTTCGGCCCGACGACCGCACCGACCGTCGTCGCCACCAGCACCGTGCTGATCGCACGCGCCCGATGTGCGGGCTGCGCCAGATCGGCACCGGCGTATCGCGCTTGCAGGCTCGTCGCGGTGCCTGCCCCGTACACGATCAGCGACACGAACAGCAGCGGCAAGCTCCCGGTCACCGCGGCCGCCACCACCCCGAAACTGCCGAGCGCACCGGTCAGATAGCCCAGGGTGAGCCCCGCTCGTCGACCCGCCCGCTGCGAAATCCGACCCACCCCGACCGCCGCCGCGGCCGACCCGACCGTGAACATCGCCGCGGGCAACCCCGCCAATCCGGTCGATCCGAGCATGTCCTGCGCCAGCAGAGCACCGACGGTGATACCCGCGGCAAGCCCCGCGCCACTGAAAATCTGCGCCGCGACCAACACGGCCAGAGTGCGCCGTTGCGCGGGATGCTCGCTCATGAACGTCATCATCGCGGCAAAGATGGACGCCGGTCCAGTCGTTGGGCACAGAAAGGTCCAGCGACGACGAACCGGCCTCTTCCCACTAGCGCAAGTACGGCCCCAGCTTGATATTCACCTCGGAGCCTGCCTCCTCGATCGACGTGATCGGCCACACCCGCCCGGGCTGCATCGTGCCCGCAGCCGTGGCATAACCGACGACGTCGAGTGCCGCGACCCCCTCGTCGTCCTGGAGGATGCCGGCCTCGGTGTGCACCCCATCGGAGAACACCACATCGAACTCGTCAGCCATGCGATCGGCGCGCACCACCACACCGGGGAACAGATGCGAATGGTCGACGATGATCCGTCCAGGCTCGGCGCGTTCCGTCATCGACGTCCTTTCCGAGCTCTTACCTCAGTGACCACACGGATCGGTGAGGTGCAGCCCCTCGCCGACCTTGATCCGGCGATGCTCGGCGAGCACGATCCCCAACCCGACCAGCAAACAGACACCGCTGAGGATTCCGGCGATCACCGCCCACCCGACAAATCCGGAACCGGCGGCCGTCAGGGTGGCCGCGAGCATCACGATGCCGATTCCGACGAGCAACAGGCCCGGCCAATTGAGCGAGTCCTGAACCAACTCACCCGCGTGCGAGCGCGTCGTGCGCTCGGTGTCGGGAAACTTGTGTTGATGGGGATCAACGTAGTCAGTCATGGCACGGCCTCCTTCCGACGAGAGTTCTCCGTATTCGGCGCGTACCCCCGATTCAATCGGGCAAACGGGCACCGTCGTGCGGGTTATCGCGAACCAGAACGAAGAAATACGGCTCGGGGAAATTGCGGTAGTCCATCAGACCCAACACCGTGTTTTCGTCGACCCGGCGGAACACATCGATGATCGGCAGATGGTCGTACGCCATCGCCGTGGTGACAACCCCACGATGCTCCACCGCCCGCAACCGCGCCCGGTACCCGCGGGCGCGCAACGCCGGTTTCAACACTCCGAGCAGGCCTCGACCCTGGTCGACAACCTTGCTCGGCACCTTGCCGACCAGGCCCAACGGCACTCGTCGCGGATCAACAGCGAAAATATCGCCCGCGGGACCGCGGAACAGCAGCGGATGCACGCTGTCGAGCCCGTCGAACTGCTTGCCATACCACCCTGACGCGACGAGCAGGCCGTCCAGTTGGTGTCCGGTCGCCAGCTCGCGACCGTGCCACCGGCCACCGAGCTGAGTCGCGGGCACCGGCGCGAGACTGTCGAACAGCGCCAGCGCCGCCTCCCGGGAACAGGCGGGTTCGAGCGCGGTGAGTTGGTCGATCGTCATGAAGTTCCTCTCGTCTCAGACAGGCAGTCGCAGCGCACCGGGCGCGGAAGCGGGCACAGCGGGCCGCTCCGGGGCGACCGGACGGATCCGCTGGTAGGCGCCACCGAGATCAGGACGCGGATCCGGCTCACCCTTGTTGGGCCAGAACGCCATCGCCCGCTCGGCCTGCGCGGTAATGGTGAGCGACGGGTTGACGCCAAGGTTCGCGGTGATCGCGCTGCCATCGGCGATGTGCAAGCCGGGATGGCCGTAGACGCGCTGGTAGGGGTCGATCACGCCGGTATCGCGCGAATCGCCGATCGTGCAGCCGCCGATGTAGTGCGCGGTCGCGGGGATATTGAAGATATCGGTGGCGATATTGCCGGTGATGCCATCGGTTTCAGCCGCGTATCGACGGGCGATATCGTGCGCCATCGGAATCCACTCCGGATTCGGCTCCCCGCTGCCCTGTTTGGTCACCAACCGCTTGCCCTTCAAATATGAGGTCAGCGAGTTGTCCAGCGACTGCATGACCAGCAAGATCACCGACCGCTCCGACGCGCCGTGCGCGTTCTGCGAACGCAGAAATTGCACCGGATGCAAAACCATCGTCAGCAACAGCCGCAGGAACCGGAACGCCCCACCGTCGATCATCGGCACCGTCTGCAAGAACAGCGCGTTCTGCCCCTTGCCGTAGGTGCACACCTCCACGTGCGTCTGCGGCTCCGGGTGGATCGAAGACGTGATCGCCACGCCCTGGGCGAAGTCACGCCGGGACTTACTGGTTACCCCGATGATCGCCTCGGAGTTACTGCGAGTCAGCTCACCGACCCGCGAAGACAACTCGGGCAGCGTGCCGTCGCCACGCAACTTGTGCAGCAACTTCTGGGTGCCCAGCGCCGCCGCCGCGAACACCACCTGCTGGGCGGTGAAGGTGCGTCGTTCCTTGCGCAGCCAGCCGTTCGACGCGACCGTCTCGACGCGGTAGCCACCCCGACCGTCGGGCGCCACCGAGGTCACCGTGGTCAACGGATGCACCTGCGCGCCATTGCTTTCAGCCAGGTGCAGATAATTCAGCGTTGTGGTGTTCTTGGCATTGTGCTTGCAACCAGTGAAGCACTCCGAGCAGTGGATACAGCCCGCCCGGCGCGGACCCGCGCCACCGAAGTACGGGTCATCGACCTCGACGCCTTCGGAACCCTCGTTGAAGAAGACACCGACATGGGTCCGATGGAAGGTATCGGCCACCTTCAGATCACGCGCGACCTGCAACAGCACGTCGTCCTTCGGCCCGACCCGCGGATTCTCGACCACACCCAGCATCCGCGCGGCCTGGTCGTAATACGGTGCGAGCTCGGACTTCCAGTCGGTGATATGCGCCCACGCGCGATCGCCATAGAACTCCGGCAACGGTTCGTAGAGCGTA
Organism: Nocardia sp. NPDC059195; assembly: GCF_042754695.1. Lineage (NCBI taxonomy): Bacteria > Bacillati > Actinomycetota > Actinomycetes > Mycobacteriales > Nocardiaceae > Nocardia > Nocardia sp. NPDC059195. Next base: position 152,586 of record NZ_JBHZBG010000001.1, on the reverse strand, counting down.
TTGCCATAGATCAGCGACCCGCCACCCACACCCGAACCGCTGAAAACCAGGCACTTACCGAGCGCGCTGATCCGCTGCGGTCCGGTCAGGCCAAGGCGCGGCGCCCAGATGGCCTTGGGGATGTTCCAGTTGGTCTTCGGGTAGTCCTCGGCATTCCAGCGCCTACCGGATTCGAGAACACCCACCCGGTAACCCTTTTCGGTCAGCCGCAGCGCGGTCACACTGCCACCGAAACCGGAACCGACGACGATCACGTCGTAGTCGTAGTCACTCATCGCGACACCACCTCGTAGTCGGCGGGGTCGAACCGCGCCTGATTCTTGTATTGGATTCCGAGCAGTGGCCAGTTGGTCGTGATCCGGCCATCGGCCTGGCGATACCAGGACGAGCACCGGCTCCACACGCTCCCGGTGAGCTGGGCCTGGATCCGCTCGTCGTAGACCTGCTCCACGTCCGGACGGACCGTCAGCGCGCGACCCGACGCCGCCAGATGGGCGACATAGTCGCCGAGGTACTTCGCCTGCGCCTCGAGGAAGTAGATGATCGAGCCGCCACCGGTATTGGTGTTGGGGCCGTACATGATGCACAGGTTCGGAAACCGCGGCACGGTCATGCCGTAGTAGGCATGCGCGCCGCTGTCCCACTCCTGCGTCAGTTCCCTGCCGTGTGCGCCCGTGATGGTCATCGGGGCGAGGAACTCGGTGCTGGTGAAACCGGTCCCCCAGATGATGACGTCGACCTCGTGGTCGCGCCCGTCCGCGGTGCGCACCCCCGAGGAGGTGATCTCGGCGATCCGCTCGGTGGTCACCTCCACATTCGCTTCGGTGAGCGCCGGAAGATAATTGTCGGAGAACAGGATTCGCTTGCAACCGACCGGATAGCCCGGCCACACCTTCTCGAAAAGACCCGGTTTGGCCTTGGTCTGCCTGCGCATATGCCACTTCGAGATGGCCTTGATCGCGGCGGCGAGCGGTTTGGCGTACACCCATGCGACGCTGAGCCCTTCGACCACGCCGTACCAGGTGCCACGTTCGGCGAGCTCGGTCACCGGAAACTTCTCGAACACCCGCTGATGGCGTGCCGAGAACTCGCGGTCGGGGCGCGGGATGATGTAGGGCGCTGTCCGCTGGAACAGCGTCAGCTTCTCGACCTGCTGCTGGATCTCAGGGACGAACTGGATCGCGCTCGCCCCGGTGCCGATGACCGCGACGCGCTTGCCCGTCAGGTCGATGTCGTGATCCCACTCGGCGGAGTGGAAACTGCTGCCGCCGAAACTGTCCCGGCCATCGATCGCGGGCACAGACGGTCGGGAGAGCTGGCCGACCGCCGACACCAGCACATCGACCACCACGGAGTCCCCGCTGCTGAGCCGGACCGTCCACTTCCCGCTCGCGTCGTCGAACGCGGCGCCGAGCACCTCGGTGCCGAAGCGGATGTGGCGGCGCACATCGTATTTCTCGGCGACGTGCCTGATGTAGTCGAGAATCACCGGCTGCCGCGAGAACCGGTGCGGCCAGCGCGGATTCGGTTCGAAGGAATAGGAGTAGAACGGGGACGGCACATCACAGGCGGCACCGGGATAGGTGTTCTCCCGCCAGACGCCGCCGACATCGTCGGCCTTCTCGAACACGACGATGTCGTCGAAGCCGCGCTTCTTCAGTTCGATAACGGCCGCCAGGCCGCCGAACCCGGTGCCGATGACGGCAATGGACGGTGTCATGAGGTCCCTTCGAGAACGATACGAGCGCAGGTATCGGGGTCGTCGCTGAACGGGAGGTGCCCGCAGCCGTGGAGGTCGATGTGACGCGCGAACGGCAGCACCACGCGGGCACGGGCGCTCTGGGGGCGGTGCACGAGCACGATGTCGCGAGTGCCCCACGCGATCGTCACCGGGATCTCCCCCAACGATCCACGGTCGTCGCCGGGTTCGAGGACGTAATCGCCGAAGTCATCGCGCGCGGCCGTGAACGAAGTAGCCCCGGCCAGCCCAGCCAAGTCGGTACGAGCGGCATCGGGGTCGACGCGGACCGGGTGACCGAACATGGCCGAGAGCAGGGCCATGCGGCCCGCGGGATACTCGACCAGCCGGTCCAACGTCGGCCCGGCGACCCGGGCGGCACCACGCATGCTGGTGAGCAAGCACTGGGTCCAGCGCCGTCCGACGGGCCCGTAGAAGCCCACCGGCGCGAACGCGGTGACCCCGGACGCCACCCCGGCGCGACCCAGTTCGAGGGCGATACCGCCGCCCATGGAACTGCCTGCCACGTGCGGGCGTCGAATCCCGTTGTCCGCCAGCCATTGCGCGAGCCAGGTGGCGTACCCGCGCGGACCCGGCCGCACCGAGTCCAGCGCGGGTGAGTCACCGAAGCCGGGTAGATCGATCGCGATGACCTCATGCTGTTCGGCCAGCAGATCGATGATCGGCGCGAAAACCTGCCGGCGACTGCCGAGACCGTGCACAAGCACAATCGGCGAACCACTACCCCGGCGGAGGTGAGAGATCTGCGTCATCGCAGCCCTTCATCCAGATAAACAGTTACTACGTACGGTTTCTTGATTGCATCAGCTCGATACGCCGTCGTCAAGAGGTGACGGCCGACACTTTTCGACCAATCTATCGAATCTTGTCGGCAGCACGTACGATTTCTTAGGTGACCGTGCAACCACTACGCCGCACCCAGGCGCAACGTCGGGCATCCACCCGCGCCAGGATCCTGGCCTGCACCGCCGAATGCCTGCTCGAACGCGGCTACGCGGCGACCACCGTCAGCGCGGTCCAGGAACGCGCCGGCCTCGCCCGCGGCACCGTGCAGCACCACTTCCCCACCAGAGCCGAACTCCTCATCGCCGCCACCACCCAGGTGGTCGACACCCGCCTCGAGAAGTTCCGGCGCGAAGCCGAACTCCTCCGGCCCGGCCGCGACCGACTGCAATCCGTCGTCGACCTGGCCTGGCGCGACCTGAACAGTCCCGCCTTCTTCACCGCACTCGACCTGTGGGTCGCCGCGCGCACCGACGCCGAACTCCGCGACCAGCTCGTCACCGAGGAACGTCGCGTGTTCACCGAAATGCGCAGGCTCTACCTGGAAGTACTCGGCGAACCGTATGCCTCGGATCCGCGCGCCGAGGTCCTGATCGAGTTCACCATCGACCTGCTCACCGGGCTCTCGATGACCGCCATGCTCACCGGCACACTCGGCGAACGCGAGGCCGTGCTGCGCCGCTGGAAGCGTGCCCTCGCCGTGCTCATCGGACAGCTACCCAGCGATGAACTGCTCGACGGAAGTCCACTGCCCGTCGCGCCGCACTGAACACATTCCTCGCCGACGGGGTCGCCCTAGTCGCCCGTGGTCTCCACTCCGGACAATCCGTTCCAGCACAGCGCGACAACCGTGTCGACAGCCTCGCCCTTCGGAATCGGACAACCCGCGTCGAGCCACTGACGGGCCGCGAGGTGGCTGGCGCCGACCACCCCGAACGCACACCCGTAAGCACGGACGTCATCCATACCCGCGGCACGCAGCTCGGCGCTGACCAACACCGCGCATTCGCCCATCGCATTGCGCACCCGCCACCGCACACACGGTTCGCTCGGCACCGGCGACTCGAAGACCAGGGTGTGCCCGCCTGCGTCCTCGTCGACGAAATCGAAATAGGCCAGCACCGCGCGGCGCACCTTGTCCTCTTGGCCGTGCGCGTCGGCCAGCGCGTCCCGGATACCGTCGACCATCCGGTCCAGATAGCCCTGCAGCACAGCGAGATAGAGATCGAGCTTGCTCGCGTAGTGCGTGTACAGCACCGGCTTGCTCATCCCGGCCCTGACACCGATGTCGTCCATGCTCGCCCCGTGGTAACCATGGGCGACGAAGACCGCACGCGCGGCGCTGAGCACCGCGAGTCGCCGCTGGGTGCGGGCAGCCGTCTCGGCGCTCTCGATGGTCGGGATGTCGTTGTAGAGAAGTGTCATGGGACGTCCGGGGATTCGAGGGTGCTCACCATGTGAGCACCGGCTTGATGACAGCACCCGCGCGCTGGTCGGCCAGCGCGGTGCCGACCTCGGTGTGCGGGTACCGGGCGATCAGTCGCTCGACCGGAAAACGACCGGCCGCGTACAGATCGAGCAGGTGGGGAATGAAGGTGGCAGGCACACTGTCGCCTTCGAGGCAGCCGCGAATCGCCTTGCCGTGCAGCACGAGATCGCTGATATCGATCGGCGGCGTGCCACGGCCGAGACCGACGGCTACCACTGTGGCACCGACAGCGAGCGCGGCGACGGCATCGGCGAGGACGGCGGCGATGCCGGTCGTGTCGAGCGCGTGGGTCGCGCCACCATCGGTGAGTTCGCGGATACGCGGTGCGGTGGGCCCGTCGGCGGGGTCAAGCGCGGCGTCAGCGCCCAGCGACACAGCCAGTTCCCGCCGCGCAGCCGATGTTTCGACGACGACCACGCGGACGCCGGGAATCGTCCGGGCAGCGAGCAGACCCGCCATCCCGACCGCGCCCGCACCGTACACGGTGACCCACGCCCCCGACTCCGGCCGCAACACAGTGAGCACAGCGCCAGCGCCGGTCTGGAATCCGCAGCCGAACGGCGCCGCCACCGCCAGGTCGATCGCCGGGTCGATCACGATCGTGTTGTCCTCGGTGGTCAGCGCGTAACCGGCGAAGCTCGACTGGCCGAAGAATCCGTCCAGTATCGGGGAACCGTCGACCAGGACCCGGGGCGTGTCGTGCGCGCGTCGGCCGAACTGATTGAGGGCGGTCGCGCGGACGCAGTAGGCAGGGCGCCCAGCCGAACAGTTGCGGCAGGCACCGCAGTGCCGGAAGGTCAGCACGACATGATCGCCGGGCCGGACCGTACGCACGTCGGACCCGACCGCCGCGACGACGCCGGCGCCCTCGTGTCCGAGCAGGATCGGACGATCCGCGGCACCCGCGCGCCGGGTTACCAGATCGGTGTGGCAGATCCCCGCGGCGACGATCCGCACCAGGATCTCCCCGGCGCGCGGCTCGTCGACCTCGATCGGCTCGATCGAGAACTCCGCGGCCGGATCGCGCGACAGCACCGCCGAGGTGCGCATCAGGAGACCCGTTCCAAGAGGAAATAGAAGTACTCGCCGCGGGCGAGAACCAGTTCGGGGCGTCCGTTCATGATGCCCATCAGGGTGGTGTCGTCGAGCCACTTGAAGTGATCGAACACCGCGCGGCCGTCGTAGACCATGGTCGCGGTGACCTCACCGCGGAACTCGATATTCCACAGGGTCGCTTCACCCTGTCCCAGTTCGACATTCGAGAACAGCGTGCCGTCTTCGGCTCGGCAGATCAGCGGCTTCGCGTCGTCGAGGGCGAGGAAGGTCTTTCCGTACCACCGGCTGGCAGGCAGCGCGCGGCACAGCGGGTGACCGGTCTGGAAAGCGTCGCCGCGCCATTCGCCGAGGATCTCCTCGGCGCGGGCCGGGCGCAGCCGGGTCCACAGCTGGTCCAGATCGGCGGTCGCGACACCGTCGGCCTGCTCCCTGAGCTGCTGCCACCGTGGTTTGTCCGCGCTCATCAAGCCCTCGTCTCACAAAGTTCAGAACCGTCCGGTTCCACATGGGACCATAGTTCCGAACCAGATGGTTCGGCAAGAGGTACGATGCGCCGCATGCGGGCGGCAGGTCAGGCGACACGGGAGCGAATACTCACCGCGGCGAAAGCGGAGTTCGCCGAATTCGGTATCGCCGGTGCCCGGATCAACCGCATCGCGGCCGCCGCACACGCCAGCAAGGATCGGCTCTACGCCTACTTTCCCGGCAAGAACGAGCTCTACGCGGCCGTCACCGAACGCTGGACCAGCGAGACCAGCATCGAAGCCGCGATGTCGGCCGACGACCTTCCCGCCTATGTCGGCCGCCTGTTCGACCACTTCATCGCCCACCCCGACAACGCCCGCCTACAAGCCTGGTCCGAACTCGAACCGTCCGGCGATATTCCCCAGGTTCTGCGCCGCACCATCGACATGAAGATCATCGAACTCCGCCGCGGCCAGGACGAGGGGCTCATCACCACCGATATCCCGGCCCCGATCCTGCTCCGCATGCTCACCGACCTGGCCCGCACGGCGGCCACCCATGCACTGCTCCGCCACGTCGCCGCCGGCCGTGATCGCGTGGCGGAGCAGCGCGCGGCGACGGTGTCGGCCGTCGCGCGCATGGTGGCCCCTCCGTAGCAGTCGGCCCCTCACTGTCCACAACTCGCCCACGATCCCCCACCGCGACAAGCGCTCTCAGTGAGTGCCCTAGCCTCCTTGTGTCTTTTGGATATTGCCTGTTTGCCGAGGTGGCGATGAGGTTTGATGGGAACACATAAATAGATGCATATATCTCAGTATCGCGATTAATTAGGCGTGCATCAGCTGAAGATCGCTGACGCGCTGCCACCCATGGCTCCACCTGCACGATTCAAACCCCAACTGCCCCTTCGTTCGTCCGCTCCCCGCCGTCGGTCAGACCGAGCCGCGACCCCACTCCCCCGCCTCGTACAGTTGCCGGAATGAACGAGGATCTGCGTATCTGCTTCATCGGTGACTCCTTCGTCCAGGGCATCGGTGACCCGGAGTACCGCGGCTGGGTCGGGCGTGTACTCGCCGCGAGCGGCCCCGGCATCACCGCGTTCAATCTCGGCATCCGGCGCAACACCTCAGCCGACGTCCTGCGCCGCTGCTGGCGCGAGGTCGAGCCGCGCATCCTGCCCGACACCGACAATCGCCTGGTGATCTCCTTCGGCAGCAATGACGCGATCGTGGAGGACGGCAGCGTCCGGGTGGGTAAGGCCCAGTGCCTCGACAACCTCGCGACCATCCTGACCGAAAGCCGAGAGCGCGCGATCCAGCCGCTGGTCATCGGCCCGCCACCCGTCATCGACGGTGGTGCGGACCATCTGCGACGCACAGCGGAACTCGCCGACGACATGGCAGACCTGTGCGACTCGCGGGATGTGCCATTCGTCGCCACCACACGGCAATTGGCCGAAGATCCCCTCTGGATTCGCGAAGCTACGGCGGGCGACGGCGCGCACCCTGGTAGTGGCGGCTACCAGAGCTTGGCCGACCTGATCCTCGACAGTCGGTGGCACTCCTGGATCGCGCGACCCAGCCGGTGAGAGCTACTCCAGGAGGCCGAGATGGGTCAGGTCGCGGACATATTTGGCGATGAGATCTGTCGGCAGGTGCGGGATGTCGTTGTCGGGGCCGATCTGTGCGGCGCGGACGGCGGCGCGGAATCCGTCAGCGGGCAGGGCAGAGCCGGGCAGTGGACGACCCGGCTTACGGTAGGCGTCGAGTAGCGGGAGCAGGGTGTGTTTGCGCTGGGGTTCGGGGAGGGCGCGCAGCGCGGTTTCGAAGCGGGCGAACCATGCGTCGTAGTTGTCGATGCGATCGATGTGGTGGCCTGCTTCGATCAACCAGTCGACGAAGACATCGAGCGAGATGCCGTCGTCGTGCGGGTTGAGGACGTCGTAGGTGCGGTAACCGCTCGTCGCGGCGGCGCCGAGTTCGGTGATCGCCGTGGCGACGAAGTCGGCAGGCAGTCCGTCGTAGTGGGCGCGCTGTCGTCCCCCGTGAGAATCGGTGCGGTAGAACGACTTCGGCGCGACCCCGGTGACGAGCACACTCAGCACGAGCCGGGTGAAGACATCGGGCACATTGAGCTGACCGCGGAAGTGACTGTGCGCCAGGATCATGTCCGAGCGGAATACCGCGACGGGCAGTCCGAACCGCTCGGCCGCCTCACGTAACAGCACTTCGCCCGCCCATTTGCTGTTGCCGTAGCCGTTGGCATAGGAGCCATCCAGCCGACGGACCGGACTCATGGTTCGCACATCACCGTCTTCGGTGAAGGACTCCCCCTGTGCCGCGACGGCCACCGTCGACAGATAGCTCACCGGCTTGCGCGTGGTGGTCAGCGCCAGCCGGATGATCTCGGCCGTGCCGACCACATTCGGGCCGAACAATTGCGTATACGGAAGCACATGGTTCACCAGTGCCGCGGAGTGCACGATCAGCTCCACCTCGGCGGCCAACCGGTCCCATGTCGGCTGTGGCAGACCGAGGTTCGGTTCACCGATATCACCGGGCAGTACTTCCAGGGTGTCCTTCGCGAGAGCCTGGAAGTGGGTGGCGAGCACGCTGTCGCCGGTGTCGAACGCCGCGTCGAGGCGCTCGCGGGCGGCGACCGCGTTACCGCCCCGGACCACACAGATCACCTTGCCGCCCTGCGGGGCGAGCCGTTCCAGCCAGGTCAGGAGTAGGAAACGTCCGAGATAACCGTTCGCGCCGGTGATCAATACCGTCTTCGCCGGCGCGGTGGCAGGCACGGCCGCCGTGGCTGTGACATCCAAGAACTTCTCGAGTGTCAGATCCGCGGCGCGAATCTCGGTAGCGCCAAGGCCGTGCACCGCATCGGAATCAGTTCTGTGCGTGCCGGGTTCGCGTTCACGGCGTACGTAGTCGGCGATGTGGGCCAAGTCGCTGTCCGGTCCGAGCAGCACATTCACCGGCACGTCCACCGCGAGCAGTTCCCGCAGCAGGGTCGAATACGACAGTGCCGCCAGCGAATCACCGCCGAGATCACCGAACCGTGCGTCCGGACGCAGATCCGCCAGATCCCCACCGAGCACCGCGCGAGCGGCACGGGCGACGGTGTCGTACACCGGCAGTCCGGGCGCATCGCGACGCAACCGCTGCAGTTCGTCTTCCTGACCCCGCGCGAGGTCGGCGTAGAGCTGCTCGAGACGCTCCCCGTAGCGTTGTTTCAGCTTGGGCCGCAACAGTTTCCCTACTCCGGACAGCATCCCGTCGGCCACCGAGAACGGTTCGGCCTCGACAATGAAGTCACGCGGAATCTCGTACGGCTCGAGCTCGGCCGCGACGGCGGCGCGGTGCAGTGACGAAGTCATCGCGGCGCGCAACTGCGCGGCAGGCCCCGCGAGCGCAGCCTCGGTAGGCACCACGACCGCCAGCAGATAGGACCGTTCGCTGCTGCCGTACACGTAGATCTGGCGCACCAGATCCGCGCCGGCGAATACCGCTTCCAGCCGCGACACCGTCACGAACTCGCCCTGGGAGAGTTTGAGGACATTGTTGCGGCGGTCGACATAGGCCAACCGGTCGGGCGCCAGCTCGGCCACCACGTCACCGGTGCGGCAGAACCCGTCGGCATCGAAGACCTCGGCCGTCACCTCGGGGCGACGGTAGTACCCCGCGATCATGGTGGTGGTCTTGAGCAGCAACTCACCGCGCGGATAGGGCTTGTCGGTGCCGAAGTAGCCGAGCTCGGGCACGTCGACGAGTTTGTAATCCAGCACCGGCGGGCGCATCACCTTCGTATCGAAGATCACCCCGCCGCCGGTCTCGGTGGAGCCGTAACCGTCGTGCAGGCACAGCTGCAGCACCGATTCGACGAAGGCACGCAACTCGGGTGCGATCGGCGCGCTGCCGCACATCGCCGACATCAGCCTGCCACCGAGGAACTGTTCGCGCAGTTCGGTTTTCACCGCGTCGCTCGCGGCGTCGCCGCGCTCGGCGACCGCACGGCGGAAGCGCTGCAGGATCATGTCGCACACTCTCGGCACCAGGAAGACCTCGGTGGGCCGCACCAGCGTGATGTCGGTGAACAAGGTAGACAGGTCCGGCGACGCCGTGAAATACGCCGTGCCGCCACGGGCGAGCACGCTGTTGAGAGTGAGCCGCGCGGCGATATGGCTCATCGGCAGGAAATTGACATTGATCGCGGTCACCGGCCGTGCGGGCTGCCAGCCCACCGCGACCAGGCGCTGGGTGTACATCGCGCCTTTCGGTGTGCCGGTGCTGCCCGAGGTGTAGATCAGCAGGGCGAGGGGATCCTCGCCGTCGGCGGGCACGTGCAGTGGCGCCGAGTCGGCGAGTCGGCCCTGTTCGATGGTGTCGTCGAGAGTGCTGAGCACGAGTGCCGATCCCCCGGCCCGCAGACGGGCGCGGGCCGCGTCGAGGGCATCCCGGTGATCGTCGTCGTCGGCGTGATGGTCGAACACGATCAGCGAACGTGGCGTGGCGCCGGCCAGCACCGCGTCGACGGCGATGTCGAGGTGCGCGGTATCGACCGCGAACACCGTCGGCTCGGTCTCGTCGAGAATCGATCGCAACTGTTCGAGACCCGCGCCCGCCTGCAACGGCACCGCGACCCCGCCGAGGTGGATCGTCGCGAGATCGAGCACGGTGTAGTCGGCGCTGGTGAACCCGAGCACCGCGACGAAATCCCCCGCGACGACGGCCTCACGATGCCAGGCCGCGGCGAGCGCGCGAGTGCGCTCCCACACCTGCCCGTAGGTCAGTAACTCGAACTCCGGCAACAGCTTCCGTGTCGACCGACCGCCCGTCTCGACCAGCTCGGTGCGCCGGGTGCCGAGCGCCGGACGGTCGGCATAGGCGGTCATGACGGTTTCGATGATGCGTGCCGTCGGAAGTCCGGGAGTCGTCACGACGGCGTGAACGTCCTCGGCGGGCCGCGCGGCACGGACCTGCTCGTCTTCGGTGTAGAGCGCCTTGATCCGGTCAGCCAGCAAGCCCGCTGCGAGCTCTACCGTCATGCTTCACACTTCCGGATACCTTGCCACGCTTCACGTTGCGCGGACTCGGGGTCGACCAGTACGCGCGGTGGATTGTCGATGATGCAAGTGGTCCGGCGTTCGGCGGTGTAGGGCGTCCACGGCGGCAGCGGTCGGCCGGTGCGGGCGAAGCTGAGCCAGTTGTCCTGGATGTAGTCCTGGACCGCGAGGAACGCCCGCCTGCCGCCGGCTGCTGTCATCGCGCGGCCGACCGGTCCGTCGACCCACCCGAAGACGGGGACGAGGTCGAGTGCGTGGGTGGCACCGAAGCCGGCCAGGTGCAGTGCGCGCGGGGCGTAGTCGTACCGGTACGCGTAGGTGGGGGCGTATCGGCTGTGGCCTTCGAGGACGGCCAGTGTCGGGCGCAGGAACAGGTGGTCGCCGCCGATGCGCACTGCGGTCCGCGCGGCCGGGTAGCCGGGGTAGCGGCTGGTCACCCGCTGTTCGGTGCCCGGTTCGTAGCGTTCGAAGATGGTCCTGAGCTGTTCGGGGGTGTGCGGCACCGACTTGGCGAAGCGCTGGAACAGCGTCGCCTCGTCGCGGTTGGTGCCGATGATCAGCGGCACCGGATGCGCGCGGCCCGCCGCCATCGCGTCCAAGGGTGTTTCCGGCAGGAAGTCGCCGTCGGCGACAGGGGCGTAGGGAAAGCTGCCGGGCTCCTCGTGCAGCGACCGGCCGAGCCCACGGTCGCCCGCCCGGCACAGCTCCTTCGCGGACACGGTGCTCAGAACGGTCGCGGCGTCGGCCGGGGTGGCGCCGAGCCGGTCAAGGCAGCGGCGGGCGAAGCGGCGCGCCTGCTCCGGTGTCGAGGTCCAGTCAGCGGGGGCGCTCTGCGCGATCGCCCGATGGAACAGGCCGCGCGCGGCGGGGGTGGCCAGCAGGCTGACCACCGCGTGCGCACCGGCCGATTCACCGAAGATCGTGACGTTGTCCGGGTCACCGCCGAACGCGGCGATATTGCGGCGCACCCATTCGAGCGCCGCGACCTGATCGCGAAGGCCGAGGTTCGACTCGAAAGGTCTTTCCGGGGTGGAGAATTCACTGAAGTCGACGTACCCGAGCGCGCCGAGGCGGTAGTTCACCGACACCACAATCACGTCACCCCGCGCGGCCAACCGCGCGCCGGAATACATACTCGATGTGCCGATGAGGTAGCCACCACCGTGGAAGAACACCATCACCGGGCGCGGTGTCGCCGAGGGCGTCACCGGTGCGGTGACATTGAGCGTCAGACAGTCTTCCCCGGTGGGTTGCCAGGTTCGTGGGCCGACGCGGGCACCGTTCGGGTTCTGCACGGCGGCGAAGCCGAACTCGGTCGCCGACCGCACCCCCGTCCACGGTCGAACGGGCTGGGGAGCACGCAACCGCAGCGCTCCGATGGGTGGGGCCGCGTAGGGCAGGGCACGCCAACGGGCGATTCGACGACCCGCGCGACCGCGCACGACTCCGTCGGCGCTCACGATCTCGGTGGACAACATCCCTCGAATGTACGTGGTACCGACGGTACCGCGCAGCTGGTTCGATTGGCGAACTGTCTCGAAGTCGCATCCATGCCGCAGACTAGACTGTGGCGATGACCGGCGAGGATCCGGAAACAGCCCCGCAGGCGGCGCAGGACTCCCCCGATATCGCCGCAGTGGATCGCTTGGTATGTACCTGCCGCGCCTGCCCCCGACTCGTCGCCTGGCGCGAAGACGTCGCCGTCGTCAAACGGGCCGCGTTCCGCGACGAAGCGTATTGGGGTCGGCCGGTACCCGGCTTCGGGCCCGCCGACGCCCGAATTCTCGTGGTCGGCCTCGCCCCCGCCGCCCATGGCGGCAACCGGACCGGCCGGATGTTCACCGGCGACCCGAGCGGCAACGTGTTGTTCGGCGCATTGCACGCGGTCGGGCTGGCGACCGGCGCGCATCCGGTCAGCCGTGACGACGGCATCGAACTGGTTGGCACCCGGCTCACCGCACCCGTGCACTGCGCCCCGCCGCAGAACAAGCCGACACCCGAGGAGCGGCGACGCTGCTCGCCTTTCCTCAGCCGGGAATTGGAACTACTCAGCCCGACGCTTCGGGTGATCGTCGTCCTCGGCGCCTTCGGCTGGCAGGCGCTGTTCGCCGTCCTGCTGGCAGGCGGCTGGCAGGTGCCACGCCCACGTCCCCGATTCACCCACGGCGCCCAAGTCGTGATCACCCATCCCGACGGCCGATCGGTCACCGTGCTCGGGAGTTACCACGTGAGCCAGCGCAATACCGCCACCGGCCGGGTGAACCCCGCGATGATCGAAGACATCCTGCTGCGCGCGAAGACGATCGCCGAGTCCTGACCGGAATTCGCGACTTCGTCACCTAAAATCCAGACGAATTCTTTCGGCAAAAGTTCACTGCGATGGCAGGAGATCCGAAGATGAGTTCGCTGGCAATGAGCACACTGGATGTCTCGAGATGGCAATTCGGCATCACCACGGTCTACCACTTCATCTTCGTGCCGCTCACCATCGGCCTGGCACCGCTCATCGCGATCATGCAGACGGCGTGGGTGATCACTGGAAAAGAACACTGGTATCGGCTCACCAAGTTCTTCGGAAAACTGTTCCTGATCAACTTCGCCATCGGTGTGGCCACCGGCATCGTGCAAGAGTTCCAGTTCGGGATGAACTGGAGTGAGTACTCCCGATTCGTCGGCGACATCTTCGGCGCCCCACTGGCTTTGGAAGCGTTGATCGCCTTCTTCCTGGAGTCCACCTTCATCGGTCTGTGGATTTTCGGCTGGACTCGATTGCCCAAACTCGTTCACCTCGCGACGATCTGGATCGTCGCGATCGGTGTCAACCTGTCCGCCTATTTCATTATCGCGGCCAACTCGTTCATGCAGCACCCGGTCGGTGCGAAATTCAACCCCGAGACCAACCGCGCGGAGCTGGACAGCATCTGGACGCTGCTCACCAACAACACCACGGTGGCGGCGTTTCCCCACGTGGTCGCCGGCGCATTCCTGACCGCGGGCACCTTCGTCGCGGGCATCGCGGGCTGGTTCATGGTGCGCAACGCGCGCAGCGGCGACGCGGCGAAACTCGACGAGGCCAAGGTGATGTGGCGGCCGGTGGCCCGGCTCGGCCTCTGGGTCGTCGCCGCGTCGATCGTCGTGGTCGCGATCACCGGCGATATCCAGGGCAAGCTGATGTTCGAGCAGCAGCCGATGAAGATGGCGTCGGCGGAATCACTGTGCCACACCGAGACCGACCCGGAATTCTCGATTCTGACTGTCGGCACGCACAACAATTGCGACAGCGTCGAACACGTGCTCGAGGTCCCCTACGTGCTGCCGTTCCTGGCCGAAGGCCAGTTCAGCGGGGTGACCCTGCAGGGCGTGGAGGATCTGCAACGGTCCTATGTGGAGGACTACGGGCCGGGCAACTATCGACCCAACCTCTTCGTCACCTACTGGAGCTTTCGCGCCATGATCGGCCTGCTGGCCGGCTCGGTGCTGTTGCTGCTGGCCGGTTTCTGGCTGACCCGCGGCGGTCGCGTGCCCGACAAACGCTGGTTCTCCTGGCTGAGCCTGATCGCCATCCCGACTCCGTTCCTGGCCAACAGCGCGGGCTGGGTCTTCACCGAAATGGGTCGCCAGCCGTGGGTGGTGGTTCCGAACCCCACCGGCGACAAGACCATTCGGATGACGGTGGCCCAGGGCGTCTCGGAGCACGCGACCGCCACCGTCGTGTTCTCCCTGGTGGTCTTCACGCTGCTCTACGGCGCGCTGGCCGTGGTCTGGTTCTATCTGATGCACCGCTACACCGTGGCCGGCCCCGAATCGACGGCTTCCGATGACAAGTCCGGTCCCGATGACGACGGTGGCGGCGGCAGACACCGTGCCGAACCCGTCGAGCCGCTGTCCTTCGCGTACTAGGAGACGACGATGAGCCTGCAGCAATTCTGGTTCGTGCTGGTCGGCGTGCTGTTCACCGGCTACTTCATTCTCGAGGGATTCGACTTCGGTGTCGGCATGCTGATGCCGATCCTCGGCAAGGGTTCCGATGTACGCAGACGCGTGGTGCTCAACACCATCGGCCCGGTCTGGGACGGCAACGAGGTCTGGCTGATCACCGCGGGTGGTGCGATGTTCGCGGCGTTCCCCGAGTGGTACGCGAGCCTGTTCTCCGGGTTCTATCTGGCACTGCTGCTGTTGCTGGTGGCGTTGATCCTGCGGATCTGTGCGATCGAATGGCGGTCCAAGATCAACTCGCCGAAGTGGCGGGCCTGGTGTGACATCGGGATCGGCATCGGCTCCTGGATTCCGGCGCTGGCGTGGGGCTGGGTGTTCGCCAACCTGGTGCGCGGCGTGCCGTTGAACGAGAAGCGGCAGATCGTCGGCTCGGCGTGGGAACTTCTCAGCCCCTACGCACTGCTCGGCGCGGCGACCACGGCCATCCTGTTCGCACTACACGGCGCGATCTTCCTGGCGCTCAAGACCGGTGGTGAAGTCCGCGACGATGCCCGCACATGCGTCCGGATCCTGTTCGTTCCCACGGTGGTGATCGTCGGCGGTTTCGGTCTGTGGACCCAGCTCGCCTACGGCTCCGGCTGGACCTGGGTCGCCCTCGGTGCCGCGGTACTCGGCTTGGTCGTCGCCGGTGGCGCCACCGCCGCGGGCCGCGACGGCTGGGCCTTCATCGGCACCACGCTCACGATCGCCTCGGCCACCATCCTGCTGGTCGGCTCCCTGTACCCGAACGTGATGCCCTCCACCATCAGCCCCGCCTTCGACCTGAACATCCACAACGCCTCGTCCAGCCACTACACCCTCCAGGTGATGAGCTGGGCGGCCGTACTCGCCACCCCGGTGGTCCTGATCTACCAGGGCTGGACCTACTGGGTCTTCCGCAAACGGCTCACCGTCGACCACATTCCCGCACCGACCGGCCTGCCACTCGCGAAATAGACTGTCCGGCCCCAGTACTCGCCGCGGGTGACCTACTAGTCGATCAGATTCGCGCTTTTCAACCAGTCGTAGGCGACGTCGGCGGGATCTTCGCCGTCGATGTCGACGCGGCCGTTGAGTTCTCGCATCAGGTCGTCGGTCAGCCGTTCGGAGATCGTGTCGAGCAGGTCGCGCAGTGCGGGGTGGGCTTCGAGGACGGCGGCGCGGACGACCGCGGTGCCGCTGTAGGGGAGGAAGAATTTCTTGTCGTCGTCCAGGACGAGCAGTTTGAGGTTCTTGACGCGGCCGTCGGTGGTGTAGACCATGCCGAAATGGCACGGGCTGCCTTTGGCGGTCGCGGTGTAGACGACGCCTGCGTCCATGCGCGTGACGTTGCCCGCGGGGACACCGTTGGGATCGTTGTAGGGAATACCGTATTTCTGCAGCATCGGAATGAAACCATCTGAGCGGCTGAAGAATTCGTCGTCGACGCAGAAGGTTCGTTCGGCGACCGGGAGTGCGGCCACGTCCGAGAGCGTCTTCACACCGAGTCGCTGCGCGGTCGGTGTCGACGCACCGAACGCGTAGGTGTCGTTGAAGTTGGCCGGGGCGAGCCATTCCAGGTCGTAATCACGTTTTTCGACATCGTGGACACGCTGCCAGAGCTCCTGCGGGTCCACGATCGTCTCGGTCTCGTTGTGGTAATTGACCCAGCCGGTGCCGGTGTATTCCCACAACACGTCGGCGTCGCCGTTGAGCTGGGCCTGCCGCGACGAGGCCGACCCCGGCGCGCCGGTCAGGTCGGTGATCGAAGCACCCGCCGCGGCCAGGTAGGTCGCGGTGATCTTGCCGAGCAGCACACCCTCGGTGAAGCTCTTCGAGGTGACGGTCAGCTCCGCGCCGTCGAGAGGACGCTCACCACCGGGCAGCGTCGCGTCGTGGAAGGTGCCCGACGAACTCACCAGCCCACACCCGGCGAGCAACGAGATCGTCGCGACCAGCACGGAAATCAACGGGACTCGCCTCATGAGACACCTCGTGGGGTCGCGGCCAGTTCGACGAGTCGGCCGAGCCAATCGATGATCAACGCCAGCAGCCCGACGAGCACGGCGCCGGAGATGAGCAGCTTGGGCAGGAACAGGGTGACACCGGTCGTGATCAGCGTGCCGAGGCTGGTCGCGCCGATGAAGGTACTCAGCGTCGCGGTGCCGACCAGGATGACCAGCGCGGTGCGTACGCCGTTGAGGATCACCGGCACCGCGAGCGGCAATTCGACCTGAACCAGGGTCCGGGCGGCCGAGAAGCCGATACCGCGGGCGGCCTCGATGGTGCGATGATCCACCTGCCGCAGCCCGACGATCGTGTTCTGCAGGATCGGCAGGATCGCGTAGACGACGAGACCTACGACCGCCGTGCGGAATCCGGTGCCGAGCCAGAAGGTGAACAGCACCAGCAAACCCACGGCGGGCGCGGCCTGACCGATATTGGCGACGTTCACGGCGATCGGCTCGAACCGCTGCAACGCGGGCCTGGTCAACGCGATTCCGAGGGGAATCGCGACGACCACCACGATCAGCGTGGCGACCACTGTGAGCCGGATGTGCTCGAGGATCGTGGTCTGCAGATTGGCCCAGCCGAGCGAGGCCTGTTCGGTCGCGGTGAACGTCGACGACCGATACCAGAGCACGTACCCGATGCCGATCACCACGATGATGAGCGGTTCGAACCAGACGTCGATCGGGACCCGGCGCAGCCGGTTCATGCCGGTCCGGCCGATCCGGGTTCGTCGTCGGCGGCGACGACCGGAGTGGGCGTGGGATCGGAACCGTCGATATAGGTTTCGTAGGACGGGTCCTCGACGGCGGCATGGCCCTCGGCGAGCTTGGTCTGGATCACATCGGTCACCGAGCCGATGTTCAGCGAGCCGACGACAGCGCCGCGACCGTCGGTGACCAGGGTGGCGCCCTGACTCGCCGCGAGCATGGCGTCGAGCGCGTCGTTGAGCGTCGAGGACTTGGCCACCACGGGCAGACGGCGATCCAGATAGTCCGAGACCTCCGGCTTGCTCGCCACTTCCGTCAGCGAGGGCCACGACCGCGGCCGCCCGGCCTCGTCGACGACCACCACCCAGGTGTGCCCCGCGGCCTTCGCCCGCCCGATCACGACCTGCGACGATTCCCCGATCCGGGCGGTCGTCACCGGGTCGACCGCCACGTCGCGCACCCGCGACACCGTGAGATAGGCCAGTTTCGCGCCGGATCCGACGAATTCCTCCACGAACGGCGTCGCCGGATCGGTGAGGATCTCCTCCGGTGTCGCGTACTGCTCGACGTGTCCGCCCTCGGACAGAATGAGCACGTTGTCGCCGAGTTTGGTGGCTTCCTCGAAGTCGTGGGTGACGATCACGATGGTCTTGCCGAGTTCGTGCTGGATCGCGATCAGACTGTCCTGCAGGCGAACCCGGGTGATGGGATCGACCGCGCCGAACGGTTCGTCCATCAGCAGCACCGGCGGGTCGGCCGCGAGCGCGCGGGCGACGCCGACGCGCTGCTGCTGGCCACCGGACATGTCCTTGGGCAGCCGATCGGCGAACGTCGCCGGGTCGAGACCGACCAGGTCGAGCAGATATTCGGTGCGCTCGGCGATCCGCTTGTTGTCCCAGCCGAGCACCCGCGGGATCGCGCCGATGTTCTTGGCGACCGACCAGTGCGGGAACAGGCCACCGGACTGGATGACATAGCCGATCGACTGGCGCAGCTTGTCGGGATCCTCCCGGGTCACGTCGCGGCCACCGATGAAGATCCGCCCCTCGGTCGGCTCGATCAGCCGGTTGATCATCTTGAGCGTGGTCGTCTTTCCGCACCCCGACGGTCCGACGAACGCGACGATGTTCCCTGCGTCGATCTCGAGGTCGAGGCGCTCGACGGCGGGGGTGTCCTGGCCCTTGTATCGCTTGACGACCCCGTCCAAGGTGATGGAATCACCGGTCACATTGCGTTGCGGCGTCATCGGCGCCGCCTGGCTGGTCACATCGGTCATCACAGTCCCTTGGCAATCGTGAGGCGTCCGAGCAGGACGAGGAGCGCGTCGAAGACCAACGCGATGGCAACGATGAGAATGGTTCCGGTGAGTGCCATTTCGAGGGCATTGGCGCCGCCGAGGCGGGACAGGCCATTGAAGATCAGCGAGCCGAGGCCGGGTCCGAGGACGTAGGCCACGATCGCGGCGACACCGACGATCATCTGGGTCGAGACCCTTATCCCGGTGAGAATCACCGGCCAGGCGATCGGCAGTTCGACGGTCAGCAGGATCCGCCACCGCGAGAGCCCGATGCCGCGCGCGGATTCGACGACCGTGGCGGGCACCGATCGCAGGCCGACGATCGCGTTACCGATCACCGGCAGGGCCGCGAAGAACGCCAGCATGATGAACGACGGCACGACACCGAGGCCGAATGGGACGAGCAGCAACGCCAGCAGCGCCAGCGAGGGAATCGTCAGCGCCACCCGGCTCGAGGTGACCGTCAGCGCCGACGCCAGCGGTAACCGGTACACCGCCACGGCGATCAGGATCGCGACCACGGTTCCGACCAGCACCGTCTGAAACGCCAGCGATGCGTGCTGATAGGTGAGGAAGGTCAAGACCTCGCCCCGCCCCCGGACATAGCTCCACAAATTCACGGCATTCCGATCGTCGGACTGGGCCAGCGGGTACCTGTTCGCGCGTGATCAACGGTCGAATGTGCCGTCGAAGAATAGTCGATACCGGGTGTTCGTCCGGGGACGCGCGTTATGTCGTGGCGGTCGATGATGGCCTGGGACAGCTGCGTCATCGACGGACATACGGAGGCCTTTCGCTCGAACCCGGACGATCTGGTCACACGAAACCACCAGGAACTGGCCGCCACCAGCATTGAATTCAGGCTGAGCGGAAGAAAAGGCGAGATGCGAAATTACGGTATGCGCAATTCCGCCGCGTTGTGTCCGGGCGAGGACCAATTACCGAATCGCTTTTCGGCGGCTTCAGCCGACGGTGCGCTGATCACCCGGGCGACCGCTTCCCATGACGCTCCCGACGCCCGCACGAACCGGACGGCTTCGACGAGCCGCTGCTGCGCCGACGCCGTGTCCTCGAATGCCAGCCGCACCGGGATCAGCGCCTGCATCTCGAGCTGGTGGTAGTCCCATTCCCCGAGCACCAATCGGGCGAGGTCCGTGTCGAGTCGGCCGGTCGAGCAATGCAGTACCCGCGCGGAGGGGGCGTGGTCGGCGAATCGGTCGGCGCGTAGCCAGGTTCGCCCGCGCCAGCCTGCGCAAGAACACAGTGCGCGCCACCCGATCACCTCCTCCGGTCGGCGCGCGTGCTGATCTTCGAAGGACAGCGGCAGGGCATCGATCGCGACCGTCGCGCGCGGGTCGGGAGCGTCGCTGCGTCCGTGCAACCCATCCGCGAAGATATCGGCAACCCATCCGCGATGGTTTTCGAGCAAGCTGTTCATCTGACTCCGATGTCGAATACGAAAAGCTCGATCCCGAACCGGCCGGTCATGAGGCGATCGCCAGCGGTTCGGTGTGTGGGACGACTACTCCCACATACCTACGATCGACCGCGCCGACGCCGACGGCAATCACTTCGCCGCATTCTTGTTCCTAGTCACATATTGCCTGGTCGTGACCTGTGCCCCGGGAGCGGCCGGACCGCGTCGCGAGATAGATCGTCGCGCTGGATTGCCCGCGGGTGAGCGGGTTGTCGAACACGATCCGCTGTGCCTCGACATCGACGAACGCGGATTCGAGAGCTGCGCAGAACTCGTCATCCGGCGCGTCGTCGGACCACATGGCGAAGGTGCCGCCGGCGACCAGGAAATCCGCGACCGCGCGCATGCCCTCGCCGGTGTAGAGCGCGGCATTCGGGCCGTGCAGGACATGGCGTGGCGAGTGATCGATATCGAGCAGCAGCGCGTCGTACCTCCGGCCGGGGCATGCCGGATCGAATCCCACCGGCCCCGCCGCCGCGGCGAAGAAGTCCGCGCAGACGAGCTCGACTCTGCGATCGGCGGCCAACCCGGCGGTGTCGGGGAGCAGATCACGTCGATGCCAGTCGATGACCGCGTCGGAATACTCGACAACGGTGAGCCCACGAATTCGTGGGTCCATCAACGCTTCTCGCGCGGTGTACCCCAACCCGAGCCCGCCGACGAGCACATCCAGCCGGTCGCCCGGTGTCCGTGCCAGCCCCAGCCGCGACAGCTCACGTTCGGCGACGGTGAACAAGCTCGACATCAGAAACTCGTCGCCGAGCTTGACCTCGTAGACATCGGATCGAACCGTCGGATCGAACCGCCGACGCAAACTGATCTCTCCGATCGGGGTCTGCCGCCAGCCGAGTTCTTCGAAGCGTGCGCTCATCGCCGTCACGGTAGTCCTGCGATAACCAGAATCCGGGCGGCAACGGGCCCGGCGGCGCCCTCAGATTTGTGGTGGGCGTGGTCTTTACGGCATGTTTACGGGTAGGCGAGCGGGGAAGCCTGGTCGGCGACCCTGCTGGAGCTCCGTCGAGTGGGGTTCGATCAGGAGTACCGCATGACGCACCCCATCACCCACCTCAGCATGGGCCTCGGTTGGGACCCCGCCCACGCCAACGGAACCCACCCCCGCCGCAAGGACATCGATCTCAACGCCGCGGCGCTCTCGTTCGCGGGTGCCGATTTCGTCGATGTCGCCTTCCACGATCAACTGACCTCGCGCGACGGCGCGCTGCGCCACCTCGGCGACAGCGTCACCGGCGATGGAGACGGCGACAACGAAGTCATCGTGGCCGACCTGACCGGTCTCGATCCCGCCGTCACCACGATCGTGTTCCTCGTAACCTGCTACACCGGCCAACGATTCGACCAGATCGCCAACGGCTTCTGCCGCGTCGTCGACAACGTCACCGGCATCGAATTGGTCCGCATCGATCTCGACAGTGTGGGCGCCCACACCGGTATCGTCGTCGGCACACTGCACCGCCCCCACCAGGATTGGGCCTTCACGGTTGTCGGCCAACCGATCAATGCCCAGCATGTTGTCGACGCGGTCCCCCAACTCACGGGCTACCTCCACTGAGGTCCGACGATCTGTCTGTCGTTACTCCGACAGGCGGTCGCGTGCTCGTAGTCGGGTCTCGAGCGCGTCGAGTACGTGCGTCACGTCCGCGTCGAACTCCTCGGCCAGCATTTCGAGTAGTGCCGCGCCGATCAGCAAGAGGGTGGTGAAGACCACGGGTGCGATGGGCTCGGTTGCCTCGAGTAGGGGTCGGGTCCGGGGCGCTCCGCCGCGATGCCACGCCTCGAGCAGGGCCATGGCACCCTGGAGGTAGACCGGTGGTTCCGGTCGGGCGCTCAGCGCGGGGATCGCGCGGTCGGCCGCGCGGCGCAGGATATCGGAGGTATCCGTGGCACCCGGGGCCATGGACTCCACCGCGCAACAGGCCAAACGCAGGGCGCCGTCCAGATGTCGCGGGGTGTAGCGGGCAGATTCCGGGATCTGATCCCAGGGCAGGCGCAGCACGTGCAGCAGGTCGGCGGTGATCGCGCTCGCTGTCGGTGCCTGCACCGCCGCCGGAGACGAACCCGACGTGTGATCGACACCGAGCATGATTTCCAGCCCGATCGCCGATGCCATGAGATCGCTTCGGCTGCCGCGGGATTCGCGTTGCAGCCGGCGATCCTCGACCAGCAGCC
Source organism: Nocardia sp. NPDC059195 (assembly GCF_042754695.1). Taxonomy (NCBI): domain Bacteria; kingdom Bacillati; phylum Actinomycetota; class Actinomycetes; order Mycobacteriales; family Nocardiaceae; genus Nocardia; species Nocardia sp. NPDC059195. Next base: position 130,331 of record NZ_JBHZBG010000001.1, on the reverse strand, counting down.
AGCCGACCGTCTGCGCGTCGGCGGTTCGCAGCAGTTTCGCGTCGGCCTGCCAGCCGTTCGCGGTATCGCACCGCGACAGCGCGCAGACGAGATCGGCCATGACGTGATTGCCGGTGACCAGCGTCGGCTGATGACGTGGACGGCGCGACACCACCGGCAGATCACCCAGCCGGGCCGACGAGGAGACGAACGACATCGCGGTGAGCGCCGCGGCCGCCATCCGCGCGGCCGACACGGCGTCGGCGGCATTGGTGCGCAGCAGCGCGCGATGGATCGAGTCCGCCAGCGGAGCGACGCCGAACTCCGCGTAGTGCAGCAGAAGCCAGGCCAGCGGCATCTCGCCGAGAACCGGCGCGAGCCGTTCGTTCAGCTCGTACAGCAACGCGGCCGACTGCTCCGGCCGACGAGATCGCGGCGCCTCCCCGGTGAGGTCACGCCATTCCAGCAATGCCAGATAGTTCGGCAGCAACAAGCTATCCACCAGCTCACTCACCTGAGCGATGACGAATTCGAAATCCAGCTCGGTCATCGTGCCCGGCCCGACAGAATTCAGGACGGGATTACCGTCGAACGGGTCGAAACCTGATTCACCCAGGGCGAGATCGAACAACAACTCCGCGTGCCCGAGCCTGCCGACGACCCGGCCGACAAAGGGCACCACCCCGCCGTCTTCCACGGCGGTCGCCGCACCGAGGAGGCAATTCACCATGGCCCCTTCAGCTTTCGCGTGCGCGCAGAATCTCCGCAGCCGCTGATGCACGGTATCTTCGGCATCGAACCCCGTCCGCACAATCTCTTCGGCAATCGTCACTATTGCCGCGTCGACGACATATTCGGGTCTACCGCCCGCGTCGTCGGAGGCCGACGCGGGGCCCGCGAAATAAAGCCGATCACTGAATGCGTCGCCCATTCGTCGCCTCACCACAACCTCCACTCGGATGCGCAGTATGCCGTTCCCTTGACAGCCTTCCAGCAAATTGTTCGCAAGTCGCGGCTCACACCTCACAAGGCGATAACGGCATGCGCTCCGCGCGCATCGACCGGGTCGCCGACGCGCACAGCGCACCCCATCGAGACCCTGCCGAGACACTATTTGCCCGAATTCGGGCAGGGATGTTGGCGAACCGGGTGGAGCGAGGCAAGATCGTGCGAGTGAATGACGGGGTACCCACCGAGCTGGTCCGCTACGTAGTGGCGTCCACCGGCCTACCCGAACGCGTGGCCGCCCGGGTTGTCGCCGACATCATCGGCTACTTCGACGAGACGGCCGAGCAGTTCGTCCGGCGCAGGCACGCCGAGATGCAGTCGCGGGAGATGCGCAACGCCGAGATCTGGCGACAGCTCGAAGCCGAACTCGCCGAGCGTCCGGTCGCGGCCCCGACATTCACCGAACGGCAACTACGTCGCATCGTCTACGGGTAAGGGGTTCATCACGCCATGTGTGGAATCGTCGGATATATCGGTCACCGGCAGGCTGTTCCCGTGCTGCTGGAGGGTCTGCATCGGCTCGAGTACCGCGGCTACGACTCGGCCGGCCTGGCGCTGCCCCATCGCGGGAAGTCGCGCGTGTGCAAGACCCGGGGCCGGGTGCAGGATCTGCGCGACAAGGCCGACACCACTCCCCTGCGCGGAACCGTCGGCATCGCGCATACCCGCTGGGCCACCCACGGCGAGCCCAGCGATGCCAACGCGCACCCGCACACCGATGTCAGCGGGCGAATCGCCGTAGTGCACAACGGAATCGTCGAGAACGCCGAACAGCTGCGGGCCGAGCTCACCGCACTAGGCATCGAGCTGGTCTCCGATACCGACACCGAGGTGATCGCCCACCTCGTCGCCCGGGAGCTGGACGAATCCGAATCCCTCGAGGACGCCGTTCGGGTCGCGCTGCACCGGGTCCGCGGCACCTACGGACTGCTGGTGCTCGACGCGCGCCGTCCGACCGAACTGGTGGTGGCCCGCAACGGCAGCCCCATCGTGCTCGGCGTCGGCGACGGCGAGATGTTCGTTGCCTCCGACGTCGCCGCCCTGGTGCACCACACCCAGCGCGTGGTTTTCCTCGACGACGGCGAGCTCGCGACGATCCGCGACGGCGAATTCCGCACCAGCACACTGGGCGTCGAGTCCGAGCAGACCGACAAGACCCCGACCACCATCGATATGGTGGCCGAGGACTACGCGCTCGGCGGATTCCCCGACTTCATGCGCAAGGAAATCGCCGAACAGGGCGAGGCGGTACGCCGAGCGCTGCGTGGCCGCCTCGACGACCGCTTCGCCACCGCCCACCTCGGCGGGTTGAACATGGACGCCCGCGAACTGCGCAGCATCAGCAAGGTCGTTTTCCTCGGTTGCGGCTCGGCCTACTACGCCGGCCAGCTGGGCGCCCAGCTGATCGAGGAACTGGCCCGAATCCCGGCCACCGCGGAGCCCGCGTCGGAGTTCCGCTACCGCAATCCGGTCGTCGACCCCGACGCGCTGTATGTCGCGATCAGCCAGTCCGGCGAAACCCTCGATACCCTCGCCGCGGTGCAGGAGCTGCAGCGCAAGGGCGGCCGGGTCATCGGTGCCGTCAATGCGGTGGGCAGCGCGATCGCGCGCCAGTGCGGTGCGGGGGTGTTCCTGCACGCGGGCCCGGAGATCTCCGTCGCCTCGACCAAGGCATTGACCAACATGACCGTGTCGTTCACGATGCTCGCCCTGCTGCTCGGCCGGGTACGCGACCTCTCGGCGGCCGACGGGCACCGGATCGTCGACGGGCTACGCGCGCTGCCCGACGCCATCGACCAGGTCCTCACCGATGAAGACGCCATCGCCGAGATCGCGCACCGATACGCCAAGGCCCGCAGCATGTTCTTCATCGGCCGGGTGCGGGCGTGGCCGGTCGCCCGCGAAGGCGCGCAGAAGCTCAAGGAGGTCTCCTACGTGCATGCCGAGGCCTACCAGGCCTCCGAACTCAAACATGGTCCGCTCGCCCTGATCGACCAGGAGATGCCGAGCGTGGTGATAGTCCCCGACGACGAACTGCTGGCCAAGAACCTCAGCACCATCGAACAGATCAAGGCGCGCGGTGGACCGGTCATCGCCGTCACGAACGCCGACCTGCCGCCGAACACGGCCGACGAAGTGATCCGGGTCCCCAGGGTCGCACCGGAATTGGATCCCATGCTGCTGACGATCCCGCTGCAGCTGCTGGCCTATCACAGCGCCATCGCCCTCGGCCGCGATGTCGACAAGCCACGCAACCTCGCCAAGAGCGTCACCGTGGAATAAGAACTCCCGTAGCCGACGGTGCGGCTGGCAGGATCTAGGTGTGCATACCGCGAACCTGACCCGTTCCGAGACCGCCGCGCGATCAGCGGCGGTCACCGTCGGCGACTATCGTGTCGAACTCGATCTGTCCGCGGCCCCGGACCAGACCCGGGCCGGTTTCGTCACGACGACGACCGTCGTGTTCGACGCCACCGTCGAGCAGACCTGGCTCGACTTCATCGGCCTTTCGGTGGAATCGGTGACGGTGAACGGTGCGGACGTGGCCGTCGAGTACGACGGGGCCCGGCTCACTGTCGGCGGCTTGACCGCGACGAATGTCGTCGTCGTCCGTGGCACCGGTGCGTACAGCCGGTCGGGCGAGGGGCTGCACCGGTTCCTCGATCCGGTCGACGGCGAAACCTACCTCTACACCCAGTACGAGCCCGCGGACGCGCGGCGCGTTTTCGCGTGCTTCGAACAGCCGGATATGAAGGCGCCGTTCACGTTCGCGGTGACGGCCCCGGCCGGTTGGCAGGTGATGTCGAATCGGCCTTTCGCGGCGATCCAGAACAACGGGGTGATCCAGAACGTCGAATTCTCCGCCACGCTGCCGATCTCGACGTATATCACCGCGGTGGCGGCAGGCCCGTATCATCGCGTCGAATCCTCCTGGACGCGAGGCGAACTCACGATTCCACTCGGAATCTACTGCCGAGCCTCGCTGGCCCGCTACCTGGACGCGGACACGATCTTCGAGGTGACGTCGCAGGGTCTGGACTTCTTCGCCGAACACTTCGACTACCCGTACCCCTGGGGCAAGTACGACCAGGTGTTCGTGCCCGAATACAACCTGGGCGCGATGGAGAATCCCGGGCTGGTCACGTTCACCGAGGCCTATGTGTTCCGTGGTGCCGCCACCGCCGCGCAGTACGAGGGCCGGGCGAACACGATCCTGCACGAGATGGCGCACATGTGGTTCGGCGATCTGGTCACGATGGTGTGGTGGGACGACCTGTGGCTCAAGGAATCGTTCGCCGACTATATGGGTGCGCTGGCGAGCTCCGAGGCCACCGAATGGGCCGACGCCTGGGTGGCATTCGCGAACCGACGCAAGGCCTGGGCGTACTTGCAGGATCAGCTGCCCACCACGCATCCGATCGTCGCCGACATCACCGACCTCGAGGCCGCCAAACTCAATTTCGACGGCATCACCTACGCCAAGGGCGCCAGCGTGCTCAAACAATTGGTCGCCTATGTCGGCCGGGAGGAATTCTTCTCGGGTGTGCGCCGTTATTTCCGGACGCACGCCTTCGGCAATACCACCCTCGACGATCTGCTGACAGAATTGTCGGCCGATTCCGGCCGCGACTTGGCCGGCTGGGCGCGAGCCTGGTTGCAGACATCCGGGGTGTCCACGCTGACCATCGAAGACGGCGAAATCGTGCAAACCGATCCGCGCCCACACCGGCTCGCTGTCGGGCTCTACGACTTCGATCCCGCAGGCGATTTGGTGATCCGCGAACGCGTGGAACTCGACATCATCGACGAACACACCCAGGTCGCTCTCGCACCGGCTGCGCTGCGTCTGCTCAACGACGGCGATCTCACCTACGCGAAGGTTCGCCTCGACACGGATTCGCTTGCCACCGTGGAGCGTTCGCTGGATCGGGTGACCGACCCGCTGGCGCGCGGACTGATCTGGTCGGCGCTGTGGAATGCCACCCGCGACGGGGAACTCGACGCCGAACGCTACCTGTCCATGGCCCGCGATTTCGCACCCGCCGAAACGAACATGGCGCTGCTCACCGCCGTGCTGGCGAACGCCTCGTTCACCATCGGCCATTATCTGCCCGATCCGGCGCGGGATCGGTGGCGCGGTGAGTGGCTTGAATCATGCTGGGCCACACTGCATTCGTCAGCACCGGGTTCCGGTGCGCAGCTGGCTTGGGCGCGTGCGACGGCGACCGCCGCCACAGTCGAGGGTCGCCGTGCCACCGACATCGCGGCGATCCTCCTCGACCGGGCACCGGAAGGGCTGGCCCTTGATCCCGATCTGCGCTGGGCGCTGTGGACGGCGCTGGCTGCCACCGGCGCGGCCGCGGTCGCCGAACTGGACGCCGAACTGGCACGAGACGACACCGCGTCGGGGCGAACCGCTCACCGGTGCGCACTCGCGGCCCGCCCGGAAGCGGAAGTCAAAGCCTCGGCATGGGATTCAGCGCTCGGTGACACCACCCTGACCAACGACCACCTCGACGCCACCATCGACGGATTCCGCGCCGGCCGGCACCGCGACCTGATCGCGCGCTATGACAGCGAGTACTTCGCGGCGCTGCGCGCGGTGTGGGATCAGCGCAGCATCGAGATCGCCCGCCGCATCGTGGTCGGGCTCTTTCCCGCCGCCGATTCGCTCGACGGGGTGGACCGGTGGCTCGCGACGAACGCGGACGCACCACACGCGTTGCGCCGCTTGATCATCGAACAGCGTGACCACCTCGCCCGGGACTTGCGCGTGCGTGGGGTGAATTGATATTTCCCATTATCCGGCGGTTTAAACATCCAATTCGAAAACGTCTCTCTGTCAACCCCTGTCAACCAATAACGGTTTAATAACCACCGCGTTGGTGAACCCTTGATCTATGACCACCTCACGTAATCGGACAACGAGTACGCCGAGCATGGATCTGACCAGCACCACCATCATGTTGGCCACCTGCGTGTTCTTCCTCTTCGGCCTGACAGCGCTCACCGGATCGCTGCCCGCCGCGATCTTCGGCGCCGTCAGCCTGGGCGCGGGAATGATCATGACCTTCAGAATGCTCGGCCTGCACCGACTTTAGGTTCACCTGTCGTCGAACCGGAGAGCATTCGAAGGCCAGGAGCTGATCCACATGCCCGAAACCACCGACCACCGGACCTATGAACACGCCGAACCCATGTTCGCGCACTTGACGCTGACCGATCCCCGCAGCCCCGAACACGCCGCCTTGCGGGACCGGATCATCGAGATCTGCCTACCACTCGCCGACCACATCGCTCGCAAATACGCCGGCCGCGGCGAGGCCTTCGACGACCTGCTCCAGACCGCGCGACTCGGCATGGTCATGGCGGTCGACCGCTACGACGTAACCACCGGTTCACCGTTTCTCGGGTTCGCGGTGCCCACCATCATGGGTGAGGTGCGCCGCCATTTCCGCGACCACATCTGGCCATTGCACGTGCCGCGCCGCGAGAAGGAACTCCAGGGCAAAGTGCGGGTGGCGACCGAAGAATTGAGCCGTCGACTCCAGCGCTCCCCCACCGCCGACGAACTCGCCGCCGAGCTCGATGTGCCGGTCACCGACGTCGCCCGAACCCTGGTGGCGGCCAACGCATTCCAGACGCGAAGCCTCGACACCCCCGCCCGCGACAACGACGGCGACCCCGGCATGACCGTCGCCGAGTCCTTCGGCGCCGAAGACCCGAGCTACCGGCTCACCGAAGACACGATCACCGTCGCGCCGCTGCTGGCGCAACTGCCACCGGAAGAGCGGCAATTGCTGATCTGGCGGTTCTACGACACGCTCTCGCAGGGTGAGATCGCCGAACGCCTCGGTGTCTCCCAGATGAGCGTCTCCCGCAAGCTCACCCGGTTGTTGGGCGATCTGCGGGCCAAGGCCGCCGACGACCAATCGGTGCCCGCCGCCTGAACTCCGGCCCGCCGCAGCCGTGACGGGGCGGCAAGGGTGCATGCTTCCACGGACACCGCGCATTGACTCTGCGTCTACTGGGCTGCACAGTTGATGAAGCAGAATCTCGCGCGTGTCGTGGCGGCGCCCACCAGGTCGGCGCTGTTCACATGGTGTATCAGTGTGGTGCTCGCCGGCGGGAAGGGTGCGATGACGATGCGCAGTCGACGGAATCGACGTGACCGAGAAATTCGCGAAGTACGGGAAATCCGGGCCAGCCCGGCCCACCAGACCGCGAAATTCCTACTATCGGTGCTGATGCTGGTCTGGTTCGGGTCCGGGCTGGCGGCCGCGATGCAACGAGACTATTTCACGAACACCCCGGTCAACTGCGGCGATCTGGGCACGATCGGCCTCACCGTGCTCGCGGGTCCGCTCAACTACCTGGGGATGAACCCGAGGGTCGCCGAATGTCAGTTGCCGGAGCCGAGCCCGTGAGCTGACGCGAGATCGGATGCCGACGCCACCGCGCTTTTAGATGAGTTCGGCGAGTTGGTCGCGGTCGGTGGCGTCGAGTTTGATGCAGGCTCGGTAGATGTGGCCTTCGACGGTGCGCACCGAGACGCAGAGGCGTTCGGCGATCGCGCGGTTGGACAGGCCGCGGCCGATGAGCGCGGCGATCTCACGTTCGCGTTCGGTGATCGGCAGTGGGCGGGCGGCCGCGGTGATGGCGGGGGTGCCCGCGCCGCCACAGCGGGCCGCCAGGGCCATCGTGCGGGCGGCCGCCTGGGCGCTGGGCCTGCGCTGCCCGGCGTGGTCGTAGATCGGCACCGTCTGCGCCTCGGCGTCGGCGGCGGACAGCAACAGGCCCGCGGACTCGAACTCGCGGCTGACCGCCGCGAGCGCGCAGGGGTCGGCAGCGGCGAGCGCCGCGGCGTGGCGGGCGTAGATCGCCGCCACCGGTCCCTGTACGCGGTCGGCGAGGGCAGTGAGCCGGGCGGCGAGAGTGCGGTCACCGAATCGGGTGGCATGATGCAGCGCTTCGGCTTCCATGGCGTATTGACCGGCGCTGTGGGCCAGGTCGGCGGCCTTGCGGGCCTGGTCAACCGCCGAGTGAGCGCTGTGTTCGGCGGCGGCCACCCAGGCGCGCGCGATCATCCGCTGCGGTTCGTGCAGGGCCATGTGTGGGCCGCTGTGTTCGTCGGCGTCGCCGAGGACCCGTTCGGCTTGTTCGACCTCGCCCAGCGCCGCGTAAGCGCGGGCCAGCAGCAAACGCGCCGGCAGTTTCCACGGCAGCGAGGATTCGGCGTTGAGCGCGGCCAGCGCCTGCTCGAAGGCGGCGATCGCTTCGCGGAACCGACCGCGATGGGTGGCGACCACCCCGTCGGCGATCCGCGCGATCGCCCAGCCGACGAACTGGCCCGCCGAGGAGAACTCGCGGTATTCGGTGGCGCGACGCTCGGCGAGATCGAGGTCGCCGATGGTGGTCAGCGCGAGGACGTCGCCGTAACGGACCATCACCCGGATGAGCCCGTCGGTGGACTTCTGCTGTGCTCGGCTCCGGGCCGCGATCGGCGCGAAGTCGGCGCCGCGCCCGGCCACCGGCATCGCCAAGCCAAGGGCGAATGCGGCGAAATCGATGGCCTGGCGGGGCGAGTTCGGGTCGGCGATCACCTGCTCGGCCGCCTCGATGCCCGCGGCAAGGTGGTTTTCGTGCACCGCCATCGCCGCTGCCGCCGCCTCGACCGTGAGGCGCAGTGCCGGATGCTCGACGCGGGCGCGCAGCATCTCGACCAAGTCACGGGCATGTTCGACATCGCCCAACGACCAGAACCGCAAGCTGGCCCGCACCACACCCCACTGGACCAGTTGCAGCGGATCGAGGCGGTCGGGATCGAACCGGGCCAGGATCTCGTCGGCGTGCTGCGGCCTGCCCTGCCACAGCAGCGCACGGGAGAGCAGTTCGGCCGCGCGTAGCCCGCCGCCCCGCTCCCACGCGGCGCGCGCGAGCCGTTCACCCAGTGGCAGATTGGTCAGCGCCACCGCGTCCTTGGCCGCGTCGATCAGCAAGACGATGTCGATCGGCCGATCACTGTCGACACACAGCTGTGCCAGCCGGATCCGGTGGGCCGGCGTGCTCAGGTCCCGATCCTGGAGCGTCTCGACGAGGCGTCCGCGCCGGGTGCGCGCGGCGGCGGTGCCGACCCGGCAGCGCACGACCTCACCGAGCAGGGGATGACTGAACCGGACATCGACGACACCGTTGTGGCTCGTGACCCGGATCAAGCCGGTGGCTTCGGCGGCGTCGACGGCATCGGCACCGACGAGCTCGCTGAGGATGTCGATATCGAGCGGCTCGTGCACGGCCAGCGTCTCCAGCACGTCGAGCACGGGCGCACCCGCCCTGCTCAACCGCTCGCCGAGCAGCTCGACCAGCCCCGAGGGCACCGCGGTGGGCCCGCGCAACTGCCAGACGCCGTTGACGTCGGTCAGGGTGCTCGCCTCCACACCGCCCTCGACCATGTTGCGCAGGAACAGCGGGTTGCCACCCGAGGATTCCCACATCACGTCGGCGCTGAGCCCCTCCAAGGTCCCGCCGAGCACGGTCTCGACGATTTCGGTGCACTGGGTTTTGGTGAACGGCGCCAGCTCGATCCGCTCGAGGTATCCGTCCTTCCACAGTGAGGTGACCGCGTCGGGCAGCGATTCCCCGGTGCGGACGGTGGCGATGATGCGGGCCCGGCGGTCGACGGCGATCTGGTGCACCAGCGTCGCGGAGAGGGTGTCGAGCAGGTGCGCGTCGTCGACGCCGATGACCGTGCCGGGCTGGGCGAGCACGTTCTCTCTGGCTGAATGCAGCAGCGCGAGCGGGTCACGCGACGCCGATGCGGCGATCCAGGGCGCGAACGCACCGAGCGGAATGGCTTGTGACGACGCGGTACAGGCCACCCAGCGCACCGGCTCGGACAGCACCGCGGTGACCAGCCGGGCCAGCGTGGTCTTGCCGACGCCTGCGGCGCCGACCAAGATCACGCCGCCGGTGCCGGGGTTCGTCAAAGCCCTACGGACGGCGTCGTATTCGGTGGGGCGATCGAGCAGTTGCCAGATTCCGTTTATGCATGAAAAGTGTAGTTCTCGTCCGGCGCCGTCACAACGAATCGGCCCCGCGACACGGACAGCGCGCGGGTGGACCGGCGCGGCGAGCGCGCGCGGCGGACGTGCCAGTGGCGTGGTGGTCATGGTGGGAGCTCGGTGGCGTCGCGCGGCTCGACGCGTGGCGCGTTGTTGACGTCGTGACGGTAGTTGCTCGATGCCTCGTAGACCCGCTTCTTGAGCCGGTTGATCGATCCGAGCGGACGGTGCGCGTCCAGGCCACGCCAGGAGTTGAACGAGAGCACATCGTCGCCGTAGGCACGTCGCTGTGGGGTGTAGGGATCCTGCACGTCGAAGCGGATGGTCGCCACGGTGCGGTGCGGCGACTCGGCCTCGGGCCACGCAACGGTCGCGTCCTCGATCGGCATGGTGGTGGCATTCGTGCACAGTTGCGCGCGCAGTTCGTAGGTGGCGCTGTGCCCGGCGAAGAAGTCGACGATCAGTTCCTGGTGCACGTTGACACCCGCGTCGGGGTCGACCGGTTGCCCTTGCAGCGCAACGACTTCCGGTGACACCGGCGCGTAGAGCAGCTTGGCCACGTAGTCCCCGTACCGAAGCGGTGCCGAAGTGAAGAAGGTCTCGCCGAGGATGTGGGTGTTGGGGGCGACGAAGACACCGAGATTCGGTGGCACGCTGCGCCCGATCCGGCGCAGGACGTGGGTGTTCAGCGCGGCGACGAGGTCGCTGCCCGCACGCAGGGCGGCGTCGGGCAGCCGGGCCAGCACCCAGGCGGTCGGCATGCCCTTGGTGAGGTAGGCGTGCGCGTCGGCGAAGAGGAATTCGCGATGGGTCACCATGACGAAATCCTGCGTGGTCGCCTCGTCCTCGGGCATCGCGCGCGGCCCGTGCACACCGAGCACCTTGATTCCGAGTCCGCGTACGCCGCGCAGTTGATCGCTGCGGATCACCCCGGACGTGCTCGACAGCCTCGCGATCACCGGGTAGGTGGCCGGGGTGGCGAACATGCCCTGCGCCAGTTCGGCAGGCAGGCCGGGCGGCACGGTCAGTTCGCCGCGCAGGATGCCGTGGCTCTTGGCGTGCGCGTCGCGCATTCCGCGCTTGTACTTGCGGTAGGCGCGTTCGTTGTTGTCGCGCAGCACCGCGATGATCTTGTCGATGATCTGCTCTTCGTCGATCCGCGGTTGTTCCAGGTCGTCGCGGTAGCGCAGGTAGCTCATCGCGGACTCCTCCACGGGGCGAACGGATTCCCGATGCCGTCGAGCGCGGGGGCCAGGGTGGGGAAATGGCGCAGCAGCACGCTGCGCATGGTGTTGTCGCGCACCCAGGCCAGGCCCGCCTCGGTGTAGACCTCGGCCCGGAAGTCGGTGGTGAAGAACCGGTCGGCCGACAGCCGCCGCGACGCCATCAGCACGAACACGCGAAAGGCGGTGTCGCTGAAGCCGAAACCGGGCGGCTTGGGTTCGGCGTAGAGGCCGATCATGAGGTCGACGTCGTCCACGTCGCCGTAGACCTGTTCGAGTTCGCGCGCCCACCGCGGGTCATCGGTGAGCTCGTCGAACGAGGTGACCGGTGGCAGCCGAAGTTGGCGCCGGAATTCGTTGTAGCGCGGCACACCTCGCTCGCGGACCCGCAGGATGTCCGCGGTCGCGAGATCGAGCAGCGGCTGGCCGGGGCGTTCGAGCTTTTGCAGGTGTGCGGGGTAGTTGTGCAGCGTCAACGCGCCGGGATTGGCTCGGCCGAAGGAGTAGAGCAGGGTGTCCATCGATGTCTCGGCGAGGCGCTCGCGGATGTGGGCGACACCGAGTTCGGGGAGGGGATGCTCGGCCAGCACGGTGTCGTCGGCGATGCTGCGGATGACGAGTTCGTCGGGGATCAGTGGATGCATGCGATATACCGCGACGAACTCCTCGGTGAGCGAGTACGGCACTCCGCTGTCCGCACGCTCGGAACCCGGTATGCCACACAGCACTTCGTTGCCGATGAGATCGCCCAACCGACGCGATGCTCGCTCCCCCAGCACGCCGAACCAGTTGGCGCGCATGGCGGCGACAGTGGTGGGATGGGCGATCACCGCCGGTGTCCAGTCGACGGTGTGGATCTTGGCGATCAGCGCCGAATTGACCAGTCGCGCGGTGTCGTAGAGCTGCTGGTCGTTCATGTCGGGGTAGCGCCGGGCCAGCCGGGCACAGATCGCATTGTGTTCACGCAGGAACAACGAGTGCAGCAGCGCGAGGCCGACCCAGGCGTTGGCTGCCGCGGGGTCGAGCGCGACCAGCCGTTCGGCGTCCAGCGGCGGGAGTCCGAGTTCGTCGATCACCAGCTGACCATGCTTGCCCGAGCGCAGGGACGCGGCGAATTCGGCGGTGCTGCCGTAGATCTGGGAGGCGTCCCACCAGTGGGTCTCGCCGGTGAGGTAGGTCGGCGGGGCGGCCGGATCGGGGGCGGCCGCCGTCGCCGTTCGTGGGATCGTCATCGAGGGGTACGGCCACGGATCGCCGTCCGCCAGGGTGACGGTGAAGGGGTCGTGCTCGGCCGGGTCGTGCACCAACCAGTCGTGCACCTCGAACTGGATCCAGGCCGCCGCCAGCAGATTCAGGGTGGTGGCCGGCTGGAATCGGTCGCGGGTGAGCAGTTGCCTGCTGACCGTGCGCGGGTTGGGTTCCATGATCCGCGCCGGATCCTCGGGGTAGGTGCGATCCAGCGGGAAATTGCGGCCGAACCGGCAGCCGATCGACCCCGCGCGCGGGTCGTCGGGGCTGTTGTAGGTGCCATCGACAGTGCGCGCGTTCCGGTGTTCGCCGGAGACGTCCGGTGGCAGTGGTCCGGCAGGGTGCGGGCCGGTGTCGAAGAGGTTGCGCGAGCGCAGTCTGCTGCGCAGGCCGACCAGCACGGCCAATCCCAGTGGGGTCGGCAACCGGAACCACCCGACGCGCCGGTCGAGCGCCTCGGCCGCGGCGACAAGTGCGCGGGTGACCAGTGTCTGTTGCTGTGCGTCGACCATCGAGAACCTCCACGGGACGGCGCCGACTCGGCGCCCACCGGACCGATCGAATCCAGTCTGGTGACACCGGTCAGGTCTGTCACGAGTAGTCGACTACGCGCGAACCGGGACGGGCCGCCCAGCATCGCCGAACCGGGGCTGCCGTCGGCGATGGTCCTCCCGCGAACCGGACACCCGACCTGATCGGGTAGCGCACTACGCGCGCGCTGCGGCCCGCCGATGGGCGAATCTGACATCCAGGGCGCCCGCGCACCGCGGGCAGTACCCGTAACAGCGACAGAAAGGGGGCCCGGGTGATCACGCCGATCGAGATCAAAGTGAACCTCGACGGAGATGTCGCGGGCGCACTGCACCGGCTCCGATGTACCGATACCGCCGCGGCCTACCGCGACATCTGGTTCGCCGAGCCTGTGCACCCCGGTCCCACGGGCGCGCCCACTCTGCTGTCGAGCCGCATCGTCATCCGGTTGCGCAGCGGTGACGAAGACGACCTCACCGTCAAACTGCGACCGTGCCTGAGCTCCCAGCTGACGGGCCGCTGGGCGGCGCCCTTCACCGAGCCCGGGATCGGGTACCGCATCGAAAGCGATTGGTCGGGCGAACGGCGAATGCTGTCGGCATCGGCGATCAGCCTGCGGTCCCCCGGTTCCCTGCGCGCTGCCGTGGCCCGGGGCGTCGATGTCACCGACACATTGAACTCGGCCCAGCGGCAGTTCTTGGTGAGCTGCACACCCCCCGGCGTCGCGGTCGACCACTTGTGCGCGATGGGCCCGGTCACTTCGGCGCGGTGGTCGGGGGTCGCGGTGGGGAATCTGCGCGCCGACATCGAACGATGGACCGCCGCCGGTCTCGATCTGGTCGAGCTGTCGCTCAAAGTCGCACCCCGACAAGGTGATTCGCCCGTCGATGTGCATCTGCGCGCGCTCGAAGCCCAGCGTGCGCTCGAAGCCGCCTTGCGCAGGCTCGGCCTGATGATCGCGACGGGCGATACCAAGACCGAGCAGGTGCTCACCGCCCTGACGGCAGCCCGCAGGCCCGGGTAACTCTCGGCAGAGGGTCGATGGCCGGTCCTGATCGACTTCGTCGGCGACGCGGACCTGCCCTGCGACTGTCACGGGCCTTGGATCCCGAATCGACCACGCTGTCGACCCGAGCTCGCCAACCGAGTACACCCGTGGCACTGCCACCGCGGCGGCTCAATTGGCGATGATGAAGTTGAACAGCACCCTGATATTGCTGCTCCAGCCGACGTGATACCGCACCGTCATGGTCCCGTCGGCGTGCGGAACCACGTTCAGGACCTGAGTGGTGGCCGGCCCGAGGAACGGGGTGTTGTCGGTGTCGATCTCGGTCATGCTCACCGAGACCTGACTGTCGGCCCGCACGTCGACACTCGGGAAGCCGAATACCCAGGCACCCGTTCCGTGTGTGCGCAGAATCTTGCGTGCCCAGAAGATCGACGTGATATTCGTCCGGCCGATCGCCCGCACTCCTGCCTCTTCGGCACCATTGCCGATTTTCGCCGACTCGAACGCGTCTTCTTCTTCGGTATCCGCGCTCGCTGCCACGACCGCGTCCTCCGTATCCGTCGCCAACATTTCGCTGCCCTTTCTCGGCGAAACAATGTGTGGAGCTATCGTCGCGCGCGGATAGGCCGGCCCGAATGCGTAATCGACTACCCCACTACGCGGGTGCGGTGCCGATCATCTCCGCACGGGCAGCGATCCTCGACAAGGCCGAACAGGCAGACGACGAACCGGCCGTCGTCGCGGGTGGACGATCGCGACGACGGCGTGAATTGTTGTCGTTCAGGCGGACAGTGTGTGCCCGATGATGGCGGCCACTGCGGCATGGGCGAGGTATTCGGCGATGTCGTGCGCCCGTTCCTTGGGGTTCTCGACCGGAAGCTCGCGCAGCTGGGGCCCCCAGGCCTGACGCAGCGGGCAGCCGATAGCGATCGGGTCACCGGCGTACCAGGTGTTGAGCCATTCGCCGACCCGCTCCGGCCGATTCGCGCCGCCGCTTTGCAGCTTGCGATATACCCCGTCCATTCCGAGCGGGCTACCCGCCGTCACCAGCAGGCTCACGTTCACTTCGCGGGGCAGCTGGGTGAGCAGATCCATCGCCACCACCGTGCCGAGGCTGTGGCTGACCAGGATCAGTTCGCCGGCGGCGGGCGCATCGGTGAGCACCGTGTCCAGCACACCTTTGCGGACTCGCTCGTCGTCGAGATAGGAGGCGACATCTTTGAAGATGGCGCCGATGAGCGCGGAGTCGAGGCCGCTGCGAGCGGCGATCCAGCTGAGCTGATCGTGCAGTCGCCCCAGCACCACCGCGCCGATTCCGCCGAAGAGCTCGCGCGCTTGCGGATCGACCGGCAGTTCGTCGGCAGTCGGCATCCCCGCCCGGCGTGCCGCCTCGGCGATCAGGTCTTCGTACAGTGCCGGACCGGTGTCGACGGCCTCGCGGGTGTCCATACTCTCGACGAGGCGGTCACCATAGAAGGGGAAATACACATCGGCTGGGTCGATGGGGCTCAGACCGGCGAGGGTGAGTCCCTTGTTCAAGCCGGCTGTCCAGTTACGGCGCAGCTCGACCGGGTCGCGACCCTGTTGTCCGCGCCCGTGCAGGAACAGCGCGCTGCGACGACCACCGAACGCGGTCGTCCTGCCGCGCAAGCCGCGCACCAGACTTTCGGCGGCCGAGACCCGATGCGGCACCGGCATTGTCGCCGCTGCTTCCTGTGGCGAGATCGCCGCGAACCCGAGTTCGTCGAGCAGGGCGCGCTGAGCCGGATCGAACTGTCGCGCTCCCAGATCGTGCAGCAGCACGCTCACCCGCGCGCCCTCGTTGGCGATCCAGTCGATCGCGTCGTCGCCGTCCCCGGACTGCCACAATTTGCCGTCCTTGCGCAGCACCCGGCCTTTGTCATCCTTCTTCGGGACTCCGGCGTGGTGCAGCGCGACGATCTCCCACTGGTCGTTGAAGACCGGCGAGCCCGAATTACCCGGCTCGGTGTCGGAGGCGTAGTGCAGGAAATCGTCGAGTTGCAGGTCCAGGCGGTTGTGCCGGATCGAGATCTCCTTGAGCCGTCCCGAGGGGTGCCCGACGACGTTCATCGCCTCGCCGATCACGATCTTGCCCGGCTTGGCGATCAACGGATTCCAGCCGAACGTAGTACCGGGCGCCACGCCGTCGGGTCCCGGCGCCACGCGGACCACGGTGTAGTCGAGGTGCTTATCGGTGACGAAGAAGTCGGCCGGTGCGAGCCGGAAGCGCGCCGTTGGACTCGGGTCATTGTCGATGCCGACCTCCGCGCGGAACTCGATCACGACCGATTCGGCCGCCCCTGGCGTCGGCAGCACATGATTGTTGGTGAGCAGCAGTTGCGGTGACACCAACGAACCGGTACCCATCGGCACTTCACGTCCGTTGTCGGCCAACGAGATTCGGGCTACCGCGGCGGCGGCCCTGGCACCGCGGGTCAGGAAGTTGGCGGCCTGCAACTCGTTGGCGAAGCCGATCACCCGCTCGAGCGAACGGATGCTGTCGACCGGGTCCTGCCTGCCCAGTTCGATCACCGCCTGCGCGGGAACTTCGCCGGTGACGAGCAGGCGGTCGGCCCGGGCGAGGATCTGTTCCTCGGTGTCGACGACATCGGAATCGCTCACCTCACGGCGGCGGGCCACCTCGTCGCGTTGCGCCTCGGTGTCGTCGAATCGCCGCGATGCGGCGTCCATCTGCTCGTGCCATGCGGCGGTGCGTGCTTCACTTTCGGTACCCATGGGTCACCTCGCCCGGAGAATTTGTACTGGGGTATTCAGCGTGGGCGCGGGTGCGGTGCCGATCACGAGTAGTGGACCACTCGACTTTCACCGCGCTACCCGGTCACGCGCCGGCGCGACCGGGTAGCCGAGGGTCTCTCCTACCGATATCGAGACTGCGAGGTGCACGGATTCGCCAATGCCGACATCGTGGCGAGGTCGCAGATGCCGCTGGTCAGCATCTGAATGGGGGCGACGCCCATCAGCACGATGAAGCCGATGATGTCGCCGCGTTGGAGGAATCCCGCGGCCGAGTCCGCGGCCGCCGATCCGTAGTCCAGCGCCGACGAGCCGGTTGCGGCGACCGGCACGGGTTCGGCGGTTACCGTCGCGGCGGTGGCGACAAGGCTTGCCGCCAGGACCGAGCCCGCGGCGAGGCGAAGGGTGGTACGCATTGCGCGCTCCATTTCTCAGGTGATGTCAGCTGATTCAGCGTGGTGGCTGGTTCATGTCGCGGTTCGTCGTCGGAAGTTCGATGCTGATCGGCATCCGTAGTTCGGCCAGGTAGACCAGGGCGGCCTTGCGCAGGAATTCGTCGAGCAGCCAGTAGGGATCCGCCAGCGGAGGCGCGGCCGTGAGCAGGCCTTCGCGCACAGCGATGAAAGGGCCCCAGCTGATTCGCAGCAGCGGGTCCCAGACCGGTTCCCTCGGGATCGCCAGGCCGTCGGCGATGGTGTCACCGAGCAAGAAGCGGGTGAACGCGCCGAGGATCGGCTTGCTGAGCAGTGCGAAGTCGATGTTGGCGCCCAATCCGAGGAGCCGATCGGCGAGCGCGGCGCCTTCGGGGGTTGCCTCGATGATGGGGTCGAGGACCTGTGCCGCTTGGGAATTCGCGTCGGGCCACGTTGTGGGGATGTATTCGTCGCGAACGCCGAGCAGGTGCGCGGCCACCTGCCAGGAGTGCAGGAATGCTGTCGATTCGTGCGCTGGGATCGGCACATTCCAGGCGGTCAAGTGCTTCATGACGGTCGTGGGCAGGCTGTGCCAGGTGACCATGATGTCGTTCTGGCTGATCGGGATGTCTTCGGTGGCCGAGTGCACCCAGTGCGGCGACTGCGGCAGCAAGTGCCGCACCGCGGCATGAACGAGGCGGGTCTTGACGCAGGTGACGATCATTTCCCCGTCGGTGGCATAGGCATTCGCGCTGCCGATGTCGTAGCCGAGCTTGGCGGTCTTGGAGATGCGGTCCTTGAGGTCGTGACCACCCTTGGAGTAGTAGACCGCCCGCGCTTCCTTGGGAATGACGGTGCTCATCATGCCGCTGGCGAATCCGTAGAGCACGCCCAGATATAGCCCGCGCTTCTTGTTGAACTCGATCGCGGTGCCCAGCGCGCCCCGATCGGCCCATGGCGGCAGCTGACGGGCGTATTCCATGAAATCCCGTAGCTGCACGGGCAGGCCGTCCGGCAACGGTTGACCATTTCTGGTCCAGGTACGCAACAACTCGTTGACCCTGGGCACTTCCCCGCGATCGATCAGTCCGGCGACGAGCTCATCGGCTTCGGCGTCCCACACCGTCATCGGGTCGACGCCGGACCCGGTTCCGGCCACCGACCCCTGCGGCGACCAGGTCCACGGCTGCGCCCGAGCGGGCGTCACCATCGACAACGCACCGAGCGCCCCCACGATCCCACCGGCTTTCAGCACACTACGTCTGTCGAATCCATCCATGACCTCACTCCTCGTCGAGCGCTAGCTGACCCCGACCGCTCGGAACGCAGGTGGCGCATCTAGCAGCATCAGGACCGGAATGAGCAGTAACTTAACAGCCTTGAGAGCGCGCTGTATTCGCTTCGAACAATCGATCAACTGCCGTTTACAACAAAGTTCGTACAGAAATTGCCAGTAACTTATGACACCTGCGCAGCACACGCGTCGCCACTGACTACGCTGACAGCAGCCCGCATACGAGGTATGCGCGGCACGTGCGCCGACCCGCGAGGAGACCTACCCATGTGGCCTGCCGATTGGCCCTCGTCCGCCCGCGCGATCGCGACCGCCATCGAGGCCGCCGTCACCGCGGCGAAGGCGGCCGACGAATCCGGGTTCAGCGCGACCACCGCCGACCTGTCCGAACTGCCCGCCGATCAGGTCACCTCGGTGCTGGCGGCCATCGTTCGAGAGCTGCTCGAGACCGCGCATCCGGACGGTCTCACCGGTGACGATGTCCGTGCCGTGCTGGAATCAGTGGTGCGGCGATCAGCGGCGTGGCTGCCTCGACTCGATGCCGCCGCGGTCGTCAGCGCGCTCACCGGGGCGCTCGGGGTCGACGAGTCGGCAGCACCGGACCGCACATGGACGAACCCCCAACCCGCGGCGGTACTGCTGGTCGAGTACCTCGCCGAGCCGGCCCGGACCCCGCCGCACGAATCCATTCGACGCGCCATCAACGAGATCGCCCGGGCTGAAACGATCGAAATGCCCTGACGCGCTCTGCGCGGTGCCGCTTCCCCGTAGCGCGCGGTTCGAACGAGGCGTCCCACCGTCGAGATGTCTTGCGCGACTGATGAACTGCTGACTGGGCTCAGCGGCCTGCGGCGGTGAGCCGGTAGTCGGCTTCGAGCAGCATCCATGCGCTCAGCTGCACCGACAGATCGCGGCTCAGGTTCGCCGCCGAAGCAGCGGACGCGTCCGCGAGCTGGAGGAAGATTCCCGGATGTTCCGGGACCTCGACCGGACGGTTCCAGTCCGCACCGAACAGTGGCAGGCCGTCGACCTCGGCGCGGTGTGCCCAGGCCGCCTCGGCGGAGGCGTGCACGATATTCGCGGCGGCCGCATTACCCAGCGACAGTGCGGTTTCGGCGAGATATCGCGCGAGGATTCCCATGAAGAGCCCGGAGTCGTTTCCGGCTGCCCCGGCGATCACCCCGGTGTCGGTGAGCCGGTGCTCGACTGCGGTCACGAGTGCTGCCGCACGGTGGCGATGACCCGATTCGCCTGTGCGCAGCGCCAGTTCGGTTTCCAGCCCGACGGCCACGCCTTGGCAGTAGGTGTGGACGGTGCGATCCACCCGGCCGCCGGGCTCGTGGACACCATCGTGGATCAGGCCGCTGTCGGTGTCACGCAATCGAGTGTTGAGGAAATCGGCGAGTTCACCGGCGCGGGAAAGTTCGCCGAGTCGAGCCATCGCGATTCCGGTCGGACCGATCGCCGCGGTGTTGTAGAAATCGTCGCCGGACCGCCATGGCACCGCGCCCACATCCGGGTTCCAGCCATCGATCAAAGCGGTCCGCAAACCCCCTATCGCGTCGGCGAACCGGATATCGAGCAGCCGGTCGGCACGTTCGAGCGCCAGCACCAGCCACGCCATATCGTCGTAATACCGATTGGTCCAACCGGTGACATTGCGGGTTCGGATACCCTGCGCGAGTGCGACGACCCGATCGATGCGTTCGGGGGTGCGTGCGCGGTGCGCGGCATCCACGGCACAGTCGAGCAAGTGCGCTTGCCACCAATAGCACCATCGTCCGAATGCCCGCTCCGCCAGATCCGCGGGCCACACGAGCACGCCCAACCGACGCTGTGGCAGCCCCCAGAGCGAGCGCACATGTCGCTCCACGATCGCCTGTTCCGCCAGCTCGGCCCGCTCCCCCGCATCGGGGTCGCGCGAGCAGCCCCGGGTGATCGTCCCCGCCGGTGTCGGCGGCGCCACAGTCGCCAGCACGATCGCCGCCCCCGCCGCATACAGCACCCTGCGCCGAGTGAACTCGTGGTTGCGGCGATTCATCCGCTCGGGCTCCTCCTCTTCGACATCGGCGTCGGCGCCGAATCTCCAGGATTCCGTGTCGGGATTGCCAGAGCTTGAACTGCTCCGGTGAGCCGCGGAAACGTTTGCGCAACCGCCGGCGGAACCCACCTGGGCTATCACCCACCGGGCGGTACCCGGGCTACGATTCGTCGGCCTCGGTTCCCGGGGAGTACGGCGAGCTGAAGCCGGCGACCCATTCGAATGGCGTGACACCCGAATCGGCGGTCTGCTCGGCGGCCGCGGCGAATGGAGCGTTGTTCTGGGTCAATCGGAGGATGGCGCGTTCGAGTGCGGGCAGGATCTCGGTGATCGCGAGATCGCCGTGCGCGAAACGTCCCAGCAGGGCATAGACCATGTTGGTCAGGACGAGTGCGAGATCGGCGGCGTAGTCCTCGTCGAGACTGGCGAACATCGTGCCGACGGCGGGCAACACCGCGGCGAAGCCTTGGGCGTCGAGTCGCTGCCCGCCGGGACCGGAACGAGCATGCGAGTAGGCGGCCAGCATCCGGGGGTGACGCTCCCACGGTTCGAACACGTAGCGGGTCACCCGATTCAGCAGGTCGGCGAGTGATTCGCCGACGCGCGGCGGGTCGAGTTCGGTATAGGTGTTGGTGGCCATCCACTGGGCCACCGCGGCGAGGACGAGTTCGTCCCGGGTGGGGTACAGCTTGTAGACCGTGGTCAGCGACACCTGGGCGACGCGCGCCACCCGGCGCAACTGCACCGCGTCGTAACCTTCCGATTCGAGCAGCGACAAGGTGGTCTCGGTGATCTTGCGCGCGGGATCACCTTCGCCCTTTCTAGCCACCACGCCACAGTAGTCCATCGGCTCGGCCTGTCACCGAAGCGATTCGACTCAGATCCGGGTTCCCACGTCCACGGCGACGAGATTGTCCATGGCCCGCTCCGCGACCGCCGCGATGGTCATCGACGGATTGCACGCAGCGGCGTTGCCCGGCAACAGCGCACCGTCGAGAACGTAGAGCCCCGGCTGGTCGTGGACGCGGCCGTCCAGGTCGCACACCGAGCCCATGCTCGCCCCACCGAGCGGATGCCAGGTCGAGGGAAACAGCGCGTTGGTGTCGAGCAGCATGCCGGTGGGGCCCGCGATGCGATGGACCGCGGGGCCGATGTGGTTGTCCTGGATGACCCGGTCGCCGTCGTGGGGCCAGTGCAGGATCGCGTCGTCGCGAGCAGCGTCGTAGGCGAACGCACCGCGACTGTCGCTGACGCCGTAGCCGACGAGCATCGTGCTGGCCGGATCCACCGCCATCGGCGGGATGGATGCCTGGATCACGGTGTGCGCCGCCCGTGGATCGTCCCAGTTCTTGCTGCCGTAGATCACCGGACCACCTTGCGGCGCACCGAATTCCGCGGTCGGATCGCTCCAGACGTAGATGCGGTCGGCGTTCGTGCCCCACTCCTGACCGAGGCCATCGGGCAGGTCGGGAATCATGCCCTTGGCACCGGCGCGCATGAGCAGTCGGGTGGTGTTCATGCTGCCCGCCGCCATGATCACGGCTCCCGCGGTGAGCACCTTGTTCTCGACCACGACGCCCGAGCTGTCGAGGCGCTGCACGTGCACGGTCCAGCGGCCATCGCGGGCGCGTTCGAGATCGGTCACCTCGTGCAGCGTGTGCACCTGACACCGGCCGGTCGCCTCGGCGGCGGCGATATAGGTGACATCGACGGAGTGTTTGCCGCCGTTGTTGACACCCATCGCACCGTCACCGTTGGTGTAGGAGGCCTTCATCTCCCCGCGTAGCTCGGCCATCGCGAAATTCCAGTCGATGGGCATCGGGATCTTCGACAGCGGCATCCCGGCCCCGCGCACGCGTTCCGCGAAAATCCGTGCGGCCCGGTAGTTTTCGCTGGCGATCAGTTCGTCCGGCGCTTCGGCCAGGCCCAGCATGCGCGCCACTCGCGGATAGTGCACCCGGTCCATCGTCGCCCAGTCCAGCTCCTGCGGAAAGTGCGCGTTGAACACCGATTCGGCGGGCTGCAGCGTCATGCCCTGGTAGACCAGCGAACCGCCACCGACACCGGCCGCGCACAGCGCGGTCATATTCACGCCGGGGATGGCCTCGATCAACCCGGCGTACGGGTCGAACACGAGCGGTTTCCCGAAGAGGTTCGGACTCGACCGATACCACAGCAATCGCTTGTCGGGGGCGGACGCACGCGGGAAGGTCTCGGCGTTCGGCCCACTGGGCCAGCGCAGACCTCGTTCCAGAACCGTCACCGTGACACCGGCCTGCGCAAGGCGCAGCGCGCTGACGCCGCCGCCGAAACCCGACCCGATCACCACCACACGATGGTCTTCAAAGGTCAGCGGAACAGCGTTGGCCCGCAGCGCGATCGGAGTCGGCGTGCCCGTCGAACGGGCACCGAGAAGCATGCCGCCCGCTGTTGCCGCGGCAACCAGCATGGAGCGGCGTGAAATGTTCTTCACACGCAGATCCTTGTTCAGTCGATGCTGCAGCCGGCGACCGGCTTGTCCGCGAGACGATCGAGAAGATAGGTGAACGCGTTGTCGGGACCGAAACCGTCGATGATCTCCGGACCGAAATGATTCGGAATGGTGGTTCCGGGCAGGATCGGCGGAAGGTCATTCGTGCGGAAGGTGACCGTCGCTCCCTTGCCGCACCAGTCTTCGGCGAGTCGACGGGCCTGCCCGTACGGGACGGTGTCGTCGTTGAGGCCGCTGGTGATCAGGACCGGCGCGGCCGGAGTGGAGTTGCCGATGCGCAGTTCCGCCAGCACCGGTGCGGCTTCGGGCAATTCGGCGAGATGGGCCGACAGCGGCCTGCCGTCTTTGGTCAGCGTCTCGGTTTTCAGGAAGGGGTGGTGGGTGATCACGTCCGCGATGCAGGAGTCGCTCAATGTCTCGAGCATGGCGCGCCCGGACGGGCTGGTGACCTGGTCGACCGCACGCTGCAGTTCGGGGTAGCGCGCGAGCATGCCGTTGACGGCGAACCCGATCGCACCCCCGATCAGCGCACCATCGATCTTTTCCAGGATCGCGCTCAGGTCAGCGACCGGCCCCCCGGCCCAGGTGCCTTTGAGATTCAGCTCCGGCGCGTAGGTCGGCGCCATCTCCGCGGCGGCCGCGGTGGCGCCACCTCCCTGGGAGTAACCCCAGAGCACCACCGGCGTCTCCGGGCCGACACCGCCCAGATTGTTGGCCGCGCGCACACCATCGAGAATCGCGTGCCCGCTGTCGAACCGGTTGGCGTAAGTGTGGATGCCGGGTGTGCCGAGACCGATGTAATCAGTCACCAGCACTCGCGCACCCAGACCGCTCCACACCGTCGACGACGGCAGCTCCTGGTTCGCCGACAACCCGAGCGGCGCCGTGGACACCGCGACCCCCGTCGAGAACGCCATCGACATCGCGCAACGGTCGGCCTGACCCGACGTACCGGGGCCGATGACCACCGTCGGACGCGGTCCCGCTCCCCGCCACGGACCGGTCGGCTCGATGAACGTCCCGCTCACCGCGACCGCGGACCCGTCCTGCTGCCGAGACGTATACATCACGTGCTGCGCACGGCCCGGCCACCCCTGCTCGGTGGGCGGCGTCACGAACAAGGTCATGGGCGCAGTCTTGATGATCGCGCCCGGCTCCTGCGGAATCCGGTCCAGCGGGGTGTAGAACGAGCTGATCGGCTCGGCCGAGACCTCCCGCGTCTGGGTCACCACACCGGCCACCGCCGTCGCACCAGCCAAGACCAACACCGCGGCGATGCGCCCGGCCCGCGGCCACACCCGTCGCAGATCCTGTCGCTTCATCGAGAACCTTTCAGTCGAACACCACTGACCGGCATCGTCGCCCCAGTGACTCAGGTCGCCGGTGGAGCCAGATCATGATGCCTGTCACACCAGCGCCGACAGAGAGTAACACGGTTACTGTCGGGCTCGAATCCCGCCACCCGGCTGCCCCACGATTCGCGGACGAAGAGCGCGGCAGCAGTACCGCTCGCCCTCGCGCATCCCGAGCACGTCCTGTCGATCCCCGCCGGCACGCACCCATCGCATCGCGGGATCGCGTGGCGAAAGCTGTTCCAGCAAATCGTCTTTCAGACCCGCTGCGTGTGGGATGGTGCGGGAATGCTGATCGAATACGGAGTGTGGGGTTCGCGATTGGTACTGGCCGGGGCCTTCGGACTGTCGATCGCGGAGGCGCGACGGATCCTGTCCGGCGACGAGACGATGTCCATCCACGTCATGGGCAGGATCCGTAAGACCGCGCAGAGCTACAACCCCGGGTGGAGTTTTCACCTGGATCCCGACACCATCACCTTCTTCACCATGGCTATCGAGGTCTGCGACTCGAGCATCGTGTACACCGAGGACCACCTCGACGAAGCGTGTGGCGCATTCCTGCCCGGCTGTTTCTGGTGCCCGTGGTCGTCGCGACTGACCCGTGAAGTGACAGCCTCGGTCAGCGCCTGACACCGGTTCCGGCCGACGCAGCGCGCGTCGGCCGGAATCCGTCGATCAGAATCGCGGTACGGAATTCGGGACCGACTATCTAGGTGATGTTCTCGCGGTGGCGTGCCGCATCGAGCGCGGTGAATGCCGCCGCAGCGAGGATCATCAGCGCCGAAACCAGCAAAGCCACGTCGAGTCCGTGATGGAAGGCCGCCTTGCCTGCGTTGAGCACTTCGGAAACCTTCGACAGATACTTCAGATACGGTCCGATATCGACGCCCTCGGGGATTTTCCCGAGTTCCACGGCTTGAATGGCGTCGGGCTGTAGCGACGTCGGCAAACCCAGTTCGTTCATGCGCGCCTTCAGGTCCGAAGACAGGAATCCGCTCACCAGCGCTCCGAGGACCGCGACACCGAACGCTGAGCCGACCTGGCGCATCGTATTGGTCACCGCGGCGGCCATTCCCGAGTGTTCCGGCGGGACGCCCGACATCACCGCCGACGTCAACGGCACGACCGCGATCCCGAATCCGAAGCCCGCCACCGCCATCGCTGCCGACAGCGAAGGATCATGGATTTCCCCCGACAGCATGTGCCGGGTCAACAGAATCCCGCCTGCGCCGATGACACAGCCGAGAATCATCGGGGTGCGCGCACCCCGCCTCGCCACCCAGAATCCCGCGACCAGCGACCCGACCACGATCGCGGCGGCCATCGGCGCGAAGACCGTGGCCGTGCGCGCTCCCGAATACGACTGCATCACTTGCAGATACAGCGCGGTGAAGAAGAAGATCGAGAAGATACCGAAGTAGACGGCGAAGGCGACCAACAGCGCGCTGCGCACGGCCGGGAAGCGCAGGTAGTGCAGGTTGAGCATGGGTGCGCGCGCTCGTGTTTCGACGGCGATGAACCCGAGGAACGCGAGCCCACCTATCGCGAAGAACGCGAGCACCGACGGCGCGGTGTAGCCCCGGTCCTGACCGGAGATCGCGGCATAGATCACCGACCCGAACGCTGTCGCGCCGAGCAGAGCGCCGGCCCAGTCGATGGGCTCGGGGCTCGGGTCAGCGCTTTCCGGAACCGACCACAGCGCGACGACGAGCGCCACCGCCGCGATCACCAGGTTGAACCAGAAGATCGAGCGCCACCCGTACGCGTGGACCAGCACGCCGCCCAGCACCGGTCCCGCCGCCAACGCCAGCCCCGACACCGCCGCCCACACACCGATCGCCTTGGCGCGAGTCCGATCGTCCGGAAAGACGTGGCGCAGTACCGACAGCGTCCCCGGCTCCGACGCCGCAGCACCCAGGCCCATGATCGCGCGGCCTGCGATGAGCACCGCGACACTGCTGGCGAGTGCGGAGACCACCGACCCGGCGCAGAAGATGACCAAACCGACGATCATCACCCGCTTGCGCCCCCACCGGTCCCCGAGCGACCCACCCGCCAACATCAACCCGGCGAACACCACGGTGTAGGAGTTGACCACCCATTGCAACATCGTCACGTCGGCACTCAGATCGCGCCGGATGTCCCCCAGCGCGACACTCACGACCGTGGTGTCGAGGAACGTCACGAACACCACTACAGCGACTGCTGTCAGCGCGATGCGCGGTCGCGCCGCCCCGCCCGGCGCTTTGCCCATCTGTATCACGGGCCACAGGTTACTGGCGGGTTCGTCCGTGTGCGAGCCGACGGTCGGCCACGTCGCCGGTAGGCCCCGTCGCGGTGACGGACCGAGTGTGCCGGGAAGCCAGCGGAATTCCCGATGCCACCTGCTGATTCTTCGGCTCTGCTCCGCGCACGTTCGGCGAGCATGCCGGGAACAGTTCGACGAGGTACGCCCCGCGATTTCATCGAAGATTCGCGCACCGCACACGTCGCTTCCTTATCCGTCGAGCGTGAGCTACCACCGGCCCTCACATCGGCGACCAGCGTTGCGTAATCGGCCGCCTCACCCACCCGTGTAGGTGTGCGAGACTGGGGCGGTGAGCGATGCCGGTGCGGGCACCTACGTCGAGGCGGGCGAGTTCCGTCGCGACACCAACTACATCACCACGCGGATCACCGCCGACGGAGGTGATGGTTACCGCGTCGAACCGGGTCGGTACCGGCTCGTCGCGGCCAGGGCCTGTCCGTGGGCCAATCGCACGCTGATCGTGCGCAGGCTGCTCGGGCTCGAGCCGGTGCTGTCGCTCGGCCTGTGCGGACCCACGCACGACAAGCTCAGCTGGACCTTCGACCTGGATCCGGGCGAGGTCGATCCGGTCCTCGGCATCCACCGCCTGCGCGACGCCTATCTGGCCCGGTTCCCGGACTATCCCCGTGGGATCACCGTGCCCGCCGTGGTCGACATCGCGACCGGGCAGGTCGTCACCAACGACTACGCACAGATGACCCTCGATTTCTCGACCGAATGGATCGCCTACCACCGGCCGGGCGCACCGCAGCTCTATCCCGAACCGCTACGCGCGCAGATCGACGAGATCAACCGAGAAGTGTTCCGCGACATCAACAATGGTGTCTACCGCTGCGGTTTCGCCGGTGATCAGGAGGCCTACGACGCTGCCTATGACCGGCTCTTCGTCGCGCTCGACCGGCTCACGGAGCGGCTGAGCACCCAGCGCTACCTGGTCGGCGACACGATCACCGAGGCCGACGTGCGGCTGTTCACCACGCTGGCCCGTTTCGACCCCGTCTATCACGGCCATTTCAAGTGCAACCGCACCAAACTCACTGAGATGCCGGTGCTGTGGGCCTATGCCCGTGACCTGTTCCAGACCCCCGGTTTCGGCGACACCATCGACTTCGGGCAGATCAAGGAGCACTACTACGTCGTGCACCGCGACATCAACCCCACCGGAATCGTCCCCGCGGGGCCGGATCTGTCGAATTGGCTGACCCCGCACCACCGCGAGGAACTGGGTGGACGCCCCTTCGGCGACGGCACCCCGCCGGCGCCACCGGTGCCCGCTGAGCAGGTACCCGCGATCAGCTGAGGCGCTCACCGAATGTGTACCGGATAGTCAAGCGCGACAGCAGCTTCCGTTGACCGGTCCACCAAAACCGGTACGGATTGGTGTCAGTGGTCATCGCTAGCGTGCTCGGGTATGGACTCGATGCCCGATGGACGTTTCGCCGACTTGCTGACGCAGTTGCGTGCGAGCGACTTCCGCACGTTCGTCCGAGCCGACATCGAACAGGTATGCCGCACCGCGGGCTGGACGCTGACATACGACGGTGCGGTCGACATCCCGCACACACCCACCGGTGGCCGCATCCGCGACGACCGCGATCCGTATCCCGACGGCGAGCAACGGACGCAGCTGACCATCGCCGTCGCCACGATCGAGCCCGAACAGTTCCGCCGCTACCTGAACGTCGCGGTGGCGACGTGGGGTTCGCCCACCTGGTATTGCGGTCTGTCGGATCTCGGTGTCGGCTGGGTCGACGGCAAAACACTGCGCACACTCGGGCTTTCCGACTGGGGAGGCCTGTTCGTGCGGGTCGAGTCCACCGATTCCGATGCCAACAGCCGGTGGTGGAACTGGAAAACCCAGTACCGCTACCCCGATTTCGTCGACGCGGACGACCGCATTCCGGCCGATGAACACGACATCGAGCACAACAGCGCCGACGATTACGAGGTCAGCTTCACCTGGTCCGCCGGTTCGGGTGGCCGCGGCGCCGAGATCTGGAGCGTCTACACCCTCGGCCACCTGCGAGGCCTACTGACCGACCTGCTGCACAGCGTGCACTTGGCCATGCGCGCGCTCGGTCCCGGCCCCGAGCCCCTCGTCCTGCACTTCTTCGACCGCGACAAGACGCCGGATCGCTACGCCCAACTCGAGTTGTCCCCCACCGAGATCCGCCTGCGCGCGTTCACCACCGAGTCCACCCGCCCACACCTCGACCAGCTCGGCTTCGTGGACTGCGGTGACGGCAGCTCCACGCGGATGTGGCCGACCGAGCGCGATCAGGCACGGGCAGCCGCCACCGTCACCACGGTGTTCCTGCACCGGGTCGGGCTCGGCTCCGAGAAACTGACGATGACCGAGTCGGGGAATCCGCTACCGATCGACAACTTCTCGGTGGATTTGCAGGTCGACCTGGAGGGCGATGAGCTCAGCGACGCGGATCTCGCCGGTCGTCAGCCGCCGACTGGCTGCAGAACGCGCAGGATCGGGTCGTAGGCCCAGTTCAGCATGCGCTCGGCGTCCTGTCTCGCCGCGGCGCTGCTGTGGTCCGAGCTGTGGAGAACCACACCGATCAGCGGTATTCCCGCCCGGACCGTCTCGAACAACAGGCAGTGTCCCGCAGCGTTGGTGTTGCCGGTCTTGAGGCCGATGGTGCCGGGATATTCATCGAGCATGCGGTTCGTCGTTTCCCAGTGGTGCTCGCGGTTGGCGGGTCCGGCGGGAACATGGAAGTGCCGCGAACCGACGATCTCGCGGAACAGCGGCAGGTTCATCGCACGGACACCCAGCGCCACGAGATCCGCCGGTGTGGAATAGGTGGAGTGGTCGGTGGGGTACGGCATGCCGGCCGGGTCGCTGAAAAATGTTCCCGCCAAACCCATCACCCGCGCGGTGTCGTTCATCCTGGCCAGGAAACCGCCCTGGCCGGGACCGAACGACTCGGCGACGGTGTAGGCGGCGTCGCAGCCGGACGGCAGCAGCAGCGCGTACAAGAGCTGGCGCGCGGTGAGCACCTCGCCGGGCACCAACCCCGCGGTGCTTCCGTTTTCCCTGGCACAGTAGGCACCCGCTTCCTGCGGCACCGTCACCGGCCGTTCGAGGTCCCCGCTGAGGATCACGACCACCGCCGTCATCACCTTCGCGATACTGGCGATCGGAACCGGGGTGTTCGCCTCGCGCGACCACACGACCGTCCCGGTGAGCCCGTCCGCCAGCGCCGCACCTGACGCCTGCACACCGTCCGGCCCGGCCGCCGGCCACGGCAGCAGACCGTCGGCACTCCCGGAGGGTGCAGCGGCCGCAACGCCGTGACCAGCGGCGACGATCAGAACTCCGACAGTGACGGCGTGCAACACCTTGGCGAATGTCCGCATGGCGACATTCTGGCGCACAACTAGACCGACCTGCGGGATTTACCGCCTCGATTCGCAGAACTACACCTCGAACTCCCGCACAAAGGCCGTATCGACGCCGAGTACCCCGACCGATGTCGCGCCACCCGGCTGACCGAGTGGCTCGGCTCGGCCGGGCAGTGGTTCGTGGAAGAAGCGGGCGTTCTCAGTGATGAACTGTTCTTGGCCCGGCGGCAGATCGTCTTCGTAATAGATCGCTTCGACCGGGCAAGCCGGTTCGCACGCCCCGCAGTCGATGCACTCGTCGGGCTGGATGTAGGCCATCCGATTGCCGATGAAGATGCAGTCGATCGGGCACTCCTCGATGCAGGCCCGATCCAGGATGTCCACGCAGGCGGCGCCGATCACGAACGTCACGGTGTTCTCCTCAGCTGTAGTGACCCGCGACTTGCGGTAATGCTGATCCTGGTGCGAGTGCGCACCGCCCGGTAGACCCCGATCCCCACCACCTCGTAAGGTTTCCTTATGAGCTTGCCGCCGGGAACACCTGATCTGGAGGTGCTCGAGCTCCTGGTGTCGGTGGCGGAGCTGGGCAGCCTCGGTGCCGCCGCGCGCAGACACGGCATCAGCCAACCCGCGGTCGGCATGCGGATCAGCGCGTTGGAACGGCGACTGCGTCTGCGGCTGCTCGATCGCGGACCCACCGGTTCGGCATTGACCGATGCCGGTTCAGCGGTGGTCGAATTGGGTCGCCCGGTGCTGGCCGCGAGCCTTGCCTTGATGGACGGCGTCGCGAACCTGCACCGTGAGCTGGCACCACAACTGCATGTGATCGCCTCGAAAACCATTGCCGACCACCGGATTCCGCAGTGGCTCGCGGCATTGCGGAAGCTTCGACCCGAGCTTGCCGTCGAACTGGATGTGGCGAATTCTCTCCAGGTGACCACGGCGGTCCGCGATCGCGAGGTCGTGCTCGGGTTCGTCGAGGGACCGCAGGCGCCCTCGGGATTGGGTAGCCGGGTACTTGTGGCCGACGAGCTCGTCGTCGTTGTCGCACCGACCCATCCGTGGGCGACCCGCGCTCGCCCGGTGAGTCCGCGCGAACTCGCCGACACGCCCCTGGTGTGGCGCGAGAAGGGCTCCGGAACCAGGGACACGGTCTGGGCGGCGCTCGAAATTCACGGTACCCCCGCGCGACCTGCGGCCGAACTCGGTTCCGCCGCAGCAATTCTCGCGACCACCCGCAGCGGCCTCGCCCCCGCGGTGGTCAGCCGTCTGATCGTCGCCCACGAGCTACGCGCGGGCACCCTGCACGAGGTGGACCTGGCCGACTCGATAGTTCTGACCCGAAAATTCCGCGCCATCTGGCACCGCCGCACGCCACCATCGGGCCCCGCGGCCGACCTCGTCGACCTGGCCGCCCGCATCGAACAAGCCCGTCCGGCGGCGCGACGACCGCCGAGAAACTGATCAGCCACACCTACGCGCATGTCCGCCATCGTTCAAAGCTCCCATAACTACGGCTGCGAGAGGATCTCGACGTAGCCGTCGGTGCCGTTCACCCGGATCCGCTGCCCGTCGCGGATCCGCTCGGTGGCGTGTTCCACGCCGACAACAGCGGGCAGGCCGTATTCGCGGGCGATCACCGCACCGTGGGTCATCAGGCCGCCCACTTCGGTGACCAGTCCCGCGATCGCGACGAACAGCGGGGTCCAGCTCGGATCGGTGTAGGCGGTGACCAGGATGTCACCCGATTCGAGGTCGGCCTGTGCGATATCGGAGATGACGCGGGCGCGGCCCTCGATCGTCCCGGCCGACACGGCCAAGCCGGCCAGTGCGCCGACGGGTAGGTCTTCACGCCGATACGCCCCGGTGAGCGCTTCGCCGTCGGAGGTGAGCACTCTTGGCGCGGTGAGGGACTCATACGAACGGAACGCGTCTTTTCGTGCGTCGATGAGTTCGAGGTCGGCTCGCTGCGTGCGAACTACCTCGTGCAGCTCATCGAATCCGAGGTAGAAGATGTCGTCGGACTCGCGTAGTACCCCGGACTCCACGAGTCGTTCGGCCTCGCGCAACAGCGTCTGCTTGTAGACGAAGTAGCGGCTGACCATGCCGTACTTCGGGTACTCCCGATATCCGGCGAAGATGCGGACACGCTCGATCATCTGCTCGGTCTCGACGGATTTCTGCTCCCCGTCGGGTAGGGCGCGCAGGCGTCGCAGGATCTGTTGTCCCTTCTGCTCGGCGTCGCGCAAGCCGTCCTCGAAACGCTGTCTACCCGCGCCCGGTCCGAAGTTCTTGATATTGCCGAGGATTGTCGGCACCAACGTGGCGGGGCTCTCGCTCCATCGCGGCCTGGTGATGTCGATTTCGCCGGTGCAGCGCATGCCATACGTGTCGAGGAAGTCCTCGATCGAGGCCCGCGCCTCGTCGCCGCCCGGATAGTCGGCCAGACCGATCAGGAAATCGTCGCCCCCGATCTGCTCCAGATACGCCACCACTTCCGGGTGCGGTCGGATCACGTCGGCGACCTCCAGCAGTGCCAGACCCATTTCCGATGTCACGTTCCCGGGAACCGACTGGGTGAGGGCGTCGGCGGCGCTCTTCTCACCCAGCCATTCTCGCAACCGATCGTTGAGCCACTCCGTGGCATCCATCGCGGCCATGATCACCTGTAAACCCCTCGGCGCGAACAGGACCCGGCGCAGTTCCTCCTGGATATCGGACCGGATGAAGTCGAGCAGCGCGGGTCCGGACAGGTCCCCGATGTCGCGCTTCATGGCCGCGAGAGACGCCTCACTCTCGGCGATCAGTCCGGTGACGATATCGGGATCGGTCTCGATCGGTGCGGGGGCAATACCGAACGGCGCGGCTGGTGTGCCGGAATCCTCTTCTGGGACTTGACGAACGAAATCGCCGCGTTCGAGCACCGCCCGTAGCGCGTCCCCCATCAACGGGTCGGATTTGCCGAGGCGCGCTGCCAAGGCGGCGCCTTTCGCGGGTGACGACACCATCGCGGTGACGTCGACGAACAACCGGCCGCCCGCGTCGCGCATCGGCGCATTGCTCGTCAGCTGCCACACCGAGATCCCCAGCGGCTTCATCGCGTCGGTCATCATCTGCTGATGGCCGACCGACACGTAGACGTGGTTCTCCCCGTCGGCGGCGGCAGGGATCGGGAACAGCGTCGTGATCGGCCTGCTCTGCACGATGCGGAAATCATCACCGTCCGAACACCATTCGATGTCCTGGGGACTCCCGAAATGCGCTTCGACACGGCGGCCGAGCTGTGCGAGTCGCAGCACCTCGACATCGGAGAGCACCGGCTCGTTTCGGCGCTCCCGCGCGATCTCGCTCACCTGCGTTCCGCCCGTCGGCACCGGCTCCACGGCGACCTTCTCGGTCGCGATCGCCTTGCCGATGATGTGGTCGTCGCGAACCTGATAGACGTCGGCGTTCACGAGCCCTGATACGAGCGCCTCACCGAGACCGAAACCGGCGTCGATGGACACGACGGTCCGGTCGGAGGTGACAGGGTCGGCCGTCATCAGGATGCCCGCGGCGCGCGCGAATACCATCCGCTGCACAACGACGCCCATCTGACTCTTCTTCTGGTCGAAGCCATTTCGCAGTCGATAGGTGACGGCCCGCTCGGTGAACAGCGAACCCCAGCACCGGCGCACATGCTCGAGGATCGCCGCCGATCCCATCACATTCAGAAAGGTGTCCTGCTGACCGGCGAACGACGCGGTGGGCAGGTCCTCGGCCGTGGCACTGGATCGCACGGCGTAGGCGCCGTCGATTCCGAGCCGAGCATGCGCGGCGAGGATCGCCTCCGCTACCTCGGCGGGCACGACCAGTTCCTCGACCGAGCGCCGGAGCTGGGCGCTCAGCGCGGAAATCGCCGCCCGATCCCCCGGCTCGACGCGCGACAACTCGTCGAGCCGATCGTCGAGCGACATCGCCCCCGCCACCGTCCGTGCGAAGGCATCGGTCGTGACGCAGAAGCCGTCCGGTACCTCGACACCGTCGATTCGCGACAATTCACCGAGGTTCGCACCCTTACCGCCGACGATCGCGACCTGCGTCCGATCGATCTCGCTGAACCCGAGCACAAAGGCCATCCCCGCTACTCCTCACCTGGTGGTTTCGGTCTTTCGCGAGCGATTATGGACCAGGAATCAGCGCCTCATGAGGGCCCGGAATCGTGTATACAGTAGAAGGGGGAAGCAGCGAGGGGGCTCGCGCGCCTGACACGGGCGGCAAATCCGGGACCAACCCATCTTCCGATCGACCGCAGTTCCGATCGGTGCCGATTCGTCAAGGTTGCCGCCTTGTGAGACAACGGGTCCCATCGAACACTCGGAGCCGGATGCTGCCCGCATGGCACGCCTTCGTGTCCATGTTGCCGATCGATTGCGGATGCCGAGATTTTCACCTCGCCCGCCGATCCAGGCCGTCCGCGACCCCGAATACCTGACAGATCAGCAAGTACGCAGCATCCCGCCATCGGACGCACGATGAGGTGTCGACCACTCCACCCGCAACACCGGCTTGCTTGTGAGGACAACATGGTCACCGAGAACCCCTGTGATGCCACACCCGCCCAGACTTCGACCGAGCGTGACTCGCCGGCCGAACCGGGGCCGCCGTCGTGGGCAGCGCCCGCCCTACTGTTCTCGATGCTGATGCTCGGCCTCGACCTGGTGGCGTTGATTCCGCTCGGCGCCTGGATGCGCGACTACGGCATCGGCCTGGTCGGCTCGGTCTACCTGCTCCACGTACTGGCGTCGACCGCGGTGGCCGCCTGGACCGTGAGCCTGTTCCCGTTCCATCTCGATATCGAACCCGATCAGCAGCCATTCTGAATTGTGGGTGAACACCTGAATCGAACTCGCACCCCGCGCCCCTCCGATGTGCCGCGAACAATCGGCAGCGACCTGACGAATGTCCGACTTATCGTGCTGGCGTTGATAATCGGCGCCACCCAGTTTGTCAACGCAGGTCGAGGTCGGTGACGGTCTCGGGGTCGAGAGCGATACGGGCATGCCAGGTCGGCGGCTCCCACGGATCGGGGGCCATCCCCTGATAGCGGGCCTCGAGGTCGATATAGCGGGCGCCGTCCACTTCGGCGGCCACGAATCGGTAGTCGTACCAGGTGAGGTCCGATCCGGTCGGCACATGGAGTTCGGTACTGTCACTGGTGCCGTTGGCGTCCTCGATCGCTTCCCTGGTCTCGAGTTCGCGGACCAGAATCGGCACCGCCGCATAGAGTTCCAGGCTGGCCGCGGTCGTGAACCGGTCCGCCGGATACGGGCCGTTCCAAGCTGCCGGATCGGCGAGTACCACGTCCTGGAGCGGCTCGACGACAACGCGGTTCGACGCCGTCGGGGCGGATTTCGCCGCGCTGCAACCGGATTGACCGCGCAGAAGCGCATTAAGGGTGACCAAGACCGAGGTGGGTTGTCCGGATCCCGGTGCCGCCCCGGTCGACCAGTGCGGTGGGCTGTCTTGGTCGTTGTCTGCCATGAGCTCGATGACCGTGGCCGCTTCGTCGCCATCGATCGTGGCGCACAGCACCGTCCCATAGCCGCCGACACCCAGCGGGCGCTGCGTCAGCGGGATCGCGAACGGCCAGCTGATCGGTGCGGGCAACTGCTCGTCGTCCTCGGGGACCGCGGGCTGGAACGCCACATCGAGGGCGGTCGGGGTGTACGGCGCACGTCGCTGCACCGTGAGCTGTTCGTCGTCGGGCAGAGCTCGCAAGCGATCGATCACGCCCCCCAACCGGCGCACCTCACCATTGCCCGATCGCGCACCGGGCTCGGTGTCCAAGCCGTAGACCGACACACCGACCGGCCCATCGAAGTTCGCGTACACCGATGTTGTGGGCTGGTCCGTGGACGGTGAGAGTTCGCGGTAGTGGTCATCGTTGAAGGAGAGTTCGTCGAACCACGCCCGAACCTGCTCGATACCTTCCTCGGTGAGCCGGGCCCAGTACACGCCGAACGCGCTCTGCTCGGCGCCGTCGTCCACGTTGGTGAAAACCGTACCGTCGCGCCGCAATTCGAAGAAGGGTACGCGTCGGCTCCCCACTCGTTCGGTGTGCAGGAACCCCGGCGACTCCGCGATCGACACCAACACGTCCGCGTCACGCGCGGCGGGCGGATCGTTCTCTCCCCGCCCGAACACAGTGCACGCACTGAGCAACGACACCGCGATGAGCATCGCACCGAGAACATCGGATCGGCGGGCCATATCCGAGCCTAACCCCGAGAGTTGTTCCCGCACAGTTCATCCGTGTGATCTTCGGCGGCCGAGTGGCCGCCCACTTCCGGTGGGCGCATCATTGACGTATCGCCGACTCTCAGACCGGGGGCATCTGGCAGCATCCGATCGCGGTCGTGGTCGGTGAGCAACCGACTCCTTTCCAGTTCGTCGCAGGGCTGGCCGATGTGACCAATGTGGTCACCAACCTCGGCAGCAGCGGCCTGGAATACATCAACGCCGACACCACGCTCACGTTGACCCGGCTTCCCGAAGGGGACGAAGCAGGCCTGGTCGGCCTCGACCGGATATCCCAGGACGGTATCGCGGTCGGCACTGCGGCGATGTATGACCGCAAAGGCGTATTCGGTACCGCGACAGTCAGTTCCATCGCCGATGCCCGAGGTCCCGCGGACCTGGGCGCTATCGGGACGTCATCGTCCTCGGTTGCCATCGGGTAGACCGCACCGTTCGTCGCTGCGCCATCGTGGCGATTTCGCGACCCGGGATCGTAGGCTTGCGCTATGGCACACGACACCGAACAGCCCGTCGACATCAAGCCACGCTCGCGCGATGTCACGGACGGACTCGAGAAAACTGCCGCCCGCGGCATGCTTCGCGCTGTCGGCATGGGTGACGAGGACTGGGTCAAACCACAGATCGGTGTGGCCTCCAGCTGGAACGAGATCACCCCGTGCAACCTCTCGCTCGACCGGCTGGCCAAGGCGGTCAAGCGCGGCGTGCACGCCGGGGGTGGTTATCCGCTCGAGTTCGGCACGATATCGGTGTCCGACGGCATCTCGATGGGGCACGAGGGGATGCATTTCTCGCTGGTCAGCCGCGAGATCATCGCCGACTCCGTCGAGACCGTGATGATGGCCGAGCGCCTCGACGGTTCGGTTCTGCTCGCGGGCTGCGACAAGAGCCTGCCGGGCATGCTGATGGCCGCCGCGCGTCTGGATCTGGCCAGTGTCTTCCTCTACGCGGGTTCGACGTTGCCCGGCAATATCGATGGCAAGGACGTCACGATCATCGACGCTTTCGAGGCTGTCGGCGCGTGCATCAAAGGGCTGATCACCCGTGCGGAGGTCGATCGCATCGAGCGGGCGATCTGTCCGGGTGAAGGCGCGTGCGGCGGCATGTACACGGCCAACACCATGGCCTCGGCGGCCGAGGCACTCGGGATGAGCCTGCCCGGGTCGGCCGCCCCGCCCGCCCCCGACCGTCGTCGTGACGACTACGCAGAGAAGTCAGGAGAAGCCGTCGTCGGGTTGCTGCGCAAGGGGATCACCGCACGCGACATCATGACGATGGAGGCGTTCGAGAACGCCATCACGGTTGTCATGGCGCTCGGCGGGTCGACCAACGCGGTGCTGCACCTGCTGGCCATCGCCCGTGAGGCCGGTGTCGACCTCACCCTCGCCGACTTCAACCGCGTCGGTGACAAGGTGCCGCATCTGGGCGATCTCAAGCCCTTCGGTCGTTACGTCATGAACGATGTCGACCGGGTCGGCGGCATTCCCGTCGTGATGAAAGCCCTCTTGGACGCGGGTCTCATGCACGGCGACGTCATGACCGTCACCGGCGCGACCATGGCCGAGAACCTCGCCCATATCGAACTCGGCCTCGACGGTGATGTCATTCGGCGCCTCGATCGGCCGATCCACCGGACGGGCGGACTCACCATCCTGCACGGCTCGCTCGCACCCGAAGGTGCCGTCGTGAAGAGCGCCGGATTCGACTCCGATGTCTTCCGCGGCACGGCTCGGGTGTTCGACGGGGAACGTGGGGCGATGAACGCGCTCGAGGACGGCACGATCGTGGCCGGTGATGTGGTGGTCATCCGTAATGAAGGGCCGAAGGGCGGACCCGGCATGCGCGAGATGCTCGCCATCACTGGCGCGATCAAAGGTGCCGGCCTCGGCAAGGACGTCCTGCTGCTCACCGACGGCCGATTCTCCGGCGGCACAACCGGATTGTGCGTGGGCCATGTCGCGCCCGAGGCCGTGGACGGCGGTCCGATCGCCTTCGTCCGCGACGGCGACCCGATCGTCCTCGACGTCGCCAACCGCATCCTCGACGTCGAGATCGACGAGAGCGAACTCGCCGCGCGCAAGGTCGGCTGGGAACCGCTCCCACCCAAGTACACCTCGGGCGTGCTGGCGAAGTACCGCAAGCTCGTCAGCTCGGCCGCGCACGGCGCCGTCACCGGCTGACCCGCGACCCTGATCCCCACGGCCACCGCGCGGGGATCAGGGCGTCGATGGTCGCTCAGCTCAGTGTGTTGAGCGCCGCTCCGTGGTACGCCTTCACCTCGTCGATCCGCCCCGCCAGGACCTTGGACGCCCACTCCGGGTCCTGGAGAAGGGCGCGGCCGACGGCGACCATGTCGAATTCGTCGCGCTCCATGCGGTCGAGGAGGTTGTCCAGGCTGCCGAGCTCGGCGCCTTGGCCCGAGAACGCACGGAGGAAGTCACCGTCGAGGCCGACCGAACCGACGGTGATGGTCGGCCTGCCGGTGAGCTTCTTGGTCCAGCCGGCCAGGTTCAGGTCCGAGCCATCGAACTCCGGGAGCCAGTAGCGGCGGGTGGAGGCGTGGAAGGCGTCGACACCGGCCGCCGCGAGCGGGGCCAGGATCGCCTCCAGCTCCTGCGGGGACTCGGCGAGCCGCGCGTCGTAGGCCTCCTGCTTCCACTGCGAGTAGCGGAAGATCACCGGGAACTCGGGCGAGACCACCGACCGGACGGCGGCCACGATCTCGGCCGCGAACCTCGTCCGGGCCACCGCGTCACCGCCGTAGACATCGTCACGACGGTTCGTCCGCGCCCAGAGGAACTGGTCGAGGAGATAGCCGTGGGCACCGTGCAGTTCGACGCCGTCGAAGCCGATGCGCTCGGCGGCCGCGGCGGCCTCGGCGAACGCGCCGATGACGTCGTCCAGGTCACGCTGGGTCATCGCCTTGCCGGTGCCCTCGGTGCCATCGACGCGAATGCCGGAGGGGCCGACGGCAGGCGCGTCGACATAGGGCGGTTCGCCCTGGTTGCGGACCATGCCGATGTGCCACAGCTGCGGCACGATCGTGCCACCCGCCGCGTGTACGTCCTCGACGACCTTGGCCCACCCCGCCAACTGCTCCTCGCCGTGGAACCGCGGCACACGATCGCTCTGCCCGGCCGAATCGTGGCCGACATAGGTCCCCTCGGTGACGATCAGGCCAACGCCGGCGGCGGCGCGGCGGGCGTAGTACGACCGCACGTCGTCACCGGGAACGCCGCCCGGCGAGAACATTCGCGTCATCGGCGCCATCACGATGCGGTTCGGGACGGTCAGACCGTTCAGCGCGACGGGCCGTGACAGGATCTCGGCCGTGCGGGAGACCTCGGACGGGGTGACGATCACTGGCTACTCCTCAGAGCTACTTGACAACATCGATGGTTGAGAACTTCAAGCAATGCCCACACGCTAGAGGCAAATATTTGAGATAGTCAAGTTTCTGCGGATAAGCTGACCCTCATGGAAGACGCTCCGCGCATCGATTCGGCCCAGCTCATGGAGCTGCTCTCGGTGTCGCTCGGGGTCTATTACGGGGACTTCACCGCCGCGGCCGCGAGTGAGAACCTCACCGCGAGCCAGGGCAAAACGCTGACCGTGCTGCGCCGAGGCCCCGTCGCGATGCGTGCCCTGGCCGACACCTTGGGCTGCGACGCGTCCAATGTCACCGGAATCATCAACCGGCTGGAGAAGCGTGGCCTCGTGCGCCGCGAGGCCAGCGCCTCCGACCGCCGCGTCACCCATCTCGTCATCACGCCCGAGGGCGAGCAGGTCACCGATTCGATCCGGGCGAAGATGCGCGCCACCCAAGAAGGCCTGACGAGACTCACCGACCGAGACCGGGACTGTCTCTACGCCCTGCTGGAACGCGTTTTCGTCACCCGCGGTTCGTGCCGGCCAGCAGAATCAGAGGCTTGATCCGAGAAGGGCCCGCACGAACGTATCGGTCGAGTTGGTCAGCTCCGCGGTCGTCCCTGCGGCAAGGACTCGGCCCGCGTGCAGAATCACCATTCGGTCGGCGAAGCCGCCCTGAGTCAGCATCCGCACCTCGTTGCTGACCACGAGTACCGCCGCGCCGGAGTCAGCGTAGTCGCGCAAAGATCTCCACACCCCGTACGCCGTTCCCCTATCGAGGGAATTGGTAGGTCCATCCGCGATGAGGATGGACGGAGCGGGTAGCAGCGCGGCGGCCAGTGCGGCTCGTTGGATCTGGCCTCCTGAATGTTGATGCGGGAGAAGGTCCAAGGTGTCGGTGGGATAGTGCGCCGCGGCGCATGCTCGCTCGACAGTCCACGCTCGGTGCCGTCGCTCCAGAATTCGCAACTGGGCGCCCACCGTCTTGTCGGTGTCGAAGGCGGTCACACCCTCTTGAGGCACGTAGCCGACGACACGCTCACGCAGAGCCGGCCATCGCTCACCGGTCACGGTCTCACCATTGATCACGACACGCCCCTGCGATCGCGCCGTGGCGGGCAATCGTCCTGTGAGAGCCGAACCAACCATTGTTTTGCCGGCACCGGGCGCGCCGAGCACGGCGGTGATCTCACCGACAGGCACAACAAGGTCGACCTCCGTGAGCACGGTTTCGCTCCATCGACCGGTGTCTATGCGGACGGTCAGGCAGCACAGTTCAGCGGTCATAAGCCAGCTTTCTGGACGAGGGGCCGGTGCCGATGCGTCACGCGTTTTGCGGGCACAGGCTACTCGGGACCAAGAATATCCGGCCCTCTACGAACATGACACGGTCGAATACTGTAGAACCGGATCACACCAAAGGTGCCGATCTCGAAACGACAGACGTTGACCGACGGACTCTCCCCTATCGGTCGACGTCTGCAGCCGCGACCCGTTCGCCGATCGGCATGCTGCCACGAGGAGACGTCATGGCTACCGACCAGAGTTTGCTGCATCGTTTCGTCATCTCCCAGTTCGACGCTGCCGGGCTGGATCGCGCGCAGCTGATTCGCGACACCGGGGTCCCGGATTGGTCGATGACCGGCCACGACGTGCATCTACCCAGTGCGACGTTCTCCCGGCTGTGGGAGATCGGCGAACATCGTCTCGGCCCGGACGTCGCCCTGCAGGTCGCCCGGCGCTACAAGCTGTCCAGCCTGGGCCTGTACGACTACCTGTTCGCGTCCGCGCCGACGCTGGGCGCCGGGCTCGCCACCTGCGGTCCCTACATCACCGCGGTCACCACCAATCACCGGTTCGACCTGGTGTCCGAGGCCGAGGGCGAGTCCACCCTGTACCTCGAGATGCTCGATGGTGAAGGTCGTGGAAGGGACCACACCCAACTGTGGGGATTGTCGGCCGTCCTGAGCCGCGCGCGCCGGGTCGTCGACGATCCGTTGAACCCGGTGCGCATCTCGCTGCGCCAGGCCGCTCCCGCGCGCGTCGGCGGGTTTCGCGCCGTCTTCGGTTCCGCCACGCTGGAATTCGACGCACCAGCCGATTCCATGACCTTCCGCGCGACTGACCTGGATCTGCCACTGACCACCGCGGATCCAGTACTTGCCGCCGTCCTGCAGCCGCTGGCCGCCGCGCTGGCACCCCCACCAACCCTGGCCTCGGCCTGGCCCGAACGGGTGGCCGACGCCTTGGACGAAGCGATCGAGGCCGGGGTGGTCTCCCTCGATACTGTCGCCCGGATCCTCAACGTCAGCCCCCGAACGTTGCAACGACGGCTGACCGAATCGGGCACGACTTGGCGGGCCGAACTGGACCGCGCCCGCAGCGCCCGGTTATCGCAAGCGGTGTCGCTCAGCGGCACCAGGCAAGCCGAGCTACTCGGGTACTCCGATGCGGGCTCGCTGCGCAGGGCGGCCCGACGCTGGTCGGCGGGTGCCCATCCGGTCCGGGCCATCACGTCCTGAGGTAGGTCGAGGCGATCCGCCAGAACGTATCCCGTTCCAACAGCCGGAAATCCCACCCATCGATGATGTCCCGGAACGCAGTGACTATCCCGGCGACGTCGAAATCGTCACGGGTCGCGGTTCCTTTTGCTTCCAGCGCGGAGATCACATAGGCGGTGGCGCTCTCCCTCGTAACCGACACCGCGCACTCCCATCGTTCGCAGACCGACAATACGAAAGCAAGTGTCGAATTCCATCGGGGCCACGACAAGGACAGAATGCGCCAATCTCGTGCCGAACGCGCCAACCTCGTCGAGCCGTCGTCCACGGACCTGGCGCGGGGATTCACCCGTTCCGGGTGAGGGCGTCGCCGACGTCGGCTGGTTTGCTGAATCTCGCCGCCCGCACGGACGGGCGGTCCGAGGCGAGGAGCGTTCGTGAACACGTACCCGCCGATCGACGAGCACGGCATCGTCGGCGATTTGCAGACCGCGGCGCTGGTGTCGGCCGCCGGGACGATCGACTGGTGGTGCGCTCCCCGATTCGATTCACCGAGCGTGTTCGCCTCGCTGCTCGACAGCGAGAAGGGCGGACATTGTTCGCTCGCCGTCGAACCAACCAGTGCGGTGACCGTCCGGCAGCTCTACCTTCCGGATACCGCCATCCTGTTGACGCGGTTCTCCGGACCCGACGGCGTGGGCGAGGTCGCCGATTTCATGGAACCGATTCGCGGCACCGAACCCGCCGCA
The DNA here is from genome assembly GCF_042754695.1 of Nocardia sp. NPDC059195. NCBI lineage: Bacteria > Bacillati > Actinomycetota > Actinomycetes > Mycobacteriales > Nocardiaceae > Nocardia > Nocardia sp. NPDC059195. The sequence continues at coordinate 87,321 of NZ_JBHZBG010000001.1, read as the reverse complement.
CGGCACAGGCTGGTACGGGTCGTGCGAGTGGTACGCGGCAGTCTGACGTTCACCCTCGCGTGCCGCCCCCGGTTCGACTACGCACGCGCCACCCACACCCTCGATCTAGTCGACGAACGAACCGCCGTCTTCCGTTCCGCCACCGCCGATCTGCACCTACAGTCCACCGACCCGATCACCCTGCACGCCGACGGCGCGGACATCACCGCGCGATTCACACTGTCCGCTGGTGAGCGAGCGGCGGTGGTGCTGACCACCAGCTCGGCCGGCGCGGGAGTCTCGTCGGCACCGGCGTGGACATCGATCGCCCACGAATTCGACCAGTGCCGTCTGTTCTGGCAGACCTGGTTGCGCTCGTCCACCTACCGCGGGCGCTGGCGCGACATGGTCAACCGTTCCGCGATCACCCTCAAACTGCTCACCTACGCCCCGACCGGCGCGCCGATCGCCGCAGCCACCATGGGATTGCCCGAACAGATCGGGGGCGAACGCAATTGGGACTATCGCTACACCTGGATCCGGGACGCCTCGCTGTCGGTGCGCGCGCTGGTCGACCTCGGTTTCACGGAAGAGGCCTATGCCTTCCGTCGCTGGCTGCGCGAACGGGCCGAAGCAGGCGGCACCGCCTCCGGCGAACCCTTGCAGATCATGTACCGCGTCGACGGCGACCCCCACCTGGACGAAGTGGCCCTGACCCATCTGGAGGGATATCAGCGCTCGGCGCCGGTGCGGGTGGGCAATGGGGCAGCTGACCAGATCCAGCTCGATATCTACGGCGAGGCAGCCGACGCGCTGGCGCAGGCATCGGATATGGCCGCCATTGCCGGCTGGCGGACATTCACCGGCCTCATCGACTGGCTCGCGGACAACTGGGACCGCCCCGATGAAGGTATCTGGGAAACCCGTGGCGGTCGCCAGGAATTCACCTACAGCCGACTGATGACCTGGGTGGCCTTCGACCGCAGCATCCGCATGGCGACCGAGCACGCCAGACCCGCCGACGTGACCCGCTGGACAGCCGAACGCGACGCGGTCTTCCGGCAGATCGTCGAACGGGGCTGGAGCGACAAACGCCAGGCATTCGTGCAGCACTACGCCACCGACGTACTGGACGCCTCGCTGCTGCTCATGCCCCGAATGGGGTTCCTCTCCCCCACCGACCCGATGTGGCTGAGCACGCTCGACGCGATGGACAAGGAGCTGGTCAGTGACAGCCTGGTCTACCGATACGACCCCGCGGCATCACCCGACGGCCTGCGCGGCGCCGAAGGCACCTTCAACCTGTGCAGCTTCCTCTATGTCGAAGCCCTCGCCCGGACCGGGCGCCTGCAACAGGCCCGCTACGCCTTCGACAAGATGCTCACCTACGCCAACCACGTCGGCCTGTTCGCCGAGGAGATCGGTCCCTCCGGCGAGCAGCTGGGCAACTTCCCTCAGGCCTTCACCCACCTGGCCCTGATCACCGCGGCCATCGCGCTCGACGAAGAACTCGATCGGGTCGAGGACGAGCCGCCGTCGACGACGCACTGATCCGGCGAGCGTGCCAGACTAGCAACGTGAGCGGGCCGGTGCAGAAAACCAGTGGGGCACAACCGAACGGAAAGCCGTCGCGTGACCGCGGCGACGCGATCGGCGGCGGGATCCTGTGGCTGGCCAAATGGTCACTGTGCATCGTGGCGATCGCGGCGGGCGCGTGGGTACTCGGTACCGTCACCGCCCGGCTCTGGGTGGTGATCCTGCCCGTCGCACTCGCGATCGTGGTGACCACCATTCTGTGGCCGCCGACCCGCTGGCTGACCCAGCACAAGCTGCGGCCCGCGCTGGCCGCGTCGATCACCCTGCTGTCGTTCGTAGCACTGCTGGCCGGGGTCATCGCGCTGATCGTGCCCTCGGTGGCCGATCAGGCACCCCAACTCGCCGACAAGGCGACCGCCGGAGTCAACCAAGTACGCAACTGGATTCAGGGACCACCGCTGCGCATTCGCGACGAGCAACTCGATTCCGCGGTCGAAGCGATCGTGGGACGACTCCAGTCCAGCGGCGCGCAGATCGCCAACGGTGTGTTCACCGGCGTGTCTACGGCCACCTCGGTCCTGATCACCGTGTTCCTGGTCTTGGTGCTGGTGTTCTTCTTCCTGAAGGACGGCATACGTTTTCTGCCCTGGATGCATCGGGTGTTCGGCAACCGCAGTGGCCGCCACGTCGAAGCCGTCCTGGAACGAGTCTGGGCGACCCTGGGCGGATTCATCCGTACGCAGGCGATCGTCAGCATGGTCGACGCCGTACTCATCGGCGCGGCGCTGTTCATCCTCGACGTTCCGCTGGCGCTGGTGCTGTCGGTGATCACCTTCATCGGTGGATTCGTCCCGATGGTCGGAGCTTTCGTCGCCGGTGCACTCGCGGTCCTCGTCGCGCTGGTCGGCAACGGGCTCACCACAGCGCTGATCGTGCTCGGCGTCGTCATCGCGGTGCAACAACTGGAAGGCAATGTGCTGCAACCGGTCCTCCAGAGTCGCAGCATGGAATTGCACGCCGTTATCGTGCTGCTCGCCGTCGCCGCGGGCGGCTCGCTCTACGGCATCACCGGCGCCTTCCTCGCGGTACCGGTGGTCGCGATGGTCGCGGTGGTGATCCGCTACATCGGCGAGCAGATCGACGCTGCCACCGGTTCACGACCAGAAACAGACGAACCCGATATCGGTGAAGCCGTGGGCCCCCCATCACCCGACTCAGCCACATCACCCGACCTCAGCGCATAGCCTGGTCAGCCGTTCGCCGCGGATATGCTCAGAGCCGGGCGATCACCACAGCGACACAACCGATCAGCGGCGGGACCAACTGGATCAGGGCCGGACGCGCCTTGCCTGGTGACGACGCCAGCAGTACCACGCCGGCCGCCACCATCGAACCTGCACCGGCCAGTACCAGCGCGAGCCCGATTCCCTTGTCGCCGAACGCGGTGAACCCCATCCCGAACGCCGCCACAACGGCCAGGAAGAGGTTGTAGAACCCCTGATTGAAGGCCATCTCCTTGGTGGCCTCCGCATCCGCCGCGGATATCCCGAACGTCGCTCGCGTCCGCGCCGCCGTCCACTGCAGCGACTCCATCACGAAGATGTAGCCGTGCAGCAGCACCGCCACGCCGGTGAAGACCAATCCGATCGCGGTCATCGATCCGCCTGGCCTTTGCCCTTGCCCTTCCCCTTACCTTTGCCCTTCTCGTCGGCTTCGCTCCCGGGATCGTCCGCGTTGCCGGCCTTGCCACCATTCTCGTTCCCGGCGACCTCACTGTGTTGCTGGTGTGGGACGGGTGCCGATGGCTGAGCGGAGACAGTGCCCGCGGTCAGGAAAGCGGTGACGATGCCGGTGGCGACCGCGATCTTGTGAGTCGACACGTGTGAGCCCCTTCTCGAAGTGGAAGTAGTACGGCTGTGATCAACCTACGAGTAAAACGGACATATCCCTGGCACCGACCCGCGGACCGGCCAGCGACATCGTGGCGAATCCGCCATTCGGCGAGCACACTGTGGAGAGACAAGCCAACTCGTCCGCAGGAGGACACACGATGGCAAACACCGGGCCATTCGGCATCGATCCGGAAGACTTCGAACGCGCACTACGTGGGACGGGAGCCGAACTCAACGAACTGTTCGGGAAAGCCGCCGGATACCTGGATCGCGTGGATCAGGTCGGCGTCGGTGCGCTGTCGTCGCTGCTCGGCCAGTTCGTCCAGCCGCAACGCCCACGTTCAACGGCACCCGAGGGCGAAACCACCGGTGAGACCGGCAGCGGAGTGTGGGCGATCTACACCGTCGATGATGCCGGTCAGGCCAGGATCGACCAGGTGTTCCCGAACGAGCTCGAAGCCTTACGCGCCCACCGCGACAACACCGACGACCGCCGTCGGGTGCGGTTTCTCCCCTACGGCGTACCGGTGAGCGTGCTGGACTCGCCCTGATCGGACGCTGATCCAGCGGATGGCGCCGCGTCGTTGCCACACCAGCAACGCGACGCGGACCATAGTGGTCGGATGGGTAATCAGGCCACGATCGCCGCCGCGTTCGAACCTCTGCTGCGAGCCTCCTTGGGCCCACACCCCGCGGTGGGGTTCGAATTCTGGGACGGCAGCACGATCCAACCCGATGGTGACAGCCCCGGCACGATGCGTGTGCGATCCGAGGATGCGCTGCGCCACCTGGTCTGGGCGCCCGGCGAACTCGGCTTGGCGCGTGCATTCGTCTCCGGCACAGTGGATCTCGACGGCGACATCTTCCTGATGCTCCGAGCACTCCAGTCGACCGCGCCGAACGACGCCCGCCTCGGTCTCGGCGCCGCCTGGCAGGCCATCGGCGCGGCCCGGCAACTCGGGGCGCTCGGTCGCCGCCCGCCACGACCACCGGAGGAAGCGCGACCAGCACGCGGACCCCTGCACACCAAACATCGCGACGCGGCGGCGATCAGTCATCACTACGACGTCGGCAACGACTTCTACCGGCTGGTGCTCGGACCGAGCATGACTTATTCCTGCGCCCGGTTCGTGCCGGACGACGACAGCTCATTGGCGGACGCCCAGCGCGCCAAGCACGACCTGATCTGCCGCAAATTGGGCTTGGCCGAGCAGTCGGGTATGCGACTGCTCGACGTGGGATGCGGCTGGGGGTCCATGGCCATGCACGCGGCGTCGACCTATGGGGCGAAGGTTGTCGGCGTCACGATCAGCAGTGCTCAGGTCGAGCTCGCCCGCCGACGAGTCGCCGACGCGGGGCTGTCGGGCAGTGTCGAGATCAGGCTGACCGATTATCGGGACCTGCGCGGCGAAGAGTTCGACGCCATCTCCTCGATCGGCATGTTCGAACACGTCGGCTCCAAGCGCGCCGCGGAGTACTTCGACACCCTGCGCGCATTGCTGCGCCCGCGCGGACGGCTGCTCAACCACGCCATCTCCTCGCCGGGCGGCTCCGTCATGCGCAACAGTTCCTTCGTCGGACGCTATGTCTTCCCGGACGGTGAACTCGTCGATGTGGGCGAAGTCGTCCTGGCCATGGAACGCGCCGGATTCGAGGTTCGCGATGTCGAGGCCCTGCGCGAGCACTACGCGCGGACCCTTCGCCATTGGGTCGCGAATCTGGAAACCGCTTGGGAACAAGCGGTTTCACTCGTCGGCGAAGGGCGTGCACGAATATGGCGGCTCTATATGGCCGCCTCCGCTTTGGGCTTCGAGGACGGCGGACTCGGAATTCACCAGGTACTCGGCGTCGTCCCGGAAGCAACGGGAAACGCCGATATGCCCGCGACACGGCGCATCTGGGGATAGACCGCCGCGCGTTCCGGGATCGTCGCTGTCGCTCGAGAGCGCCTACCAGGAATCAGGATTTGCGACCGATACCTGCCCAGTACCAAGCACTGTCGGCCTCGGCGACGGCGACGGGACGGTCGACGAGTTCGGGTCGCCAGGCGGCGACGGGGACCAGCCCCGGCTCGATGAGGGTGGTTCCGGCGAACAGCTCGCTGGTTTCGGAGTTGCTGCGGGGGTGAAAGGAGATGCCCGAGGCTTCCGCGGCCGCCTTGACTCCGGCCATCGCCTCGGGTGCGAAATCCCCGGTGGGGTGGGTGATGACGACGTAGCTGCCGGCGGGGACCGCGTCGAGCAGCTCGGCGATGACGTCCTGGGGGCGGTCGCTGTCCGCGAAATACATCATGATCGCGACGAGCATGATGGCAACCGGCTGGTCGAGGTCGAGGGTGCTGGCGAGGTCGGGGTGGTCGAGGATGGACCGCGGGTCGTGCAGGTCCGCGTGGATGAATCGGGTGCTGCCCTGCTCGGTGCTGCTCATCAACGCTCGGGCGTGGGCGAGCACGATCGGATCTTTGTCGACGTAGACGACCCGCGCATTGGGGTCGAGCTGCTGGGCGACCTCGTGCGTGTTTCCGGCCGTGGGTATTCCGGTACCGATATCGAGGAATTGGGTGATCCCCGCTTCACTGACCAGGTGCCGGACCGCTCGGCTCAGGAAGGCGCGGTTGGCGCGCGCCATCGTCTTGATGGCAGGGACATGCTCAGCGATGACATCGCCGAGTGCCCGGTCCGCGGGGTAGTTGTCCTTGCCCCCGAGCCAGTAGTCGTAGACGCGTGCTTCGTGGGCGATGGTGGTATCGACATCGGTGGACAGTGATGCACCGAAGGCGTTGTCGGACATTGGATCTCTGTTCTGATCGGTGTTTACGAGGAGAGGTCGACAGTAGAGGGGGCCGTCCGGAGCGTGTCCAGGAGCGCAGTGGTCTGCTCGGGCGGAAGGGCGCAGACACACAGCCGATCCCAGACCGCATTGAATCGGTCCAGTTCGCTGGGCTTCTCGAGGAACTGGGGGCCGGACAGGTGCAGAAAGTGCGCGATATCGCTCAACTCGGGTGCCGCGAACCGCAGCATGGTGAACGGGGTGCCGCTGATGGCGGGGCCGCCGATGTAATCGGGGAGCACCTGCACAGTGATGTTGGGACGCTCCGACAACTCGGCGAGATGTTCCATTTGTCCCCGCCAGATCTCGGCCCCGCCGATCGGGCGGCGCAGCGCGGCTTCCTCGATGACAAACCACGCCCGGGGTGGATCGGTACGGGTGAGCAGTCGTTGCCGCCGGGCCAGCAATTCGATGCGGCGCTGGATGTCGGTGGCCGGTTGCCGATCGGCGATCGCGAAGACCGTGTGCGCGTACGAGGGCGTCCACACCACATCGGGCAGCAAGTTCGGCGCGTAGCAACGGATCATCGCGGCGGCATCCTCGAGTGCCAGATAGGTATCCGGTCGCGCGACCGTCAGATCCGCACCGGCTTGCCATCGTCCGGTCCGATTGGCCCGCTGCACAAGTCGCCGGTATTCGTCGCGCAGTTCGGCATCACGGACTCCGTACGCCGTCAGCAGATCGTCGACGTCCGCGACACGGAAGCCGACTCGGCCGGCTTCGAGCCGGCTGATCTTCGAGTGCGAGGCGCGGATCATCCGACCGGCAGCGTCCCCGCTGATGCCGGCGGCCTCACGCAAGCGCCGCAAACGCACCCCGAGCACCCGGCGCAGCAGAGCGGGATCTTCATCCGGATCCGGACCCGTGCAGGCGCCGACGACAGCGCTCAAATCCTCACTCACGACCACTCCTGTCGGCAACAAGCTTCGCGAACCTGAGTGTGCCACAACCTCTTACACGCCGATACTCAACTCCCTGCACGTGCAGATGCACGTGCATACCAGTAGACTCGGAGGGGATCGGTTGGGAGGGGCTTGCAATGAGAATGAGTGATATGACCGCGGGATTCGTCGCCGATCCGTGCGGCAGGGTCGGGATCGCCGAGGTCGTCCGGTCGTACGGGATCGACAAAGTACACATCAGGATCGAGCACCTGCGCGGCACCGGAATGCACTATGCGGCAGCAGCTATCGAACGAGAACTCGAGGCGCTCGGCTGATCGGAATCGAGCACTAAGGCGCGTCCCCATAGATGACGAGCCAGATCGCGCGCCCGAGCGATTCGGCCAATTCCTCCTCGCCGATACCGGTTTCGGCGGCGAAGGCGACGGAGATCGTGCGTTCTACCATCGAGGTGAGCACCAGCGCGGTGGCCCGGGGATCGAGTTGCTGGGCAACGTGGCCCGCTGCCTGTTCGGCCTCCAGCCGCGCGCGCACCAGTTCGGCGAAGGTCGCCACCCTGGAACGCCAGTAGGCACCGACTTCCCGGTCGTAGGAGCCGACTTCGCTGAGCGCGAGCAGCAGATAGCGATGGTCGCGGAATCCGCCGATCATCGCGCGCATCGCGCGCACGACGCCGGCCTGCTGATCGGTGTGCTCGGCACTCCACCATAATTCCGCCGCCGCGAACAGATCGGTGGTCGCCAATTCGGCCATCCGGATCAGCAATCTGCTCTTGTCCGGAAAGTAGCGATAGAAGGTTGACCTGGCCGACCCGGAGGCCGCGGCGATCTTCTGCACGGCGATCTCGGTGAACGGCGTTCCGTCGGCGAGCAGGTCTTCGACCGCGGCCAGTACACGACGCTCGAATTCGGCCCGCCGGTCGTCGGTGGGTTTGCGCGCTGCTCGCGGGACACGGGTCAGCGAAGACATCGGCGAACCGTCGCCGTGGCAGCACCCGGTGCGCTGGCATTGACCATGGCCCCATTGTGCCCGTAGCGCAGCGGGCCGCCGTGGCGGCGGGGTACGCGCCGCGGCAATCCCCCTGTCCTGGTTGGCTATTGACACCTGTGCGCGGCCCGTCTCATCATCAATCGGACACACTGTCCGAGACTTAGTGACCGAGGCGGTTCCCATGGTCGATGCCCTTGCCACCGCGGTCGAACGGGTCGACGTCGTCGTGGTCGGCGCGCGCTGCGCGGGATCGGCGACCGCGGCGACACTGGCGGGGGCGGGCCGCGACGTCGTCGTGCTCGACGCCGCCACCTTGCCGTCGGACACACTGTCCACCCATCTGCTCTGGCCGGCCGGCCTGGCCGAACTCCAGCGCCTCGACGCGTTGGCCGCCGTCGAGGCACTCGGTGCGCCACGGCTGACGCGGGCCTACGCACAGGGCGCCGGATACGGTGTCGGTTCCGGCTTTCCGCCGGTCGACGGCATCGACTACGCGATGTGCGTGCGCCGCACCGGACTCGACGCCGCGCTGCTGCGCACGGCGGAGGCCGCGGGCGCCGAGGTGCGGCCACGCTGTCGGGTGACCTCGGTGGTGTGGGACGGAAACCGTTGCGCCGGTGTGCGTTATCTCGACGCCGCGGGCCAGATCGTGGAACTTCGCGCCGCGCTCGTCGTCGGCGCGGACGGGCGGCGCAGCACCATCGCCAGGGCGGTGGGCGCCGAGCAGCCGTTCCTGACCGTGCCCAGCGGGCGCGACTGCTACTTCGCGTACTGGCGTGACACCGCCGACGCCCCACGCCACCTCGCCGCCCAGTGGCGTGCGGGCGCCGACCTCGGCACGGCCTTCCCCTGCGATGACGGCCTGGTGCTCAGCCTGGTGCAGCCACCCTCCGTCAGCGAACACGGACGCGGTCCCGGCTCGGCGGAACGCCGCTATGCCGAGGCCCTCGCCCGGATTCCGGACCTGACCACCCGACTGAGCGGCTGTGAGCGGGTGAGCCGGGTTCGCTCCGCCACCGGCATCTCCTCGTATTTCCGTCGTTCCGCGGGCCCCGGTTGGGCCCTGCCCGGCGACTCCGGACATTTCAAGGATCCCGTCACCGCGCAGGGCATCCGCGACGCACTGCACTACGGACGCACGCTCGCCGAGTCCGTCGTCGAAGCTCTCGACGACCCGCGTGCACTCGACGCGGCGCTGTCGGAGTGGGAGCGCCGTCGCGTCATCGAGTGCCGCGAGATCTTCCACTGGACCAACCGGCTGGCCCGTGGTGAGAACATGCGGCCCTTGGAGATCGAGCTCTACCGCAGCGCCGTCGGTAATCCGGAGCTGGCGGAGATCACCGTGGGCATCTTCTCTCGTACCCACCGGCCCGCCGAGCTCTACACCCCGGCACGCGCGCTCGGTCTCGCGGTCCGCGCGTTGCGCCATCAGCGAGCGCACCTGCCCGCCGTCCTCACCGACATGGCGCGCGAGATCCGCGACTCGACCCGCGAATGGCGCACCACACGAACGACCCTGCGCGGCAACGCACCGCACTCCGCGGCACCATCCACGCCGCGCGCTACCCTCACCATCGCAGGTCCAGGAGAACACCATGCCTGATCAGCCGATACCGTTGTCAGCACCGATCACCCGCCGCACCGCGTTGCGCGCCGGTCTCGTCGCCGGCGCCGCACTCGCCGTCGCTCCCCCGGTCGCCGCCGCGCCGAGCGCCCGGCGCACGCCACTGTTGCGCTCCGTCGGTAAGACGGTGGCGATATTCGGTGGCGGCATGGCCGGGCTGAGCGCGGCTCACGAACTGGCCGAGCGCGGATACGACATCACCGTCTACGAACCCGCGTTCCTCGGCGGCAAAGCGCGCAGCATGGGTGTGCCGGGGACGGCGTCGCCCGGTCGACAGGAACTGCCGGGTGAGCACGGTTTTCGCTTCTTCCCCGGCTGCTATCAGCACGTTCCCGACACGATGCGCCGAATCCCGTTCCCCGGCAACCCGAACGGCGTGCTCGACAACCTGGTGCGGGTCGAGGGGACCGTCGCCGGATTCCAGGATCTCCCGCCGATCTTCGCCCCGGTCGAGATCGGTGGACTGAGTCAACTGACGCCGGAACTGGTGCGCAACAGCATCATCGGCGCGCTCGGCTTCATCCCCGACCTACCGGCACACGAGCTGGCGTTCTTCGCCAAACAGATGCTCGTGTGGTTCACCTCCAGCACCGAACGGCGCTTCGGCCAGTGGGAATACGTGACCTGGGAACAGATCATGCATGCCGAGGGGAAGTCGCCCGCCTACCGGAAGTATCTGGTGAACGCGCTCACCCGGATCACCGTCGCCGCGAAACCACAGACCAGCTCGGCACGCACCATCGGCACTATCGGCGAGGCACTCGTCCTCGCCGCGTCCGGCACGGTCCCGCAGTTCGCCGGTGGTGTCGACCGTATTCTCAACCGCCCGACCAGCATCGCGTGGATCGATCCGTGGGTCGAGTACTTGCGATCACTCGGGGTCCGCTTCGTGATGGGTCATGGAGTTGCCGCGCTCCAGATGGCGGGCGGCCGCATCGCATCGGCAACGATCACCGGCACGAGTGGGAGCACTTCGGTGACCGCCGACCACTATCTGTGCGCCATGCCCGTCGACCGCACCGTCGATCTCCTCGACGAAGCGATCATCGACGCCGATCCACGCCTGGGCGGGATGCGAAACCTCGTCACCGACTGGATGGTCGGCATCCAGTTCTTCCTCCGCCGCACGACCGATATACCCGAAGGACACATCGCCGCACTCGGCTCCCCCTGGGCCCTCACCGCCCTGCGCCAAGCTCCGATGTGGGTGGGTGATTTCGCCGCGACCTACGGCGACGGCTCGGTGCTGGAATGTCTGTCGGTGGACATCTCCGACTGGGACACACCCGGAATCCGCTTCGGCCGCACTGCCAAGGAGTGCACCGCGCACGAGATCGCCACCGAGACCTGGGCTCAGCTCAAAGCCTGGCTCAACACCGGCACCGAGTGGCTACGCGACGAGGACATCCATTCCTGGCACCTCGACCCCGGTATCACCTGGTCCGGCGGCAGCATCCACAACGAAACCCCACTCCTGGTCAATACGGTCGGCTCCTACGACAATCGCCCCGATGCGCACTGCGCGATCCCCAACCTCTACTTCGGCGGTGATCACGTCCGCAACCACATCGATCTGGCCACCATGGAGGGTGCCAACGAATCCGGACGCGCCGCTGCCAACGCCATCCTCGATGCCGCCGACGATCCGAGTCCCCGCGCGCAGATCTTCCCGCTGGTATCCCTGCCCGCGTTCGCTGCCGCCAAAGCCATCGATGCCGATCGCTTCCGCGCCGGCCTACCGCACCTACTCGACGGCTGAGCCATTACCTTGCGAGCCGAGCCCGCGTTGGTGCCGGGAAATGGGCCGATCCGGGGCGACACTGGGAGCCGTGGACATCGACTCCCCGGACAACGCCCCGCAGGCGCCCGCACGGACCAGAATGCCGAAGTGGGTGCCCCGGGCGATGGTGCTGGCTCTGGTGTTCTTCGGGCTGTTCCTGCTCGCCGACTGGGCCTTCCACCGGCTGACCGGCCTTCTGATCATCCTGTTCGTCGCATTCTTCGTCTCCCTGGCGATGGAGCCGGCCGTCGCGGTGCTGGTGCGACGGGGTGTCCCGCGCGGACTCGCCACCGGCCTGGTGTTCGTCGGCACCTTCGCCTGTGTCCTGGCCTTTCTGGCCGCGCTGGTGACGCTGCTGGTGGAGACGGCGACCAACCTGGCCCATGAGACGCCGCGCCTGCTCAACGAGGGCGTCGCCTGGGTCAATCACACCTTCGGTCAGCACTTCACGGTGCACGACCTGAGCCAACGGCTGCTCCACGAGTCCGACCTGATCGAGGGCTACGCTCACGCCGCCGCCGACAACGCCTGGGGCGTGTCGACAACGGTCTTGGGCGGCCTGGCCCAGATCCTGACCATCGCACTGTTCAGCGTCTACCTCACCGCGGCCGGCCCGCGGGTGCGGCGCACCGTGTGTTCGCTCCTACCGCCTGCCCGTCAACAGACCTTTCTGCACGCCTGGGACCTCGCCATCGACAAAACCGGCGGCTACCTGTTCTCGCGGCTGATCCTGGCAATCATCTCCGCCGTCGCGCACGGGGTGTTCCTGTCGATCCTCCACATCCCCAACCCCATCGCCCTTGGTGTGTGGTTCGGCGTGATCTCCGCGTTCATCCCGACCATCGGTACTTACATCGCCGCGATCGTCCCGGTGTTCGTGGCGTTGACGGTCGACCCGCTCGACGCGGTGTGGATCCTGTTGTTCGCGGTCGTTTACCAGTGGTTCCAGGACTACTTGCTGCAGCCTCGGATCACCGCGCGCACCGTCGACGTCAACGCCGCGATCGCCCTGCTGTCCGTGCTGGCCGGTGGCGCGCTTCTCGGAGCGGTCGGTGCGCTCCTGGCCATCCCGGCTACCGCGACATTGCAGGCGTTCCTGTCCGAGTACGTGAAACACTTTGCGGTAACCGAGGATCCGCGTATCGAACAGACGACACCGCGCCGGAAACGAACCCCCATCCACGACTGAACCGCGCCACCGGCGGCGACACCGACCAACCCACACACTGTTGGCCGGCCCCACCCGAAGTCGTCGATCAGGTCGACGTTGCCAGTCGCCCGTCGTTACGCCACAATCCGCAGCGGGTTTTCGACCAGTTCTTTCAGATTTGCCAGGAATTGGGCTGCGACCGCGCCGTCGATAGCGCGGTGGTCCGCTGACAGAGTCACGCGAAGGATCTTGCGGGCGACCACATTGTCGCCATCCAGGCGTAGCTCGTCGGCCGCCGCTCCGACCGCGAGGATCGCGGACTCGGGCGAGTTGATGACCGCGGTGAATTGCTCGATGCCGAACATGCCGAGGTTGGAGATCGTGAACGTGCCGCCCGACATCTCGTCTGCGCGGAGCTTGCGATCGCGGGCGCGGGTCGCTTTGTCACGGCTCTCGGTCGCGATCTCGGACACACTCTTGCGGTCCGCGTCACGGATCACCGGAACGAGCAGCCCGGCCGGGGTCGCCACGGCGACGCCGAGATGGATTCCCTTGTGACGCAACAGCTTGTCACCCGCGAAGCTGACGTTGATCGAGGGATTCTTTCGCAGTGCGACGGCTACGGCCTTGACAAGCAGATCGTTCACACTGACCTTGCCTTCGCCCGCCGCGTCCAGCGTCGCGTTGATCCGGCCACGGAAGGCGAACAACTCGGTCACGTCGATCGCGCTGGTCACGTAGAAGTGCGGCGCCTGCTGCTTACTCTCGGTGAGCCGAATGGCCGAGACGCGCTGAATGTTCGTCAGCGCGACCTCCTCGAACTCCCCTGACACCGGAACAGGGTGCACAGCAACCGCACTCGTTTCGCGTGACGGCGTCGCGATGGCACTGGGAGTGGCGGCGCCGGCACTGTGAGCGGCCTCCACGTCTCGTTTCGTGACCCGCCCGCCGGGACCGGTGCCCACGACAGTGCCCATATCGACCTGCAACTCGCGTGCGATTTTGCGGGCGAGGGGCGAGGACTTGACCACGCCGGTCCGGGGCGAGCCAGAGCCGGTCTCACTGTGCGAATCACGGTGCGGCCCAGTGTCTTGGGCGGTCGAGCCGACGCCGGAGGGTGCGACGCTCGTTTGCGTGACCGCAGGAGCGGTGCCTCGTACCACGGAATCCGCAGTCGATGTGGTGCCATCTCCGACGATCGCGATAGGTTCGCCGATCGGGACACGAACGCCCGGCTCGGCGAGGATCTTTTCGAGGACTCCGTCGTCGTAGGCCTCGAGTTCCATCAGGGCTTTGTCGGTCTCGATCTCGGCGACGATCTCGCCGCGGGTGATCTGGTCGCCGACCTGCTTGAGCCAGGCGGAGACGACGCCGTCCTCCATGGTGTCGGAGAGCCGGGGCATGACGATTTCAGGCATGACTTGTGTCCGTCCTATTCCTGGTTCTCAGCGCCGCCGGCCGACGGCCGCCAGGGTTTCCGTCACCGCGGTATAGAGCGATTCCGCAGACGGCAGGGCGAGCTTCTCCAACGGCTTGGCATAGGGCAGCGGGACCTCAGCCATCGCGACGCGACGAACAGGCGCGTCGAGATAGTCGAACGCGCCATCGGAAATCGATGCCGCGATTTCCGCGCCGATACCGTAGGTGAGCCAGTCGTCCTCGCCGATGACCGCGCAACCGGTCTTGCGGACCGAGGCCACGATGGTGTCGCGGTCCAGCGGACGCAGGCTGCGCAGATCGATCACCTCCACCGAAATACCCTCGGCCGCAAGGCGTTGTGCGACCTCGGTGGCGACGGTGGCCATGCGGGAATAGCCGATCAGCGTGATGTCGGTGCCTTCCCGGGTGACCGCGGCTTTGCCGATCTGGACAGGTGGAAGATCCTCGGGAACTTCGCCTTTGGTGTTGTAGAGCGACAGGTTCTCCAGGAACAGCACCGGATCGTCGTCCTCGATCGCGGCCTTGAGCAATGCCCGCGCATCCGCGGGAGTGCTGGGTGCCACGACCTTGAGACCGGGCACGAAGGCGTAGTACAGCTCGATATTCTGCGAATGGGTCGCCCCGAGTTGCTGGCCGCCGCCACCGGGAGTCCGGATCACCATGGGCACGTTGGTCTGCCCGCCGAACATGCCGTAGATCTTCGCGGCATGGTTGACGATCTGATCCAGCGCCAGCAGCGAGAAGTTGATCGTCATGATCTCCACGACCGGACGCAACCCCAGCATCGCGGCGCCGATCGCCGCACCGACGAAACCTTCCTCGGCAATGGGGGTGTCGCGCACCCGCTTCTCGCCGAACTCCTCGAGCAAACCGGCGGTGATCTTGTAGGAGCCTTCGAAGACGCCGATCTCCTCACCGATCAGAAAAACGTCGTCATCGCGTCGCATCTCTTCGCGCAGGGTTTCGCGCAGCGCTTCGCGATAGGTCATGACAGGCACAGTGGAGTCCTCAGTGGGTGAAGAGCGGATCGGCGGGCAGACGGCGGGAATCGCCCGGCACCGGGGTGGCGTAGGTGTAGTCGAACAAGCTCGACGGCTCCGGATGTGGGCTCGAGTCGGCGAATTCGACGGCGGCGGCGACCCCGTCGGCCACCTCGCGGTCGAGATCGGCCAGCGACTGTTCGGTGAGCACCCCGGCGGCGAGCAGACGCTGCTCCCACAGCACGATCGGATCGTGCTCGCGGGCCGTGGCGACCGTGTCGGTGCTGCGGTACTTGGCCGGGTCGACGACCGAGTGGCCTTTGAGGCGATAGCTCACCGCTTCGAGCAGTGCGGGTTTGCCTTCGCGGCGGGCGTCTTCGATGAGTTCGCTCGCCAGGTCGCGCACGGCCAGCACATCGGTGCCGTCGACCCGCTCACCACGCATGCGATAGGCGGCGGCGCGCTTCCACAGATCCGGTTCGGCCGAGGACTTCTCGACCGTGGTGCCCATGCCGGTCTGGTTGTTGATCACCAGGAACACCACCGGCAGCCGCCACAGCGCCGCGATATTGAGCGACTCGTGGAACGCGCCGATGTTGGTGGTGCCCTCCCCCATCTGGCACACCACGACGTCGTCGCCGTCGTTGTAGTCGATGGCCAGTGCGGCGCCGATGGCCAGGGGAACCTGTCCGCCCACAATGGCGTAGCCGCCGAGCAGACGGGTCGCGGTGTCGTACATGTGCATCGAGCCACCCCAGCCCTTCGAGGTGCCGGTGGTGCGGCCGTAGAGCTCAGCCATCACTCGACCGGGCTCGATGCCCTTGGCCAGTGCGTATCCGTGTTCGCGATAGTTGGTGAACAGGTAGTCGGTGGGGCGCATCGCGGCACCCAGGCCGACCACGGTGGCTTCTTCACCGAGATTGAGATGGCAGTAGCCGCCGATCTTGGCCTGCTGGTAGCTCTGTGCGGTGCGCTCCTCGAAGCGTCGCACGAACAGCATGTCGCGGTAGAGGCCACGAAGGGTCTCGGGATCTTCTACCGCGACAGCGGATTCGACGTCCGTCACGGGATCGGTTTTCGTCGGCTTGCGGGTTGGCTTACTCCGCACGGTGGTCGTGGTCATGGTCGAGCTCCTCAACGCTTGCGTGGCGCGATGTGTACCGGCAGTCCGAGTCCGGCCATGGCCGCCTCCATACCGATCTCGCCGAGAGTGGGGTGGGCGTGAATGGTGTCGGCCAGCTCGTCGAGTGTGGCTTCCAGCGAGATCGCGAGTGCGCCCTCGGCGATCAGATCGCTGGCAGAGGGACCGATGATGTGCACGCCGAGCACTTCCTGATGTGCCTGCCCCGCAACGATTTTGATGAACCCCTCGGTCTCGCCGAAAGTCTTGGCCCGGCCCAGCGCCGCGAACGGGAACTTCGCGGTGATCACCTCGTGGCCGGCGGCGCGGGCGGCTTCTTCGGTGAGACCGACGCTCGCGATCTCCGGGTGGGTGAACGTCGCAGCCGGGATGACCGAGTAGTCGATGTGGGCGTCGTGGCCGGCGATCACCTCGGCCGCGGTGATGCCCTGGTGTGAGGCGACGTGGGCGAGCAGGGCCCGCCCGGTCACATCGCCGATCGCGTACACGTGCTCGACCCCGGTGCGTAGTTGATCGTCGACCTCGATGAAACCGCGTGCGTCCGTGGCGATTCCGGCCACGTCGAGGCCTAGCTCAGAAGTGTTCGGACGTCGCCCGACGCCGACCAGCACGACGTCGGCGTCGAGGTCCTGTGCCGCCGAACCGCCGACCGACACCCGCAGCGCGTCGCCCTCGGTGATGGCGGTGACCGTGGCGCCGGTCAGGACGGTGATGCCGCGCTTGCGGAACGACCGGCCGAGCGCGTCACCGATCTCCTTGTCCTCCAACGGAACCAGGCGGTCCTGCATCTCCACGACCGTCACCTGGCTACCGAACGTGGCGAACAGGCTGGCCCATTCCGCCCCGACCGCGCTGCCGCCGATGATCACCAACCGCTGCGGCACCTCGGTCAGCCCGAACGCGCCATCGGAGGTGACGACGCCGGGCAATCCCGCGCCCGGGATGGGCAGCTGTGCGGGCACCGAGCCGGTCGCGACGATCACGTCGCGCGCGCTCACCCGGCGCACAGCGTTTCCCGCGGCGGCGGCGTAGCGGGGGCCGCCGTCGAAGATCGGCGAGGCGCCGACCTCGTGTACCTCCACGACGGTCGATTCGACGAACCGGGCATGGCCCTCGATCACCGTGACCCCGTTGGCCTTCAACAGGCCCGCGACACCGTCGGTCAGCTCTTTGACGATGCCGTCTTTGCGTTGCCGCACCGCGGCGAAGTCGTAGCGCACATTATCGGCGTAAACGCCGAATTCCGCTGCGGTGGCGAGGGTCTGGAACACCTCTGCCGAGCGCAGCATCGCTTTGGTTGGGATGCAACCCCAGTTCAGGCATACACCGCCGGGGCGCTCCTTCTCCACAACACAGACCTTCAGGCCGCGTTGCGCGGCGCGGATCGCGGCCACGTATCCGCCCGGTCCACCACCGATCACCAATAGATCGAATTCCGGCACTCGTGGTGCTCCTCAGCTCGAACGATCAACCCCTCCGCGGTTGCGGCTCGGGTCATCTGTCGAGTCTTGTGGTCCACAAATGCACAAACAATCTACCGACAGCCCAGAATTCGGGGCTAGAGAATGGGCGCAGCGCCCAATCGGTCGCAGCGGCGTGGCACTCAGCCGGGTGTGTTCACGCCCATCTCCAGTGCGGCCAAGGCGAGGGAAAGCTCCAGGTAGGACCGTTGTCCTTCCAGTCGCCGACCCAACAGCGAGGAGATCCGCTGGAGCCGGTTGATCACGGTGTTGCGATGGCAGTGCAGCCGGGGCGCGGCATTCGCCGCCGAGCAGTTCTCCTCCAGCCAGATCGCCAGCGTGCGCAACAAGATCTCGTGCTCCTTCGCCGGCAGTGCCAGCACCGGGCCGAGGGTGCGAGCGATCATCAGCGCGGTCAGGTCGGGCGAGCGCAGCAACAGCGCTTCCGGGTAGCGCTCCTCCAACGACACCAAACCCCCCGCCGCCGCGGGCACGGTCTCCAAGCCGAGCATCGCCAGCGCATGCCCCGTCTCGATGTGCGCCAATCCCTGCACCACGGGCGAAGCCGCTGCCCGGCCCCGGATCCGATTCCGCACCTGGTCCAGCACAGCCGAACCATCCCGCTGCTCGAGCGAGACCAGCCCCACCACGGTGTCGACGCGATCGTGCCACACCGACCGAATCCCCAAGGCCGCCAACGCGGTCTCGGTCCCGATCTCCACATTCGGCCGGTCGCCGCGCACCGCGACCACCAGGTACCCGCCGTGGGCGGGCAGGTTCAGCTCGCGCGCCGCACGCGCGGCGAACGTCGCGTCGCGCGCGCTGCCCGCCAGCAGCTCCTCGATCAACCCGTGTCGACGACGCTCGTCGCGACGTACCTGCTCCAGTTCGGTGCTGCGATAGGAGGTGACCAACGCCGACGACATGCCGTCGATGGCCGACCAGGTGGCCACCCCGATCTTGCGGACCTCGCCGGGCGGGAGTTCGCCCGCCCTGTCGAGTAGCGCCTCCCACACGATCTGACCGCCGAGCCGGAACGTCCGCAACATGACCTCCAGTGGCACGCCCTGCGCCGCGCGATTGCGGCCGATGGCCGCGGCGACATCGTCGCGGTCCGGGCCGGTCACGTCGCCGGCGACAAGATCGAGCACCCTGGTCAGATAGCGGCAGCACGCATGGCGCAGGTCGTCCCGGCTGACCGGCGAGTAGTCGGTCCACTCCGGGATGTCGGTGAAGATCGCGGCGATCAGCTGCCGGGTCAGCCCAGGAATCTCGGTTCGGCACGCGGCCACCAACTGCCTGGTGCCCGCCGGGGGCGGGGTGTGTTCGGGTCGCGCGGCCATGTCGCTAGACGCTACGCGCGGGCGCCGCTGATCAGGATCATCACCTCGACCGGCCATCACGCCCCGGGCGTTCGGCAGTGGGTGATTGCATGCGGTGAGCTACCTTCCCCAGACCCTCCGCGATGGCGGTGAGCTGCTCGGGTGTCAGCACATCGATGAAGGCCTCGCGGACGAGGCCGACATGGCCAGGGGCCGCCTGACGCAGGGCATCGCGACCGGCATCGGTGAGCCTGGCGTTGACGCCCCGGACATCGGTGGGACACAACTCGCGCTGGACCAGCCCGGCCTTCTCCAGCTGGCCGATCTGATAGGTCAGCCCGCTCTTGGAGTTGAACAGCGCGTCGGCGAGCTCGGTCATCCGCAGTCGCCGGCCCGGTGCCGCGTCGAGACGGACGAGCACCTCGTACTGGACGTGGGAGAGCCCGGCGTCGTTCTTGAGCTGAGCCTCGATCTGCCGGTTCAGCAACGACCACCCGGCGATGAGGGCATGCCAGGCGCGGCTCTCGTCCTCGTTCAGCCACCTCGGTTGATCCATTACCCCAGCTTAACGCACATTGTTCAAATTCGAATAATGATGTACCTTCGACTATGTAGTTCAAATTCGAACAACATGACCGGAGGGTGAGAGAAGAACATGAACGCAGACAACACCGCCCCGATGCCGGTGCTCTACCTCTCCCACGGTGCGCCACCGCTGGCCGACGATCCGATCTGGCCGGGCCAGCTCGCCGCCTGGTCCGCCGAGCTACCCGAACCCACCGCAATCCTCATGATCTCGGCCCACTGGGAGGACGCTCCGATCACTCTCGGCGCGACGACCACCGTGCCTCTGGTGTACGACTTCGGCGGCTTCCCGCAGCACTACTACGAGGTCACCTACCCCGCACCCGGAGCGCCGGAACTGGCCGAGAAGGTACGCAAACTCCTCCGCGGACCCGGGCGATCGGTGCAGGATGCCGCGCACCGAGGACTCGATCACGGCGCCTACGTGCCACTGGTGGAGATGTACCCGGACGCACAGGTACCGGTCCTGCAGATGTCGATGCCGACACTGGACCCTGTCGGACTCATGGAAATCGGCCGGAAACTGGCACCACTGCGAGAAGAAGGCGTACTGATCATCGGAAGCGGGTTCTTCACCCACAATCTGCGCGCGCTGACCCATGACGGCTCGGTGCATCCGGTGATGACCGAGTTCGACGACTGGGGCCACCGCGCTCTTGCCGCGGGCGACATCGACACGCTGCTCGACTTCGAAGACAAAGCCCCCGCGTCACGATTGGCGCATCCGCGCACCGAACACTTCGCCCCACTCTTCGTCACACTCGGCGCGGGCGCCGACGACATCACCACCCAGCGCACCGTCATCGACGACTTCTGGCTGGGTTTGTCCAAACGCTCCATCCAGCTCGGCTGAGACAACCCCGGTCCGGTACCTCAGCCTGGCCTACCCGAGCCAAGGACATGATCATGCGAAGCGGCGAGAACAGATCAGCCGCGAGTTCAGCACGTCCGCGGAACTCAGAGGGACAGGAGTTGTGTTCCGGGATCGCAGGTTTCGATCAATGCACGGTAGTCGTCGGCAGTGAGCTGATGGGCGGTACCGATGCGGGTGGTATCGAGGGTGGCGGCGCTACGGGCAAGCCAAGTGGGATCGGGGTCGATATCGAGGAATGCGGCCAGCTGCGTCAGTTCTTCGGTCGGTCTGGTGAGCAGGCGCTCGAAGGACAGCGGGAGATGCCGGTCTGGTGGCAGGTCTGCGAGGGCGGTGGTGCCGATGTGGACGAGTTGTGACCACATCCGTCCGAATCGGCTCAGGGGTATGTCGAGGTCGGCGAGGTAATCGGAGTCGATGCGGTCGCCGAGCAGTTCGGCGGCCTCGGCCGGGATAGCCGCTGGGTCGAACTGCCAGTACCGTTCAGTCCCGGCATCACCGAGGGCAAGTAGGTCGAGCCCGTCTTGGATGAGGGCCATCATGCGGTAGCCGGTCTGGCGGCTCATGGACAGCGCGGTATCGGGACCGTTTCGGTAGAGGTGGACAAAGCGCGCGTCGGGGAAGCTGTGGCGCAACCAGGTGGCCCAGCCCAGTGACATGCCGGAGCGTTCGACGACGACCGATCCGCCGAAGCGTGCCGCAAGCCACCCGAACAGTGAGCGGAAGTGTTGTGCGACACGCTGTTCGGGCCACCCGGAGACCTCGACGGACAGTTCGTCGAAGGCCATATCGGGTGTGTCGGACAGGTGGGGCAGTGTCATCAGACTGATCGCGGGGATGCCTGTGGAGTCTGCGTCGAACCGAGTGCCGGACAGATGGGGGTAGAGCAGTTCGGGTATGCCGGAACCGCCGCGAATCATCGGGTCGAACAACGGATGCGGATCGGCCAGGACCTGCCAGAATTGTTCGGCGGTCAGGATGGTGTCGGGAGTTGTCGAGGTCCGTACCGACAGAAAGAACTCATTGAGACTCAACACATCTGGATGCGCGCGCAGAATGCGTGAGACGGCGGTGGATCCGCTGCGGCCTGTGGTGACCACGAATGTCAGCCCCCGGACGGCCGTAACGTCCCGAATCAGTGGCGGTGCCGGGATCGGTTGCGGGGCTGGGATCGTGCGGGCAGCGATGCGGTCCGGCGCTGGCTCGTTTGCGCCTGTCTCCGCGATTTCGCGGTCGAACCCGATACCGGAGAGCAGGTAGTTCAGGTCGACTGTGGTCTCACGAGTCGGTGGGCCGATCAACCGGCGAGACGTGGTGTCGTCGAATGTCCGGCGGTGTGCCAAATAGGGGATGACGACGCGAGCAGGGCTACGAATGACACTGCGCTCGTACAGGTTCGGATTCGTCAGCGGTTCGGAGACCAGAGTCAGCGGGAGCGGTGACATACGCTGCAGCAGCTCCGTCACCACGGGCACTGCTACGTCGTGATGATGCACGATGTTGCAGGTAGTGAGCCCGGATGGCGCGGTGCGACTAAGGCCGACCATGGCGCTCGCTGCCTCTTCGACCGGCATGAAGTTCAAATGCCCGCGACGGTCGCCTACCAAGCGCAGCGGCGGCAAGCTGGCGCGCGATCGACTGCCGGACAATCCGCGCAGCCGCTTGCCGGCCTCGGCGCTGCTGTTCAGCTGCAACAGGGTGTGCACGGGAATCGCCGGATGCGGGGCGCGATCCGTGATCAGGATGCTCGGCCGCATGACCACGACCCGTCGACCGCTGCTGCGCGCGAATTCCCGCACCAGGACCTCGCCCTCATATTTCGAGTGCTCGTACGTGGTTTCGAATCCGGCGCTGTCGTCGAGTTCCTCCTCGAAGACCCGGCCGTGCAACGCGCGACGCCCGGCAACGAAAGCCGTACCGATATGAAAGAGGTCCGGGCGCCGCCGACCCACGCTGACGAATTCGAGGACACGCGCGGTGCCGGTCACATTGACCGCGCGCATGTCCTCGAGTGTGGAGGCAAGCTCCGTCGACGCCGCCACATGCCACACCGCGTCGACGCTGTCGGCCAGCTCATGAAATCGGCTGCTGCTCAGCCCGAAATGCGGGCTCGTCAGCTCCACGCGAACCACCGAGCAGCGCTCCGGCAGCTGCTCAACAAGCTCAGCCGGCGTTCCAATCGCATTCAGCGATTCCGTCAACGAGACCATGGTCGCCACAGGATCGCGGCGGGTCAGAAATGTGAATCCGCCATCACCGGAAAGCAACTCCCGCATCAGGTGTATGCCGAGGAACCCGGTGGCACCTGTTATCGCACATCGCATTCCAATACCCCTCATCGGATCGAACCACGAGGTCACCACAGCGGGCAGACTGTACTGAGGCAATCTACGTCACACCAACTCGCGATCACGCCGGTGCCCCGGCTGGAGTGCACAGACAGGCCGTGCTTGAACTATTCCTGGTGTCCCGGATGATCGAAGCCCACGACAGGGGCACCGACACAGCACAGGCGATCAGAGAGTCGATCGCCGAAACCGGTCGCATCATCACCGCTGCCGCATTTGTATTGCTCATCGTTACCGGGGCTGCGGCACTCTCGCACATGAGCTCGATGAAATCGCCGGTCTCGGCATGGCGTTGGCGATCGCGCTCGACGCGACAGCGATTCGCATGCTCCTGGTACCCGCGACCGTCGTCCTGATGGGGAGAGCCAACTGGTGGAAGCCCACATTCCGATCTGTCCGAACCTTGACGAAGTAGCGTGGCTACCGTTCGAATTCAACAGTGACTCAACACTTTCCGGATCAGCGCTGGGGCACCCCGGGCACCGCCCTGGCCCATTGATCAGATGGCTCGGATCCACCTTGCCCGGCGGATGGTTGATCCGTCGCCTGAATCCCTTGGACCGCCTCAATCGTCGAGTGCCGGTCCATGTGCGCGGTGAGTACCCGCGCGACGCCTTCCTCATCGGACATGTCGGCGGCGACCGCGATCACCTCGGCTGCGCCGCGGGCACGCAGGTCCGCGGCGACGGTGTCCAGTCGGTCGGCATCGCGCGCGGTGATGGTCAGCGAATAACCCTGCTGGGCAAGCCGATTCGCGATGCCGAGGCCGATGCCCCGGGAAGCGCCGCTGATCAGCGCGGACTTGGTCATCTCCGGTGTCCTTTCATCGCACGCAGTCCGGCCGCCATGAATTCCGGGGTCGCCTCGGCCGCGCGTTCGGCGGCGGCACCAGCACCGGAGCCTTGTAGCGCGCGGTGGGTGATGCCTTCGCCGATCACGCCGAGTTTGAAGTTGGCGAGCGCGAGGTAGAAGCCCCAGTCGCCGAGGTCACGTCCGGAGGCCATCGCGTAAGCCTGCGCCAAGATGTCGGCGGTCGGCATCCGCTCGCTGGTCCACGCCGCAGACGAGCCGAGGACGCGGTCGAACGCCGGCGAGCGGTACACGCACATCAGGGCGACATCGGTGAGCGGATCTCCGAGAGTCGACATCTCCCAGTCGATGACGGCGCGCACCTTACCCGGGTCGGCCGCGTCCAGAATCGTGTTGTCGATGCGGAAGTCTCCGTGCACGATCGAGGCCGCCGATTCACGCGGCACCGCCTCCGACAGTGCCGCGTGGAGCGCCGCGACATCGGCGAGTTCCCGGGTCTTCACCCGATCCCATTGCGACGCCCACAGATTCACCTGGCGTTGGACGAAACCCGTGGGGCGCCCGAAATTGTCGAGCCCCACCACGTGCGGGTCGACCTCGTGCAGCCGGGCCAGAACACGCACCAACTCGGCCACACTCGCCTCGACCTGGTCGTCGGTCAGGGTTGCGAGGTCGTCCTGGTCGCGGATCACCAGCCCGTCGACGTATTCGACCACGGTCATCGGGGCCCCGAGTGCGGTGCCGTGCGCATCGAATGCGACGGTCTTCGCGACCGGCACCGCCGAGCCCTGGAGTGCGTCGGTGACGGTGAATTCGCGGGACATGTCGTGCGCGGACGGGGTGAGCCCGGCGACGGGCGGACGGCGCACCACCCAGGTCGAGTCGTCGTCGGCGGCGGTGTAGGTCAGATTCGAGCGCCCGCCGCTGATCAGTTCCACCCGCAGCTCACCCCGGACCGGCACGCCGCTTTCGCGCAGGAATCGTTGCAGTGCGGGGATATCCATACCGGGCAGGCTCATCCGGCGTCCTGCTGGGCGCGCTTGGCCGCGCTCACCGCGCGCTTGGCGATGGCCCACCGATGTACCTCGGACGGACCGTCGTAGATCCGGAACGGACGGACCTCGCGCGAGAGCCGGGCCAGCGGCAGGTCGGCGGAGACGCCGAGGCCACCGCACATCTGCATGCTGCGGTCGATGATCCGGAAGATCGCCTCGGCGGCAAAGGTTTTCGCGATCGAGGTGGCATTCGCCGCCGATTCGCCGCGGTCGAGTTCCCAGCAGGCGCGCATCAGCAGTGCCCGGGTGGCGGCGATGTCGATCTCGTTGTCGGCGATCATCTTCTGGATCATGCCGAGATCGCCGAGCCGCGAGCCGAATCCGCGCCGCTGCGCCACCTGCGCCACCGCCACATCGTGGCCCCGCCGCGCGGCGCCGAGCCAGCGCATCACGTGCGTCATGCGGGCAGGACCCAGTCGCACCTGGGCGTACTCGAAGCCGCGGTCGACCGCGCCGAGCACCGCGGAATCCGGGACGAGCAGGTCGTCGAAGAACACCTCGCAGTGACCGCCCACCATCGACCGGTCCAGGGTGTCGATATGCCTGCCCACCCGGATACCGGGACTGTCGGCGGGGGCGAGGAACATGGTCGCGCCGCCGCGCTCGCCGGGCTCACCGGAGGTGCGGGCCATGATGATGAAGAACCCCGCACCGTCGGCGCCGGTGATGAACCACTTGTGGCCGGTGATCCGCCAGCCGCCCTCGGCGCGCACCGCACGAGTGGCCAGTGCCGAGGGGTCCGAGCCCGCTCCCGGCGCCGGTTCGGTCATCGCGAAGGCCGAGCGCACCTCACCGCGTGCGAGCGGTGCGAGGAACTGCTCCTTCTGCGCGGGATCAGCGATATGGGCGAGCATGTGCACATTGCCCTCGTCCGGTGCGGCGATGTTCAGTGCCGTCGGGCCGAACAGGGAATAGCCCGCTTCCTCGAAGATCGGGGCGCGGTCCGCCATCCCCAGGCCGTGGCCACCGTATTCGACCGGCGCATGCGGTGCGAACACACCGGCCTCGCGCGCAGCTTTTTGCAGGTCGATACGCAATGCGTCGCCGCCCGCAGCGGCGATGTCGCCGTCGTGCGTGTCGTCGAGCGGGATAACCCGGTCACGAATGAAGTGAGCGGTGCGCTCAGCCAGGCGCTGCACCTCGGGCGTATGGGATAGATCGATCGCCACGGATCCACTCCTATAATCGCAGGCCGAGCGTTCGTTCGGCATGGAACAGAAATGACACTGACACGAGACGATAACTCCTGTCAAGCGCCCGAATTGCGGCAGCAATGGTGTTCAGATATTCTGAACACTGTGAACATCCCAGACGGTGAACCGGCCAATCTGGGTGCACGCCTGCGACAGGCGAGGCTCGCGGCAGGTCTGTCGTTGCGGGAGACCGCGCGTCGCATCGATGTCAGCCCGGCCACGCTCAGCGCCGTCGAGACCGGCAAGACGGGCGTCTCGGTGCCCCGACTCCGACTGCTTGCCACCGAACTCGGCACCACGACGCAGTGGCTGATCGGCGAGCTACCGGCCCGGACGCCACCGCCCCGGCAGCGCGGCGCCGTCGATCCGGTCGGCGAGGCGGCTCGCGTGTGGCGCGAGTTCCCGCCACTGGATATCGATCCCGTACTGGCCGCCGCGATCGACTCCTTCGTCGAAACCGGCTACCACGGCGCCACCATGCGGTCGATCGCACAGCGAGCCGGCATGAGCGTGCCGGGGGTCTACCACCACTACCGCGACAAACAGGACCTGCTGGTGCAGGCACTCGACCTGACCATGGACGAGCTGCACTGGCGGGTCGGCGCAGCCCGGCGCGAGGCGGGCACCGGCCGCGACCGGGTGACCCGAGTAGTCGAAGCACTCGCCCTGTTCCACACTCATCGCCACGCACTCGCCTTCATCGGCGCCAGCGAAATGCGCAGCCTCAACCCCGGCAATCGACAGCGAATCACCGTGTCCCGAAACGAACTCCAGCACCTCCTCGACGAAGACATCGACACGGCGCTCATCGAGGCGAAAAGCAGCACCGAGCACGCGAGGGCCGCCGGACGCGCGATCGCGACGATGTGCACCGCCCTGCCGCAGTGGTTCCGTCTCGACGGCCCGGCCACACCGGAGCAGATCGCCACCGACTACGCCGACTTCGCCCTCGGCCTGCTCGGCATCCGCCGGTGACACTAACGGCTAGGCATTAGCTGCCGGCCAATCGCGGAGGAGACCGCAAAAGCCCACCTGCTGGAACACGTCGGTGCACGCGACTACAATTTGACAATGAGCTCGAATGCACTGGAGCAGAACGTGTTCGGTACCGCCGTCGCGATCTTGTTTTATCTCGTCGCAATCGTCCTGCCGATGATCGTGCTCGTTCACATCGTCGTCCGCTCGGCATTGCGAAGGAAACTCCGCAGCGGGACCAGCAGCGCACTTCGGCAGCCCGAGCAGCCCACCGGCGCCGGACAGCCAGAGCCCGAACGTTCACCCCCATCACCGATTTCTCGGTCGACGCCCAACCGACCCATCGGCTACGTACCCCCGCCCAGCAGCGGTGGGGGTGGTTCAGGATTCTCGACAGGATCTCTGTTCTAGCAACCTGGTAGAAACCTCAGCCCCCTTCAACTCCACCCGAGCCCGGCGGCGACTGTCGTCGCGACAGCGAGAACTTCTGGACGTTGGTCTACATGTGCGAGTAGCCTGAGAATCTGCTTCTCCCACCAGAGAATCTTACTTACGCTTCGAGTGGAGGATCCCTGTTGACCGTCGAGCATCTGCCGATCCCCCGCGACTGGGACCACATCACCCCGCAATGGATGACCACCGCACTGAACAGCCACCACCCAGGAGTCCGGGTCGCCACGGTCGACATCGCACTGCGCGACGACGGCACAAATCGGCGGGCACGACTCGCCCTCACCTACGACAGCGCGGAGCAGGGCCCGGCCTCGGTATTCGTCAAGGCCGCCGACCCAGCCCACAAGGAACTCATCACACTCACCAGCGGCATGTTCCACGAACCACGCCTCTTCCGCAGTGGCGTGGCCCTGCCCGTAGAGCATCCCGCCGTCTTCGCCGCACTCATCGACGAGGAAGCCGAGAACTTCCTACTGGTCATGGAGGACCTCACCCTCCGCGACGCCGACCCGCGCGACGCCACCCGCCCCCTCACGATCGAACAGGCCGCGAGCGGAGTCCGCGCACTGGCGCGCCTGCACAGCAGCTTCTGGGGCGAACGACTCGATAGTCACCCCGCTCTGGGATGGCTGGAACCGTTCGTGCCATGGGACGGAATGGAGATCGCCCCACTCCAAGCCGCGTTGGACCGCCTCGGACCGGAGTGCCCACCCGCGGTGACCAGGCTGAGCATCGGTGAGCTGATCAATGATATCTGGAAGCCCTACATTCACAGCCTCACCTCCGGACCGCAAACACTGCTGCACGGAGACGCCCATATCGGCAACACCTACCTCATCGACGACACCCACATCGGCTTCCTGGATTGGCAGGTCGCCCGCCGCGGACACTGGTCACTGGACCTGGGCTACTTCCTGCAAGGTGCACTCACGATCGAGGACCGCCGTGCAGCCGAGGACCGCCTCTTGGGGGACTACCGCGATGCCCTGGACCTCCCCGCCAGGGAGAAGCCGACTCCCGAACAGATCCGTCACGGCTACCGCGCCTCGGTCGCACACGGTCTGACACTGTGGCTGTGCACCGCCAGCGCGGGCGAATTCTGGCAACGCCCCGATATTGCGCTGGCGCTGGCCCAACGCTATTCAGCCGCTTACGCCGACCTCGATACCGCCTCTGCTATTGCTGACCTGGCGGAATCCGGCCTGTGACTGGATCCCAACTCGTGCGTGGTCGTCCCTGACTATGACGTGGAGCTGTCGATCCTTTCCGCCGAGGTGTTGCGGGTGGCCGGGGTCTCGACGAGCTTGGCGGCGATGGAATTGCTGATGAAGCCGGGGATGGTGGGAGCGAAGAGTCCGAGGTAGGTATCGATCCATTCGTGGCGGGAATTGAGGAATGGAAAGTCGGTGGGAACCATGTTGCGCACGGCGAGGCTGGGCAGGGGCGCATCGAGTGCGGGGAATCTCGGATTGTGCAACCCGGCGGCGGTGCAGCCCGGATAGAATTGGCCGAGCATCAGCCCATTGTCGACGAACCGGGATTTCTGCTCGTCTTGGACAGCGTCGAGGTCTGCGTATTCGGTGAGGTCGGGGAAGACCGCGAGGATGGCCTTGTGTTTGTTGTCGGGTTCGCGGTGGGGTGGCATGGTCGAAAACAGGTCGTTCAAGTCGTCGACGACTGCGGTTATGCACTGAGTGCCGATGTGGCGGCCTTCGACGAATGAGACCCAGAGGTTTTGTAGTGCGATACCGCGGCCGATATAGGGGCAGACCGGGCCGGATCGGCCTAGGTCACGATGGGTTCGGCAGAGGTATTCGCGAATCCATCGGCGCAATTCGGCGGCGCGGGGATGTTCGGCGCCACGAATTGCCGGATCGGTGGAGAACAGGTTGGTCGGCCGCATGCCGGAGCGTGTCCCGACAATTCCGTTGCTCATGATCGCCGCCTCTGTGCCGAGGTGAGATCGAAAGGTCGGCCGCGATGAGTGGAATGGAGGTGCTCGGTGATGGCCAGTCCGATCTCGCGTAGTGCCTCGGGATCGGTCATGTGCTCGTGCCGGGTGGGAATGTGGTGGTTGGTGATGTGGCCGGTAATATGGTTGCGCAACGCGGCGGTATCGGCAGGGCGTTCGCCTTCCTGTGCGGCGGCGGTGAACAAGAGCAGGTCACCGTCGAAGAGGGCGGATCGGTGTTTCCAGGTGAGATCGACGAGCCGGGTGTAATCGCGGTGCAGGATTGCGAGATGCTCGGGTGTGAGGACGGTGAAGAGTCCGCCGCGCCGGTGCAGTAGCTCGGTCGCGGCCTCGAATGTGAGGTCGGCGGGAGTCTGCGGGTCGTCGAGGCCGCCGAACTCGATGAGCATGTCCATGATGGCGGGCGTGGGCGGGCGGACACTGCCGGCGGTGACGACATGGGTGTCCATCATCGCCAGGGTCGCGACGTGGGCGCCGGCGCGCCGGAGTTGGACGGCGATCGCGTGGGCAATGGTGCCGCCGAGCGAGTAACCGAGCAGGTGGTAGGGACCGCGCGGCTGAACGGACCGGATCTCCCGCACATAGCGGGCGGCGAGTTGGTCGAGCGTCTCGAATCGCGCGGCCGGGTCGGTCAGTGTCGGGGATTGCAACCCGTATACGGGACGTTCGGGGTCGAGATGCTGCACCAACCCGCTGAAACCCCAGGCCAATCCGATGGCGGGGTGGACGCAGAACAGTGGGGGTCCGGTGCCCGTCGCACGCAGCGTGAGCAGGATCGAGAGCGCCTCGCCGGGGTCCTGCTCGCCGAGGCCCCGGCGGCCGGCGTCGATCCGCCGGGCCAGCAATTGCGGTGTCGAGTCGGTGAATATCCACTGGACCGCGACGTCGGAACCAGTTGACGCCCGCAGCCGCTCCACCAATCCGATAGCGGCCAGCGAGTTTCCGCCGAGGGTGAAGAAGCTGTCGTCGACGCCGGCTCGTTCGATGTCGAGGGTCTGGGTGAAGGCGGCGCAGACGGTGGCCTCGAGCGCGGTGGACGGCGGCCGGAACCGGGCGGGTTGCGGGTCGGGCGCCGGTAGGGCTTTGTAGTCGAGTTTGCCGCTCGGAGTGACCGGTATCCGTTCGAGGATATGGATGACGGTGGGGATCATGTGGGTGGGCAGGTGGGCCGTGAGGTGGGCGGTGAGCGCGGTCGTGTCGACAGTGGTGCCGGGATTGGCAACGACGTAGCCGACGAGTAGGTCGGCGTCGTTGGATCGGGTGTCGACGAGGACGGCGGCATTGGCGATATCGCGATGGCTACGGAGCGCGGTTTCGATATCGCCGGGTTCGACGCGGTGACCGCGGATCGCGAGCTGAAGGTCGTTGCGGCCTTTGTACCGCAGTGTCCGTTCAGCGGTCCAGGTGACCAGGTCGCCGGTGCGGTACATCCGGGTACCTGCCTGGCCGTATAGATCGGGGACGAATCGGGCGGCGGTGGTGACGGGCTGCTTGTGGTAGCCGCGGGCCAGGCCGGGTCCGGACAGGTAGAGCTCCCCGACCACCCCGGGCGGGACCGGGCGCAGTCGGCGGTCGAGCACGACGGCGCGAAATCCGCGAATCGGTCCACCGATCGTGATTTCTCGGCCGGGCGTGGTCGAGCGGGCCTCGGCGCAGGCCATGATCGTGGTCTCGGTGGCCCCGTAGGTATTGACCACCGTCCGACCCGGTGCCCAGTGCGCCGCCAGGTCCGGTGGGCAGGTCTCGCCGCCGAGGACGACGGTCTCGACGGTGTCGAGGCCATCAGGGCGCATCGACGCGAGCACTGTGGGAGTGAGCGCGATGTGGGTGACGTATTCGGTGGCGATCAGTTCCGCCAGTTCGGTGCCGGCGACTACCGATGGCGGGGCGAGAACAAGGGTGGCTCCGGTCGCGGCCGCGCTGAGCCATTCGAGGATCGAAACGTCGAACGTCGGTGAGGCGGCGGCCAGCACCCGCGATGTCGGAGTGAGTCCGAATCGGCCCCTGGTCTCGGTGGCCAGGTCGGCTAACCCGGTGTGGGTGACGACGACGCCTTTCGGAGTTCCGGTGGAGCCCGAGGTGTAGATGAGATAAGCCGGGTGTTGTGGTTGTAGTGGGGTTGTGCGTTCGTCGTCGGTGATCGGTTCGGCGTTGCGTGTGGTGTCGTCGAGATCGTCCACTGTCCACCAGTTGATGTGATCGGGCACTGTCGCGCGCGCGACTGTCGCGGCGAGTCCGATGGTGGCGCCGGAGTCGGTGAGCGTCTGGCTGATGCGTTCGGCGGGGTGGGTCGGGTCGAGCGCGAGGAAGGCTGCCCCGGTCTTGGCTGTCGCCCATATCGCGATCACGAAGTCGACAGACCGTGGAATGCCGACCGCGACAACGGTTTCCGGCCCGGCTCCCAGGTCGATCAGGACCCTGGCCAGCCGGTTGGATCGCTCATCGAGTTCCCGGTAGGTCAGGTGTCGGCTCTCGAACACGACTGCGATGGCATCCGGGTTCCGGGCGGCCGCCGCGGTCAGCAGATCGGCCAGTACGACAGGCGTTGTCGCGGGTGCTCCCTGGTAAGTCATCAGCTCGGTTCGTTCGGCTGGTTCCAGTATTTCGATGGCGCCGACCGGCGGTGCCGGGTCGCTGGTGACCGCTTCGAGTATCCGGGTCCATCGGTGTATGAACGACTCGATCGTCGTGGCGTCGAACAGTTCCGTGGCGTAGGTGAAAGACGCTGTCACACCGGTGTGCTCGTTGTTGCCCGACAACACGAGCTGAAGATCGAAACGCGATACCTCGTCGGGAAGATCCGCCACGACCGACACGTCGAGACCCGGCAGCTCCAGGTCCACCTGATCGAGGTTCTGGAATACCAACATCACCTGGAACAGCGGGTGTCGGGACGGGCATCGTTGCGGAGCCAGTACGTCGACCAGTTGCTCGAATGGCACATCGGCGTTGGCGAAGGCATCCAGGTCGACTCGTTCGACACGGTCGAGCAGGTCGGTGAACGACTCGCCGAGGTCGATCTCGGTCCGCAGCACCAGCGTATTGACGAACATGCCGACGACATCGTCGAACGCGGCCTCTCCGCGTCCGGCGATGGGCGTGCCGATCGCGATATCGCCGACGCCACACAACCGAGCCAACAGCACCGCCAACGCGCTGTGGAAGACCATGAACAACGACGAGTTGCATTGGCGCGCCATCATTTCCAGATCCCGCACCAGCTCGGGATGCAGAGTGTGGTTGATGGTGGCGCCTCGATGTGATGCCGCTGCCGGCCGGGGCCTGTCGGTCGGCAGGCGCAGTTCCTCGTCCATGCCGTCCAGGGTTTCGGTCCAGTATCGAATCTGTTCGGCGGAGAGTGACTCCGGATCCTCGGGCGAGCCGAGGGTGCTTCGTTGCCACAGTGCGTAGTCCGCGTATTGGATCGGTAGTGATGTCCACGATGGGGCTTGTCCGTGGCTGCGTGCGGTGTAGGCGGTGGTGATGTCGCGGGCCAGTGGTGTCATCGAAAAGCCATCCGCGGCAATGTGGTGCACCACGACGACCAGGACGTACTCGGGCGTCTCGCCGGTGTCGGCGCGGAACAATCGAGCACGCACCGGCACCTGAGCGCTCACATCGAAACCCTGAGTGACCAGCTCGATTATCGTCGAGGCCAACCGGCTTCGAGGAACGGGCATCGGGGTGAGCTCGAGATCGACCTCGTCGACGGGTTCGATCAACTGGATCAGCATCCCGTCGTGTTCGGGATATCGGGTTCGCAGGGACTCGTGCCTGTCCAGCACGTCGGCCATGGCCGACCGGAGCGCCTCGATGTTCAACTCGCCGCGTATCCGGATCGCGATCGGCACGTTGTAGGCGCCTGAGTCCGTGTCGTATTGGTTGAGGAACCACATGCGCTGTTGCGCGGGTGCAAGGGGCACAAGGTTCGGTCGTGGTCCGGCGACCAATGCGCGATGGTGCCGTCCCGTACCGCTATGCCCCTCGAGTCGCGCTGCTAGTGCTGCGACCGTTGATGCGTCGAACAGCAGTCGCACCGGGACCTCGGTATCCACCATCGCTGCGAGTCGGGCGGCGATCCTGGTCGCGATCAGACTGTTGCCGCCGAGCGCGAACAATGAATCCTCGACGCCGACGCGTTCCACACCCAGTACTTCGGCGAACACGTCAGCGATTGTGTGCTCGAGCGAGGTTCCGGGTGCTCGGAACACGACCTTGTCAGCGAACACCGGATCCGGCAAGGCCGCACGATCCAGCTTGCCCACCGGTGTCAACGGGACATGATCGAGAACCATGATCGCGGACGGAACCACATAGGAGGGCAACCGACCGGCGACGTGCTCGGTCAGCGCCGCGGTATCGATCGAATGACCAGGCGCGGCAACGACATACGAAACCAGCGAATCGGTCCCGGAACCGCTGCGGTGGCCGATGGTGGTGGCGAAACCGACGGTCTCGTGCGCGGCGAGCGTGGCATCGATCTCGCCGAGTTCGATACGCAGACCACGAATCTTCACTTGGCAATCGGACCGTCCGAGATGCTGCATCGCTGCGTCGGGTGTGTACCGGACCACATCCCCGGTCCGGTACATCCGCTCGGCGGGCATCCAGGGGCACGCGACGAAACGCCCTGCTGTCAGGCTGGCCCGACGATGGTAACCGCGGGCCAGCACAGCACCCGCGATATACAACTCCCCCGCCACACCCACTGGGACAGGGTTGAGCCGCTGATCCAACACCCACGCCGAGACACCGCGAATCGGGCCGCCGATCGTCACCGGCTCCCCCGCCACCAATGGGGCGGTCAACGTCGCGACGACGGTGGCCTCGGTCGCCCCGTACTCGTTGAACATCCGGCGGCCGCCGCACCAGCGCTCGACCAACTCGGGGCCATTGACCTCGCCACCGACCACGAGGTATCGCAAATCCGTCAGCGGCCATCGAGTGTGGTCGATGGTGGACAACGCCGAAGGCGTGATGAGGAGATGGCTGATGCGCTCGCGGTCGAGCAGTTCGCCGAGTTCGTCACCGCCGTAGACATCGCTGGGTGCGATCACCATGGTCGCACCCAGCGCCGACAACAACTCCGCCACCGAAACGTCGAAGTTGGGCGATGCCAAATGCACAGCGCGCGCGCCGGATTCGATGTGAAACGCATCCTGGTGCGCGGCGGCGAGGTTGGCAAGTCCGGAATGCGTCACGGTAACGCCTTTTGGCACGCCGGTAGTGCCGGAGGTGTAAATGAGGTAGGCCGGGTGTTGCGGGCGCAGTGGGGCCATGCGTTCGGGGTCGGTGATCGACGTAGAGGATGCCGACGCTGCCGTAGCGATGTGGGCGGGGTCGTCGAGGACCAGCCACCTGGTTGTGCCCGGAAGCCTGCAGCAGTGTGCCTCGAGTGTCAATCCGATGGTGGCGCCGGAGTCGGTGAGCAGGTGGATGATGCGTTCGGTGGGGTGGGTCGGGTCGAGAGGAAGGAAGGCTGCTCCGGATTTTGCGGTCGCCCAGATCGCGAGCACGAAGTCGATGGAGCGCTGTAAAGCGATGGCCACCAATGATTCCGGTCCTGCGCCGAGGTGGATCAGGACGCGGGCGAGCTGGTTGGATCGCTGATCGAGTTCTCGGTAGGTCAGGTGTTGGTCGGCGAATACGACGGCGGTGGCATCGGGGTTCCGGGCGGCCGCGGCACTCAGCAGATCAGCCAGGACGACTGGTGGTGTCGCGAGTGTTTCCGGGTGGAACAGCAGGGCGGTTCGTTCGGCTGGTTCCAGTATTTCGATGGCGCCGACCGGTGTTGTCGGGTCGGCGCCGACCGATTCGAGTATCCGGATCCATCGGCGTATGAACGATTCGATCGTCGCGGCATCGAACAGGTCGGTGGCGTAGGTGAAAGCTGCTGTCATGCCGGTGTTCTCATGGTTGTCCGACAGCACGATCTGCAGGTCGAAACGGGATACTTCGTCGGGAAAGTCGACGGTGGACGCGTCGAGATCCGGTAGTTCGAGTTTCGCCTGGTCCAGGTTCTGGAATACCAACATCACTTGGAACAATGGGTGGCGAGAGCGGGATCGTTCGGGGGCCAGTGCCGTCACCAATTGTTCGAACGGGACATCCGCGTTGGCGAAGGCATCGAGGTCGATCTGCCTGACACGATCGAGCAGGTCGGTGAACGACTCGCCGAGGTCGATGTCGGTCCGCAGCACCAGCGTATTGACGAACATGCCGACCGCATCGTCGAGTGCGGCCGCGCCACGTCCGGCGATGGGCGTGCCGATCGCGATATCGCCGGTGCGGCTCAATCGAGCGAACAGCACCGCGAGCGTGCTGTGGACGACCATGAACAACGACGAACTACCCTGGTACGCAACCCGTTCCAGCGCCTGAATCAGCTCCGGATCCAGCGCATGGCTCGTGGTGGCGCCTCGATGGGATGCCGCTGCGGGGCGCGGTCGGTCGGTCGGCAGGCACAGTTCTTCGGCCATGCCGTGCAGGGTTTCGGTCCAGTATCGGATCTGTTCGGTGGATAGTGATTCCGGATCCTCGGGTGAGCCGAGAATGGTTCGTTGCCACAGTGCGTAGTCCGCGTATTGGATCGGTAGTGGTGTCCACGACGGGGCTTTTCCGTGGATGCGGGCGGTGTAGGCGGTGGCCATGTCGCGGACCAGTGGTGTCATCGAAAATCCGTCTGCGGCAATGTGATGCACTATGACGGCCAGCACGTGGTCCGGTGCCTCGCTGGTGTCGACGCGGAATAATCGAATGCGTACCGGCACCCGAGTTGTCACATCGACATGCTGAGCGCTGAACTCGGTGACCGCCGTGGTGACCTTGTTCGCGTGAACTGGTGTCGGGGTCAGCTCGAGGTCAACCTTGTCGGCGGGCTCGATCAGTTGGACGATTGCCCCGTCACGTTCGGGGTATCGGGTTCGCAGGGACTCGTGCCGGCACAGCACGTCGACGATGGCCGATCGCAGGGCCTCGACGTTCAACTCGCCGTGTAGGCGGATCGCGATCGGCACGTTGTAAGCCGCCGAGTCCTTGTCGTACTGGTTGAGAAACCACATTCGCTGTTGCGCGGGTGCCAGGGGGACGAACTCCGGGCGTGGTCCGGCGACCAACGGTGGACGGAGTCGTCCTGTTCCGGTGTGCTCCGCGAGTCGCGCTGCCAGTGCCGCGACCGTTGGTGCTTCGAACAGCAGTCGTACCGGAACCTCTGTGCCGAGCATCGCGCCGAGGCGAGCGGCGCTCCGGGTCGCGACCAGGCTGTTGCCACCGAGAGCGAAGAACGAATCGTCGGCACCGACGTGTTCCGCACCCAGTATCTCGGCGAACAAGTCGGCGATCATGTGCTCGAACGGCGTTGCGGGCGCCCGGAATACCGTGTTGTCGGTGAACACCGGATCCGGCAACGCCGCACGATCCAACTTGCCCACCGGGGTGAGTGGAATGTGGTCGAGGACAACCACCGCGGCCGGCACCATATAGGCGGGCAACGAGTCGCGCACCAGCGCAACCAGTTCCCCGGACGCTACGGGTGATGTCACCGAGACGTAGGACACGAGCCTCGGCCCGACCGTGTCATCGCGATGGACCACGGTGCGAGCGAAGGTGACCGATGGGTGGGTGAGCAGCGTCGTGTCGATCTCGCGTACTTCGACGCGGTAGCCGCGAACCTGCACCTGATCGTCGATCCGGCCGAGGAACCGCAGCGTACGGTGTACATCCAGGCGTACCAGGTCACCGGTGCGATACATCCGCAGGCCCTGCGCACCGGGAAGGGCATAGGGATCGGCGACGAACCGGCTCGCGCTCAGCGACGGGCGGCCGTGGTACCCGCGGGCCACCCCGGGCCCGGCCAGATACAGCTCGCCGGGTACCCCGACCGGAACCGGGTGCAGCCTGCCATCGAGCACCAGCATCTGCATGCCGCGTACCACGCTGCCGATACTCACCTGCTCACCCGCGCGCATCGGCGCGCTCACCGTGGCCGCGACGGTGGTTTCGGTCGGTCCGTAGGCGTTGAACACGGCACGGCTCGAACTCGCCCATGCGGCAACGAGTTCCGGACCGCACTCGTCGCCGCCGACGGCTATCACGCCGAGATTGTCGAGCCCGGCCGGGTCGAGTGTCGCCAGCGCCGCCGGGGTGATAAAGGCGCAGTCCACTCGTTCCATGCGCAGCAGCCGGGCAAGCTCGTCGCCGCCGTACACGTCGCCGGGCACGATGATCGTCGTCGCGCCCGACAGGAAGGCAGGCAACAACTCCAAGACCGACGCGTCGAAGCTGGGCGAGGAGAAGTGCAGCGATCGAGTACCGGTGCCCAGCCGGAACCGCTGCGCGAGTTCGGCTCCCAGACAGGCCAATCCGCGATGCGTCACCACCACCGCCTTCGGGCGTCCCGTAGATCCCGATGTGTAGATCAGATACGCCGGGTGGTCCAGCTGGGGGGTAGCCGTCAGTTCCGCGACTCCGACCGCTGCGGCCGACACTGCGGCGCACTGTTTTTCGAGGTGCGATGAGCCGATCGGCAGCCAGTGCACCTCGGCGGGAAGCGCCGCCCGATGGCTGGTATCGGTCAGACCGATCCGGACTCCCGCGTCGGCGATCATTGCTTCGATCCGGGCAGCCGGGTACTTCGGGTCGATCGGCAGGTAGGCCGCGCCGGTCTTGGCGACGGCCCAGATCGAGATGATGGCCTCGATGGACCGCGGCAGCGCCACCGCGACCACCTGCTCGGCACCGACACCCTCGGCGATCAGCACCCGTGCCAGGCGGTTGGATCGCTCGTCGAGTTCGCCGTAGGACAGATCGATACCCCGGCACCGCACGGCCGTCGCAGCTCGGTCACGCTCGACCGCCGCGGTCAACAGCGCGGCCGATATCGCGGGCGATTCGGCCGGACCGGACACCACCGGGCACAGGTCAGCCCACTCGACCGCGTCGAGCAAGGGCAGATCGCCGACCGCACGACCGGGGGTCGTGATCACCGCGGTCAGGATCGCGGTGAACCGGCGGGCGAAGCCGGCGACCGTCTCGTCATCGAAAAGGTCAGTCGCGTAGCCGAATTCCGCTCGCATCGCGCCGGACGTCTCGGTGATGGTCAGCTGCAGATCGTATTTCGTGATGCCGGTGCTGATCGCCGCGATCGTCGCGCGCAGACCCGGCAGCTCGACCGTGCCGAGATCGGGGGTCCGCTGATACGACAGCATGACCTGGAACAGCGGATGACGTGCCGGGGAGCGCGCCGGATCGAGCTCCTCGACCAAGCGCTCGAACGGGATGTCCGCATTGGCGAAGGAGTCCAGATCACGGTCGCGGATCCGGCCGAGCACGGTATCGAAACCGGCGCTCGGATCGATCTCGGTGCGCAGCACCACCGTGTTCACGAACATGCCGACCAGCTCGTCGAGTGCTGCCTCGCCGCGGCCCGCGATCGGTGTACCGATCACCACATCGGTGGTCGCGCTCAGCCGCGCCAACAGGATCGCCAGCGCGGTGTGCGCCACCATGAACACACTCGCACCGCTGTCGGCGGCCAGCTCAGCCATCCCGCGGCGAGTGTCGGCATCGATGCCGAACGCGTACGTGCCGCCGCGATGCGAGGGCACCCTCGGGCGTGCACGGTCGGTGGGGAGATCGAGTTGTTCCGGTATGTCGGCGAGGGTGGCGCACCAGTAGTCGAGTTGTCGGCGCATCGCGCTGTCGGGTTCGTCCGCACTGCCGAGCGTGTCCCGCTGCCACAGCGCGTAATCCGCGTAATGCACCGGAAGTGGCGACCAATCGGGCGCGACCCCGCGCCGGCGAGCGTCGAAGGCGGTTACCAGATCCCGGGCCAGCGGCTCGAACGACCAACCGTCGCAGGCGATGTGGTGCAACACCACCGTCAGGACGTGTTCGCTCGGTCGCGTCCGGTAGAGGGCCACCCGGATCGGTGGTTCCACGGCCAGGTCGAAGCCGGTGGACGCGTCGGCCACCAGCTGTGCGTCGATATCCTCCGGCGCTACCTCGACCGCCGTCAGTTCATCCGACAGCCGCGCCGCCGCGTCCTCGGCCGATCCGATGACCTGGCTAGGGTTCGCGTCCCCGGAGTAGATGAATGTGGTGCGCAGACTCTCGTGCCTGCGCACCACATCGGCGAGCGCCGCGTGCAGCACGGTCGGGTCGAGCGCACCGGTCAGCCGGATCGCCAGCGGCATGTTGTACATCGCCGAGAAACGATCGAATCGGTTCAGAAACCACAGCCGCTGTTGCGCGTACGACAGCGGCAACATCTCCGGCCGCGCCTGTGCCCGGGCGTACGAGAGCAACGACGGCGGCGCCCCGGGGCCATCGCCGTTGGTGGACTTCATGGCCAACCGGGCGGCCAGGTCGGCAACAGTCGCCGCCTCGAACAGGTCACCCAGCGCGATTCCCGCGTGGGGCAGCGCGGCATTGATCCGCGCTACCGCCCGTGCCGCGAGGAGCGAATCGCCACCCATGTCGAAGAAGCCGTCATCGATACCGAGCTTCGCCTCGGCGCGGCCGAGCACGTCGACGAACACCGCCAGCAGCAGGTGTTCCACCTCGGTGCGCGGAGCTCGGGCGCTGCCTTGCGTTTCGTACCGCGGCGCGGGCAGCGCATCACGGTCGATCTTTCCGTTGGGTCCCAACGGCATCGCGTCGAGCACCACGACAGTGCGCGGAACCATGTACTCCGGAAGTGTCCGTCCCAGCGCCACCCGCACCGCACGGACATCGACCGTCTGTCCCGTAGCCGCGACGACATAGCCGACCAATTCGTCACCGCCGTGCGCGGTCGGCCTGGCGAGGCAGACCGCCTGAGTGATCGGCTCGTGCGCCACCAGTGCGGACTCGATCTCGCCGAGTTCGATCCGCAGGCCGCGCACCTTCACCTGGAAGTCGGTGCGGCCCAGGTACTCCAGGTTCCCGTCGCCGCGCCACCGAGCCAGGTCTCCGGTGCGGTAGAGCCGCGTGCCCGGGCCGTAGGGGTTGGCCACGAACCGGCCCGCCGTCAGCGCCGGACGGCCGAGGTAGCCGCGCGCCAACTGCACACCGGCCGAGTAGAGTTCCCCCGCCGCTCCGACCGGGACCGGCCGCAGCTCGGCATCGAGCACGTACACCGAGGTGTTCCACACCGGCGCGCCGATCGGCACCACTGTGGCATCGCTGTCGCATTCCCACGACGTGACGTCCACCGCTGCCTCGGTCGGGCCGTACAGATTGTGCAACTCCACGCCCGGATAAGCCGCCCGGACCAGCCGAACCGTCTCCGCGGGCAGCGCCTCACCGCTGCACAGCACACGCCGCAGCGCACTCGCACGGATCGGACAGTCGGCGACGAACACCGCCAGCATCGATGGCACGAAATGGGCCGTGGTGACGCCCTCGTGCGCGAACAATGTCCGCAGATAGGCCGGATCGCGATGCCCGCCCGGTGCGGCCAGCACCAGGCGCGCGCCGACCTGCAACGGCCAGAAGAACTCCCATACCGACACGTCGAACCCCGTCGGGGACTTCTGCACCACCACATCGTCGGCGCTGAGCCGATAGCGATGCTGCATCCACCGCAGCCGGTTGTCGATCGCGGCGTGGGTGACGGCGACGCCGTTGGGCTTTCCGGTCGAGCCGGAGGTGAAGATCAGATAGGCGGGGTGATCCGGCCGCAGCCGGTGACGCCGATCAGCGTCGGTGATGGGTGCCGAGCTCGCAGGGCTATCGGCGGCACCGCGCTCGATCCGGTCGATCTCCAGCTGCCGCAAGTGCGCCGGTAGCTCCACCGGATGTCGGCTCACTGTCAGCGCACAGACCGGGTTCGCGGCCGCCAACACGTATTCGGTGCGTTCGGCCGGATGATCTGGATCCACGGGGACGTACGCGGCGCCGGTCTTCACGATCGCGTACATGCCGACGACGAGTTCCAGGCAGCGCGGTATCGCCAGCGCGACAATCGACTCCGGTCCGGCACCCGCGTCGATGAGCACCCGCGCGAGGCGATTGGACTGGACGTCCAGCTCGGCATACGTCACGCGCAGGCCGTCGAATGACAGCGCTACCGCGTCGGGCGTGCGGGCGACCTGCGCGGCGAACAGCTCTGGCAGCGTGCTCGCCACCAGGTCCACGGCAGTCGCATTCCAGCCTGCCAGCAATTGTCGCCGCTCGGCCTCATCGGATACGGCCACTGTCGCGACCGCGTCGCCTATTCCAGCGGCGAGGAACCGAGCGAAGTAACCGAGGAAGCGCCGGTGGTGCATTGCGACGTCAGCGGCTGCGTAGCGGTTCGGATTGGCCTCGAAGTCCAGCTTCAACCCGCCGTCGGGGCCGTTGTAGACATTGATGGACAGGTCTTCCACCGGACCGGTGGACAGGACGTGCACCGCTGCGACCGCCGAACCGAGCCGGAGCTCGTTGGGAAACAGCATCATGTTGATCATCGGGCCGTAGAAGCCGCGCCGACCGGCCATCGCCCCCCGATCGCGCCGAATATCCTCGTGCCGGTATCGCTGATGGGCCAGGGCGTCGCTCAGCTGTTCGCGCACCTGACCCACCAGCTCGAGCACCGACTCCTCCGCATCGACGAGCACCCGCAGCGGCACCACGTTGGATACGAAACCCGCCGACGTGCGCAGCGGTCCGGTGGTGCGCGCCGTCACCGGCAGGCTGAACAGCACCTCGCCGCGTCCGGTGACCCCGGCCAGATACCCCGCCAGCGCCGCCACCAGCAGTGCGGGCCGCGACGCGGCGTGACTCCGCTTGGCCGCGTCGCACAGATCACGTGTCGGCTCATCGAGCCCCGCCGACTCGACGATGCGATGCGCGCTCGCGGAGGCTGTGCGCGTACTGAGGCTGAAAGGTAT
Organism: Nocardia sp. NPDC059195; assembly: GCF_042754695.1. Lineage (NCBI taxonomy): Bacteria > Bacillati > Actinomycetota > Actinomycetes > Mycobacteriales > Nocardiaceae > Nocardia > Nocardia sp. NPDC059195. Next base: position 45,183 of record NZ_JBHZBG010000001.1, on the reverse strand, counting down.
GGGCGGCACCGGGAATTGGGCTCGCCAGTAGCGCTGGTCCTCGGTGAAGTGCTCGGATCGGCGGTATGCCAGCTCCGCCTCGTAGATGTCGTACAGGTCGGCCGCCTGCGAGGAACCAGGTTCGATACCGGCCAGCGCCGCGTTGTACAACTCCGCCGTGCGCGCGATCAACATCGTCGCGCCGTAGCCGTCGATGGCGATGTGGTGCATGCGGCAGTACCAGAAGATCTCCGCATCGCCGGTACGCAGCAGAACAAGTCGAATGAGCCGATCACGCCCGATATCGATGGGCGCGCACGAGTCCGCACGCATCCACGCGTGCGCGGCCGTGGGGGGATCGTCGACATCGCGCAAATCCAGCTGCTCGAGCTCGAACGGCGCATCCGGATCGACGACCTGTCCTGGCTGATCCGCACTGCTGAGGATCCGCAGCCGCGGGCTTCCCATCTCGACCGCGCACCGGCGAGCCGCCCGGTCGAGTAACTCGATATCCAATTCGCCGCGGATTTCGACATAATGCGCCACTGCCAATGGCACGTCGGGAGCCAGACGTTGCGCGGCCCAGATATCGGCCTGCCCGGACGACAACGGGAAAGGACGCGTGCCACGAGGACTAGTAGCGCCGCCGTTGCCGAGCGGAGTTGCCGATGCATTCATCAATTGCCCTTCGGTCGAGATGCTCATGACAAAGCGCGGACTGCGGGGACATCGTGAATCAGCTCTACGGGGATCACGGTCGAGACTTCGGTGCCCACGTCGATGCCGGCTATCGGTCACAGGAACTCATGGCTTGTGCCATCTACGTCGCCGACATCCGCTGGACCAGGCGCGTGTCGTCCTGGACCAGGTCAGCTGCGGTGGTTCGGCGGTCGTGACCCGCCGGGACGCGCTTGCGGGCATCCATTCCGCTGTCGTGGTGACCCGCGACTACCCGCCGGTGGTTTCGACGGCGAAACTCGGTGTCATCCGAGCGCGCATGCCCCTTGCATACACATTCGATGCTCGCCGATTGCCGTCGTGAGCGGCCAGGAAGCGACCTGAGGCAGAGCAGAGTCATCAGACATCGAGAACCACCTTTCTTGACAGGTACACAGCTTCGAAGCTCCAGCTTCCCACCTCGAGCCTTGCCGGCAGGGAAACCCATGGATCGTTGTTACTCCGCAATTGTCTCGAGGCGATCGCAGCCGGACCCGCAATTCACACCGCAATAGTTCTCATGCCCCAGTAGGCCCGGGGCCGGGCCCATCCCCGAGGCGCGCGGGGGTCATCGGTGCCGCGTTCATAGCTCGGCCCCGGCGCGACAGGCAGTAAAATTCGGGTGTTTCAAATTGTTGATCCTCGAGCTAGAGTCGGCGAACACATCTCACAGGAGATAGCCATGAATCATCTGCTCGCCAAAACCTTTGCCACCATTGCTCTTTCGGGCGCACTGGTCGGCGCGACCCTCGGACCGGCGCTCGCCGCCCCGTCCGCGCCTGCCCCCCTCGCACCGATCGCGGATTCCGGGTCCGCGACGGAATCGGCCGAGATGCTACTGGCCTGGCCGCTCGGCTTCCTGTACTTCGCCGCCTGCTTCGCCGACGGGGACAGCCCGACCCACAATCCCCTCTGCCAGGCGGTCATAGACCTGACTTCCGGCAGCACCGGCACAACTACCTGATCACGCTCAGGGCTTCGCGCTACCGACGTGCGCCTCACCGTCGATGCGCCACCACCACAGGCACTCAGAGTGCGGTCGCCGGCAGCGCCGTCATTATGTCGGCGACGAGACGGACGATCCGCTGAGCGTCCGAGCGGTCAGGGTCCTGGTCCGGGTCGTAGATAGCCAGACTCCAGCCGATACATCCGCCGCGTGCCACGGCGGCGGTCAGTGCGCGGGTGAGCTGGTCCCAGGTCAAGCCGTGCGGTTCGTCGGCGACGTCAGGTAAGCCTTGGGCTGGGAACTGTTCGGGGTCGAGGACGTCGAGATCGACGTGCAGCCACCAGCGTCGGGCATTCTGTTTCAGGTGGTCCACCGCCGAGCGCGCGAGGTCCTCCGGTACGGCGGCGACTTCCTGCCAGTCGCGCATCCAGACGCCGCTATCCCGTAGCGAGCCGACGTTGAACTGCTGACGCCAGCCACGGTCACGCGGGCCGAGGACGGCGAGCTCGTCGCGTCCGAGCGCGGGTAGTCGCTCGGACAAGGGACCTTGCATCAGCTGCCCGGAGAGCCCGAGCAGCAGGCCGAGCTCGGTATTTGCGGCCTCACCGTCTTCGGAGACATCCAACGGCATCGTGTCTTCGTGCCCGTCGACGAACAGCAGGCTCACCGGTCCGTCAGCACGAAGTGCTGGGATTGTGCCGAGCAATGTGGAGCAGTCTGCGCCGTACACGAGCGGGAAGCGTCCACCAGTCACCGCTGTCGTAACCCGGGAGCCGACCTCCTCGGTCATGGCCAGCAGCGCAGGTTCGTTGATCAACGAAGTCTGCGTTCCCCGCTCGCGGCTCCCCGTGGGCAGCACCATTGCGTCACGCTCGGTGACCTCATACGCCGCCAAGGCGGCGCCGAGACCGGACCCACGCAACGCCGCGGCAGCGACTGCCTGATGGCCCGACCGGCCGTATCCGTCGAAGGGAACCCCAACCAGCTCCACCGCAACCATGACAGCAATCGTCGCACCTCAACCGGACCGATGTCATCCCACCCCGGGCCGCTCGTGGACAGCGCGCTGGGTTCAGATCCCTACGGCAGCTGCCAGAACTGGCCGGTTAGCCCGCACACATCGAGCAAACGCTGATTGTGCTCGCGGCTGTGTGGCTGAAACTGAGGGTGTAGGCGGTCGCCGTACCACGGGCCGGCCAGTCGCCACACCGCCGTCGCATCGGCGATATAACCACTGCCGGGGGCATTTTCAGCGGTCCAGCGATCCGCATGTTCACGGTCGCAGAACATGCGGATCATCGTGCACGTGCCGACGACGTCGTCCCACCATTGTGCCGCCGGACGTGGAAACCGGACCGCGAGCTCAGCCGGAGGTGCGGTCTCCGGGCCCGAAACGACAGCGATCGCCGCACCACAGTGGGGGCAATTGGTGTCGATGCGGACATCGAGATGCAGAGCCGCGCTGATGCCGAAGGAGTCCCACGCGCATCCACCCCACCAGCGCCGATCATCATGCCCGTCGGCGGGGGTCACGACGAACGCCATCGGTGCCGCGGTGAACGGGTGTGCCATGCGCACCGCGTCGCGGTCAGGTGCCAAGACCAGTGCATGCGCGTCGGCCAGGATCTCGAGATTGTCTTGAACCGATTCGACGGTGCTCTGCGTCAGACGAGCCAGCTCGGCAACCGACGGCGCACGGCCCTGCGCGGCGAAGATCTCGTAGACGAGATCGCGAATTCTGCGCGATTGCGGTGTGTTCATGACGATCCTCCAGCCCTGCAACGATGAGGTCGCACGACCCTAACCTCGCTACTCAGACGACATCGCTCGCGGGGCCCCTCGAGAATTCATACTGTTGACCTGCGATCTATCGGTGAATACAGGTCAGGCCGAAGATCCACCGAGACAACCACAGGAGACAACTGTGGTTTCTCGGCTGAGTGCAAGGACCGCTCCTCAGCGGCTACTTCCGGCCATGCAGGCGAGCACGCGCGCCTGCGATGATCGTGATGATCATGACCGTCATAATCTGCAGCGCGGTGAGCGGAGGTGAAGGTGGTGACTGAACAGGTGCGGCGTACTCGACCCGGGGCGGTAGGGGCGGCTGTGGCGGGATCGCTGCGGGGATCGATGGGATCACCTCGGGCGGTCGCACTGGGATAGGCATCACGGCCGGTGCCACCGCTGTCGGTGGAATGATCAGGGGGATACCGGGTTCCGGCAGGCCGGGGACCGGTAGCAACAGCATGCAGGTCAGCAGGGCGCTGCCGGTCGCGGCGCTGCCGACCGCCGCACTGCCCGCACCGGCCGAGCCCGAGCCGACGCTTCCGCTGGAGCCGAGGCCGATCAGGCTCGAGCCCATGCCGCTACCGGTGACGATGCCAGACCCCAGCGCGGCGCTGCCGATTGCCGCGCTGCCGACACAGGCGGGGAGCACATGGTCGGGGTTGAGGAGCAGCAGGCCGCCGAGCGTGCCCGGGTCGGCGATCGTAGTCGGCGGTGCCGTACCCGGCGCGCGATCGGGATCCACGGCGGTTGCATCGATCATCGCGTGGGCGGCATCGATGCCGCTGGGTCTACTCTGGCCGAGGCCGAGAGCTTGCCCGGCCGCCGGGTTCGGGACCACCCCCGCCGAGCTGCCGGTCGGCGCCGACGACCAGCCCGGTTCATTCGCGGCGCTGCTGCCGGTGCCGAGCCCCAGCTCCAGCCCGTCGGATGGTCCGTCGCTCGGGGCGGCCACGGTGCCCGGAGCCGCACTGCCGCTGATGATCTGGTCGATCGTCGGTATTCCCGACTCAGCCGCGGCGAGCGGAGAGTGGACGGCGAGCAACGCTGCAACCGCCGGCACCGTCGCGAATCCTCGTACTGCTCTTCGTTTTCCGCCCATCATGCCTCCGAAAGCCAAGTACTGATCGCTGTTCGACCCGGTCAACGAGGAATATCGCCACTGGAGGACGGTTCCGCGGCAAGGTGCTGGAAGCGTGCGAGCGCGAGTTCGTAGGCGTCTTTGGCGACGTGGTTCCCGCCGGCGAACGGCCGATCCAGTTGATAGACAGCCACAATGACCGCACCGATCACCAGACCGAACAACCCGGTCATGAGGATGCTGCGCTTGGTGACCACAACACCGGAGAAGACGGTGCCGAACAACAGCATGGCAGTGGCGAACCACAAGGCGATGTAAAGAAACCAGGGCAACCGATAACCGGCGTCCAGGCCACGGTCGAAGCGGGCATCGGCGATCGCCGCAACGGCAGTGGCGGTCTCGTCCTGGGCCGCCTTCGCGTCCGCGGTGGCGGCAGGCACGGAACTCACCGCCTCCCGCAGATCATCCAGCGTCGCCTGCGTGGACGGGCTCAGTCGGCGCTGTTTGTCCATGACGTGCCACTCCTCGTCGAGCACCTGTCGGGTGTAGGCGGTCACCAGGGTTTGGATCTGCTCCCGATCCGGCTCGGGCATGCTGTTCGCGGACTCATACACGCTCACCAGGGCCTTGCCCTCCGCCACCGTGTGCGCATGCGAGGTGTCGTACTGCTGCCACAGGATCACCACCACGAACGCCACGATGGCGGCGAAGAACATGTTGACCATGTCCAGCATCATCGAACCAGCACCTGAATCGTCTTCGTGCCGCCACGATTCGGGCCGCACCCGATCCCCCAGCACGAGGATCCCCATCGCGACGCCTACGAACAGCGCCAATACCGCCAGCTGCAACAGAATTCCTAGCATTCCGCGACTCCGTTCCTGCCGGGGGTGGAAGCGATCACACGGTATTCGGGGTGGCTGCGCGGATGGATTGCGATCTGAATCCGTTCCACCCCAATGATTTACAACCGAGCGGTCGCTTTTGGGTGCTGCCACCGTGCCAACTCCGTGCCCGGTCGACGTTCACGGCCTCCTCGAGCACTGGGCACTGCGGCACTAGGCCCTCGGTCTGGGATCGGGCAACGTGAGTGCCGTATGGGCCGGCCGCCCTGTGGTCGGCGGCGACGTGGTGAGGCCGCGGAGTCTGTGGTTGCGAGCTTCCAGGGCGTCGGCCGTGGTGGGAAACAGTGCCGCCTCGCCGGTGGAGATCTGCGCTTGGTTGAGGTCGACGAATCCGCGGCTGGCGCGCTCGTAGGCGGTGAAGGCGGTGGTGTGATCGTCGTGTGCGGCCAGGGCGTCGGCGAGCATGTAGGCGCCGACGAGTGCGAGGCCAGACCCTTGCCCGGTCAGGAACGACGGCGCGTAGGCGGCATCGCCGACGAGTGCCACACGCCCTCTGGACCATTGCGGCATATGGATCTGACTTACCGTGTCGAAGAAGGGATCTGGGGTGTGGTGCATGGCCTCGACCATGGCCGGTATCTCCCATCCGTCATCGCCGTAGACGGTGGAGATCAGATCACGGTGAGTATCGGCGGCGCGAAGGACTTCGTGCGACGGTTCGGAGTGGGCGAAGGCCAGCAGAGCGTGTACGTCGCTACCGTCTCCGACGGCGTAGAGCGCAGCGGCCCGTCCGGGGGTGTTCCAGATGAGTGCTTCGTGCGAGAGCCCCAAGGTATTGGGCATGGCGCAGATCGAGAAGCAGTAGCCGAGGTAGCGCAGGTAGTGCTGTTCGGGGCCGAAGGCGAGTGCCCTGGTTCGTGAGTGCAGTCCGTCAGCGCCGACTACGAGGTCGAAACTGCGTTGGGCGCCGCTGCGGAAGGTGACATCGACACCGTGATCGTGTTCGGAGAGTGCGTCGATGGAATCGTCGAAGACGAACTCCACGTTGTTGCGGACTGCTGCGTAGAGCACGTTCGTCAGGGCCCCTCGCGGAATCTCGAGGTCATGTCCGTCGACACCCCCGACCACTGCTTGCGGATGAACGACCGCGGCTCGACTGCCGTCGGCATCGAGGAAGGTCACCCGCCGCGTGTCGATATGGGCTTGCTGTAGTTGCGGCAGGATGCCCATCCGGTGAGCGACAGCTACGGCGGTGCCACGCACGTCGATCGGGTATCCGCCGTCGCGCACACCGGTGGACTTCTCGACCACTGTCACCGTGAAGCCATATTGGTGCAGCCAGAACGCCAACGCGGGACCCGCGATGCTCGCGCCGGAAACCAGGACGGTTCCTCTCGATCCGGTATTCATGTCAACTCCTGTACTTCTCAGGGGATTGGCCAGGGAAGGGCTCATTCGCGGGTTGCGCGGTTCAGCCGACAATCTCGGGCTCGAGTCTCGGCGCGGGCGTCTGACGCTCCGGGCGCATGGTTCGTACGAGAACGGCGACGACTATCGCGGCGATCGCGAATGCCGCGGTGGCGATCGCGATGTAGCTGAACACCCCGGTAGCTGAGTTCACTGTCTCGCCATCTGAGACGACCGTGGTCGATGCGAGGACAGCCGCGCCGACGAAGTTGAACACCACAGCCCCGGTCGACACCATCACCATGACCAGGCTGGACACGATGCCCTGCCGTTGTGCCGACGCCAAGTTGCCTGCCATGTTGAAGCCTGACGCGCCCAATGCGGCGACCGTGACACCGAGCAAGAACGCGAAGCACAGCGCTGCGAGTAGCTGCGAAGTACCGAGAAACATCCCGATCGTGGCTACCGTTCCGAGCATGACCGCCCCGGCCAAGGTCCGGGCCGGCCCGATCCGCGTACCCAACCATCCGGCCACCGGACCGCCGAGCATGACTCCGACGGCCGGTGCCGCGAGTAGCAGCGCCACTGACCCGTGATCTGCGAGGCCGTAGCCCAAGTGCTGGTCCGCCGAGATATCACCGATGAGGGGAATGAGCTGCAGCATGCTCTGGTAAGAACCCGCACCGAGGAAGACGACCAGTAGCGTGAGAATCAGTGGCCTGCCGAGGTTTCCGACGTCGACCAGCGGGTCAGGCTTTCGGCTCGAGGCCCTGAACCAACTGGCCGACGCCACGAACCCACCGAAGAGAAGGGCGAGCGGGCCGACGCCGGACCAGCCGAGGTCGGGACCCATGCTGATGTAGCCGAGCACACCGAGCAGGCCACCCCCGAGCAGGAGAGCACCCGCGATATCGAGCCGGCCCGGTGTCTTCACCAGTGATTCGGGAACCAGGAAACGCACGCAGATCGCCATCGCGACCGCGATCACCGCGGAGAGGAGGAACAGGATCTGGAAGCCGAACTCCGTCGCCAGCTTCTCGATGAGAAACCGGGAGGCGACATTGAGCACCGCGGTGCCGGTGGTCACGATGCCGACAATGATCATGGCCAGGCGTGGCGTGCACACGGTTCGCACGATCGCGACCGACAAGAACATGGCGGCCAACGCGGCTCCCTGCAGCATGCGTCCCACAACGAAGACCCACATCGTCGGGGCCACCGCACAGATCAGCGCACCCACGCAACTGATCAGCAATGCCAACACGAGCACTCGACGTTTGCCGTAGATGTCGGCGCTCTTCCCGAGCAGTGGCGCCCACATCACTCCCGCCAGCATCGCGGTGGCATTGAGCCATGCCGCCTGGTCGGTGCCGAAGTGGTCGAGCATCTCGGGCAGGACGATCAGCGGTGCGCCGATTGCCGAGTCCACCACGAAGTTCACCAGAGCCAGGACCGCCACGAGACCGAGTAGGCGCCAGCTCCACCTGGAATGAAGGCCGACGTTCGCACCGTCGGTTATGTTCTGCTGCATCGAAATCGGCTCCTCACCAGACCTGATCCGCCCCGGGTAGCGCCGTGGCGACGTTCTGGCTACAACAGTTCCAGCGGACCTTCTGGCGGGCATCGTCTCTCGTCACCGATCGCCTCTAGTGCTGCTGCACCAGACGGCCGCATACGCCTGGTGCGTTCGTACTGGGTCGAGCGCCTCGCGGTTGAGGCAGGCTTCGGACGCGTATCTTGGGCGAGGTGTTGGGCGACCCCGCAGCGTTCCCCGATCAGGTGATGGCCACTCGCCAGGTGGCGCGACGACCGACGTCGTGGCGCGAGGCGCTGGTCCTCGCGACAGCGTTCCTGCTGTGCCTATCCGGCGGGATCTTTCACCTCGACGACACCTTGGGATGGCCACCGATCGCCACCTATGTTGTCGCGGGGGTCTCGTGTGCGGCGCTGTTCGTGCGGCACCGGGCGCCTGTGGCCGCGGTCGCGGTAACCACGGCGTGCGGGATGCTGGCCGCGCCCGCGGGACTGCTGCTGACCCCGCTGATCGTGGTGCCGGTCGCGATCGCCGCCTATGCGCTGGCAGTGCATTACGAACCCAGGGTGGCGATCGCGGTCCTGGTCCCCGCCGTGGCATTGCTGGTCGCGGTGACCCCATTTCTCGATGGCCTGTCCTGGCAGGACAGCAGCAGGCTGCTGTCCGTGGCAGCGCTGCCGCTGATCGCCGCAGCGCTCGGTAACGCGACGCAGAGCCGACGGGCTTACCTGGCTGCCATGGAAGAGCGAGCCCTGCGCGCCGAGGAGAGCCGGGAGAGTGAGGCGCGCCATAGCGTTGCCGAGGAACGGGTACGCATCGCGCGCGAGCTGCACGATGTCGTCGCCCACCAGATCACGCTCGCCAACGCCCAAGCAGTGGTTGCCGCGCACGTGTTCGACTCTCACCCGGAACAGACTCGCTCGAACCTGCACAGCATTATCGAGACCACGAGAAACGCCCTCGACGACCTGAGGGCCACGGTCGGGCTGCTACGCCAGGCCGGGGACGCGAACGCTGCCGCCGAACCGTCGCCCGGCCTGTCCCAGCTTCCCCTGCTCCTCGAGTCATTCGGCCGTGCGGGACTGCGAGTGACGATGGACCACGAAGGCGCGCCAACACCGCTACCTCCTGGCGTGGATCTCACTGCCTACCGGATCATCCAGGAAGCCCTGACCAACGTGAACAAACACGCTGGGACCAGCAGCGCTCGAATCCGCTTGTCCTGGAGGCACAACCGGCTCTCTATCACTGTCACCGACGACGGGCCGGACGCGCAGGCCGCACCGAAACCACTGCTCGAGCCGAGTGCGTTCACACGATCGGACGGGCTATCGGGCTACGGGCTGATCGGTATGCGAGAACGCGCCACAGCGATCGGGGGGCAACTCTTCACCACTGACAGCCCGGCGGGTGGCTTCATCGTCTCCGCCCACCTGCCACTCACGCCCGAGTATGCGGCGACTGTCGACAAACCGGTAACCGACGCCAATTCAGACGCTGGGCGTGTCAGTGACGCAGAGAACGGTGGTCCCCCGTGACGATTCGAGTGTTACTCGCCGACGACCAGGCCCTGTTGCGCCAAGCGTTTCGAACACTCCTCGACACCGCCGAGGACATCAGCGTGGTCGGTGAGGCCGCCGATGGCCGACAAGCGGTGAGCCTCACCCGTGAACTGCACCCCGATGTAGTCATCATGGACATCCGGATGCCCGATGCCGACGGCCTCACCGCCACCGCACAGATCTGCGCGGACCCACAACTACACGACAGCCGCGTCCTGATCCTCACCACCTACGAGACCGACGACTACGTCGCACAGGCGCTGCGCGCGGGCGCGAGCGGCTTCATCGGCAAGGGCATCGGCGCAGCGGAACTACTCGACGCCGTCCGCACCATCGCCCACGGAGAAACCCTCCTGTCCCCCGCGGCAACGCGCAGCTTGATCGCTCGCTTTCTGGCAACACCAACCGACCAGGCGGCCGACCACACGTCCGAGCTACTCGACGCCCTCACACCGCGAGAACGCGAAATGACCATGCTGGTCGCAACAGGACTGTCCAACAACGAGATCGCCGAGCAACTGTTCGTGAGTCCGTTCACCGTCCGTGCCCATGTGCAACGCGCCATGAACAAACTGCAGGCTCGCGATCGTGCACAACTCGTCGTCATCGCCCACCAGACCGGGCTGGTCAACCGAGCACATCCTGGGCATTGACGCCGCAGGCCGGCAGATCAACGCTGAGGCCACATGGCCTGTCGAAGAAAAGGTCCCACCATCTGCTTCCCGATCTTTCGCCTACCGCAGTCGGTGCCGCGAACGCCGAGACTGGCTATCGTCGAGCTGGTGCAGCCTATGCGCAGATCGAGCGATCTCGTGGACCGAAAGTGATGGTGCGATGGCTGATTCGGAAACCGTGTTCGATGCGAAACTGACGACCTTCCAACAGTGGCAGACGACCCCGTGGGGCAGGCTCCGCTACAGCATCGCCGCCGCGAACCTGATGCCCCACCTCCACCACGCCGGCCGGGTGCTCGACGTCGCCGGCGGCAACGGCCTCGACGCCATCGAGCTCGCGGCACGCGGGCACCACGTCACCATCGTCGACATCTCCGAACCGGCGCTGGCTGACGCGCGCGCCCTCGCCGCGAAGCAGGGCGTCGGCGACCGGATCAGCACGCAGCGCCTCGGCGTCGACGAGCTGGCGCGGCGTTTCGCACACGACCAGTTCGATGTGGTGCTCTGCCACAACCTGATCCAGTACGTGCCCGACCCGAGAACGCTGATCGCCGTGCTGGCCGCGATGGTGGCACCGAACGGCGTGGTGTCTGTGATCGCGCCGAACGCCGACGCCGATCCCCTACTCACCGCGGTGCGCGACCTCGACCTCGAGGAAGCGCTACGACAGCTCGACAGCTCGACTCGCCACACGGTCACCTACGACACCGAAACCCGTGCCTGCTACGCCGATTCCGTCATCGACGACCTCGCCGAGGCAGGCCTTCATCTGCGGGCACGCTGCGGAATCCGCAGTGTCTGCGACCTGCTCGTCGACGACACCCGCAAGGACGACCCGATGTTCTTCGCCCAGCTCGAACGGCTCGAACTGGCGATGTCCACGCGCGCGCCTTACAGCTACACCGCGCGATTTTTCCAGCTCGTCGCCGGCCCTGCCCGCTGAGCGACCCGGTCAGCAGTTCGCTCACTGAGCGGGATCCGCAGTCGCAGATCAGCCCGGGATATCATCACGAACCGGATTCAGTTCGGTGAGGGGCAGAATGCCCCCGCTCGACAGCCGGTCCGCGGCATAGTCTGGACTGATGGCACGGCTGCCGGAAAGTAGGACCGAGCTGGTTCTGGGTCCGTTGCTGCGTCACGTCGGCGAAGGCGACGCCACCGTCTGGGTCGAGACGTCCGCACCGTGCACTGTCGAGGTCCTCGGCCACCACGAACACACCTGGACCATCGCCGGACACCACTACGCTCTCGTCCTGATCGCGGGACTGGCGGCCGGTTCCGTCACGCGGTACGAGGTCAGTCTCGATGGGGAGCGCGTCTGGCCACTGCCCGACGCCCCGTACCCGTCCGTCATCCGCACGCTCAGCGGCGACGCCGATCTGACCCTCGCCTTCGGCTCGTGCCGATTCGCCACACCGACGGCGACCCAGGACAACGACCACTTCGACGCCGACGCTCTCGACGCCTATGCGCGGCGAGTCATGGAACGCTCACCCGAAGATCTGCCCGACGCGCTGTTACTGCTCGGCGACCAGGTTTACGCCGATGAGCTGCTGTCCCCGGAGATCCTCCGTCGCATCGACGAGTTGCACGACCTCGACCAACCGCCGGGCGCCCAGATCCGCAACTTCGAGGAGTACACGTGGCTCTATCGCGAGTCATGGTCCGACCCGCAGGTGCGCTGGCTGCTGTCCACGGTTCCGTCGTCGATGATCTTCGACGACCACGACGTCATCGACGACTGGAACATCTCGAAATCGTGGCGGGACGAGATCGAGGCCACCGATTGGTGGGAGGAACGCATCGTTGGCGCGTTGTCGTCGTACTGGATCTACCAGCACCTGGGCAACCTCTCGCCCGCAGCCCTGGCCGACGACGAGCTCTACCAGCGGATCCGATCCGAGGACGGCGACTGCGCGGAGTTGCTCCGCGATTTCGCATCCGCAGCGGACGAAGAAGCCGACGGCGCCAAGGGAACGCAATGGTCGTATCGCCGTGATCTCGGCACCACTCGGCTGCTCGTCATCGATTCACGGTGCGGACGCATACTCGGCGGCGGCACGCGGTCGATGGTCTCCGAGCCCGAGTTCTCGTGGATCGAACGACAGACCGAGGGCGACTACGACCACCTGCTGGTGGGGAGCTCGCTCCCGTGGCTGCTGCCGCGCGCCCTCCACGACGTGGAGTCGTGGAATGAGCGCATGGCCTCAGGGGTGCGGGGCCGACGTGTGACCGAATGGGCCGAAAGATTGCGACGCTCAGCCGATCTGGAACATTGGGCCGCCTTGCGAGATTCATTCGACCGGCTCGCCCGGCTCGTCGCCCACGTCGGGCGCGGACAGTGCAGTGGCCCGGGAGGACGGGCGCCCGCCACGATCTGCGTGCTGTCCGGCGACGTTCACCACGCTTATGCCGCGCAAGCGCAGTTCCCCGACGACGTGAGGTCCCGGGTCTACCAGCTGACCTGTTCGCCGATGCACAATCGCATTCCGACAGCCATGAAGGTGATTTTCCGGGTCTCGTGGAGTCGGACCGCCGAACGGGTGACGCGTTTCCTCCTGGACCGGGTGTCCACCGTTCCCCCGGTGTCGGTCGAGTGGAGTCGGGTCACCGGCCCCTTCTTCGGCAACCAGATAGCGACGCTGCATCTGCGCGGTCGGACCAGCCGCCTCGTGCTGGAGCAGGTGAGCACCGACGGCGGCCGTCCACAGTTGACGACGGTCGCGGACGTGGTGCTCTCGACCGAGACGGACGGCTCGCCCTTGTTCTGATCGCGAATCTCGTAACCATCTCGGTCGCGAATACCAGCACCGCGCGATTGTGGTGTTCGTGAATTGTGGCGTCCCCAGCCAGCCGACCATCAGCGCCCAACGCTGCCGTTTTGTCGCTAGCTCATCGGTGGTGAGGGAGGTCCTGCGGATTCTTGAAGATCTCGAACATGGCGAAGTAGTTCTGGGAGCCGTACCCCTGAGCGAGCGCGAGTTCGGCGAAATCCTTCATCAACTGCGGCTGATCGGCGTTGACGCGCTGCTCGATGCTGGTGCGAGTGATGTGGGCCAGGGCGTTGAGGTTCATGTGCATGGTGCCGAGATCACCGGGGTAGGCGGCTTTGTCCAGGTTCGGTGCCTGTTCGGCGAGGCTCGCCGGGGCCAGCATCAGTGGCATGAACCAGCCCAGCGCGAGTTCGGCGAACTCGACCGCGGGCACGCCCGCGGAGCCGACCAGGGCAGCGCCGTGCAGGAATCCGTTCAGCGTCGCGTACATCATGCCCAGCAGCGCCGTGTTGTAGAGGACGGCGAGCCCTGGATCGGTGCCGAGGTATCGCGGGTCACCCAGGAGCGCGAGAGTTCTACGGTGGCGGTCGAATACGTCCCGAGAGCCGCTGTACAAAAAGACTGATGCGGGGTCACCGACGAGCGGCGGCGGCACCATGACCGCGCCATCGAGGTAGTCGAGGTCGCGCTCGTCCGCCCAATCCGCTGCTGCCCGGGCCTGCGCCGGGGTCCCCGAATTGAGGTTCACCAGCAGGTGACCCCGGAACGCGTCGTCACCTGAGTCCAAGACCATCGGCGAGCTGTCCCGGCTCACGGGAGCGAGCGTGCGCTCGTTGCGTTACTACGAGGAACAGGATCTGCTTCGGCCACTGCGACGCCCGAGCGGCTACCGCGAATACCAGGCGGAGGATATCGCCACAGTGCACGGCATCCGCTTGATGCTCGCGGCGGGGCTCAGCACCGCGACGATCCGCGGATTGCTGCCGTGCATGTCCGACGCCGGCGGCGAACTCACGCCGTCCTGCTCCGCGATGCTGCCCGACCTGCACCGCGAACGGCAACGGCTGAGCAGTGCCGCAGCCGACATCCTGACCGCACGCGACAGACTGGACGCACTCATCGAGGCCACCTCACGGCTCGTCCTCGCTGATCCTGCGGAGTGTGACTCGATGATGGCGGGAAACGGGTCACGCAGGGATGGCAGACTCGGGCACTGAGTGCAGCGATAACCCGTTCCAAATCTGCTGTCGGTGGCTCGGGCAGAAAACGAATCCGCGAAACCTTGATGAGGATTAGAACACGTTCTAATATGTTGATATGGACCTCATCGCGATCGAAGAGATAAAACGCCTCAAATACCGATACTTCCGCACACTGGACCTCAAGCGATGGGACGAATTCAGCGATTGCCTGACCGCAGACATCAAGGCTCGCTACGGCACCCAGGCTATGAAAGCGCCGCTGCACTATGACACGCGCGAGGGCGTCGTCGGATTCATGTCCGAGAAGGTGGGACCAGGGATCATCACCACGCATATCGCCAACCATCCGGAAATCGATGTCGACGGCGATACCGCAAGGGGTTCTTGGGCTTTCGAGGATACGGTAATCGTGTCCAAATATAACGTACAGATCCGGGGCTCCGGCTACTATCGCGACGAATACCGTCGGGATTCCGACGGAAAATGGCGAATCGCGGCCACCGAGTACGAGCGAATCTATGAAGCGTCGACGTCGCTTCGGGACCTCCCGAGCTTTAAGCTGATCGCGAATCGCTGGGACCCGGATCTGCAGCACTGATCCATTCGACAACCACAGGCCGCTGACCCGGCGGAATATATCGACCGGGTCAGCGGCTTGTGTTATATCCAGAACAGATCACGCAGAATTCTTGGCAGTGGCTCCCGCATCGATCGGAATGACCATGCCGGTCATGTGCGCGCTGGCGTCCGCGGCCAGGAACAGCACGATTCGCGACACCTGTTCCGATTCGATCGCGGCGATGGGCAGGACATGGATCTTCGCGGCGAGCACGGGGGCGACATCGTCCCAGGAAGGCTGGTCGAGGTCAGGCCGGAACTTGCGATACATCGCGTCGTTCATCAC
Organism: Nocardia sp. NPDC059195; assembly: GCF_042754695.1. Classification (NCBI taxonomy): domain Bacteria; kingdom Bacillati; phylum Actinomycetota; class Actinomycetes; order Mycobacteriales; family Nocardiaceae; genus Nocardia; species Nocardia sp. NPDC059195. The sequence continues at coordinate 29,773 of NZ_JBHZBG010000001.1, read as the reverse complement.
CATCGGCGTCGCGACGTTGCCCGGGGCGATCGCGTTGACGGTGATGTTGTGTGGAGCCAACTCCAGCGCAACGGATTTCGTCATCCCGATGACCCCCCATTTCGATGCGGAGTAGGCGGTCATTGTCGCTCCGCCGGTCCGGCCGAGCATCGACGAGGTGGTGATGATGCGCCCATACTTCCGGGCGATCATGCCCGGGGTGACTGCGGCCAGGGTGTTGAATACGCCGGTGAGATTGCTGGCGATGACCTCGTCCCAGAGCTCTGCCGAATGCGAGTCGATCGGTGACATACCCACCACGCCCGCATTCGCGACGGCGATATCGACACCCCCGAACTCGCTGTCGGCTCGCCGCACCAGCGCCTCCATCGCGGCCCGGTCAGCGGTGTTCACGGTTGCGCGCAGACAGCGGCGCCCGAGCGCGGTGATCATCTTCTCGGTCTGGGCCAGATCAGCTTCGGACGCCAACGGATAGTCGAGCGCACCGCTGTCCTCGCAACGATCGCAGATGACGACATCAGCGCCGCGTTCGGCGAACGCGACCGCGTGCGAACGCCCTTGACCTCGCGCCGCGCCGGTGACCAGCACGACCTTGCCATCGAACTCGGTGGGCATGTTCCTCCTCGATACTCCGGAAAATTCATCGGGACAGTAGATTTCGTCGCAGCCGGCCGTACTGGCATCACCGCACGCTCGGGCTGTGGACGGCGCCTTTCGGTATCCGCAGGGCCACCGCCGCGGTGGCGAGGCAGGCCAGCACGATGTAGCCCGCGACGAGATCCAGCGAAACGACCGTCGGTGCCCCCGTTTCCGGCACGGTCGACACCGAGAGCACGAGCATTCCGATGGCGACCCCGATCGCCATCGACGCGGTGCGCACGACCGCGTTGGTGCCGACCACCTCACTGGTGTTCGCTTCGGGGACCGCCTCGACCAGCAGTATCGGCAGAGCGGTGTACGCGAACGCGGTGCCGATGGCGGCCGATGCCACCACGAACAGCATGCCGAGCACGGAATCGTGCATCGCGACCATCAGCACCGCGGAGACCGCGAACAGGGCAGTGCCGATGAGCAGCGAGCGACGGGCACCGAACGACTGCGCGACCCGACCGCTCAGCGGGGCGCAGAGGTAGGCGCCGGCCGAGGTGACGAAGACGACGAAACCCGCGACCGTCGGCGTGAGACCGAGTCCGAAGGGCGCAGCGGTGGGCGATTGGAGAACGATCGCGAAGACCATGCTGGTGATGCCGAGTGGTCCGATCGCCAGCGCGCAGGTGGCGGCCATGGTCAGCGCGACTTTGTGGTCGGTGAGCAAGCGCAGGTTGACGATGGGGTCCGGATGCCGCAACTCCCAGCCCGCCCAGGCGGCAAGCGCAACAACACCGCCGACGATGAGTGCCACGATGCGCGCGTCGGTCCAGCCGAGCGACTTCGCGAGGGTGAGACCGAGCAACGTCGCCGCGATGGCAGGCGCGAAGGTGCAGGTGCCGACCCAGTCGAGGCCGGTGCGCGGATGATCAACCGTGCTACGCGGCACGACGAACGCCACCAGCACGGCTGCCACGACGCTGTAGACCGCCGTGAAGGCGAACATGGCGTGCCAGGACAGGTAGTCGAGGAACAACCCGGCGACGATGAGGGCCGCGGCCCCAGCCGCCACCGCGGCTCCGGACACCAGCGCTACCGCCACGGGTACCCGTCGCCGGTCGACGTGCTGGCGCGCCAAGCCGATGCACAGCGGCAGGATCGCGCCGGCGACGCCCTGGATGGCGCGACCCGCCACGATCCCCCACAGCGAACTCGACAGCATGCTCACCAGAGAACCGACGACCGAGACTGCGAGCAGCACGATCAGCACCCGCTCACGACCGAACATGTCGCCCAGGCGGCCGCAGATAGCCGCCGAGGCCGCGGCGACGAGCAGGAAGGCGGTGTAGGTCCAGCTGACGGTGGCCGTGTCGGCGTCGAAGATCCGCATGAAGGTCGGCGTGGCCGCGATCACCATCGATGCCTCGAGCGCACTGATGACCTCGACGACGACCAATACGGTGATGATCGACCACTCCGAGCGTGGCGATTGCATGGTGATGCCTCGAATCATTTGCGGCCGAGGAGTTTTCGCATGGCCCGTGCTGCGCCTTCGACGAGCTGGGCACGGGGAAAGCCGCTGCGCTGCTCGGCGGCCGCGTAGTTGCCGCCCGCTACCCAGACCGGACCGTCGGCGAGATGTTCGAGCCCTTCTGCGGCCACGTCGCCTGGCTCGGCGACGAGCATTCCCGGAATGTCGAAATTCAGGCCGGCACGTTCCATCGCGGGGGTTCGGGTAACGCCGAGGACCAGCTCGACGACGTGGACACCGTGCGGCCGGAGCTCGAGCCAGAGCCCCTCGGCGAACACCCGGCTGAACGCTTTGGCCGCCGCGTAGATGCTCTGATGCTCCGCACCCAGGTAGCCGGCCAGCGACCCGAGCAACATGATTCCGCCGCGGCCGCGCGCGGCCATTTTCGCGCCGAAGTGGTGGGCGAGCTCGAGCTGGCGGTCGATATTGAGCGTGATGACACCGCGGAACCCGGCCAGATCGCCGGTGACGAACTCGTGGCCGTAGCTGTTGGCCCCGGCGTTGAAGATCAGCAGGCCGACCTCGAGGTCGGCGGTGGCTTCGCGGATCCGGTCCACCGCGTCGGCATCGAGCAGATCCAATGCCAGTGTCCTTACCTCGACGCCGGTGGCGCGCACCTTCGCCGCGGTCTCCTCGAGCGGGCCCGGCTTGCGGGCGATGAGCACCAGATCGAGTCCCGCCGTGCTCAATTGCTCGGCGAACGCGGCGCCTACGCCCTCGGACCCGCCGGCGATCACGGCCCACGGGCCGTAGTGGTTCTTGTCGATCATGCGCTTGCCTCTCAGTGGGGAACGGACGCCACGAACGGCGCGTGGACGGTCTGGAAGTACTGGAAGGCCGAGTACGCCAGGATCGGTGCCCCGACGAAGATCGTGCCCGCCATGGTCCCCACCGGACCGAGCATCAACGCGCCCGCGGCGCAGCCGGCAATGGGGCCCGCGCCCAGCAACGCCGCGAGCGGCAACGTGGCAGCGGTCAGCACGGCCGCGCCGAGCACGCAGCCCGCGACACCGCCGATGACCGTTCCGATCATCGCCCCGCTGACCGAGGCGATGGTCGCCTGCTGCACCAGCGAACCGAAGGCAGCGGCATTGCGCGCCTCGACCGTCGGATACGACGCGTCCGCCTGACGGCGAGCGTCAGCGATCGAGACGAGCGGACCGGTAGTCGGGGCATCGGCGACCGTGACTGCCGCGGCCGTGTTCCGGTCAGGCGTCAAGGTAGCGGTCGTACCGTTGAACTCGGCGGCGATCGGGTAGGCACGGCCCGCCAGCTGGTAGGTCAACGGCAGTTCGGCGACAACGGTCCCGACGCCGTTGCGGATCTGGACCTTGCCGTCGCGCTCGGTGAACGATCCGACATCGGTGGCGATCACCACGGACTTGTCGACGATGCTCGCGGTGTAGTTGATGCCCGGCGCGAGAGGGAGCTCGATCTGTTCGAGGCCGTTGGGCTCCGGTGCGGGTGCGGGATCTGCCAGGGCCTGCCCGCCGACTGCGCTGACGGTGAGAGCGGCCAATGCGGCTGCGGCGGTGAACTTTTTGATCACGCTCATGTGCGTTGGTCCAATCCTGAATTCGATGCTTGATGCCGTTGTCTACGGGAGTGGGCTACGTCACGGTCGGGCCCTCCCAGTGGATGGGACTGGCGCACAGCGGTAAAGACAGGCGCATGGGCCGAGTAGGGCGGCGGGGTCTGCGATGATGACGTGTGGTCGGCCGACTCGATCTCACTGAGCGGGCGCAACCTACCGAGCGATGCGCGCGGCGGGCAGCATCGAACTCGCCGGCGCAGGGCCGGACGGAAGGGGAAGCGATGCCGAGAATCGCCGAGTCGCGCGATGCTGCGGCACCGAGTTCTGCCGAGCAGCATGCCCGGGTTCAGCGCATTCTCGAAGCCGCCGCCGCACTCGCCACCGAGAACGAACTCGAACGCGTCCAGATGAGCGAGGTAGCCAAGCTAGCGGGGGTCGCGGTCGCCACGTTGTACCGCTACTTCCCGTCGAAGACGCATCTGTTCGTCGCGGTCATGGTCGATCAGATCGATCGGATGAACGCCGGGTTCGCCCGCCGTCCCCGGGCCCAGATGAGCGCCACCGCCGCCGTCCACGACACTCTCGTACGCGTCGTGCGCGCGCTGTTGCGCCAGCCGCTGCTGGCCGGCGCGATGATCCAGTCCAACAGCACCGCCAAGGCGGCCGTCGTCCCCGATGCCGCCCGCGTCGAGCAGCATTTCCGGCAATTACTCTACGACGCAGCCGGTATCGAAGTGGCGACCGAGCGCGACGCCACGCTGGTGCGCGTGCTGATCCACGCGGCGTTCGGTGTCATCCAGTCCTGTCTGAACGGCCGGATCACCGTGCCCGACGCAGAACACGACCTGCGGGTGATGTGCGACCTGTTACTGGTCGAGTGGCCGACATCCTTCACCTAGCGGCCGGATCGCCGAACAACCACGCCGGCCTGGCGCGCGCAGCGACCCGGCCGGCGTGGTTGTTCAGAGTTCGATCGAGCGGCGGGCCAGCTTACCGGTCGCGTTGCGCGGCAACGCTTCCTCGGTGATCCGCCACCTGGTCGGCACCTTGAAATACGCCAGGTGTCCGGCAGCGAACTCGGCCAACTGCTGTTCGGTGACCGACGCGTCCGGCGCGACCACGACCACGGCGGCCACTTCCTGTCCGAGATCCGGGTGTGCAACACCGAGGACCGCGCACTCCGCGACCGCGGGATGTTCGTCCAGGCACTGCTCGATCTCGGTGGGATAGACGTTTTCACCGCCGCGCAGAATCAGGTCGGAGCGACGACCGGTCAGCCGCAGCATGCCCGCTTCCAGGATTCCGTAGTCGCCGGTGCGCAACCAGCGGTCGGGGGTGATCGCCACCGCGGTCGCCGCCTCGTCGTCCCAGTACCCGAGCATGACGAACGGGCTGCGCACGCACACCTCGCCCTCGGTGCCGTCGGCCACCGGCTCGCCCAACGGGTCACGGATCTCGAGGGCGACCGTGAGGATCGGCCGCCCCAGGGTGCCCGGCGTCTGTTCGAGATCGGCGGCGGTGGCGGCCGCGATCGCGGTGCTGCACTCGGTCAGACCGTAGCTGTCGACCAGGGCGTCGCGGGCGAAGGGGAACCGTTCGCGGAGACGGTCTTTGAACGCCGTCGACGACGGCGCGGACGCCAGGGCGAATCCGGTCAGCGAGGAGAGGTCGTAGTTGTCCGCGCCCTCGTGGTCGAGCAGTCGGGCGGCCATGGTCGGCACCGGACCCCAATGGGTGACCCGCTCGCGCTCGATCAGGCCGAGCACGGTGTCGACATCGAAGCCGCCCTGATTCATCACCACCGCACTGCCGGTGGCCAGGCGCGGGACGGCCAGATTGTGCAGGCTCGCGATATGGAACAGCGGCGAGGTCATCAGGTACCGGCGCGGGCTCGGGTCCGAGTCGCGGTAGGTCTGTCCCATCAGCTCGGTGACGAACGCGTCCGCGAACCGGTGGTAGTCGACGACGGCGAGCAGATTGCGCTGGGAATGCAGGGCGCCCTTGGGCTTTCCGCTGGTTCCGCTGGTGTAGAGAATGACCGCCGGGTCGTCCTCGTCGGCCTCGGCCTGCGGCAGGTCGGCGCCCGTGTACTCGGCGATCAGCCGGGGCAGATCCGATTCCATGGTGAGCACGGTGATGCCCGAGGTGTCGACGCCGGCGAGTGCCTCGGCTCGTTTGGCGTCCACGATCAGGATCGAGGGGCGGCTGTGGCGCAGTGCGTAGTCGATCTCGCGGGGCACCCACCAGCCGTTGAGTCCCACACTGATGGCGCCGAGGCTCTGCGCCGCCCAGAACGACATCACCCATTCGGGGGTGTTGGCGGCCAGCACGGCCACCCGATCTCCCGGTGCCACGCCGTACTCCGTGCGCAGCGCGGTCGCCAGCGCGGCCACCGCGTCCAGATGCTGAGTGAACGAGATACGCCGGTCGGTGGTGACCAGGTAGTCCCGATCGCCCCAGGCCCGCGAGGCGGCCAGCAGTTCGCCCACTGTCCGGCTGCGGTGCCGCAGCACAGGTATCTCGGTGCCGAGGACCTTTTCGCCGACGATCTCGAATCGTCCGCCGGGCCCGATCAGCCGCGCGAGAACGTTCTCGACGTTCGGCTGTGCCGTTGATGCTGGTGTCGACATGGTGGCTGTCTCCTTCGCCGTGCTCATAGCCACAGCAACCTCTCATGCGCCGAGCACCCGTCCCGTGATCATTACCACTGAGCGAGACTGCGGGCCTGCCAACGGTCGGCCGTCTCTAGCGTTCGGGCACCACCACGAAGGAGGCGATATGACGACTTTCCCCGATACGCCCACAGCGCGTGTCGACCCGCTGGCACCGGCCAAGCTGGGCCCGATCACGTTGCGAAACCGGGTCATCAAGGCCGCCACCTTCGAGGGGCTGACGCCGAAGGGACTGGTCACCGACAAGCTGATCGAATTCCATCGCCGTCCGGCCGCGGGCGGTGTCGGGATGACCACCGTCGCCTATTGCGCCGTCGCGCCGGAGGGGCGCACCGCGCCAGGGCAGATCTACTGGCGCGACGAGGCGATGCCGGGGTTGCGCAAGCTCACCGACGCCGTCCACGCCGAGGGCGCCGCGGTGTCCGCGCAGATCGGCCACGCGGGACCGGTCGCTGCCGCGAAGTACCTCGGCATGTCGGCCCTGGCGCCGAGCCGGAGCTTTCGGCTGATCTCGCAGAATTTCACCAAGCCGGCGACGACGGCCGACATCGAGCGCATCACCCGCGCACATGCGCAGGCCGCACTGCGCGCGGTGGAGGCCGGGTTCGACGCGGTCGAGCTGCATTTCGGCCACAACTACCTGATCAGCTCGTTCCTCAGTCCACGCATCAACAAACGCGAGGACGAGTACGGCGGCAGTCTGAAGAACCGGGCCAGGTTCGCGCGCGAGGCGGCCCGCGCGGTGCGCGACGCCGTCGGCGACAAGATCGCCATTCTGGCCAAGCTCAATATGGACGACGGTGTACCGGGCGGATTCTGGCTGGACGAGGCGATCCGGGTGGCGCAATGGCTCGAGGCCGACGGCTCGCTCGACGCACTCGAACTCACCGCGGGCAGCTCCCTGCTCAACCCGATGTATCTGTTCAAGGGTGACGCGCCGCTGCGGGAGTTCGCCGCCACGATGCCACAGCCGACCAAGCTCGGTGTCCAACTGCTCGGCAAGCACCTGCTGCGCGAATACCCCTACCGCGACGCCTATTTGCTCGAGGATGCCAAGCAGATCCGCTCCCAGGTCAGCATGCCGCTGGTGCTGCTGGGCGGAGTGACGAGCAAAGCCGTCATGGACACAGCCATGGCGGAGGGCTTCGAGTTCGTCGCTGTCGCTCGCGCGCTGCTGCGCGATCCGGAGATGGTGAACAAGATCCGCGCCGACGAGCGCACGAGATCGCTGTGCAACCACTGCAACAAGTGCATGACCGCCATCTACCGGGGCACGCATTGCGTGCTGAATGTGGCGTGACCGCGATGGGTACGTTGGACGGCCGCACAGCACTGATCACGGGAGCGGGCCAAGGTGTCGGGCAGGGTATCGCGTTCGCGCTGGCGAACGAGGGCGCAGCCATCGCCGTCGTCGGCCGCACCGAGGCCAAACTCCTCGATACCGCGCGGCAGATCCGCGCTCGCGGTGGTCGTGCGGAGGTCTTCACCTGCGATATCGGCGACGGCGCACAGCTCGCGTACCTGGTCGATCAGGTCGTCGAGACGCTGGGCGGGGTCGATATCCTGGTCAACAACGCGAACCAGTCGACTCTCGGCCCGCTCCTCGCGATCACCCCCGAACGCATGGAACAGGCGCTGGCCACCGGCCCAGTCGCGACGCTGCGGCTGATGCAGGCCTGCCATCCCCACATGAAGGCCCGCGGCGGTGGCGCCGTCATCAACATGGTGACCTCGGCGGCGGTGCGCTGGGACACCAGCGGTTACGGGTTGTACGCCGCAGTCAAGGAAGCGATGCGCTCACTGACCCGAACGGCGGCCAGCGAATGGGGTCCCGACGGCATCCGGGTGAACGCGGTTGCGCCACACGCACTCTCGCCGGGCCTGAAATGGTGGACCGAGCACAATCCTGAGGAGGCCGCGGAATTCGTCGCGTCCATTCCGCTCGGACGGATCGGTGACTGCGAAGGCGATATCGGCCGTGCGGTCGCGTTCCTGGTCGGCCCCGATGCCCGCTATCTGACGGGCGCGACGATTCCCCTCGACGGTGGCCAGGCGCGCTGGTCCTGAAAGGTGTTGTGCCCCATTATCGATGGGGCACAACACCTTTTCCGTCTACCGCAGTTTGATGCTTCCGCCGTCGGCCATCAGGGTCTGGCCCGTCATGTAGCGGGAACTTTCGCTCGCCAGGAACACCACAATCGGGGCAATATCGGTCTCGGGATCACCGATCCGCCCGAGCGGCACCTTCGCGATCGACGCCGCCGCCCGCTCCGGGAACGCTTCCTGCCACTTCAGCACGCCCTCGGTCGCTGCGAACGGGCTCACCACGTTGACCCGGATACCGTCGGGTGCCCACTCGTTGGCCGCCACCCGGCTCAGTCCCCGGATCGCCTCCTTCGCGGCAGCGTAGGAGGCCTGGGTCGGCATTCCCTCCAGCCCCGAACCCGAGGCGAAGTTGATCACCGACCCCTGCGCGGCCTTCAACTGCGGATAGCAGGCCTGCATCAGATGCACGGTCGGATAGAAGCCGGTGCCGAAGGAGAGGTCGAACATCTCCTGCGTCTGCTCTACGAGCGGTGCCTGACGCGACGCGTGCGCGTTGTTGACCAGGATGTCGACGCCGCCGTACTTCGCGACGGCGGTGTCGCGGATCTGTGTCGCGGCGTCGGCGCGAGCGATGTCGACATCGAGGAACGTCGCGGCCTCGCCGAGCTCTCGCTCGAGCGCGATGCCCGACGCCCGATCGATGTCGACGAACACCACGGACGCGCCTTCGCGCACGAAGACCCGAGTGATGGCGCGACCGATGCCACCGGCCCCGCCGGTGACGATCGCGACCTTGCCGCTCAGTTTCATGCGCGCACTCCGGCGGCGAGGAGATCGCGTGCGGCAAGGCTCGCGATGAGGGTTGCGGTGTCGGTCATGAATTGACTCCTATCGGTTGGACGTGTCGAGATTCCGATATGCATCGTCGGGTCGGCTCCCGTCGGATTGCTCGAGGATCGCCGGTATGTGGTGATAGGTAACACGCGCGGGCTGCGGCCATCTCGGCGATCAGCATGTCGGAGTCTCCGATCTGTCGAATCTCGCGATTCTCCTCGCCGAGCCCGTTTCCCGATGCTACCTTGAAGCAAGAATTCATTTCAGTTTTTTGGTGCGTTAGGCCTCTGAACAGCACAGTTGGAGAACTCAATGACCATCATTGATTCACGCGAAGTAGCAACAGTTCCGAAACGGGACGTGCCTCCGTCCATGGTCGAACGCATGACCTTGATCCTCGATACCTTCGAGGGTCGCGCATCGCGACTGTCCCTGGAAGAGGTTGCCGACCGGGCGCGGCTACCCCGTTCGACGGTTCATCGCATCCTGCATCAGCTGGTGCAGCTGAACTGGGTCGAACACACGGAGTTCGGCTATCGCCTCGGAGTGCGAGCGCTCGGATTGGGCGGAGGTGATGATGGGCGCGGCGAGATCCGGGCTGCGGCCGCGCCACTGCTGCACGAGCTGCACCTGCAGACCGGATTGGTCGTCCACCTGACGGTGCTCGAGGGCGGTGACAGCGTGTACCTCGACAAGGTCGGCGGACAATTCGCCGCCCGATTCCCTTCTCGGGTCGGCGGGCGACGACCCGCGTACACCACAGCGGGTGGCAAATCGATCTTGGCATTGCTCGCGCCGGAAGCCGTCGAATGTCGCTACCGTCGCCCGCTGCGCGGGTACACCGATCGCACTATCACCACCCTCTCGGCCCTGCACAACGAGCTCAACCGGATCAGGCAGCGCAACGGCGTCGCGTTCGACCAAGGTGAATCAGCGTGCGAAGTCGCCTGCGCCGGCGCCGCGGTCCGCGGACCCGACGGGCCGGTGGCGGGCATCTCGCTGTGTGGCGATCTGCGCACCACCCGACTCGAGCGGGTCACACCGCTGGTCGTGGACGCGGCCAGGGCGGTATCGCTGTCGTTGTACCCCGAACTGGAGGGACGGCGGCGGCGCGGTGGCACGCGCACCGCGAGCAACTCCTCGCACGGCACGCCCGCGGTGGCCGACCGCTCACCACTAGTCGATCAGCGTGTCGGCGCCGGGTCTCGTTGATTGATTGATCCGCCAACCCTCCACCTGTAGAGAGGAATAGTGGTGTCGGCGAATAGACGACGATTCATGCTCGGTGCCGCGGCGGCGGCGGGAACAATGGCGGCGGGGTTGGCGGCCTGCGGTTCCGACCGCCCCCGCGAGACCGCAGACATCATCTTCACCGGCGGTCCGGTGGTGACGGTGGCGCCGGGCGCGCCGGAAGCCGAAGCACTGGCTGTGACCGGCCGGCGGATCACCGCCGTCGGATCGGCGGCACAGGTGACGCGACTGCGGGGATCGTCCACCCGGGTGGTGGATCTGCGAGGCCGGGCGTTGCTGCCCGCGTTCGTCGAAGCGCATGGCCACCCGTTCAGCATGGGTACCGCGCTGGCGCCACCGTCGATCGACGTGCGTCCCTTCACCGTGCCGACCGGCGGTGCGGTATGGAAGAAGCTCACCGACGCGGTCGCGACGACGCCGAAGGGCAAGCCGATCATAGTGAACGGCGTCGACCTGCTGCTGCAGGCGGACCTGCAGATCCCCACCCGGACACAGTTGGATCGAGTCGCACCCGACCACCCGGTCATCATCGTCGCCAATAGTGGGCACGCCGCCTATGCCAACAGTTCCGCGTTCACGCTGGCGGGCATCACCAGAGACACTCCAGACCCGGTCGGCGCGCAGTTCGTCCATGGCGCCGACGGTGAGCTCACCGGCGAGGTGCGCGAGGCGGCGGCGATCATCATGTTGTACTCGCCCTTCGCGGCAGCCGCAGGCACCGGCGCCCGCGACAACGTCCGCTGGGCGTACACGCAGCTCGCGCAGGTCGGCATCGCTACCGTCAGCGAACACGCTTACGACGCCAAGTCGCAGTCCGCGTTGTTCTCCGCGCTCGCGCGGGAACCGGACTGCGCGGTGCGCGTCCGTGCCTACGAGGTCGGCAGCCCGCAGCTGGCCAACGATCCCGCCAACACCGCGGGCGCACCAGCAGCCGCGGACGCGCTGTTCGCCAAGATCGGGATGAAGTTGTGGGCCGACGGCTCACCGTGGCAGGGCAACATCTTCACGACATTCCCGTATCTCACCGACGAGACGACGGCCAGAATGGGCCTCGGTCCGGATCATCACGGCGAGATGAACTACACCCCTGCGCAGATCAGCGAGCTGGCGGCGGCGTTCGTCGATCAGGGCTGGCAGTTGTCTTGCCATGTACACGGTGACGCCGCGGTCGACGTGGTCCTCGACGCCTACGCGAAGACCGGAGTGCCGGCCGATCGGCGGCCGAGGCTCGAACACGTCGGTGCCATGCGGCCGGACCAGTTCGCGCGAGCAGCCGAATTGGGTGTATCCCCCAGCCTGTTCATCGAGCACGTCTACTACTGGGGCGACGTCCTCATCGACGAATTGTTCGGGTCCGAGCACGGCGCGCCGTGGATGTCGGCGAAGTCGGCGCTGGACGCGGGCCTGCGCATCTCGTTCCACAACGACGGCACCGTCACCCCGCCGAACCCGATCGGCAACATCGCCACCGCGGTCACCAGGGCCACCCGCGGCACCGGCCGAGTTCTGGCACCCGAACAGCGCATCGATGTCGACGCGGCCATCAAGGCCCAAACCCTGGACGCCGCTTGGCAACTACACCTCGACACCGAGGTCGGCAGCCTGGAAGCCGGCAAGTACGCCGACCTCACCGTCCTGTCGGCCAACCCACGCACCATCGCCCCCGACCAGCTGCGTGACATCGGTGTCGAAGCGACCTTCCTCATGGGCAGGCAAACTCACGGCGGCCCTCTCGGCTGACCACACACCGCTCGACATCCCGACCCGGTCGCCCAAATGCTGCGGTCGATGCTTCGGTCGCACCACGTAGCTCAGCACCACTCGCGGCGCACACCATGGCAGCGTGCCCATAGTGTGCGCCGCGCCTTTGTCGCGGCCGGACCGGTGGGCACAGCCGGATATTCCTAGCGTGTGAGGGAAGCCATGAGAATTCGGTCCACTCTCGTCCTGTCTGCCGTGATGTTCCTGGTGGCCGCGTTCTTGTCGTTCACGGCGGGATTCGGTGCGGCGGCGCCGCCGACCGGTGTGGAGCAGCCGGATCCGCCACCGCCGACGTCGACGCGGGCGCCGGGGACGTTGGTCCAGCCGACCATCACGCAGCTGCCGCCGATCACCTCGCTGAGACTGCCGCCGACCTTCACCCTTCCACCGACACTCACCCTCCCACCGACTTTCACCCTCCCGCCGATTACCACGTCCGGCATCCCGCCGACCACGACGACGGTTCCGCCGACGACCACCTCCGGCGTCCCGCCCACCACGACATCGGGGCCGACTGTCACCCCGACCACGACGACCACGACGGAAACCACACCGCCGACGACGACCCCGAAGCCGAAGCCGGAGTGCCGCACCGAAGGCGGATACCTGATCTGCGTCACCGGCGACCTCCTCGTCATCGTCCCCGAGATCCCGTCGTACTACGACAAGAAGTGCGGTTGCCAGGTCTTCACCTATCGAGCACCGTCCGGTCGCCTGTGCACCGGCTATCAGAACGGCAATGACATCGTCTTCACCGGCTACTACCCGGAGAAGGTCAAGACCGTGCAGGAAGCGAAGGTGGCTCAGGAGGCCGGCGAAGTGATCCTGGAGACCCCGCCGGCCGAGATCGTGACCGGCCGCGATCCGGGTTCGGACGGCACCGGTGTCTCGGGCTGGTGGTGGATCACCGGTGGTGTCGGTGCCGCCCTCCTGGTCACCGCTGGTATATCGCTGCTGGTTCGCCGCGCCCGATAATGTCAGCCCTGGCGAAGGTGGCTCTGTTCGGCGGGGCACTGTTGATCGGTGTCTCCGTCGCACAGGCGAGCGGGTTGCTGCAGAGCGTGCTGACGCCCGGCGTGGTCCAGACGACATCGACGCCGGAGACCGTCGGGCCGCCCAGTACTCGGTCGGTCAGGCAGGTCCGGCAGTCGGCGCCGATCTGGATCGCGATCGAACCGGGTCTGCTGGGGCGGACCACGCTGAACCCGGCCGGGATCAAAGCTGTGAACGGCCGGGTGGAACCGGTCGACAACCGGCCGGTCTTCCGCACCGACAGCAACCGGCCTGGAACCGATTCCAAGGGAACCTCTTTCATCGTCGGCCACAACTTCGACGACGGTTCGGGCACCGAGGTGCCTTTCGCCGCACTCGAGCGGGTGCGGGTCGGGCACACCGTCACGGTGGGCACCGCCAACGGCACCCTCTCCTACACGGTCCAGGAGGTCTTCCGGGTGCCCAAGCGTGAGATGCCCCAGCGCACAGACTTATTGGTGAACGTGGCGGGCCGGCTGATCCTCGAGACATGCGACACCACGCCCGAAGGTGCCGACACCTTCGACAACCTGGTGATCGTCACCCAGCTGTCGGGGGCGCAGTGAACACACCTATCCGCGCAGCGCCACGGCGAGCTCGTTCCTGGACCGGATGCCGAGCTTGAGATAGGCGCTGGACAGATGCATCTCCACCGTCCGCAACGTGACGAACAGCGACTGAGCGATCTCCTTGTTCGAACTGCCGCGTGCGGCGAGTTCGGCGACCCGGTGTTCGCGGCTGGTCAGGGCCGCGACACCGGTGCCAGCACGGCGGCGCGGACGTCCACCCGCGGCCCGGAGTTCCCCGCTCGCCCGCTCCGCCAGCCCCGCGGCGCCGCACCGGTGCGCCAGCTCCATGGCCTGCCGCAGCGGCGGGCGGGCGACCGTTGTCCGGCCGGATCGGCGCAGGGCGCTGCCGTAGTCGAGCAGGGCCTCGGCCCGCCACACCAGGGAGGGTGAGTCGGCGAGGATCTCGACGGCGCGGTGCAGCAGGTCGAGGCCCTCGGCGCCGTGGCGAAGGAGCCCGGACACCCGTAGCGCGCCGCCGATCGCGCGCCGCGACTGCGCGGCGGTGGCCGCGGCGAGTGCGGCGTCGGCCAGTTCCCGTGCGCCGGGATCGTCACCGAGCGCGGCCAGTACCGGGACGAGGGCGATGCGGGTGTCGTGGTCCCCGGGCAGCAGTCCACGTGTCGCGGTCAGCCGGTGTAGTGCGTCGACGAGATCGTTGTGCGCGGAAGCGAATTCGCCCCGCGCGGCGCGTAGGCGGCCCCGCGCGATCCGTGAGCTGATCGCCATCGGCTCCGGGCCGAACTCGCCGTCGAGTCCGTTGCCGGTCAGCAGCGCGGCGGCCTCGTCGAGCCGGCCCTGATCGATGAGGACGTCGATCAGGGGGAAGACCGTGTGCTGAAAGTGTGTGGGGGTCAGGCCCTGCGCGTCGACGGCGGCCCGCAGATCGGTTTCGGCACCGCGCAGGTCACCGCTGCGATGACGGGTGAGCCCACGCAACCACAGCACCCGCGCTGTCCACTGCGGTGAGCCGGTGCGGGCGGCATGACGAGCGGCCCGGGTGAGTAGATCCTCGGCGATGCCGTAGCGCTCGGCCGCGACCAGACAGATCGTGATGTTGGTGCGCCACAACGGATGTCCGCCGTGACTGGTCATCGCCGGATGCGCCGCCGATTGCTCGGCCAGGTCACCCGCCTCGGCCACCGGCCCGCCCGTGGCCAGTGCGCGCCGCGCCACGAACGACAACAGCAGGCATTCGGCCGCCGAGTGGGCCGGTAGCGTGCCGAAGCGGACCGCTTCGGCCTCGAAGCTGGTCGGCAGGCTCGGATTAGCCAGCAAGGCACCGAGTTTGGCGGCTTCCAGGTGCAGAGCGAGCTCGCGATCGTGGTCACCGACATCGACGGCCGCGCGTTCGTAGAGGGCGATCTGGTCACGCTGACACACCGGATCGGCGTGGGTGGTCCAGGCCAACGCGATGACGGCGCGGGCCCGGTCGACCGGGTCGACCGCGGTCTCCCCTGCCAGACGCAGGTGCAGGGAGGCGTCGCGCGCGCCGATCTCGTGTTCGGCGGTGCCGAGTTCGAACAGCAACTGTGGGTGGTCCATGGCGGCGGGTGGTTCGTCGAGCGCGCGGCGCAGCAGGGTGGCGGCGGTGTCCGGTGCGCCCGCCGCGGCGGCCCGCTGGGCGGCTTCCCTCAGGAGCGTCACCACATGCTGATCACCGGACGGGCTACTGACCAGTAGATGCGCGGCGACGGCCGTGGGGTCGGCGCCCTGCGCGGCCAGCACATCGGCCGCGCGTGCATGCAGGGCAGCGCGTTCGGTACCGGGGATATCACCGTAGACGGCTGCGCGCACGACCGGATGCACGAACCGCAACGGTTCGCCGCGCTCGAGCACTGCGACAGCGGCCAGCGCGTCGGCCAGCACACCTGCCGCGGTCGGGTCGAGCCCGACGAGCCGCGCGCAGTCCTCGACACGGGCGCTGTCGCCGAGCACGGCGACGGCCCGCGCGAATCCCGGTGCCGCCGCATCGATCCGGCTCACCCGGGCCAGCACCGCGGCAGCGACACGTCGGGGCGCCAGTCTCGCCACCGTCGACGGATCGACCGCACCGGCGTCGTCGCGCCGATGCAGCGCGCCGAGCAACTCGGTGAGCAGGAACGGATTGCCCCCGGATGCCGCGAGGCACGCCCGCGCCAGGCGTGGCTGATCCTGCGCGCCGAGCCGGTCCCGCAGCAGCGTCGCGACAGCGGGCAGCGACATCGGCCGCGGACGCAGCACCGACGGCCGCGCTTCGAGCAGGAACTCCTCGACATCGCGGCGGTGGCGCTCACCACCTGTGCCCGCGGTCACCGCGATGAGCGCGGGCAACCCGTCCAGACGCAATGTCAGATGCCGCAGGAATCGCAGGGAAGGCTCATCGATCCAGCCGAGGTCATCGATGGTGATCAGTACCGGCGATCGTTCGGCGATGTTGGCCACCAGCCAGTACAGGCCGTGCAAGGTGGCGAAGGCGATGTCACCGCCTGCGGTGGGGTCCACCGAGGTGAACACCGCCTCGGCCAGGCTCGCCGCACCGGAGAGCAACCGGGCACGTTCGCGTGGTTCGGCGCGGGAGAGTCCGGCCTCGAGCAGCTGACGGACCACACCGAATCCGAACCCGCGCTCGAGCTCGCCGCCGCGCGCCGAACGCACGTCCCACCCCTTGACCTGCGCGCGCCTGCGCAGCTCGTCGAGCACGGTCGTCTTGCCGATACCCGCCGGTCCCTCGAGGAGCACGACGTGCCCCGCACCGGCACCGGCCTCGTCCAGACACGACTCCAGCCAGGACAGTTCATCGATCCGGTCGACGAGAACGGGCGCACGGAAGAACGATTCAGCAGTCACTTCGGCGCCACCCCTGTCGCGAGCCGGTGAACACTACGATGACATGTGATCGCCGGGCAGAGGCCGCTTTTTCGACACTATATGGTCGGCGCTCCTCCCCGGAAGAACGTTCGGGACGAAGTCGTCGGCGACCACTCGCACAGCCCACTATTGCGGAACCGCAGCGGCATGAGGCGTCGTGGTGGCCGCGCATATGCGTACGTCCACCGATGAGTTCCCGCCACCGGCGCCGTCAATATGGGCATGAGGACACACCAGCTCGAAACCCCCGGCGCCACACTCACCTACGACGTCAACGGAGCACTCCCCACCGCCGACGGGCGGCCGCCGCTGCTCATGATCGG
This sequence comes from Nocardia sp. NPDC059195, assembly GCF_042754695.1. Lineage (NCBI taxonomy): Bacteria > Bacillati > Actinomycetota > Actinomycetes > Mycobacteriales > Nocardiaceae > Nocardia > Nocardia sp. NPDC059195. The sequence continues at coordinate 12,785 of NZ_JBHZBG010000001.1, read as the reverse complement.
TCTGCCGATGGATGCCACCGGTTTCACCGCACTCGCCGCGCATTTCCCCGACCGCACGGTCATCACCGACGACCCACGCGGACTCGGCCGCAGCGTCCGCACCGACGGCCAGGTCGACAACGTCCCCGCGGTCCACGCCGACGATGTGCACGCCGTCATCGAGGCCATCGATTCCGGCCCGGTCGAGATCTTCGCTAGCAGCGGCGGGGCCATCGTCGCGCTCGCGCTCGTGACCGCTCACCCCGATGACGTGACCACATTGGTGGCCCACGAACCGCCGCTGTTGTCCGTTCTCCCCGATGCCGCGGCCGCAGACCGCGCGGCGGACGGATATCGCGCCGGCTACACGGCGAATGGATTCGGCGCGGGAATGGCAGCCTTCATCGCGATGACATCCTGGCAGGGCGAATTCACCGACGATTATTTCGCCGCACCCGCCGCCGATCCCGCGCAGTTCGGCCTGCCGGCCCAGGACGACGGCTCTCGCGACGACCCGCTGCTGTCACAGCGTTCCCGGCCGGTCGTCGGCTACCGACCCGACATCGCCGCTCTCACCGCGGCCCCGACCCGAATCGTCATCGGCTACGGCGAGGAGTCGACGGGCACGGTCACCGCCCGCACCTCGCTGGCGGTCGCCGAACGACTCGGCCACAAGCCGGTTCTCTTCCCCAGCCATCACGGCGGCTTCACCGGCCCGGAGTCCGGATACCCCGGCCAGCCAGAGGCTTTCGCCATTGTCCTGCACGAAGTTCTCGACGGGATCAGCTGATCGAGTGCGCCTGAAGTCGAGGCGTCGAGTGATGTCCAACAGGTCGTCGTGCTTATCGATGGGAGCACAGCCCCGAAGCCTGGTGGGCGGCAGGCCGTCATCTGACCGCCGAGCACCTGCGCGCCGCCTTCGGGCCAGTTGCCGTCCACTCGAAACAGCAGTTCGAGGCAGTGACAGGGACCGAACGGGTTGCTCGGGTGCAAGTCATGAACTCGATAGCGGTAGACGTCGGCGTCGTGGGTGGCGAGCAGATCCGCGAGTTCGGCGGTGCCGTCCTCGAATGCCTTGCGTCCGATCAATTGCTGGATTTCGGACGCGATCCGTGGACCGAACGGCAGTCGGCGGATCCGGGAGAACACCGAATGCGGGCCACCGTAGAACGCGCCCATCTCGTCGGCCGTTGCCCCGATGATCACCTGCAGGTCGCCGGCTCGCCGCACGACCTCGCGACGCCACAGGGATTCGTCCGGCAGCGGATCGACATCGGCGATCGGCGTGAACGGCGGCGCGGAGTTCAGCCCGCCCGGACCAGCCAGCGCGCGCACGGCCGCGCCCTGCGCGGCCAGTTGGCCGAGCGCAGGATCCGCTTGTCGTTTCGCAAGACAACGACCCGCGCCTGAGCTGCTGTGTGAGCACTCCGGCCGTCGCCGCCCTCGATCACGGGCGCGTCGGTGAGCCAGCCGTGCAGGTCGGGGCCGTCGGGGGTGTCGAGATCGTCCAGGCGCCGGACGCGACTCCGATCATGTGATGGGAAAGTCGAAGTAGACATCGGGATAGGGCTCGTTTCTTAGCGTGTAGTGCCACCATTCGCAGTCGTACCGATCGAATCCGCAGCCCTCCATGATGGAACGGAGATGCTCGCGGCTTTTGTCCTCGGTTGGGGTGATTCCTCGGGCTCGATGACCCGACATCGGATCCATGAGGTCGTGGTCGCCACCCATGGAAGCCAGCTCACCGGTGGCGAGGTGATAGAGCGTCAGGTCCACGGTGCTGCCCCGGCTGTGGCCCGACTTCGCAGCCACGTATCCGTGCTTGACCATGTCCACCCGGGAGATGTTCGGGTAGTGCCGCGGTTTGGTCCGGCCATCTTCTGGCTGCTCGGACCAGCGGAGGAAGCAGTCGACGGCGCGTTGGGGGCGATACCCGTCCCAGAGCAGCAGCCCGAATCCAAGGGAGGCTGCCTTCTCGCTTACTTGCTCCAGAGCCGCGCAGAGGGACCGGGTGCCGACGATGCGATTCGCGAGATAGCCGTCGACCGGTTTGCCGGTGAAGTTGTCCCACGTGGCGTATTTGGCGTCCCAGCGGATCCCGGGCACGAGCGCGTCGACGTAGGCGAAGTCGTCGTTCATCGCTTCTTTCCCTGCAGCGTCATCGAGAGGAGCCGGTCGATCACGTCGGCGAGCGGCAGTCCCGCGGCGGCCATCATCCGCGGGTAGCGGCTGTACGACGTCATGCCGGGCATGGTGTTGACCTCGTTGAGCACCACTCGTCCGTCGTCGGTGAGGAACATGTCCACGCGGGCAAGTCCCTTGCAGCCCAGGGCGCGGTAGATGGCCTTGGCGGTCTCGTGGACGAGCAGGCGCGCTTCATCGGAGATGTCGGCGGGAACGACGAACGTCGAATTCTCCGATCCCGTCTCCGGTGAGTCCTCCTGGTGGATCCGGAAGAATCCGTGCGAGAGGTCGACGCGGTCCACCTCGCCCGTGATCAGGCCGAAGCGCTCCCCCATGACCGCGCAGCCGATCTCGCTGCCGGTGACGGCCTCCTCGACAAGGACTTTCGAGTCGAACTGGCGCGCTGCGCTCAGCGCCTTCGGTAGCTCGCCTTCTCGGGTGACCTTGCTGACGCCGAACGATGAACCCGAACGGGCCGGCTTGACGAAGACGGGATACGGAAGATGAGCGGCGTCGACCGTCTCGTTCTCCGCGACGACCCAGAAGCTCGGCGTGGCGATCCCGGCGCTGTGGGCGATGGCGTACGCCAAGGACTTGTCCATGCACACGGCGGAGCCCTGGATGTCGCAGCCGACGTAGGGGATGCCAGAGAGCTCCAACAGGCCTTGGATTGCGCCGTCTTCGCCGAGTGTGCCGTGAAGTACGGGGAAGACGAGGTCGAGGCGGATGGCGTCGTAGCTCCCCTGCTCCCTGACCAGCAGGCCGTGCACACTCCGATCGGGCGAAAGCATGGCCGGACGGGCGTTACGATTCTCCCAATCCGCGTCGGGGCCGTCACAGAGCTTCCACTCGCCGCCGGTGGTGATGCCGATCCAGAACGGTTCGTACTTCTCGGTGTCGAGATTCCTTGCCACCTCTCGCGCCGACTTGATGGAGACGAGATGTTCTTCGGAAGTCCCTCCGAAGATGACCCCGACCTTTGGTCTGCTCATGCTGTTTTCCCGCTTTCGAAGTTCAGGCAGTTGATAAGGCTGTTTTCGACGGTGTCGTTCAGGGCGTGGTCTGTGTAGTACGCAGAGTGCGGACTGATCAGTACGTTCGGCAGGCGCTGCAGCCGCACCAGAGCTTCGTTCTCGATCACCGTGTTTCGGCAGTCGGCGTAGAAGATCCCTTCCTCGCCTTCGAGGACATCCAGCGCCGCGCCGCCCAACCGACCGCTCTCCAGTGCGGACAGGAGAGCCGCCGTATCGAGCAGCGGTCCGCGCCCCGTATTGACGACGTACGCGCCGCGCTTCATCTGCTCGATGCGGTGGCGATCGAGGAGATGGTGGGTGTCCGCGGTGAGTGGGGTGTGCAGAGTGACAATGTCGCTCTGCCTCAGCAGTTCATCGAGCGGAACGTAGTCGGCGCCGGCGTGCGGCCGGCTGTCATGTGCCAGGACGCGGCAGCCGAAGCCCCGCAACCGGTCGATGACCGCTGTGCCGATGCGTCCCGTCCCGATCACCCCGACGGTCAGGTCGCGCAGTTCCTTGCCACGCATGTCGCTGAGCCGGTAGTCATGCATGTCGGTGCGACGGAAACCGGATTTCGCGTGGCGCACGGCCATCAGCATCAACATCAACGTGTAGTCGGCCACACTGTCCGGTGAGTACGCGACGTTGCCGACCGAGATGCCGACGCGCTCTGCGTACGTCAGGTCGAGGTGGTTGTAGCCGATGCTCCTGGTGGAGATGTACTCCACACCGGCTCGGCTCAGCGCCAGCAGCGTGGAATCGGTGATCTGGGTCTTGTGACTCACGCTGATGCATCGGCTGCCACGTGCCAGCTCAGCGTTGGTCTCACAGACGGCTGCCTCGGTGATCGTGAGCAGCACTCCGAGGCAGGCTCCCACCTTTCGGAACAGGGCGGCTTCCTCCTCGCCGCACCCGAAGACCGTGGCACCTATCGTTGGAACGGTCGACGCGGACCGCTCGGCCATTGCTCGGGCGCGACGGTCCGCGATCGCATCGCTGTAGATCGAATTCAGTTCGCGGTAGGCCATGCGTCCAGTCAAGACAGCGTGGTGTTGCCATAACGTATGAGTTTTCCGATACACGGACGATATGCCGCTGAGTCAGGTCAGCGCGGCGGCGGCTCTGAATGCGATGCTGCGCCATAGGCGGCGGCACAGCGCGCCACCAACGGCCCAGATCAACTCCTTGCCGCAGGATTACATACCTGCCGCACACGAAGTACCCCGTTCAGCATCAAATTCGCTGTCGGTGGTTTCCGGCCTGACGCCAGAAAATCGCGGATGCGGCTAAGAGTTGCCTGTTGCGGATCCGGCACGACCAACATCCGTGCGCTCGCCCAGCGTTGCGACGAAGGAATCGGCGGTGCGACCTTGCCCATATGCCCCCTCGATCTGGTTGCATGGTCGAGGGCCTGGTTGACTCGATGCGACGCTGCGGCAACGTAATCCGATATCGTCACCGGCCCGGCGTGGCACGCTGGACTTGAAGGGATCGGAACATGTCGATGGGGTGGGACCAGGCAATCGTGCGTGACGGTAAGCAGATACGGCCGATCGGGATGCTGGGAGCATGGGCGATCACCCTGGTCGCCGGGGCTGTGGTGATGATGTTCGTCAGTGCGATCGCCGACTGGATACTGCTGGCGGACTTCGAGAGAAGCTGGAGACAGCCGACAGGGACACGCACGCAGTGGCAGTCCTACACCTGGGCCGGAATCATCTCGGCCATCCTGCAACTCGGCGCAGGAGTCACCGTCATCACGTGGTTGTGGCGGGCGCGCCGCAATGCCGAAGCGCTGTGCGCCGCGCGCCATCGGCGTTCCATGGGCTGGGTGATCGGTGGCTGGTTCTGCCCGGTGGTCAATGTTTGGTTCCCGCACACGATTATGTCCGATGTGTGGCGAGCGAGTGATCCGCGTACACCGCCGGACGCGCTGGATCTGCGCGGCCGTCGCGCCGGCGGATGGGTCACCGCGTGGTGGTTGTTCTTGCTACTCGGGTGGGTACTCGGGTTCGTCGCATTGGTTTTGAGCCTCCCCGCGGTGCGGACGGAAAGGGCCGGTGACTACCTCATCTACGGGTACGCACCGGTGGGCGGATTCGGGCTGATAGCAGTGGAATTGATCCGGGCAGGTGTGCTCGCGGTCGCGGCATTCTGCCTGGGAGCAGTGATCATCCAGGTGCAACGCTGGCAGCAGGCTCGGGCGGCTCAGCAACTGGATGCCCTGGGGGGCGAACGAGGGCAAACGATTCACGACACGGAAAGACCACAGCCGCCGACTTCGCTGCCGACCGGTGCCTCAGCTGGCGCATCCCTGATCGGGCCTGCCACGCAGTCCGGCCCGCGCACGCTGCCATTGCGGGCTTCCGATCCGTCGACGATCGGTCCGTACGCGTTGATCGGCCGACTCGGTTCGGACGCACGCGGCGATACCTATTTGGCTTGTGCCCGCGGCGCGGAGAATGTCGTCGTCCACACGATGCACTCGGACCGCGGAACCGGTATCAGCGGCCGAAGCGAGCTCGCACAGATTTTCGCGGCCGCACGAGCCGTGCACAGCGACTTCACACCGACGGTCCTGGACGCAGACCCGGAGGCTCCGCAGCCGTGGGCAGCAACCGAATACATCACCGGCCCCTCGCTGCGCGAGCTGGTGACCGAATACGGGCCGCTGCCACTACCGGCGGTCGAGAGCATCGGCATCGGTATCGCGCACGCCTTGATCGCCATCCACGGTGCGGGTCTGGTGCACGGCGCCATCACCCCCGAGTCGGTGATCATCACCGAAACCGGCCTTCGGGTCATCGATTTCAGTCTTCCCAGGACCCATTCCACACCGTCGGCGTTCACGTCGCCGGAACAACTCACCGGTGAACCGGCCGGACCCGCCTCGGATGTGTTCTCCCTGGGCGCCCTGCTCTCCTCCGCACTGACGGGGCGTCCCCCATTCTGCGACGCCGACGCCGCGACGCTCCTGCATCGCGTGACTACCCAGCCACCGGACCTCACCGGCATACCCGAAACCAGACTCCGCTTCGTCATCGCGGGCTGCCTCGCGCGACATCCTGACGCCCGGCTCACGACCACACAGATACTCCGGCAGCTCGAAGCTCCATCGACGGACGGACCAGCACCGGCCCCGTCGTTCGAAGTGTCCGCCGTACGGCCCACCGAGAGGGTCGGCGTCCTACCGAACTCCCCCGGCCCAAGTTCGGGGCCCACTTCGCTGGGCCGCAGAACCATGCTCAGCAAAGGGCTGATCGGGTTCGGCTTGCTCGGCACCGGCGCCCTCGTCGGCGGCGGCTACGCCGCGGTCAAGCTGGTGGCGAGCGAAGAGGAAGCGCCGAAAACCCAGCCCGAACCACAACCCGGCCAAATCCTGTGGCAAGCCAAGATCCGTCCCCACATCACTAGAGACGGATCGCCACCGGTAGTCGCCAACGGACGCGTCTTCGTGTGCGGCCAGGACAACCGACTGCACGCACTCGACGCAGCAACCGGCGCGGTGCTGTGGAGCGTCGAGATCGGCAGCAAGCTCGCCGACGGCGAGGTGCAGGTCCTCGTCGTCGCGGATGGCACCGTGATCGTCAACGGCGACAACTCACTGATCGGATTCGACGCGACCACCGGAGCGCGGCGATGGGCGACCGGAGGGCGGCCATGGGAGGCAGGAGCCGTCAATGGCACCTACAACCTGTGCGCAACAAACGACCCGCCATATGTCTATGCAGAGGGGCCGCTGCCTGTCTTCGACGTTGTTGCACTCGATGCCAAGAGCGGTACCGCACGCTGGTCGACCCCAACTGACAGTGGAAGTCGCGGCAACCTGTACATCACTGCGGGGAACGGTGTCATCGCAGCCGTCCAAGGCGATTCGCTTTTCGTCCTGGATTCCGTCACTGGCGCGATACGGTGGCGGGCCGCCGTGGGTGAACTGAGCGACTACGACCCGCTCTTCCGACCCTCCATCACCGCCGACACCGTGGTGGTTGCCAAATTGAAGCAGCCGCAGATCCAGGTCTTCGACCTCGCCTCCGGCGAACCGCTGTGGACTCTCGGCACACCCGGTGAATTCCGCACCAACCGCGGTCGATACGCCGTCCCTGATGGGGATGCGATCGTCGTGGGCGGCGAACCGGAAGAATATGGTGGCGGCGGAGCACCGAGCACACCGCTGGAATCATTCGACCGCAGAACCGGCAGGAAGCGATGGTCGCGTGTTGGTGGCAAGGGGCACTTGGGGGCGCCGTGCGTTGCCGACGGAACCGTGTTCGCGGTGTGGGAGTCCGAAGTCCACGCATTCGACGCGGCCACCGGCACACTCCGATGGGAATGCAAAATCGGTACCGCTGTAGACGAAGGCCAGTGGGAACGCGACCCCGCCGCAGCACGCAGTTCGATCTCGGTCGCCAACAAGAGGGCGTATGTGTACGGCGGGTACGGCGTGTACGCGATCCGGGTATGAGACGACATCACCCCACTTCCGTCAGTTCGGCATGACGAAGAAGTCGGCCGGCCGAATCTGCCCGGTCCCCCTTGCCGATGCGCACCACGGCAATTGGTGCCGCTGCGGGCCAGTTCGCCGCTTCGATGGGGCCAGTGCTACAACGGCATGCGATGGTGTTTTCTTGGGGCATGCCGGACGTCCTTGTCTCTCAGTATCCGCAGAGCTTTCCGAATTTCGAGCCGGGTCTGGGCCGGTTCGATGACCGCATCGACGTATCCGCGTTCGGCAGCAATCCATGGAGTGGATACGGTCGCGTTGTAGAAATCGACAAGCTGCTGTCGTACGGTCGCCCGTCCTTCGTCTGGCATCAGGCGGCTTTGATCGAGCAGCAACGCGTGGCTACCCGTGCCCGCCTGACCGCAGCACTTCCCTACGCGGCGTTCCGGATCCTCGCCGGCGACCTCGACACGACGAACCCGATCCCTGCCACGCACCTTGCCGATGGTGCGGGTGAGCCGGATACCTAGACCGAGATCTACGCTGATGCCCACCAGTGGGCGGTCAATGTCGCGGTCGACGACGACACCGAAAGATCGCCGCGGCGGCGACGGGGGCGCGCGGGTGATCATGCTCGCGCTCGTACTCGGCGCGCACGAATCCCAGATCGAAAAGAACTCCTGGCGCAGTGCCCCTTCCGAGGGCGCCCGGTACCTGAATTTTCTCGCAGAGCTCGGCGCGACGAAAGACTTCGCGCTCGTCGACGTCGAACGTGCCATCACCGGCGAGATCGACGACAACAACGTCAATCTCGACAGCCCGGCCGTCGCAGTGGTCGATGACGAATCGGTCGAACCCCTCGCGGCCTGACACCGGAAACGAACCGTGGAGCAACAGGTAGATGGTGTCCCGGTCCGACGGGATTGGACCGGGACACCATCTACCGTCGCGACATTCCTACACCCGCGCTTGCCGCCACTCGCTCTGACACCTGACAGTGGAAGATGTTGCGGCTCAGTGATTTTCATCGCCCCAAAGGGGCTGACCGTGAGTGTCCGACAGCGCCGATCCACCGTGACACCGGCTGCGAATGACTGATGCTCGGTCGTTGACTGCGCAGCGACCGAGTGATGACCGGTCGACGTTGCCACAGCGAAGCGGAGGCGCCTCGTGCCACGTCGACCCCGCAACCCGATCCGATCGCGGTCAGTCAGGCAGATTGCGGATCGGCACCGCACGCTCGATACCGGCGGCCTCGAGATCGACCAGCGTGAACACCACTTGCGCGCGCTCGCCCAGCAACCCGGTCAGCAACAGGTCCAGCAACGCCCGATGCTGGGACCGCGACGCTTCCACGGTCGTGCGCAGTTCCAGCACCATCGACCGATGTGCTTCGCCGATACCCAGATCATCGAGCGCCCCGATCAGCGCCCCCGCTTCGAGATAGCCGTCCCACGGGGAACCGGTGCGCAGCAACGACTTCGCGGAATTGAGTACCAGGCCATGCACGTACCGTGCCGGACTCCAGCCGAGGGCTTTACGAGACGTAGGCAGATCGAGTTCGAACAACCCACAGAGTCCCTCGAAGTAGGCGCGACGCTCCTCGGCCATCGGTCGCTGGACTTCTTCATCGGCGACCGCATCGACATACGAATCTCGCAGCTCGGTCAACCCGAAACGGGTCGGGGGATTCGGAACCAAACTCGCGTAGTCGTCATCCAGCAACATGCGGCCATTGTCGCTACGTCCCTTCGATTTCAGCAAGCGAATCAGGTTTGGGTCAAAGCCCTCAACCGCCTCTGGAACCTTGCTCCTGTCTTCAGCGTGACTGCGCCATCACCACACGATTCCTGCTCGGTCTTCGCCGATCCCCCGTTCGACACGACCGACGCCGCCCTGGCAACGGCTGTGCTTCGTCCATGCGCGTACCCAGGCGCAGGAAGACCGCGGAACCGATACACGCCGAGCCGCCCTGCGGAGGCGCATCGAGCAGGCTCAAACCCGTATCGGACGCCGCCTCGCCGCTATCGAGGCCGGCGTCGACCCACAAGCCGTCGTCGACGCACTGAACTCGGCCCAAGCAGACAAAGCCGCCGCACAGGTCGAACTGAACAATCTATCCAAGGAGGAAAAGTTCACCGAGACCGAGTTCCGCCAGCTCATCGGATCACTGGGAGACATTCGCTTGATCCTCGCGGGAGGCGCCCCTGAACACAAGCAAGAGCTCTACAACGCGATAGAGCTCCAGGTCCGCTATGCGCACCTGGAGCGTCAAACTACTATTACGGCATCGCCTGACGCAGGCTCGTCGCTCGGGGTTGCTGCTTGGGATTCTGCGATCCGTGGATCGTCGAACGCTGATGAGGCCTGACCATCGGCCGATAGGGCAATAGCACGTCGTCGCAGGGTGAGTCGGTGCCTCTCCGCGGATCGAGGGAGAGGTGGGTTCGCTGTTATCGGCGGCGTTTCTTCAGTTCCGCCACCCGCCGATTGGTCGGCCGTTGCCGGAGCTGCCGCCTCCCCACAAGATGCCGACGAGCAGCTGCTTTTGCGGATTCGAGCTCAACATGCTGTGCACTGTCCGCATCAACTCGATACCATTCGCGCAGTCGAGCCGATATCCGACTGCTCTGATCCCAGCCCTGGCGCGTAACGCCTCCTCGACCTGCTCGGCGCTCGACACGACTTCATCGAGGTAGTCGCCGCTCCACAGCAATGCCTTACGGTCATCCGGTACCTCGGAGAATTCTGATGCGCTGACCGTTGCCAATTCGAAGACTTCGCTCGCGACCTGCTCCGGCGTCCGACCCAGCAATTCCCACACGATGTCGATCAACCCGAGCGCAGGGGAGAAACCCAAAAGGGAAGCGTCCTCCCGAATTATGTGGTCACCATCGACACGATGCACCGTGATCGGCTGCGCGGTCGCGATTGTCACCTCGTCGATGCGACGTATTTCCTCCCCCACCGTCCGCAGCAGGCCACCGCCACCCTCGCGAACGAGCCGATGCCCGATAGCCCTGATCTCCGCCCACGGACGAATCCAATCCTCGATCGGATCCCCTGCGGACAAGCACATATCGAGGTAGGCGCCGTCCAGGCACAGCCTCCTCTGATCTTTGGTCAGATCATCGTGAGGCCCCGCGAGCTCCACCAGCCGCCCCGCGACCTGCTCTCGGGGCACATCCCTCCCCACGGCTTGCATGTCCGATGACTGTGCTGTAGCTATCGTTCCCGAAAGTCCTTCGACCTCAGAGGTTCTGCGTGACCCTGGTGGCCGCACATCCTGTCTCATCCGAAGAGCGGGACGTGGCCTAGCGCCACCGGTGCTCCGACTGTTCGGACCCACGAAATCCAGGCAAGGACGACCACGGCCACGAGGCACACACCGAGAACAACAATGAAGACGATAAGGCGTGCGTTCGTGAACATCGGCTCGTCACCACCCTCGACAAGAACCACAGATCGACGCGTGTATCGACGCACGCGTGGCTGAATCATCGCACGGCCCAACGAGAACCGCTCGGAATCCCGCTGAACCCCGAATCCTCGCAGGCTGAATCGGTGACCCTCACCGGTGCTCTCGACACACGGTCCGCAAACAGGGCGCTACTCAGCGGTGGTGACCGCCGCACGCCAGACAATGCCGGTTGATGTGCTGCGTCCGAGCAGTTTCGGCTGGAGGGATCCCGCAGAGTGGTAACTCCATCGCCAAAGTTCGCAGCGTTGGCTACCTTCAGCTCCATGATCTATCCAGGCGGGGATTCGGCCTCGCGAGTGGCGCAACTGGCGGACATCGCGCACGAAAACTGGATGCAGGACTGGCCGATCGAGGTGTCCGATCCGGTGCGGCTCGATCAATTCGTTTGCCTGCTACTCGCGAATAAGACCGACTGGGAGCTGAGTTTCTGGTTGCTGGATCTGGTCCTCCAGTCGGCCGAGGACGATCTGCTCATCACGTCGGCACAGGATGATCAGTCGGAACGAACCGAACTGTTGGTAGAGGCTCTGGTTGCGGTTTGGGAAGCCACGCAAGCACCAGGAATCGCGCAGAGGCTCGAGTACTGGGCGTGTCTGGAGGCCTCGGCTCCCGATGAGATGTTCCTTGTGAGCCCGTTGGTACGGGAAGTACGTCGTAGGTCGGTACACCGCATCGACAACACATAATCGGCAGTTGAGTGCGTTCGTCAGCTGGGACCGCGGCCGTCGGGATCGCGCGGGTCGCGGCAGAAGAGGATGTCTAGAGGCAGTGTCGACGCACCGGATCTAGCCCGAGCTACGGGGCTACCGCCCGTCGAGGTCAACAGGCCGTTGATGGCCGCACTCACGCTCAATTCCGTCCCGATCCCGCATGGTGCTGTCCACCATCACACCGACCATGATGCCGCCCTTGAGCCACGAGACCTCGAATGGCGGATCATTATTCGCCTGCGCGAAGGAGGCGCGGTCGTCGGATTCGATGATGAAGACATCTCCCGGTCGCATCCAGTAATCCCGGCCCCACGGTTCGAGCCAGACCGTGAGTATTTTCTCTGCGAAAGGTTCGACAGCGTTAGCTTGGGCACCGCGGCAGACTATGCGATTTGTCTGTGAGAAGGCGGGCCTGACGGCCACTCGACCACACGCGGCACTGGCCGGTTCGGTCAGTGCGGTAAGAGGATGTCTCATGTCGCAGGCCGTGGCCGCTGGCCCAGCGTGTTCTGTTGTGGTGCATGATCTTCGGTCGTGACCGACCAACTTTCGTTGCGTTTGGTGCCCGATGAGCTGTGGGAGCTCGTCGAGCCGTTGTTGTCGGCGTTCTCGCCGCGCCGCCAGGGCGGCGGGACCGCTCCCACCGATGAGCGGGCCGTGTTCACCGCCGTCGTGTACGTGTTGACCAGCGGATGTGCTTGGCGGATGTTGCCACCGGGATTCGGGGTGACCGTCCCGACCGCGCATCGGCGGTTCACTGCGTGGACCGAGGCAGGTTTATGGCGGCGCCTACAGTGCGCCGTGCTCGACGAGCTCGGCAGTGAGGGGTTGCTCGACTGGTCGCGCGTCGTGGTCGATGGTGCGTCGGTGCGAGCAAAGAGACCTCCGATATCGCTAAGAGTCAAGCGGCGACCGGTTCTGGCGTGAAACGGACGGGAATCGCGAAAGCCTTGGCTGGATCGAACAACTCGCCG